>DASUAL010000069.1:0-80810 GCA_035763805.1 Gemmatimonadales bacterium
GCCGCCGACCACGTAGGCACCCTCGAGCCCTTCATGCCGCAGCGAGAACGGCACGACGTTGAGCGCGTGATAGGCGTCCACCAATAGCTCCGTGCCCGCCCGCCGGCACGCCTCGAGCACGTGGCCGAGGTTGGGGACCACGTGGGCATTCTCGTACAGCACGGCGGAGAGCAGCACGGCTGCCGTGCGGTCGTTGACGGCGTCGGCAAGGCGTTCGGCGAGCGTGGCCGCCGGCAGCGCCGGGACCTTCGTGACTTCGATCCCTTCCTCCGGCAGACGGTCGAGCTGGCGCCGGATGGTATGAAACTCGCCCGTCGTGGTCACGAGACGTGGTCGTTGTCGGAGGGGTAAGGCCGAGAGCCAGCGGACAACCAACTCGTGCGTGTTGGCACCGAGAGCGATCGTCCCGTCCGCATCATCGAGCAGCCGCGCGAACCCGCGTCGCACCCGCTCGGCCACGGCGAACGCGCGTTCCCACTTGTCGTCCACGTACTCCGCCGCGTCGAGCCAGGCACGTTGCTGGGCCTCGAAGCCCACGTCGGGCCAGGCCTGATGAGAATGGCCCGTCAAGAGCAGCCGGTCCGCCACCCGAAAGCGGCTGTAGTGCGGTGCGAGGGCGTTCGGGCTCGCGTACAGCGCCTCGGGCTCGATCACCCGGTCACAGCTCGGTGCGGATCACCCACAGGTCGGGGAACGCGGGCCGGTTCAAGGTCGTCATCAAGTACTCGGCGCCGGTCGAGCCCCCGGTCCCCGGTTTCGTGCCGATCGTGCGCTGCACCATCTTCACGTGCCGGTAGCGCCACTCCATGAAGCCCTCGTCGAAGTCGATCAGGCGCTCGCAGATGAGCGCGACGACTGGGTTGTTGCGGTATACGTCGATCAGGATCCGTTGGACCTCGCTCGAGGGCTGGATCGGCTGCGTGACGTCGCGTTCCAGGAGGGCGCGGGGGACGGGATTGCCGTTGGCCGAGAGGAAGCGGAGAAAAGCGTCCCACAGGGTGGGCTGGCGGTAGCGAGCCTCCACCCGGCGCCGGTGCTCGCTGCCCACAGGGTAGCGCTCCACGGCAGCCGGATTCTTCACCCCCAGCACGCACTCGAGCTCCCGGAACTGAAACGACTGGAAGCCGCTCCCGGCTTCGAGCCGGTCCCGAAACGACAGGAACTCGAGCGGCGTCATCGTCTCGAGGATATCGATCTGCGCGACCATCACCTTCAGGATCGTGAGGACTCGCTTCAGGGTGTGCTGCGCGCGCGCCGTGTCGCTCGCGCGGAGCAGAGTCATCAGATAGTCCAGCTCGTGCAGCATCTCCTTGAACCACAGCTCGTACACCTGGTGGATGACGATGAACAGGGTCTCGTCATGCTCGAGCTTTCCCTCGCGGGGCTGCTGTAGCGAGAGCAGTTGGTCGAGCTGGAGGTAGCTGGAGTAGGTGACGGTCACGGCAGTCCTAGGAGAAGCGCGGCTTGTATTGATCCAACGTCTCGTACGGGTTCGGCCAGGCGAGTGGATAGCCGAGCTCGTGCGCAGCGTGGCGGGTCCAGTACGGGTCCCACAAGTGCGCGCGCGCCAGCACGCATAGGTCGGAGCGACCCGCCGCGAGGATGCTGTTCACATCCATGTAGCTGGAGATGTTGCCCACCGCCATCGTGGGGATGCGCGCCTCCTGGCGGATGCGGTCGGCGAAGGGCGTCTGGAACTGGCGGCCGTAGACGGGCTTCGCATCCGGCACCGTCTGTCCCGCCGACACGTCGATGATGTCGCAGCTGCGTGCCTGGAGCAACTTCGCGACTTCCACGGCGTCCGCCGACTCGAGGCCGCCGGGCGCCCAATCCACGGCTGAGATGCGGACCGAGATCGGCTTGGCAGCGGGCCACACCCGCCGGACGGCGTCGAATACCTCGAGCGGGAAGCGCATCCGGTTCTCGAGCGGGCCGCCGTACTGGTCCGGGCGCCGGTTCGTGAGCGGCGAGATGAAGCTTGCGAGCAGATAGCCGTGCGCAAAATGGATCTCCAGGATGTCGAACCCCGCCTCCTCCGCCATCTGCGCCGCCAGGACGAAGTCGTCCCGGACCCGGTCCATGTCGGCCCGGTCCATCTCTTTCGGAACCTGGCTATGAGGGAAGTACGGGATCGGTGACGCGGCGATGATCGGCCAGGCGTCTTCATCGAGGGGCTCGTCCATGCCTTCCCAGGCGAGTCGCGTCGCGCCCTTGCGCCCCGCGTGTCCGAGCTGGAGGCCGATCTTGGCGTAGCTGTGCGTGTGGACGAAGTCGACGATCCGCTTCCAGGCGGGGACGTGCGCCGGCGTGTACATGCCGGTGCAACCGGGGGAGATGCGTCCCTCCGGGCTGACGTCGGTCATCTCGGTGAACACGAGCCCGGCGCCGCCGATGGCGCGGGTGCCGAGGTGGACGAGGTGCCAGTCGTTCGGGGTGCCGTCCACGGCGCAATACTGACACATCGGCGAGACGACGACGCGGTTCTGGAGCAGGAGGTCGCGCAAGCGGAACGGCGTGAACATGGGTGGGGGCGCGGGCTCGGTCGGCACCGTTACGCGGCATTGCGCCGCCGCCTGCTCGGCGAACCAGCGGTCGATCCGCGCCACGAATTCCGGATCGCGGACCTTCAGGTTGTCGTGCGTGATCCGGAGGCTGCGGGTCAGGAGGTTGAAAGCGAACTGAATCGGCTCCAGGGTCATGTAGCGCTCGGTGTCCTCGAACCACTGGAGGCTCACTTGGGCGGCGCGCTGCAGGCTCTCGACCGCGGGCCGGCGATCCGCTTCGTAGACGGCGAGCGCACTCGAGATATCGCGATGGCGCTGGAGCGCCTGCGCGAGACTGATCGCGTCCTCCATCGCCAGCTTCGTCCCCGAGCCAACGGAGAAGTGCGCGGTGTGCGCCGCGTCGCCTACCAGGACGACGTTGCCGTGATACCAGCGCTCGTTTTTCACCGTGCCGAAGCTCCGCCAGATGGAGCGGTTCCTGAGCAGGCGGTGGCCCTCGAGCTCGTCGGCGAAGAGGTCTTCGCAGAAGGCGAGCGTCTCGTCTTCCGTCGCGCGGTCGAGGCAGGCGGCCCGCCATGTGGCCTCGGTCGCCTCGACGATGAAGGTCGAGTGCCCCCGGTCGTATTGGTAGGCGTGGACGCGCCACAAACCGTGCCGGTCCTGCTTGAAATAAAAGGTGAACGCGGGGAATGGCCGCGTGGTGCCGAGCCACACGAACCGGTTCGGCCGCCACTCGACGGTCGTGTGGAAGTGGTGAGCGAACTGGTCCCGGACGACGCTGTTGAAGCCGTCGGCGCCCACCACGAGATCGGCGTGCAGGTACGGGACGATGTCCCCTATCTCCGCGCCGATCTGCAGGCCAACGCCTAGCTCTTCCGCGCGGCGTCCCAGGATCTCGAGCAGCTTCTGGCGCGCGAGGCCGCTGAACCCGTGGCCGGTAGAGCGGATGACCGTGCCGTTGTAATGGATGTCGATGTCATCCCAGTGATGGTAGCTCCGCGCCATCGCCTCGAACGTCGGTCGGTCGGCCTCGGCTAGGTTTTCCTGCGTGGCATCGGAGAAGACGACCCCGAAGCCGAAGGTGTCGTCGAAGCGGTTGCGCTCGAGGACCGTGATGTCGTGGCTGGGACTTGCCTTCTTCATCAGGATGGCAAAGTACAGCCCCGCCGCTCCACCACCGATGCTGACGACCTTCACGTGGCGCTCCCCCCTCCCCCTCCCGCTCCCACCTCCTTCAGTAGGTGTCCCGCGATGACGAGGTGCTGGACCTCCGTCGTTCCCTCGTAGATGCGCAGAGCGCGGACCGCGCGGTAGAGTCGATCCACTGGATGGTCCGCAAGCACCCCACGGCCGCCGAGGATCTGCACGGCATCGTCGACGATACGCTGTGCCGCCTCGGTGGCGAAGGCTTTGGCCATGGCGGCCTCGAGCGTCACCCGCTCGGCGCCGCAGTCCTTCTCCCAGGCGGCGCGATACACGAGCAGCCGTGCCGCCGTGAGATCCGTCGCCATGCGGGCCAGCTTGTCCTGGATCAGCTGGAACTCGGCGAGCGGGTGCCCGAACTGACGGCGATGCGTGGCGTGGGCCAACGCCTCGTCGAGCGCCCGCTCGGCCATGCCGCAGGCGCCGGCGCCTACCGTGGCGCGCAGGCGGTCGAGCGTCGCGAGCCCGAGTTTGAGACCCTCGCCCTCCGCGCCGAGCCGCGCCGCGGCGGAGACTTTGCAGTTCTCGAACGCGATCTCGCCCAGCGGATGCCGGGCCGAGAGCACCAGCGGCTTGACGAACCGCAGCCCCGGCGCGTCGGCCGAAACGACGAAGCAGGAGATCCCCTTGCTGCCCTTGGCGGGGTCGGTGGAGGCGAACACCGTGTAGAAATCGGCGATTCCAGCGTTCGAAATCAGCGTCTTCGTGCCGCTGAGCACGTACCCGCCTCTGTCCGGGCGTGCGGTTGTCGCCAGTGCGGCTACATCCGAGCCGGCCTCGGGCTCCGTCATCGCGAAGGAGGCCATGGCGCGCCCGGCAAGCATCGGCGGGAGCCACCGATGCTTGAGCTCCTCGCTGCCGGCGATGACGATCGGCAACGTCCCGAGCGCCTGGAGCGCGAACACCGCGTCGGCGAGCGGTGACGCCGCGGCCAGTGCCTCGCGGATCAGGCAGCAAGCGCGGAGATCCTGGTCCGCAATCGGCGCGAACCACCCGGCCCGGCCGAGCCGTCCGAGGACGTCCCGCGCCTGTGCCCGGGCGGCGCCGTCGTCGCGGGGCTCGGGCAACGGGGCAATCTCGTGGGCGACGAAGTCGCCGATGCGCGCCGCAAGCTCGTTGTGGCGGGGCTCGAGAAACGCGCGGACGGCGACCGTGGCAGGCATGCGTTAGACGAACCTCGGCTCGCGCTTCGCCCGAAACGCTTCATACGACTCTCGAAAGTTGGGGTGCTGCATCAGCCGGGCCTGCACTTCCGCTTCGTAGGCGAGCGCCGCCTCGAGGTCGAGCACCGCTTCGGCGTCCAGCGCCTGCTTCGTGACTCCCAGGGCGGGGGACGGCCCGCGGGCGAGCTTCTCCGCGAGCGTCGTCGCCTCGGCGAGCGCTCGATCCTGTGGGACGACGCGGTTGTACAGCCCGATCCGCTCGGCCGTCTGCGCGTCGATAAAGTCGCCGGTGAGGAGCAGCTCGGTCGCGCGACCGAGACCCACCAGCCGTGGGAGGAGCCATGCGGCGCCCATGTCGGCCCCCGAAAGCCCCACGCGCGTGAACAGGAACGCGATCTTCGCCGTGCCCGCGGCGATCCGCACGTCGCAGGCCGCGGCGATCACTGCGCCCGCGCCCGCCACCGTCCCATTGAGCGCCGCCACGACCGGACGGCGGCACCGCCGGATATTCAGGATCAGATCGCATGTCATCTGCGTGAACTCTTTCAGTCCCGCGAGGTCGCGCGCGAACAGCGCGCCAATGATATCCTCCACGTCGCCGCCGGAGCAGAACGCCCGACCTGCGCCCGTGATGACGACTGCCCGCACCGCGGGCTCCGCGTCCAGCGCCCGGAAGGTGTCCCGGAGCTCGGCGTACACCTCAAACGTGAGGGCGTTGAGGCGCTCCGGCCGATTGAGCGTGATCGTCGCAACGCCGCTGTCCGGGTCCTGCCGGTACAGGAACGACTTCGGGGCTATGGCCATGGAGCTCATCCTCTATGGTAACACGGCCGTCGCCTCAATTTCGACCAAGGCGCCGACATCGACCAAAGCGCGCACCTCCAGGAGCGTGGTCGCCGGGTAGTGGCGGCCCATGTGCTTGCGGTGCACTTCCCCCAGCCGCTTGAGGCTCGCCCGATACGCCTCGAGGTCGGTGACATAGACCGTCATGCGGGTGATCTGCTCGGGGCTCCCGCCCGCCGCGCGCACCACGGCGACCACCCGCTCGAGCGCGCGGTCCCACTGTTCGACCAGTCCCCTCGCCGCGATCCGGCCCGCCGCGTCGAGCGCGGCCTGGCCCGCCACGAACAGCACCCGGCCTCCCTCAGGCGCAAGAATCCCGTGGTTGAACCCGCGGGGCGGGCCGAGGCCGTCGGGATTGACGATCTCGACGCTCATGCCGTTGCGCTCCCGTCGATCACGATCGCTGCTCCGTTGATGTGGCCGGACCCGGCGTCGCAAAGGGCGAGGACCTCGCGCGCCACGTCCTCGGGTGGAATGAGGCGCCGCTGGGCAGTGCCGGCCAGCATGACCGCGAGCGCCTCTTCGCGCGACTTGCCGGTCTTCGCCATCACCCGCTCTACTGATTCCCGCGTCATCTCCGTATCGACATAGCCAGGGCAGATCGCGTTGCAGGTCACTCCGCTGCCCGCCACCTCCGCGGCGACCGACCGCGTGAACCCGATCACGGCGTGCTTCGCGGCGCTATAGGCCGCGATGTAGCGCGCCCCGTGCAGCCCCGCGACCGACGCGACGTTCACGATCCGACCTCGTTGTCGCTCGAGCATCCCCGGCAGGAACGCCTGGGTGCAGAGAAAGGTCCCGGTGGCGTTCACGGCAAGCACCCGCCGCCAGTCGTCGAGCGTGAGCCGGTGGAGCGGAGCGCTATGGGCGACACCGGCGTTGTTCACCAAGATGTCCACGGGGCCCAGGTATCGCGCGGCGGCCTCAGCGAGCGTGCGGACGCTCGCGGGGTCGGCCACGTCGCACGAGACGGCCCAGGCGCGGCGCCCCGTGGCGCGGATGGCCTCGGCCGTGGCCTCGATCGTCGGCGCCGTGCGGGCGGCGACCACGACGGCCGCCCCCTCCGCCGCGAGCGCCCGCGCGACCGCTGCCCCGATCCCCCGGCCCCCTCCCGTGACGACGGCCGCGAGGCCTTCGAGCCTCATCGGCCGAGCTCGGCCAGGACGGCCTCGGCGAGAATCGCGCCGAGCATGGCGATCGTCTGCCGGCCCTCCTGGGCCGTCGCATCGGCCGGGAAGCCGAAGTAGGCCTGTGATCCGCCGGCTTCCTCGAAGGTTTTGGCGCCTGCGGCGATTGCGGCCGACAGCGAGCGGGGGTTCGGACTCAGGTCCCGGCGGACCTCTTCCCGAACCTCGCTGGGCCTCGCCGCCAGGACGACCGAGGTCTCGAATTGGCCGGCGTGACAGGCGCCGCTCTTGAACTCCGCGGTGAGCCGTGACGCCCACGGTTTCCGCGTCAGGTCGGGGAACACGACGCGCGCAACCTGCCGCTCCCGAATCCGCTCGACCGCCGCGTGCAGCGCGTCCAGGTGCGCCGGGTCCAGGTGTGCATTCGCGATCGCCAGCGCCGGAAACTCGTGCCGGGCCAGGCTGCCCGCGATCCCCACGATCAGCTCGGTGATGGTGCCCGGGGCAGGGGCGAGCGTGCCCGGAAACGCGGCAGCGAACCCTGCCGCAGTGTAGACGACGGCCGGCAGCGCCAATACCTCGTGCCCGCGCGCGGCGAGCTGGTCCGCGCCGGCTCGGGCCATCGCCTCGGCGATGATGACGTCGGTCGCGAGCGGCAGATGAGGACCGTGCGCTTCGATCGCGCCGACCGGTAACACGGCAATCGTCTTCGCCCGGTCGAGCGCGCGCACATCCCCCCACGTCAGCCGGGCTAGCTCGAGGACCGGCATCGGCGCATTATCTCACCCATGTCCTTCGCGCCGCCCGACCAATTCAACATCGCCGACTACTTTCTCGACGCGCGGGTGCGCGAAGGCAAGGGAGACCGCACGGCGCTGCTGACTGATCACGGCATGCTCACCTACAGAGATGTCCAGGCGCAGGCGAACCGTTTTGGGCACCTGCTGCGCTGGGCCAGGGTGGAGCCGGAGCAGCGCGTGCTCATCGCGCTCCCCGACGGCCCGGAGTTCGTCGCCGCGCTTTTCGGTACTCTCAAGATTGGCGCCGTCGTGGTGATGGTCAACCCACAACTCGCGCCGGACGCCATCGCGTACTTCTATGCCTATACGCGTGCGAGCGTAGCCGTCGTCCACCGTGACAGCTGCGGGCCGTTCCAAGCCGCAGCGGAGCGAGCGCCCTACCCGAAACGGCTGATCGTCATCGGCCACCCGGACACGACACAGCAACTCGGGCGGGCTGTGGACCCACTCGAGAGCTTTCCGAGCCACCGCGACGACCCCGCCATTTGGCTGTTCTCCGGCGGTACGACGGGCCACCCCAAGGCCGTGGTTCAAACCCACACTTCATTCGCCAACACCACGGAGTGCTACGCGAAGGGGGTGATCGGGTATGGCGAGTCCGACGTGACGATCTCCGTGCCGAAGCTCTTTTTCGGTTACGCCACGGGCTCGAACCTCCTCTTCCCGTTTTCGGTGGGCGGAGCGGCGGTCTTGTTCCCGGAGCGGTGCACGGCGGAGGTCGTGTTCGAGAAGATCCGCAAGTTCCGGCCCACTCTACTGGTCAACGTCCCCACGATGATCAATCAGATGGTGAGCCACCCGCACGCCGCACGGCAGGATCTGTCCTGTCTGCGACTCGCGACCTCGGCGGGCGAGGCGCTGCCAGTCGAGCTATACATGCGCTGGAAGGACACCTTCGGGGTGGAGCTGCTCGACGGCCTCGGCACCGCCGAAATGTGGCACATCTTCCTGTCGAACCGCATCGACGCAGTCAAGCCCGGCACGCTGGGTCAAGTCGTGCCGGGCTTCGAGGTGAGGGTGTGCGACGACGAGGGCCGGGAGCTGCCGAACGGCGAGGTCGGGATGCTGTGGGTCCGCGGGCGTTCGCGCGCGATCGGATACTGGCAGCAGATGGACAAGACTCAGCAGGCGTTCCGTGGGGAGTGGTACGTCTCTGGGGACATGATCCGCCGGGACGCGGACGGCTACTTCACGTACTGCGGCCGTGCGGACGACATGCTCAAGGTCTCCGGAAAGTGGCTCTCACCCCAAGAGGTGGAGAACTGCCTGCTCCGGCACCCGGCCGTGAGGGAAGTGGCGGTCGTCGGCGTGGTGACCGCCGGCGGACTCACCAAGCCGCACGCGTATGTGGTGGTCAAGGAGCGCCGCCCGGATCTCGCTGAGGAGCTGAAGGCATTCGTGCGGGACCGCCTGGAGCCCTACAAGGCCCCGCGCGAGGTGGTCTTCCTGGACGTGCTCCCGCGCACACACCTTGGGAAGGTCGATCGTGGCCGCCTGCGGCAACGATAACGATCCGTAGCCGGCTGCGGCGGCCGAGCCCGACTAGTCGTGCTTTCTTGCCGCCCGTTCTTCCAGCTTCGCGATCAGCTTCTCGATCTGGAGCTTCATGCGCTTCAGCACGGGGAGCATCTTCGGCTCCAGTTCGCGCCCGATCTTCTTGCTTTCCCGAATGAAGTCTTGCAGCAGCTCGCGTACCTGCTCGGCCAGCTCGCGTTTGGATGTAACCGGGGTCATCGCATGCCCTCCTCGATTGAAGATGCAGGGCCGGACCTGAAGCCGGGCATCAGATGATACGGGCCCGGGGCCGGCCAGGGTTCAAGAGCGCCGTGAGCTAGCTGCGGTTGCCGCAGGTCTGGAGGAATTCCCGCTTGATCGCGCGCGAGTCGGCGATGGTCTTGTAGAAGTCATCGAAATAGCGCAGTGTCGCTTCGCGGCTCTTGGGCGAGAGCGCGGGCTCGTTCCGGTAGAGGGCGTAGATCGTGTCCTTCTGTGTCACGAACTGCGCGAACAGTGGGGCGAATTGGTCCGGTGCCCGGCAAATCCCGCGAAACAACCGCTGTCGCACCGATTGAATCGGGAGTCGCATATCGGGCTTCGCATACGGGGCGTCGACGACGCCCGACCAATCGAAGTCGTACGGTACCGCGTACGTGAGCCCGCTCGAGTCCCGCAGCAGCTCGATGTTGTGCAGTCCCCACACGGACCAATCGGTGTTGCCGACCATGTACTGGAACACCGCCACGAGGCCCATGTTGTGGAAGTCGATGTCGTCCTGGAGCAGCCCCTTCTGCTCGAGCACCGTAGCCTGGTTGCGCGCCGCCATCTCGCCGTTGTCCTCGAGCAAGAAACCGTACCTCGTGACTGGCGTGTCGCGCCCCGCGGAGTCTGCGTACGTCATGCGTGCCAGCCGCACGCGAAAGCTGCGGTCGGTCAACCGGTTGTACAGGCGGTAGACGAGGTACTCCTGGACCACGTGCTGGTCGAAATCATCGCGGTTTCGGCAGTGGGTCACGAGCTTCAGCTTGTCTCGGGCCCCGAAGACGGTGCGCGCGGCCGCCTTCCTCGGTAGATCGAGCATGATGGGAGGGAACTGGCACGTGTTTGCCTTGAGCCGGAAGTGGCCCCGGGTGCGCACGCGGATGTCGAGTGATACGGGAGCGCCCTCGGGATCGACGTAGGACAAGACGGCCCCACGGTACTCCCGCACGGTGTCCCGGTCCTTGAGCAGGGTCTTCAGATCGGTCGTCAGGGTGAGCGCGAGCGGCTCGGCGGCCGCGAATAGCTCGGGCGACGGGCGCGTGGTGTCCGACTGGGCGGCGGCGGAGGTGCCGAGGCCGATCACCACCAGAAGCGCACCGCGGATCATCGAGTCAACATATTATATTTTCTCGCCTTGACCAGACGTCTGTGCGTCTACGCGTCTGCGCGTCTAGTGGGCTGGGATAGGTGGCCGAGTGGCTGAAGGCACACGCCTGGAGAGCGTGTAAACGGGTAACCGTTTCGTGGGTTCGAATCCCACCCTATCCGTCTAACTGCTAGGTGCGAAGGGGCTAAGGGGCCCATGGGCGCAGGAAAGGCGGGTGCACACCAACAGTGCTTCGCACCTCAGCCCCTTAGCCCCTTCGTCGCCAGCAGTTAGTGGACAGGTGCGTGAGCGGTTGAAACGGCCGGTCTCGAAAACCGGTGTGCCCGCAAGGGCACCGTGGGTTCGAATCCCACCCTGTCCGTCGCCCTCCCTGTTCCGTGATAACACATCCTGCATCAGATCGTGGCAGCAACGCCGTGTGACGCGTCTCACACCGGGCGCCAATCCGCTCGGCACCTGCGTCCTCCATCAGCAAGACGCTGCCCGGCATGCGTCTTGCCCATGGCCACCCCGCGCCCGTACTCGACCCCGAATGCGGAGGCCTTCATGAAGGCGATGACGTTTCTTCTGGTGCTCAGCGCGTTGCTCGCAGCCTGCAGCGATCCGCTCGCCCCGTTCCAGCCCGAAGTGGCCAACGTGCCGGACAATTTCCAGTTTCAGGCGACCGCGCTGACGAACGTCACCGCGACGAAGCAGTACATCTGGCAGAACAGCGGCACCACCGCGAACGTCAACCAATCGTCCGCGGTCAGCGGCGGCGCGGCGACGCTCACGATCCGCGACGCCAACGGCACGCAGGTCTATGCCCAGGACGTGAGTGCCAACGGCACCTTCGTCACGAGCGCCGGTGTGTCCGGTGCCTGGACGATCCAGGTCGTCCTCACGAACGTCGATGGCACAGTGAACTTCCGAGCGCAGAAGCCATAACCGATTCCGGAGCGGTCGCGGAGCGAACCACGGCCCGGGCGCTGGCGCTGCCCGGGCCGATCGCTTATAGATGATCGCCCGCGCCCCCCGGCGCCCTGAGAACCGCTCACGGAGGCAGGCATGCGCTTGAAGCACTGTCGAGCCGTCATGTTCGCCGCGCTCATGACCGCAAGCTGCAGCAAGTCGGAAGCCAAGAAGCTCGAGGAAATGCGCGCCTGCAGCGCCATCACCATGGACGCGCAGGGAGCCGCGAACTGTCTCGTGCTGCAGTACAAGTGGAAGAAGGACCAGGCGCTCAGTTACGCGCAGCGGTTCGAGCAGGAGCAGGATAGCATGGCGCAGCACACGGCCGACTCCGTCTGGCGCGTGGACGGCGCGCGGCACGTCAGGGAGATCAAGCAGTGCGCTGGCGACCCGTCGGGCGACGTCACGCGCTGCCTGCTGGGGTACGGCTGGGCCGAAGAGCGGGCCCGGGCCACGGAGGATTCGGTGTGGCGCGCCCACTCGTCCACACACCGCCGGGAGATCCAGGCGTGCTCCCGACGCCGCGACATGCAGCCCGGCGCGTGCCTGCAGCTCTACTACAAGTGGAGCCCCACGCGGGCGCTGGCGGTGGACGATTCGATCCGGCGGGCGAAGCTGAGGTAGTGGGTCACCCCGTCTTGATCGCTGCCGAACTGCAGCCGCTGCTCGAACCCACCCAGCTGGCCGGCCTCGATGTCGTCTGGATCGCCGCCGGCCAGCCCACGCCGCCGGGCGACTACGTCGCCATCGTGCCGCTTCTCTCGCGCTGGGTCGGAGGAAGCGAGATCAAGCGCCTCCCGAAGCTCAAGATCGTCGCCAACTGCGCCGTCGGCCACGACAACGTGGACGTCGTTGCCGCGGAGCTGCGCGGAGTGGCGGTGACGAACACGCCGGACGTGCTCACCGACGCGACGGCGGACCTCGCCTGGGCGCTGATCCTCGCGTGCGCGCGCCGCGTGGTCGAGGGCACGGAGCTGGTGCGCAGCGGCAAGTGGACCGGGTGGCACCCGGAGCTGCTGCTCGGCATCGAGCTGCGCGGCCGCATCCTCGGGCTGCTCGGCGCCGGTCGGATCGGGCAGGCGGTGGGACGGCGTGCGGCGCCGTTCGGGCTGCGGATTCTCTACACCGCCCGCAACCCGCGGCGAGAGTTCGAGAGGGAGACGGGCGCCGTCCGCGTGGAGCTGTCGCGGCTGCTTCGAGAGAGCGACGTGCTCAGCCTCCACGCTCCGTCGGTTCCCGAGACGAAGGGGATCATCAACGCCCAGACGCTGGCCCTGATGAAGCCGACGGCGGTGCTGGTCAACACGGCGCGCGGCGACCTGATCCGGGAAGAGGCGCTCGCCATGGCGCTCGAGGAGGGTCGGATCGGCGCGGCGGGCCTCGACGTCTACCTCGACGAGCCCGAGATCCACCCGCGGCTCCGCGCGGCGCCGCGAACCGTGCTGCTGCCGCACATCGGGAGCGCCACGCTCGAGGCTCGGCGCCAGATGGCCGCCATCGCGCTCGCGAACGTGCAGGCCGTGCTCACCGGCGGCCGGCCGTTGACGCCCGTGTTCCGGTGAGGCGGGAGAGCCGGGTCCGTGTGACCCCCAGTTGCCCGCCGCTCGCCGAAGTGTTATTTGGAGAGCACCCGCTTTGGGAGCCGGCCGTGACTCCGGTCTTCACCCCGGACATCGAGGAAGCCAGGCCGCGCACGGCCAGGGCACGCTGATGACCGTCGAAGGCCGTTCCTTCTGCGCACGTTGCGGCACGAGCCTCGGGCCGGGCGCGTCGTTCTGCCCGCGGTGCGGCACGAGCATCCCGGTCGCGCCGGGCGCGACCGTGGCAACCGCGCCCGACGGAGCCCCGGAAGGGCACAACGCCCTGCTCGATGCGCTACGCCACGCGGCACTGGGCGAGTACGAGATCCTCGCCGAGCTGGGGCGTGGCGGGATGGCGACGGTGTACCTGGCCCATGACCTCGCCCTCGATCGCAAGGTGGCGATCAAGGTGCTGGCGCCGGCCCTGCTCCTCATGGGAGAGGGCATGGTGGAGCGGTTCAAGCGCGAGGCGCGCACGGCGGCGGCCCTGAGCCACCCCCACATCATTCCCATTTACGCGGTCAAGGAAAGTGGTCAGGTCCTGTACTTCGTGATGAAGTACGTCCAGGGACGGCCGCTCGACTCGATCATTCGTGACGTCGGCCAGCTGCCGATCCCGATGGTGCAGACGATTCTCGCTCACGTGGGCGATGCGCTCGGGTACGCCCACCGGCACGGCGTCATTCATCGGGACATCAAGTCGGCGAACATCATGCTGGACGAGGAAGGCTGGGCCGTGGTCACCGACTTCGGCATTGCCAAGGTCGTCCAAGCAGAGGGGCTCACGGTGACCGGGGTGACGGTCGGCACGCCCAGCTACATGAGCCCCGAGCAATGCGCGACGCGCGAGGTCACCGGAGCATCGGATCAGTACTCGCTCGGTATCGTCGCGTACGAGATGCTCACGGGCCACCTCCCGTTCCGGGGCGACTCGACCATGTCGGTGATGTACGCGCACTTCAACGAGCGCCCGCGCTCCGTCACCGAGCTCCGCCCCGACTGCCCGCCCAACCTGGCTGCAGCGGTCATGCGGATGTTGGAGAAGGATCCGCTCGGGCGCTGGCCGAGCATGGACGACGTCGTGGCGGTGTGCGGTCGGCCGTCGCTACGGCGCGACGATCCCATCCGGAGCCAGATGATCACGCTCGCCCGGGCCGGCGTCCAGGCGCGGCAGCTGGCCGCCCTCAAGACGCCGACCAGCCCGATCGCGCTGGCGAAGCGGCAAGCCCGCCCGGTCACGTCCGAGCCCCGGCGGCGCTTCCGGCTGTGGTGGGGGCTCGGCGTCGTCGGGGTCGGCGTCGCGCTGTGGTGGGTGGCGCCCTGGCGCATGTTCCGCCCGTTGACCGCGCCGGTGCCCGGTACCGACATGGCGCGCGGGCAGGTCGCGCCGGCCGCGCCGGAGACGGCCGCCGCCCGCCCGCCACCGGAGTCGACCGCACGGGTCGCGCGAGGGACACGGTCGCCCGCGCGCCGCGAGTCCGGACCCCGACCAGCGCCGGGTGTGTCACCCAACAGCGCCGGCGCGGCCGAATCCGCGGCACGAGCGGCGGGTGCGCGCCGAGAGGACAGCCTCGTGCTATCGCTGCGGACGACGGCCGTCGCGGCGATGCGCCGTGCGCTCGAGGCAGGTGCCACGCCCGCCGAGCTGGCGAACGGTGACACGGCGTTGCGCGGAGCGGAATCGCTGGCCGCCGCTGGTCGGCTGCCCGAGGCGATGGTCCAGCTCGCCACGGCCACGGCGCTCTGGAGGGACGCCGAGCGGCTGTCGCGTGCCCGGGTCGCGCAGGACAGCGCGCGTTTGCACGCCGCAGAGCCGGCGCCACCCCCGGCCGCCGTGCGTCCCCCCGCCGACCCGCGCGCGCAGATCGAGCGGGCGATCGCCGACTACGCGCGCGCGCTCGAATCCCTCGACGTGGGCCAGGTGCGGCGTGCCTATCCCGGCCTCACGCCAGCGCAACAACAGGGGTGGAAAGACCTCTTCGAGTCGGTCCGCCGGCTCAGGGCCGGCCTGACGGTCACGGCGGTCAACCTCGTCGGCGGCACTGCCGAGGCGATTGTCAGCGGCGACTACGAGTACGAGAGCGCCACCACGCGTCGCACCGAACGGCGTCCGGTGACCTTCCGGGCGGTCCTGGTGGCGGATTCGACCGGCTGGCGACTCACTGCGATCCGTTAGCGCAGTCTCAGAAGTTGTACTCCAGCCCGGCGGTCCAGAGCACGTCAGGCCGGAGCCCTCCGCGATTGAGTGGCCACAGCGTGTTCGCGATGATTGTGATCCCCGAGCCGGTCACGAACTTGAAGCCGAACGAGGCGTTGATCTGGTCGTCGCGTCGGTTCGGAATGTTTGTGGGATCGAGCGTGCGGCGGAACGGCACCTCGTAGGTCACCGGTCCCGGCAACGGGAGCTTGCTCTCGTCCACTTGTAATTCCGAGACCAGATCCACGGCGAGCGTGGCCCAGGGCGCCATCAGATGGTCGAACCCCACGGTCGCGAGCACCGCATTGTTCAGGGAGTCGCTGCTCCGCAACAGGAACCCGATGTTGGCGTGGGGCGAGAACTCGCCGAAGCGCGCGGACAGAATGGCGAGGCCGCGGGCCGCGACGTGACCGGATCCGAGCAGATCGTCCTCGCTGCCCGTGGGGAAGCGCGCGTCTGCGAGGAACGCGAACGTGGTGCGCTCCGACTGGGCGACGTTGACCTTGACCCGCGCGGCGACGTCTCCAACGCCGGTGGCCGATCCCTCCCTGAACCGGGACGTGGCGAGTTCCGGGTTCGTCGGCGTGCCGCCGAAGAAGTGGGCGGCGGCCGACTCTGCGAATGAGACGATCTGCGCGTCCGTGGTGCCCCGTAGCGACGTGGAGACGATCGGCAGCACCACGCCGACGTCCAGGCGGTCGAGCAGCCCGAAGCTCACGAAGAACGAGGTGACGGTCATCTCGACGTCGAGCGCGAGACGTAGCGCGATCGCGTCGTTCTCGAGTCGGGGAACGCCGAAGGGCGCGCAGTCTCTGCCTTCGATGGTGTCACACTCGGGGGTGTCGACGTTCTGGTGGATGAAGTTGAAGCGAATGTCGCTGAGGCTCACGCCCCGGAGCGTCTCGAAGCGCAGGCGGCTGACATTGGCGCCCACGAAGACGCGCCCGCGGCCGAGCGTCTGGGCGCGCTCGGCGAACACCGGCCCCGGCGAGATCGAGGTCCGGACCGGAGCCCCGCCTTCGAAGCGGAACGTGGAGCCGCCGCTGGTCGCGCTCACGGGGAGGTTCGCGACATTGCTGCTGATCGCGTTGCTGATGAACGATAGGAGGGTGCCGTTCTGAGTGCTCGCCGACGTGATGAAGTGGCTCTCGTGCACTCCAGTCCCGCCGAGGAAGAGCGGTTGCTGGCCGGGGCCGAAAATGAAGAGCTCGGAGATCTTGTCGCGCAGTCCCTGCGCGTGGAGCGAGGTGGATGCGAGGGCAAGTCCGACGACACTCTGCACCAAGCGCCGCATAGACCCTCCGGAATCGGGGACGGGAGCCGTCCGGCGTCGAAAAGACGCCGCAACTCGGTGGGCGTCAAGCCGACCCGCCGTTGACCTCGCTGGTCCGCTGGTTACCTTCCACCCCGAGATGAGCCGGCCCGAACGGACCACCATCCTCGACGCCCGTGCGCTCGCGCGGGCGCTTCAGCGTATGGCGGTGGAAGTGCTGGAGTTGGCGCACGGGACGGAGGACCTGGTGCTCATCGGGATCCAGCGGCGCGGCGTCGAGCTCGCCGAGCGCCTCGCCAAGCTCATCGAGAAGGACGAGGACGTGGTCGTCCCGCGCGGGGCTCTCGACATCACGCTGTACCGCGACGATCTCCAGACCGTCGGCCCGAAGCCCGTCATCGGCGAGACCCGGATCCCCGGCGATCTCGCCGGCCGGCACGTGGTGATCGTGGACGACGTGCTCTACACCGGTCGCACGGTGCGTGCCGCGCTCGACGAGCTCGCCGACTTCGGGCGGCCCAAGCGAATCTCCCTCTGCGTGCTCGTGGACCGCGGCGGCCGCGAGCTCCCGATCCAGCCGGACATTGTGGGGAAGCAGGTGAAGGTGAACAGCGGCGAGCGGGTGGACGTGCTGGTCGAGGAGCTCGACGGGCGCGACGAAGTGCTCCTCGTGCGCGCGGGGAGCGCCGCGTGACCGTCGGGCTCGGCAAAGACCTCGTCGGGCTCGAGCACCTCTCTCCGGACCAGATCCGGCTCATCCTCGACACCGCGGAGCCGTTCAAAGAGGTGTCTGAGCGCCCCATCAAGAAGGTCCCCGCGCTGCGCGGCAAGACGATCGTCAACCTGTTCTTCGAGGCTTCCACGCGCACGCGCATCTCCTTCGAGTTCGCCGAGAAGCGGCTCTCGGCGGACACGGTGAACGTCGCGGCCAGTGGCAGCGCGGTGCAAAAGGGCGAGACCCTCGTCGATACGGCGAAGAACCTCGAGGCGATGCGGATCGACATGGTGGTGATCCGGCACCCGTCGTCCGGGGCGGCTCAGTTCCTGGGCAACCGCATCCGCTCGAACGTGATCAACGCGGGCGACGGCAAGCACGAGCACCCCACGCAAGCGCTGCTCGACCTGCTCACGATCCGCGACAAGCACGGGACGATCGCCGGACTGAAGGTCTGCCTCGTAGGCGATATCCTGCACTCCCGTGTCGCCCGGTCCAACATCTGGGGCCTGAGCAAGCTCGGCGCCGTGGTGGGGGTGTGCGGGCCCGACACCTTGATGCCCCGGGGCATCGAAGAGCTCGGCGTGTGCCGGTTCCGCCGCCTCGAGGAGGCGATCGAGTGGGCGGACGTGCTGAATGTGCTGCGCCTCCAGCTCGAGCGCATGGAGGCGGGCTTCATCCCGAGTCTGCGGGAGTACTACCGCGTTTTCGGCGTCACGCTCGAGCGTCTCGAAAAGGCGCCGCGCCAGCTCACCATCATGCACCCGGGCCCCATGAACCGCGGCGTGGAGATCGACTCCCGCGTCGCCGACGGGTCGCACAGCGTCATCCTCGACCAGGTGACGAACGGCGTCGCGATCCGGATGGCGGTTTTGTACCTCCTCGCCGGCGGGCGACCCGAGCTCGCCGACGCGGCCAAGGGACCGTCGGGAGGGGGAGGGGGGACGTCGGAATGAGCCGCCCGCTGCTGCTCCGGGGCGGCAGGGTGATCGATCCGAGCCGGGACTTCGATCAGACGGCGGACGTCCTGATCCAGGACGGCCGCATCGCGGGGCTGGGCCCCAACCTCGCACCGCCGGACGGCGCCGAGGTGCGCGACGTCCGGGGCAAGACCGTCGCCCCCGGGCTCGTGGACGTGCACGTGCACCTACGGGAGCCCGGCAACGAGGACGTGGAGACAATCGCTTCGGGTGCCCGCGCCGCCGCCGCGGGCGGCTTCACCGCCGTGTGCGCCATGCCCAACACCGATCCGGTTACCGACAACCAGGCGGCGGTGGGGTTCATCGTGCGCCAGTCGGTCCGGGCGGGACTCACCCGCGTCTACCCGATTGGCGCAATCTCGGTCGGACAGCGGGGGGAACAGCTCTCGGAGTTCGGGGAGATGGTGGGCGCAGGCGCAGTGGCCGTGTCGGACGACGGGAAACCGGTCGTGTCGACCCACCTGATGCGCACCGCGCTCGAGTACGCGCGGACCTTCGAGATTCCCGTCGCCGACCACTGCGAGGAGCCGACCCTCGCGGCGGGCGGCGTCATGCACGAGGGGCTGGTCGCCATGCGGCTCGGCCTGAAGGGCATCCCGGCGGCGGCGGAAGAGATCATGGTCGGGCGCGACATCCTGCTGGCCGACTTGACGGGCGGACAGGTGCATCTCTGCCATCTGTCCACGCGGGGGTCGGTGGAGCTGATCCGGCGAGCGAAGGAGAAGGGCGTGCGGGTGACGGCCGAAGTGACGCCTCACCACCTGACGCTCACCGAGCACGCCTGCGAGGCCTACGACACGCATGCCAAGATGAACCCGCCGCTCCGCGAAGCGGCTGACGTGGCGGCCTTGCGGCAGGCCCTGAAGGAAGGCGTGATCGACTGCGTCGCCTCCGACCACGCCCCGCACGCGTACGACGCGAAGGAAGCAGCATTCGACGACGCCCCGTTCGGCATCGTGGGTCTCGAGACGGCGTTCGGCGTGTGTTACACCGAGCTGGTCGAGGGCGGGGTGCTGACGCTCCCCGAGCTCATCGCCCGCATGAGCACAGCGCCGGCTCGCGTGTTCCGGCTCGCGGGGGGCACACTGACGCCCGGCGCGCCGGCTGACGTGGTCGTGCTCGACGTCACGGCGCGCTGGACCGTCGATCCCGCAATGTTCCACTCCAAGAGCCGCAACACCCCGTTTGCGGGACGGACGGTCAGCGGACGCGCCGTACTGACTCTCGTCGGCGGAAAGCCCGCCCACGAGACGAAAGATCTGCGCAGCCCGTGACCGCCCGCGAGGCAGCCCAGCGGATGGTGCTGTGTTGCCGGCAGCTGGCCGAGCGGGGGCTCATCGCGGGACAGGATGGCAACCTCTCGGTGCGGATCGGGCGCGCGCGAGCGCTGGTCACACCGCGCGGCCTCATCAAGGCGCTGCTCACTCCGGCCGACATGGTCGAGGTGGACCTCTCGGGGCGGAAGCGGCGCGGTCGCCGCAACGCTACGAGCGAATTGGACTTGCACTTGCGCATCCTGCGACGCCGCCCTGATGTCGGCGCCGTGGTGCACGCCCACCCGCCCGTGGCGACAGGCTTCGCGGTAGCAGGGTACGGGTTTGATGCATTTGTGCTGCCCGAGCTTATCTTGCAGTGCGGGCGGGTTCCGGTGGTCTCGTACGGGACGCCGGGCACACCCGAGCTGGGCGACCGCGTGGAAGGCGCCATCGCCGAACATGACGCCGTGTTGCTGGCAAATCACGGCGCCGTCACGGTGGGGCGAACGCTCGACGCGGCGTGGATCCGGATGGAGAGCCTCGAGCACGCGGCGCGGATCATCTTCGTGGCGCGCGCGTTGGGACGTGTCACCGAATTGACGGGCGATGCCGTGGCGCGCCTGGCAGCGCAGCGCGCACGCCGCGGACGGGAGCAGGATGCCTAAAGGGTCTTCCAAGAACACCGCCGCCATGCAGCGCTTGCTGGAGGAGCGGCGCCAGTACGAGGCCTGGATCGCGCGCCTGAACAACTCGGCGGATGCGACGCCGGGACACGTGCGTGCACGTGTGCGCGCCGACTATGAAGCGCGGCTCGCCGCCGTCACCGAGGAGCTCAAAGCGCATGCCGACAGCGCCCGCCAGGCGATCGAGCAGAAGAAGCACTTGCGCGGGGAGCTTCAGAAGAAGGAGGCCCTGGCGGCGGAGAAGCTCACGGAGACCGAGCTGCGTCACTCGGTAGGCGAGTACGACGAGGCGCAGTGGAGCCAGGTGCATCGGGACGTCCTGGCAGAGCTCGTGTCGGTGCGCGAGGATCTCCAATCGGTCGAGGCGGACCTGCAGAAGCTCGAGGAGCTCGACGGGCTCGTCCGCAGCCGGCCGGCCCCACGCACGGCGCCCTCGCCCAGACCGCAAGCGACGCCTATAGAGGTGACGAAGGAGGACGAGCTGGCGTTCATCAAGTCGGTGACGGAGGACGAGAAGGGCGGCGCCCCATCGCCCCGACGCGCCAGCGGCGCCCAGTTCCAGCCCGCTATCCCCACCGAGACCCCCCAGACACCGAGCCCAGCGCGGGCCGCGAATCCGGCCCCCGCTCCCATCGTGCCGGAGTCCAGCAAATCGGCCGATGAGGACGACCAGGCGGCAAAAACGCTCCGCTGCAAGGACTGCGGCACGATGAATTTGCCGACGGAGTGGTACTGCGAGCAGTGCGGGGCGGAACTGGCGGCATTCTAGCCGCCTGACCGCCTACGTGGTCGACAGCTTCTTCACCGCGGCCGCGAGCCGGCTCTTGTGCCGCGCCGCGTTGTTCGGATGGATGATCCCCTTGCGCGCCGCGCGGTCGAGCAGCTGCACCGCGACCTTGTAGGCCTGCGCGGCCTGGTCGGCGGATGCCGCTGCGCGCACCCGCTTGAGCGCGGTGCGGAGGGCGGAGCGCTGCGTGCGGTTCCTGGCGTGATGTGCGCGTGCCTGACGCATCGCCTTCTTTGCGGACCTGATTCTCGGCACGTTCGGTCTCCTTGGGAGGGCGGAAGATAGAGGGTAAGTGCAGGTCGGTCAAGGCGCTACCGCGTTGACCCGACGCCGCTCCGTTCGTTATCTTTGGCCGTCACCGACCCCGAGTCGACCCATCTCGTTCGAATTCCTCGTCTGGGCCCCGGTGCTTCTCTTTTCCATCGTGGCCCATGAGTACGCGCATGCCGAGGCGGCATATCGGCAGGGCGACGACACCGCGTACATGCTCGGGCGGCTCACGTTGAATCCCCTCAAGCATATCGACCCATTGATGACGGTGATCGTGCCGTTCCTGCTCTGGACGATCGGAGCGCCGCCGTTCGGGGCCGCCAAGCCGGTACCCGTCAATCCCAGGAAGTACCGCAAGTTCGTTCGCGGCGAGGTCATCGTTTCGCTGGCCGGGATTGCGGTGAACTTTGGGCTGTTCGTGGCGTCGACGCTGTTGTTCGCCGGCGTCGGGATCCTCGGCGCGGGACTGCCGGACTTGCGCCCCAGCCTCGAGATCCTGCAACGCATGCTGTACTACGGGATGCTCGTGAATCTAGTGCTGGCGTTCTTCAACCTGATCCCGATACCGCCGCTGGACGGCAGCCACGTGTTCTATTACTTGCTGCCGCCCGGGGCGGGGCTGAAATACCGGCAGGTGCAGGCGTTCGGCTTCATTCCGGTGTTACTGCTCGTGTGGGTGTTCCCTGGAGTGCTGCATGTGCTGCTCTGGCCCGCAGATCTCCTCATGAGAGTCGGGCTCACGCTGGTCGGGGGGTTCGCGGTGTCACCAGGAGCTTTTCCCTCGTGACCGCTCCGGCGAACCCTGTGGCACAGGATCAGCCCGGCTTCGTCGTCGAGCTCGAGCAGTTCTCGGGCCCGCTCGACCTGCTGCTGCATCTGATCCGCGAGGACGAACTCGATATCACCGACCTCCCGATCGCGAAGATCGCGGACCAGTTCCTCGGGGTGATCAACGAGCTGGGGCTGAACCAGGCCGCGGACTACCTGGAGATGGCGGCCCGGCTGCTGCGCATCAAGGCGCAAATGCTGCTGCCGCGGCGGCTCGGCGACGATGAGTGGGAGGACCCGCGCGCCGAGCTCGTGCGCCGGCTGCTCGAATACCAGCAGATCCGCGAGCTCGTGGACTGGCTCGGGCGAGCGGCGGCCCGGCGTGCCGAACAGTTCGGGCGCGGCTTCCGCCCGGAGCCGCCCGCCGCGGCGCCGGGGCCGCTCGTGATCGAGCTGAACGACCTGCTCGCCGCGGCCGAGCGGGTGATCGCGCTCATCCCCGAGCCGGTGCTGCATCGTGTCGTGCCGCGGCCGCTCGACGTCGAGGGCGCGACCGAGCGCCTCGTGGCCCTGCTCGCCGAGCGCCAGGAGTTTGGCTGGCTCGACGTGGTGGGGGAGCGCCCCTCGATCGTGGACGTGCTCTCGGCCTTCATCGCCCTGCTCGAGCTCGCGAAGCGCGGCGCGCTGACGGTGCGCCAGGACGGGCCGTTCGCCCCCATCGTGATCCGCCGTGACTCCTCTCGCGAAGCTGCTTGAGGCGGCGCTGTTCGCGTCGTCGCGCCCGCTGGCCGTCGAGGAGCTGGTGAGCCTCGAGCCGCAGGCTGGAGAGCGAGCAGTGCGCGCCGCGCTCGACGAGATCCGCGACGCGTACGCGGCCGGCGATCACGGCGTGGAGCTGATCGAGATCGCGCAGGGCTGGCAGTTCCTCACGCGGCGCGAGTACGCCGAGGCGATCGAGCGCACGCAGTTCGCGCTGCGACCGCGTCGCCTGTCACCGGCGGCACTCGAGACCCTCGCCATCATTGCCTACCGCCAGCCGGTGGGGCGTCTCGAGGTGGACGAAATCCGCGGCGTTGATTCGGGCGCCGTCATCGACAAGCTGATCGAGCGCGGGCTGGTCGAGGTGGTCAGCCGGGGCCAGGGGTTGGGCCGGCCGCTCCTCTACGGGACCACGCCGCGGTTCCTGGAGATCTTGGGGCTCAAGGACCTGGACGAGCTGCCACGGCTGGAAGAGCTGTCGGTCGCCCTTCGTCCGCCCGCGCCCGCAGAACCGGAATGACGCCGATGCGCCTGCAGCGCGCCCTGGCGCGCGCGGGCGTGACGTCGCGCCGCAAGGCGGAGGACTTGATCCGCGCGGGCCGCGTAAGCGTGGACGGCACGGTCGCGACGCTCGGCGTGAGCGTCGATCCGGAGCACCAGCGGGTCACCGTGGATGGACGGGTCGTGCATCGGGTGCCGCTGACCTGGCTCGCGCTCAACAAGCCGGTCGGGTACGTGGTGAGCCGCGGCGACCCCGAGGGGCGGCGGACCGTCTACGAGCTCCTCCCCAAGATGCCGGGCCTCACGTACGTTGGACGGTTGGACGTGATGACGTCGGGATTGCTGCTGTTGACCACAGACGGCGCCGCCGCGCACCGGCTGATGCACCCCCGCTTCGCGGTGCCACGCACCTACTGGCTGCGGGCGCATGGTCGCCCCGTGGGCGAGCTCCGGACCGCGCTGGCGCGATCCGTGGAGATCGATGGGCGCCCGGTGCGCGTCACCGCCTTCCGCGTGCGACCGGCGGGCCGGAGCGTGGAGGTCGAGCTCACGCTGGCCGAGGGGCGGCACCGCATCGTGCGCCGGCTCGCTGAGGCGTTGGGGCTCAAGGTCGAGTGGCTGCACCGGGTCGCCTACGGGCCGGTGCACCTTGGCCGCCTGGCGGAGGGGAAGTACCGGCGGCTGGCCGCGCGCGAGATCCAGGCCATCGAGCGACTGCATGGAACTGCGTGACCGCACGACGATGATCCTCGGCGGCTCGGGCCTCGTCGGCCGCGCCGTCGCGCGGCGGCTGCTCGATGCCGGGCCGCGACGCCTCGTGCTCGTGGCACTGTTCGAGGAGGAGGTCAAAGCCGCGGCCCGCGACCTCGAGCCCTACCGCGGCCGCGCGGCGATTGCCGTCGAATGGGGCGATGTGTTCCTGCCCGCAAGCCTCGCCCACCTCGAGCGCAGCGCCGTCATCGCGAACTCGGAGCACCGCGCGCTCCTGCTCCAGGACCTGCTGAGCGAGCTCACCGACGACGTTCTCCAGCGCAGCTTCCTCCACCAACTCCTCATGAAGTACCGCCCCGACGCCATCGTGGACAGCATCAACACGGCGACCGCGTTCGCCTACCAGGACGCGATGAAAAGCGGCCAGGAGCTGCTGGCGCTCGCCGCGGCGGGGCGGGCGGACCGGACGGCGGTGGAACGGCACGTCCTCCTGCTCACGATGCCGCAGTTGATCCGTCACGTGCAGATCATGGTCGAGTCGCTGAGGCGGGCGGAGACGAAGGCGTACGTGAAGGTCGGCACGAGCGGCACGGGAGGCATGGGCTTCAACATTCCGTACACCCACTCGGAAGAGCGCCCCAGCCGACTGCTGCTCACCAAGTCGGCTGTCGCGGGCGCGCAGTCGCTGCTCCTGTTCCTGCTGGGCCGCACGCCCGGCGCGCCCGCCACGATCGAGATCAAGCCGACTGCCACCATCGCCTGGCGCGAGATCGGCTTCGGGCCGATCCGGCGCAAGGGGAAGCCCATCCCGCTGGTGGACTGCCCCGCGCCGGTCGCCCTGAGCGAGGCCTTCCGGCCGGATCGGCAGGCGTGGTGCGACCTCGGAAAGCCGCTCGAGGGTGTCTACATCGATGTCGGCGAAAACGGACTGTTTTCGCGCGACGAGTTCGAGACCGTCACGGCCCTGGGCCAGATGGAGTTCATCACGCCGGAGGAGGTCGCGGAGTACGTGCTCATGGAGCTCGAGGGGCGACCCACGGGGCGCGACATCGTCGCGGCGCTCGACGCCGCTACGGCCGGCCCCACCTACCGGGCGGGTGTGCTCCGCGCGCACGCCCTCGACCACCTGCGCGAGCTGGAACGCCGGTCGCAGACCCGCACCGTCGCCTACGAGATGCTGGGGCCGCCGCGGCTGACGAAGCTGCTGTTCGAGTCCCACATTTGCGGCCAGCTCCGACCCAGCGTGCGGGCGCTCGCCGGCTCGACGGCGGCGGACCTGGCGCACGAGGCCCAGGCGCTGGTGGAGCGCGACCGCGTGCTGCGGAGCCATATTCTCTCGGTCGGGATTCCGATTCTCACCCCGGACGGGCAGCGGCTGTATCGCGGCGGCGTGGTCGTGGTCCCCGGAAACGGCAAGGATCCCCGGGACGCGGCGCCTCGGGGCTGGGTGGACCTACGGCCGGAGCAGTTAGGGATCTGGATCCGGCGGGCGCAGGAGATGGTGGCCGAGGCGCAGCGACGCCACGGCCAGGCTGCCTCCGGGAGCGACGTCGACTGGACGGCGATCGGCGGCGACGACCCTATCGAACCGGCGTCCTTCGCCACATGGGTGTTCCGGCACGAGGACCGAGGAGTGCGCATCAAGCGCTGACGATGGTTGTGGACACGGCAGGAGTCGACCGCGCGCTCGGCGCCATTGGGACGACCTTCCGACTGACCCGACTCTACCCGCCCACGCACCCGGCGGTGGTGGAGGCGCTGCGGCAGATCGGCGAGGCTCTTCCGCCGCTCGCAGCGGTTGGCACCGTCGAATGGAAGGTTGGAGCGACGGGACTGCACTGGCACGGCCAGCACCTGCTCCCGCGCAACTCGCAGATCGCCGAGCTCGCAGGGCTGCTGTATGCCCGCGGCATCCGCGCGGTCACGCTGAACCCGGGCATGACGTCGGAGCACGTCCTCTCCCTGTTCGCCGTCGCCACCGGGACCATCCCGCCTGACGATGCGACCCTGGGGCGGATCACGCTCGCGCTGGGACGGCGTACCAGCCAACGGCTCGAGCGGCTGCGCGCGCCGGCGCACGGCTTCCCGGCGGTGCCGGAGCCACTCCCCGCGGCGCCGGACTCGAGTCCGCCGGCCGCCCCCCCGCTCCCGACGCAGGCGTCGGGTCCGCCCTCGCCCGATCAGGTGATGGGCAAGCGCTCGGGCGTTGTGTTCCGGCCTGATGTGCTGCCGGCGGACGTCGAGGCAAAGCGCGCCATCGCGAGCCTCAAGACCGCGGCCGCGCCGGAGGAGCAGCGGGCCGCAGTCGAAAAGCTACTGGCGCTCGCGCCGCAGCTGATCGCCCTGCGCGACGCCGTCACCGTGGCCGACGCGATCGCGGCGCTCGACCGCCTGCTCCTCGCGGCGCGGGACGGCGCCTTGCTCGAGGCGATCGACCAGGCGGCGGTGGCGCTCACCGACAAGTCGCTGGTGGAGCGGATGGTGCAGCGGCTGGGTGAGCCACGCGTCCCCGCGGAGGAGCGCGAAGCGCTGGTCGCGGCGGTGGGGGCGCTCGCGGCCCTGTCGGTGCCGCTCGTGCTCGATGCGTTTCTCGCCGCGCCGATCGAGCGACGCGCGCCGTACCGCGCCGCGATTCGAAAGGCGGCGGACCGAGCGCTCGAGCCGTTGCAGGGGAAGCTCGCGGATCGCGAGCCGCAGATCACCGCGGCCGCGGCGGAGCTGATCGGCTTGACGGGCAGCCCCCAGGCCGCCCCGCTCCTGCTACCGCTGCTCCGGCACCGGTCGGAGCTCGTGCGGGAGGCGGCGCTGGTCGGCCTGGCGGAGGCCGGTGGACGGGAGATCTCGCGCCCGGCCATGCCCGCGCTGAAGGATGAGAGCGTGTCCGTCCGCCTTGCGGCCACGCGGGCCGTCGCGGCCGGGGCGGACCCCGCGTCTACCACGGTGCTGATCCGGCGGCTGGACCAGGAGCCCGACGAAGGGGTACAGGCGGAGTTGCTGCGGGCGATTGGGCGGCTGGGGGCGAAGGAGGCCCTCGACGTCCTGGCGAAGTACGCCGAGTCGGGCGGGGTAATGCACCGCAGCAACCCGAGCCTGCGGGCGGCGGCGATCGAGGGCCTGCGGCACGTCGCGCGGCCGGAGGCCCGGGGGTTGATCGAACTCTACAGCAAGGACAAGGACCCGGTGGTACGTAAAGCGGCAGAGGCGGCACTGAAATGACCACGCGAGCGGTGAAGTCGAGCGACGCGGTACTCAGTCAAGCGATCACCCGCGAGGTGGCGAAGCGGGTGGTGGGCCAGGAGCTGATGGTCGAGCGGCTGCTCGTGGGCCTCCTCACGGGCGGGCACATCCTGCTCGAGGGCGTGCCGGGGCTCGCCAAGACGCTCGCGGTGCGTACGGTGGCGGAGTGCCTCCGCATCGCGTTCTCCCGAATCCAATTCACGCCGGACCTTCTCCCGGCGGACGTGATCGGCACGATGGTGTTCGACCAGCGATCGCAGGAGTTCTATCCCAAGAAGGGTCCGCTGTTCGCGAACCTCGTACTCGCCGACGAGATCAACCGCGCGCCGGCGAAGGTGCAGTCGGCGCTGCTCGAGGCGATGCAGGAGAAGCAGGTGACGATCGGCGGGGAGACGTTCTACCTGGGCGAGCCGTTCCTGGTGCTCGCGACGCAGAACCCGATCGAACAGGAGGGCACGTACCCGCTCCCCGAGGCGCAGCTCGATCGCTTCATGCTGAAGGTGCGGGTCGGCTACCCGACGCGCGATGCCGAAAAGGAAATCGTGGCGCGCATGGCGTCGGGCCGGCCGATCGAAGTGCAGCGCGTGGCCGAGGCGGAAGACCTGCTCGCCGCGCGCAGCGCGATCGCGGAGCTGTTCATGGACCAGAAGGTCGTGGACTACATCGTGGACGTGGTGCGCGGCACGCGGGAGCCGCAGACCGTCGGTCTGTCGGAGCTGAAGCCGCTGATCGCGTTCGGGGCTTCCCCCCGTGCCTCGATCTACCTTGCGCAGGCTGCCCGGGCGCACGCCTACCTGCGCGGCCGCTCGTACGTCGTGCCCGAAGACGTCAAGGCGATGGCCTTTGATGTGCTGCGGCACCGCGTTCTGCTCACCTTCGAGGCGGAGGCCGAGGACATGGATGCCGACCGCGTGATCGCCAAGATCCTGGAGACCGTAGGCGTGCCGTGACCTACGACGGACAAGATCGTCGGCGTGCGGCGGCGTCTCCGGCCCGAGCGCGCCGACGCACCGTCACTGCGGAAGTGCTCAGGCAGGTCAAGGGGATCGAGCTCCGCACCCGGGCACTCGTCAACTCCCTCTTCACGGGCGAATACCGGTCGGTCTTCCGCGGGCAGGGCATCGAGTTTGCCGAGGTGCGTGCCTACCAGCAGGGGGACGAGTTCCGCTCGATCGACTGGAACGTGTCGGCCCGAATGGGGCACCCGTTCGTGAAGACGTACCACGAGGAGCGCGAGATCACGCTGCTGCTCGTCGTGGACCAGTCCGGTTCCTGCCAGTTCGGGCGTCCGTACACCAAGGCGGGCCTCGCGGTCGAGGTGGCAGCGGTGCTCGCTCTCGCCGCGGCGCGCCACAACGACCGCGTGGGCGCACTGATGTTCGCGGACAAGGTGGAATTCGTGGTGCGGCCCGCGAAGGGGCGGCCCCACGCGCTGCGCGTGATTCGCGACCTCGTCGCCTTCACGCCGCGGGGGCGCGGCACGAACCTGGGGGAGGCGCTGCGCTACGCGACCAAGCTCTTGCGCCACCATTCGATCGTCGGCGTGCTGTCCGACTTCCGCGCCGAAGGATGGGAGGAGCCGCTGGCGCGGCTCGCGGCGCGCCACGACGTCGTGGCGATCACGATCGACGACCCCCGCGAGCGCGACCTTCCCGACGCGGGGTGGGTCGACTTGGAGGATGCCGAGACCGGGCACCGGGTTCTCCTCGATACCAGCCACGGCCCCAGCCGTACCCGGGTTCGCGTCGCCGCCGAGCGGCAGATCCAGGAGCGCACCCGCAAGCTCATCCAGGCGGGCGTGGATCGCGTGGGGCTCGAGACCAGCGTCCCCTACGCCGTGCCCCTGCGCCGCGCCTTCGCCGAGCGGGCGCGCCGCCTGAAACGATGAGCACGCGCCGAATCGCGGGGCTTGCCGTCGTTGGCGTCTTGGCGTCTTGGCGTCTGGGAATGGGGCAGGGGGGAGGGGCGGCCGGCGAGTGGCAGGTGACCCCCGCGCGCCCGACGGTCGGGGACACGGTCTGGCTTGAGCGATTCGTTGCCGCTCCTCCGGGCTGGCGGGTTCAGCCCGCGAAAGCGGAGCGGACGGGCGAGGCGGTGGTCGAACCGCTCGGCGATCCCGTCGTCCGCCGGGCAGCGGAGGGCTGGGTCGTGCGGTACCCCGTCGTCGCTTGGGTACCGGCGCTTCGCTGGGTGATACCTCCCTCGATTGTGCGCTGGGGCCCGAGCGGCCGCGCCGACACCGTGCCGCGGGACACTGCCTGGTTCCGCGTGTCGAGCGTCATTCCTGAGAGCGCGGTGGCGCCGAGACCGCAACCGCTCCTGCCGCCGCTGCGCACCGCCCCCCGAGATCCGCTGCCCGCGGGTGTCGCCCTGCTGGTCACGGGCGCGCTACTCGCTGGCGCGTTGCGCTGGCGTCGGCGGGCGGCGCGCCAGGTCCCGCCGCCACCTCATGTTCCACTGGAACCTGAAGTGCCCGACGCCCGGTGGCTGGTCGCGGGGGAGCCGAAGGCGGTGGCCGTGCGGGCAACGCACCGCCTCCGGATGACCCTGTATCGGGCCATCCCGGAGGCGCACCCCGCGCTCAGCACGGCCGAGTGCCTAGCGCAGGTTGAGCGCGCGCGGCCGCAGGCACCGCTGCGTGAGCTCCGGGACGTGCTGGAGCAGTTGGACCACGTAGCCTTCGCCTCGGCGCACGGGACCGACGTGGCCGCGCTCGCCAAGATGGCGCGCCGGCTGGTGCAGGATATCCCGTCGTGAGTTTCGCACGTCCACTCTTGCTCCTCGCGCTGGCGCTCCTGCCGCTCTGGTGGTGGCTCCGCGCCCGCCGCCTGGCACGGCTGCGCGGCACTCAGATGAGCGACGTGCGGCCGGCCGCCGGGGCGGCCGAGCGCCTGTGGATCGCCCGCCTGCCGGTCACCCTGCGGAGCGTCGGTGTGGGCGCCTTGATCGTCGCGGCCGCGGGTCCCCGACTGGGGTCGGCGCGGACAGAGGCCCGGAGCGAGGGCATCTCGATCGTGCTAGCGATAGACATGTCGACCAGCATGCTGGCTGAGGACTTCGCGCCCGCGAATCGCATCGACGTAGCGAAACAGACTGCGATTGAGTTCGTCCGGGCACGCACGTCGGATCGCATCGGACTCGTCGCCTTCGCGGCCCAGGCCCTGACCCAGGTCCCGATCACGACCGACTACGCGGTGCTCGAGCAGGCGCTCCGCAGCCTGCGCATCGGCATGCTCGAGGACGGGACCGCCATCGGCACGGGGATCGCGACCGCGGCGAACCGCCTGCGACGGACGCCTGGGAAGAGTAAGGTGATCGTGTTGCTGACAGACGGGGTCAACAACCGTGGCACCGTAGATCCGCGGACGGCCGCGCGGGCTGCGACGGCGTTCGGGATCAGGATCTATGTGATCGGCGTGGGCACGCGCGGGCAGGCGCCGGTGCCGACGGGACAGGGGGTCGACGGGCTGCGCTACCAGATGATGCCCGTCGAGATCGACGAGCCCCTCATGACCGAGATCGCGCGCATGACCGGGGGACGCTACTTCCGGGCGACCGATACGCAGTCCCTGCGGCACGTATTCGAGGAAATCAACCGTCTGGAGAAGACGACGGTCGCACAGGTCGTGTACCGGCGGTTCGACGAGGCTTACCGGGTGCCGCTCGCGCTCGGGCTCATGGCGCTGGCGCTCGAGATCGTGCTCGCGGCGACGTTCGCCGTGCGGGTGCCCTGATGAGCTTCGATGCGCCGGTCGTGCTGGCGCTCGCACCGCTGGTCGGCGGCGCGGCGTGGTTCGCGGCGGCATGGGCGCGCCGTGTCCGCGTCCGGCGCGCCGCGCTGTGGTCCGAGGAGACGGTGCGCGCCGCGCTGGGTGCCGGGCGCCTGGGCCCGACGGCGCTCTCGATCTCGGCGTTCCTCGGCGTCGTGGCGCTCGCCGGCCCCCGCTGGGGCGAGGAGAAGATCGTGGCGGAGACCCGTGGGCTTTCGGCCGTGATCGCGATCGACATCTCCCGCTCGATGCTGGCGGAGGACGCGGCCCCGAACCGGTTGGGGCGGGCGTTGCGCGAGGCCCGGCGTCTGGTGCAGGACCTCGATGGCGACCGCCTGGGGCTCGTCGCCTTCGCGGGCTCGAGCTACATCCTGTCCCCGCTTTCGATCGACGGCTCCGCGTTGGGACTGTACCTCGACGCACTCGACCCCGAGGTCGCCTCCGAGGGCGGCACCAGCCTCGCGCCCGCGGTGCGCCAGGGCGCGGAACTGCTCCGGGCCAGCTCCGAGCTCGCCGACCGCGTGCTGGTCGTGTTCACCGACGGCGAGGCGCACGATACGCTCGCCGCTGCCGTCGCGCAGGCCGAGCGCCTGCGCGGGCAAGGCATCCATCTGATCCTCGTCGCGGAAGGCGGGCGCACGCCGGTGCGGATCCCCGTGCGCGACGAGCGCGGCGCGCTCGTCGGTTGGCAGAGGGACGCGCAAGGCAACCTCATCCAGACCGCCCGGCGGGACGACGTCCTCGGCGCGGTGGCGGATGCAGCCCAGGGGACGCTCGTCGCGGCCGAGTTGCCGGACCAGGCGGGCGCGGTGCGGGATCTCGTCGCCGCCTACAAGCGGGCGCGCGCGAGCGAGACGCGCACCGAGCGCGGTCGGCCGCGGGCCTGGGTTCCGGTGATGCTCGCCGTGCTGGTGCTGGTTGCGCAGGCGGCGTCCCGGCGCACAGCCGCGTTGATCGCGCTGGTGCTCGGGCTGGCCGCCCCGGCGCTGGCCGGCGCCCAAGCGTCGGCCCCTTCGCACCCGCGCAGTGCGGCCGAGAAGGCGTGGGACGAGGGTAGCCTCGAGCGCGCACGGCTCGCCTACATTGCCGAGCTCGCGCAGCGCCGGCGGGACGACGCCGCGTGGTTCAACGCCGGCACAGCGGCGCTCGCGAGCGGAGACGTCGAGACCGCCCAGTCCGCCCTGTCGCACGCGGCCGCCTCGCTCGATCCCGATATGCGGTTCCGTGCGCTCTACAATCTTGGTCTCTTGGCGCTGCGGCTCGCCGAGTCGGACAGCGGCAGCCGCGATGCACACCTGGGGAACGCGGAGCGCGCGTATCGCGAGGCCCTGCTGCTCAAGCCCCGCCACCTGCCGGCCAAGTGGAACCTCGAGCTCGCCGTGCGGCGCCGGGGCGGCGGCAGCGCGCGTAACCCTCCGCCACCCGCCAGCGGCGCGGCAGGCGGGTCGCCTCCAGGTGGCAGCGGGGAGGGGGGCGGCAGCGCCCGAAGCGGCGGGGCCGGAGGACTGAGTCAGGCTCAGGCCGAGCAAGTGCTGCGGTCCATCGGGCAGGAGGAACTGGAGACGCGTCGTGACCGCACCGGCCGGGTGCGACGCGCGGTCGAGTCCGAGGTGAAGGACTGGTGACGCCGATGTTGTGGCTGCTTTTCGCCCTGCAGGGGCTGCCGCCCGACGTCCAAGCGAGCGTGGACCGGACGCGGCTCACGGCGGGCGACCAGTTGACCTTGACGGTGCGCGCGCGCACGCGCTCGGCCGAGCCCGTGAGCATCACCTTCCCGCCGCTCACCGGGTTCGCGATCATCGGCTCGCGCGAAGTGAGCGAGGTGGCGATCGACGGTGCGCGCGGTCCGACCCGCACCACGATGCGGGAGGTGCAGCTCCGCGCCGTGCAGCCCGGGGCGCTCATGATCGGTGCGGTGCGAGTCCGACAGGGCGAGCAGGCGGTTGCGACCGACCCGATCGCGATCACCGTGGACAGCGCGGCCGCGGGTGTCGCGGGACTGCTCAGCCCGTTCGTGCGCGCACTGATCGCCGCGGCCGACCCGCCGGAGCAGCTCGAACGCGTCTCGCTGGCGGTGATCTTGCCGGCAGATACGATGCTCACGGGCGGGCAGCTCGATGTGATCGCGGCGGCCTGGTTTCCCAGGGAGTTGCGCCCACGGCTGCACGGTCGACCGATCCTCACCATGCAGACCCCCGAAGGCGTGTGGTCGTACCCTGGCGCCGCGCCGAGCGACGTCGCCGCATCGCGCCTGGTGCGGGGACGGTGGATGGACCTGTTCGTCGCTCACCAGATCGTGTTTCCGCTCGCGCCCGGGCGGGTGGTGATCCCGCCCGCCATGCTCGAGTACGCAATGCTCGTGCGGCTGTCCTTCTTCGGTCGCGAGGAGCGCTATTCCCTCAAGAGCGATTCCGTGGCGGTCACGGTGCTGCCGCTGCCCGAGCCCGGGCGGTCGGGGGACGATGAGCGCGTCGTGGCCCAGGGCCTGTCCCTCGCTCTCGGCGTGGCGCCGGCGGAGAGCCGGGTGGGGGAGCCGCTGGACGTCACGGCCACCATCTCCGGAGTGGGGAACGTCGCGCTGTGGCCGGAGCCTGCCATCCGCTGGCCGCCAGGCTTCCGCGCGTACCCGGGGGAAACGGGGATGCGGCTGGAGCCGCGCCACGGCCGCATGGCTGGGAGCAAGACGTTCCACTACCTCGTCGTGCCCGACTCCGCCGGAGCGTTCGTCCTGCCTGAGATTCGCTACCCGTACTACGACCTCGCGACCGGGACCCACGTCGCGGCACGCGCGGCGGCGCAGCCGCTGGCGGTCGCGCCCGGCGCTGAGCCGCGGGCCGCGCGGCCGGTGCCGGCGCTCGACCCGAGCGCGCGCGCGACCTCGGCGGACGAGGTCGCGGCCGGCCTCGTGCCGTGGGGCTGGCTGGCGCTACTCGTCGGTCCACCGCTCGCGGCCTGGCTGTGGCGGCGCCGCGGCGCGGCGCACGACACGCTCGCGCCCCCGAGCGGTGCCGCGCCGCCGCTCACACGCCTGGGGCGGCTGGAGCGGGAGTTCTACGCCGTGCTCGCGAGTCACGTCCCGGATCGGGGGGCCCGGGATGGTGACGGGCTCGCCCGGGCGTTGCGCGCGGCAGGTCTGGAGAGCGCCGTCGCCGACCACGTGAAGCGCCTGCGTGACCGGTTGCGCGCGGCGCGCTACGGGCCACAGGGCATCGGGGACGCCGCGGAGCTGGCCGCCGAAGTGGAGCAGGTGCTCAAGGTGCTGGGTGCCGACCCTGTTGGCGGGCCCGGGGCGCGGGACGGCGGAGGCCGGCGGGTCGTCACCACCCTGTGCTTCGTGGCGCTGGCTGTCCCTCCCGCGGCCCGCGCGCAGGCCCCGAGCGCCGAGGCCCTGTACGAAGCGGGGGCGCTGCGCGCGGCCTCCGACTCGTTCGCCGCACGGGCGACGGCCGAGCCTCGCGTGGCCGCCCACTGGTACAACCTGGGTGCGACTCTGTATCGGGCCGGTGCGGACGGCAAGGCGGCTGCCGCCTGGGCCCTCGCGGCCCGGATGGCTCCCCGCGCGCCGCTCCTCCGCCGCGCTCGGCAGCTGCTGCCGCCTCCCGACGCGCCGAGCGAGTCGCTGCTCGCAGTCGGCCCCGTCACGCCTGCGGAGTGGGCGCTCGTCGCCGCAGTCGCGTGGCTGGCCTTGTGGACGGCCGTGGTCGCCCGCTGGCGCCGCTCGGTGCTGCTCGGGTTCGCGCTGGTGACGGCCGTGACGGCGGGCCTCGCTGTCCGCGAATGGCAGCACCGGCGGCGCGGGGTGGCCGTGGTGGTGAACGCGGGGACCCCGGTGCGCGTGGCGCCGTACGGCGAGGCGAGCGCGGCGACCCGCGTGGAGCCGGGGGCCGCGTTGCTGGTCGAGCGGTCCTACGGCGCGTGGCTCGAGGTGCGCCGTCGCGACGGCGTGCACGGCTGGGTACTCGCCTCGGAAGTGGTCGGGTTGTGACGAGCGGCATCGCCGTTCTCCCGCCGCATGTCGCCGACCAGATCGCCGCGGGCGAGGTGGTGGAGCGCCCCGCGTCGATCGTGAAGGAGCTCGTCGAGAACGCGCTCGACGCCGGCGCCCGAACGGTGCGGGTCGAGATCGAGAACGGCGGCAAGACGCTGATCCGTGTGAGCGACGACGGGGAGGGGATGAGCCGGGCCGACGCGGCACTCGCCCTGGCGCGCCACGCTACGAGCAAGATCCGCGAGGCCGCAGACCTGATCGGCGTCGGCACGTTCGGCTTCCGCGGCGAGGCGCTGCCGGCGATCGCTTCGGTGTCGCGCTTTGAGCTCGAGACGTCGCCCGACGGCCGCAGCGGCACGCGCATCCGCGCCGCCGGCGGGACGCGCGAGGCGGTTGAGGACGCGGTGCGCCAGCGCGGCACCACCGTGACCGTCCGCGCGTTGTTCTTCAATACGCCAGCGCGCCGGAAATTCCTGCGCGCCCAGGCGACGGAGACGCGCGCCGTCGTCGAGGCACTGACCGTTCTTGCCCTCGCACGCCCCGACGTCGCCTTTACCCTCACGAGCGACGACCGGGTGCTGATCGACGTCCGCCCCCGCGGCGCCGACGGGACCATCGACCGCCTGCGTGAGCTGTGGGGGCGCGACGTGGCAGACACGCTGCTTCCCGTGGCGCACCGAGAGGGACCCCTCGAAGTGCGGGGGTTCGCCCAGCGGCCCGCGCAGGCGAAGCCCGCCGGGCGCAAGGGCTACGTGTTCGTGCGCGGCCGCCCGATCCGCGATCCCTTCATCCTGCGCTCGGCGGAAGCGGGCTATCGCTCCACGATCGCGCCGGGCGATCGGCCCTCGCTGATCCTGTTTCTCGAGCTTCCGGGCGACGCCGTGGACGTGAACGTTCACCCGGCGAAGCTCGAGGTGCGCTTCCGGGAGAAATTCTTCGTGGAGAAGGTCGTCGAGCAGGCCGTACGGCTGGCACTGGGACCCCTCGCCGCAGCCGCTCCCCTCCAAGGTGTCGGGGGTGAGACGGCAGGTGTCGGGTTTCAGGGGTCAGGTGTCGGAGGTTTCGGCTCGCCGCTCGAAATCTTCCCAGGTGAGTCCCTGACACCTGACACCCGACACCTGACACCTCTCCTCCAGGTCTTCGATACCTACATCCTGTTCCAGACCGACTCCGGCGTCGCGATCGTGGATCAGCACTCGGCGCACGAGCGCGTGCTGTACGAGGCGGTGATGCACCAGCTCTCGGGCGACGGCGCACCGGCGCAGCGGCTGTTGCTGCCGCTGACGCTCGAGTTCGCGACCGCGGAGCTGGAGGCTGTCGAGGCCAACCGCGAGTTGTTGCGGCGTGTTGGATACGAGGTGGAGCCGTTCTCCGGGCGGACGGTGGTCGTGCACACGGCACCTAATCCGCATCCGCGCTTCGACGCGGCGCGTTGCCTCCAGGAACTGGTCGCGGACTTGGCGGGGGGGGCGGGGGGGCGGTTCGGGGCGCTCGCGAACCGGCTGGAGCGCTTTGCCGCCACGTTTGCCTGTCGAGCCGCTATCAAGGCGGGGCAGCGGCTCGAGCCCGAGGAGATGCGGGAGCTCGTCACGCGGCTCCTCGGCGCCACGCTCCCCGCGCACGACGTGCACGGGCGCCCGACCGTCGTGCAGCTGCCGAAGGATGAGCTGGAGCGGCGGTTTGGGCGATAGGACCGTTATACGATGCTACGACGCTACGTTGTACGACGCCACGATGCTACGACGCTACGAAAGGCTCGTCGTGCGACACGTACAACGTAGCGTCGTATGACGTAGCGTCGTGACCTCCCCACAACTCTTGACGCCCGTGGTCGTCGGCCCCACCGGCGTCGGCAAGACCGCCGTGGCGGCCGCGTGGGCGGAGCTCGAGCCCGTGACGGTCATCTCCGCCGACGCGCGGCAGGTCTACCGCGACCTCGACATCGGGACCGCGAAGCCCGACCGGACGTTGCTCACGCGGCTGCCGCATCTCGGGATCGACCTCGTCGAGCCGGGGGACCGCTACAGCGCCGGGCGTTTCGGGCGCGACGCCAGCGGCTGGCTCGCGGAGGTGCGCGCCGCGGGAAGGCAGCCGCTCGTCTTGGGGGGAACGGGCTTCTACGTTCGAGCACTGGCCGAGGGCCTGTTCCGCGAGCCGCCGCTCGACCGCGAGCGGCGTGAGCGGCTGCGTGCTTGGGCGGGCCGGCTGGTTGCCGCGCAGCTCGCGCATTGGGCCGCACGGCTCGACCGCCGGTTCGCGGGCGGCGGGCGCCAGCGGGCCACCCGCGTGCTCGAAGTGGCCATCCTGACGGGACGATCGCTCTCGTGGTGGCAGCGCGAGGCCCGCGAGACCGGGGTGATGCGGCCGTGGTACATTCATCTGACCCTGCCGCGTGACGTGCTGCACCGGCGCATCGCGGAGCGCGTGGACCGGATGCTCGCGGCGGGCCTGGTCGACGAGGTCCGGCGGGTGCTGGCCCGCGGGGTCTCGCCGCACGCGCCGGGTCTCGACGGCGTGGGTTACCGGGAGGTGGTCGCGATGTTCGAGGGACACCTGTCCGAGCGTGACCTGCGGGAGGCTATCGTCGTCGCGACCCGCAGGTACGCGAAACGGCAGGAGACGTGGTTTCGCAATCAACTGCGTCGTCAACCGTCGGCCGTCAGCTACCAGGAGGAGGTCTGGATGCTGGACGCGACACCGAGTGCCAAGGCTCTGGCCGCCGCGATCCTCGAACGCTGGCACGCCCTTGTGTGCTGACGGCTGAAGGCTGACAGCTGAATGCGCATCGGCATTACCTGCTACCCGACCTACGGTGGCTCCGGGGCCGTCGCGACCGAGCTCGGCCTCGAGCTCGGCCGGCGGGGGCACGAAGTCCATATCATCTCGTACGCCAGCCCCTTCCGGCTGCGCGGCGGGTTCGCGGAACGGGTCACGTTCCACGAAGTGGTGCCCGCCGACTACCCGTTGTTCGAGCAGTCGCCCTACGCGCTGGCGCTGGCCGTGAAGCAGCACGAGGTGGCGTTGCGCGAAGAGCTCGACCTGATGCACGTCCACTACGCGATCCCCCACGCCGCCACGGCGTGGCTTGCGAAGCAGATGCTCAAGGGCCAGCGCGATCTCAAGGTGGTGACGACGCTGCACGGCACCGACATCACGCTCGTCGGCCAGGATCCGTCGTACTTCACCATCACCAAGTTCTCGATCGAGCAGTCGGATCGTGTGACCGCCGTATCGGAGTACCTGAAGGACGAGACCTACCGGGCATTCGGCTGTACCGGTTGCGATGTCCAGGTGATCCCGAACTTCGTGGCGCCCGCGGATTTCCATCCCGCGACGGACGGATCGTGCCGGCGCGCCCTCGCGCCCGTCGGTCACAAGATCCTGATCCACGTCTCGAACTTCCGAGCTGTGAAGCGGCTCGGCGACGTGATCAAAGTGTTCGCGGGAGTGCGCCGGGCCGTGCCGGCGACGCTGGTGCTCGCCGGTGACGGCCCCGATCGCGACCTCGCCGAACAGGAAGTCGATCACCTGAAGCTGCGCTCGGATGTGCGCTTCCTGGGCAAGGTGAACCAGGTGGCGGACCTCCTGCGGGGGAGCGACCTGTTCCTGCTCCCGTCGCAGACCGAGTCGTTCGGGCTCTCCGCGCTGGAAGCGATGGCCTGCGGCGTGCCGGTGATCGCGAGCCGTGTGGGCGGGCTCCCTGAAGTGGTGGTGGACGGCGAGACGGGGCACTTGGCGCCGGTGGGCGCGGTGGACGAGATGACCGAGCGTGCCGTGGCGCTGCTGCGGGACCCCGCGGCGCACGCGCGTATGCGGGCCGCCGCGAGCGCCCGCGCCCGCGAGTTCTCAGCCGAGCGGATCGTGCCGCGCTACGAGCGGCTGTACCAGGACGTCTTGCGTGATTGACGTCCTCCGGCTCGTCCGGGCGCACAATCTGGTCGTCGCCGCGGCGGGCGTGCTCGCCGGGGGATGGATCGCGCTCGGCGCGCTGGCCACGCCCAAACTGCTCGTCTTCGCCGCAATCGCGGCGGTCGGGTTCGGAGCGGCGGGCAACGCGATCAACGATATCTGGGACATCGCGGCAGACCGCGTGAATCGCAGCCCCGCGGACCGTCCGCTCGCCGCCGGACGCGTCTCCCGGGGGACGGCAGACTTGTGCGTGGTGGGCGGGACCCTGATCGGTATCGCAGGCGCGGCGCTGGTGAGCGGTACGGCATTGCTGGTCGGGCTCGCCGCGCTCGCCATCATGATCGCCTACTCACCGGTCCTGAAACGTCATGGCTTCGTTGGGAACGTGGCGGTGGCGCTCGTCGCTGGCCTGCCGCTCGCGTACGGCGCGCTCGCGGTCGGGGGCCCGGCGCAGGGGGCCGTTCCCTGGGCGCTCGCGGCGTGGATCCACCTCATCCGGGAGGTCGTGAAGGACATCGAGGACGACACCGGCGATCGGGTGCTCGGACGTCGCACGCTGCCCATCGCCATCGGCGCGCGCGGGGCGGCGCTCGTTGCGGCGGCGCTCGCGCTCGCATTCGTGCCGGCGAGTATCGTGTTGCCGGTCGCCGCCCGCTACGGCGGTGCCTACTACGTCGTCGCGCTGTTCGCTCAGCTCGCCGTGCTGCTCGTCGCCAGCCGGCTGATCACCGGCACGGTGCGCCGGAACAGCCTCTTACTGAAAGGAGCGATGCTCGTGGGGATCGTGGCGCTGATCGTGGGACGGGTCTCATGAGCTATTGGCAGGCGGTCCTGCTGGGGCTCGTGCAGGGAGTCACCGAGTTCCTGCCGGTCTCGAGCGACGGCCACCTCGCACTGGTGGGCATCCTCGCCCGCGTGCAGACGCCCGGCGTATTCGTGGAGGTGGCGCTCCATGTGGCGACGCTGGGCTCGGTGCTCGTCGTGTACGGTCGGCGGTTCGCGGAAATCACCATCGGCACGTTCGGCCGCCGGCCCGACGCGTTGCGCTTCGCTGGGCTCCTCATCCTGGCGACGGTCCCGGGGGTGGTGCTCGGCGTCCTGTTCCATGACGTGGTCGGGCGCGCCTTCGATTCGCTCTTGTTCGTCGGGGTCGCGTTTCTTGTCACCGGTCTGATGCTGTGGTCCACTCGGCGCCGGGGTGGCGGGGAACGCGTCCCTTCGCCGAGGGGAGCCGTCGTCATAGGGCTCGCCCAGGCGTTCGCCATCCTCCCGGGAATCTCCCGGTCCGGCTCCACGGTGACTGCCGGCCTTTGGCTCGGCCTCTCGCCGGTGTGGGCTGTCGAGTTCAGCTTCCTGATGGCGATCCCCATCATCGCGGGCGCGGCTGTGTTCGAGGCGCGTGATGTCGGGGTCGATATCGCGGCGGTCGGCGCGGCGCCGCTCGCGGTCAGTTGCGCCGTCGCGTTCATCGCCGGCATCCTCTCAATCCGCCTCTTGGTGTGGCTCGTGCAGCGCGGCCGGTTCCACGCCTTCGCCCCCTACTGCTGGGCGGTCGGTGCCTTCACCATCGCGTACGCGCTGTGGCGCGCGTAGCGCTCGATGGTGTTCCCGCAAGCGAGCTCGCCCGCCGCTGGGGCGTGCCTCAGGTGGGGCTGTTCCGGCAGCTCCCTTCGACCCTCGACGCGATCCACGACCTCGGCGCCCAGGGCGCCGCCGAGGGGACCGTCGTCGTCGCAGAGGAACAGACCGCGGGTCGCGGCCGCGACGGGCGCACGTGGTTTTCGCCGCTGGGGGGCGTGTGGCTGGCGATGTTGTTTCGCCCGACCCCCGAGCGCGTCGAGCTCGGCGCCGCATCGATCCGCGCGGGGCTCGCGCTCGCCGACGCGGTGGACGCGCTGCTTGCCGCCCCCGCAACCCGTCTGAAGTGGCCGAACGACGTCCTGCTCGACGACCGCAAGCTGGCGGGGATTCTCAGCGAAGCCCGCTGGCAGGGCGGGCGGCTCCAGTGGCTCGCGGTGGGTCTCGGAGTGAACGTATGCAACGAGATCCCCGCCGACGTGGCGAAACGGGCCATCGCCCTCAGGGAGCGGCTCCCGGCGGTGCGACGGATCGACCTGCTCGACCGCCTCGTACCGGCGCTCGCCCCCGTCACCACCAGCGGGGCCGCGCTGTCCGAGCGCGAGTGCGCCGCCTTCGCCGCGCGCGACTGGCTGCGGGGTCGACTGATCCGCTCGCCGGCGGTGGGCCTGGCGCGGGGTCTTCGGCCCGACGGCGCGCTGCTCGTGGACCTCGGGGCCGGAACGATCGGCGTGCGGGAGGGCCATGTCGAGCTCGCCTGATCTCTCGCCCCGCGCCCGTGTGCTCCTCGCCGCTGGCCTGGTGCGCACGGCGTGGGGACTGCCGCGCGCTCCCGGCGATGCCGCTGCCCTGGGTGGCACCACCGTGTCCTTGGCCGCCGGGTTGTGCGGTCTCGTCGCACTCGCGCTCGGCCGCCAGCCGCTGGGCCTGTTGTGGGCACCAGCGCGCGCGGCGCGGCCGGCCCCGGAGGTCGCGCGCGGGCTTGCGGTGGGCGACTTGTGCGCCGCGGCGTACCTGGGTGGGCTGCGGCGCGACGACGCGACCGTCGCGCGTGTCACCGAGGAGCTCGCGTTCCGGCGCGCACTGCTCGGGCGGCCCGAGTCGGTGCGCCTGGGCTCTCTCGGGTTATGGCGCTCGCGTTCGGCCTGTGGCACGTGGCGCAGCCGGGCTACGACGGCGCACCAGTGGAGAGCTTCCTCGGAACCGCGCTGGGCGGGTTCGTGACGGGGTGCCTGTACGCGCTGTCGGGCTCACTCACGGTCGCGGCGTTCTACCACGGGCTCCACAATGCGCCGCTGAAGGCGCTGGGCGGCGTGCCGGTCACCGCCGGGAGCGCCGGGCTCGCGGCTGGCATCGCGCTCGCGTGCACCGCGCTGCTCTCGGTCGGGCTCGGCTGGATGGTGCGGCGGCGTGGCGAGCGCGAATCCGGCCGTCTATCTTAGGCGCCGCATGCTCCTCGCCATCAACATCAACAACACCGAGACGAAGGTCGGGCTCTTCCGGGGCGACAGCCTGGAGGCGCACTGGCGTCTCACGACCGCACCGGCACGGACCCCGGACGAATGGGCGGCGGCGCTCACCTCGTACCTGCTCCAGGCCGGACGGTCCACGCAGGAAGTGCGCGCCAGTGTGCTCGCCTCGGTGGTGCCGCCGGTGACCCAGGGGGTGTGCGAGGCGGTCGAGCGTGCCACCACGGTGCAGCCGGTGATCGTAGACGGGCGATCTGCGCTCCCCATCAGGCTCGACGTGGAGGAGCCGCTTACCGTGGGGGCCGACCGCATCCTCAACACCCTCGCCGCGTCGCAGCTGTTCCGGCGGGACACGATCGTGGTGGACTTCGGCACCGCCACGACCTTCGACTGCATCACGGGGGATGGCCGGTTCCTCGGCGGCGTGATCATGCCGGGCATCCGTACCGGTTCGGACGCGCTGATCCGCAACACCGCCAAGCTGCCGGCGACGGAGCTCGTGCCGCCGGAGCGGGTGATCGGGCGTCGCACCGAGGACTGCATCCGCGCGGGCGTGCTCCTGGGCTCCGCCGACGCAGTGGACGGTATCGTTCGTCGCATAAAGGCGGAATGGCCGGGCCGGCAGGCTCCCCAGGTGATCGCGACGGGGGGCCTCGCGAGCCTCGTCGCTCCGCTGGCGCGCGAGATCGAGTCGGTGCATCCCGACCTCACGCTCACCGGGCTCCGGATCGCCGCGACCGCGCTCGGCATGACGTGGTAGTGGAGGTCCCGCCCCGCGCCCTCAACGCCTGGCGGCGCTGGGGATACCGTCTCCTGCCCGGCGACCTGTTCTCCTACCTCCTGCACATGCGCCCCGCCGAATGGCCGATCATGGCGGGGCACACGGCCCTGGGCTACGTGCTGGCGATCGGCCTCGAGGGCGTCGCGCGGGGAGCGTCACTGGGGCCCGCGTTGTTGGCGCTGGTCCTCTGGGTAGTGTTTCTCAACGGCGGCACCCTCGCGATCAACAGCGTGTTCGACCGCGACGAGGGCGACATCGGTTATCTGATCGCGCCGCCGCCCCTGCCGAGGCACCTGTTGGCTTTCAGCCTGGCGTTGCTCGTCAGCGGCCAGCTGCTCGCGTTGACTTTGCCGGCCGCGTTCCGCATCGACTACGCGATCTGTTTCGCGATGTCGCTTCTGTACTCCGTGCCGCCGTTCCGCTTCAAGGCCGTGGCGGGTGTCGATTGGGTCATCAACATGTGGGGGTTTGGCACCCTCACGCCGTTTGCGACCTGGGCCGCGACGGGTCGACCGCTCGATTCTGGCCACTCGCTGATCCTGCTCGGGTTCTGCCCGCTGTTCGCGGGGCTCTATCCGCTCACTCAACTGTACCAATTCGACGAGGACCGCCGTCGCGGCGACCGAACGCTGGCGCTGCTGCTTGGCATGCGTCGGAGCCTGAGCGTGGCGCTGGCGTGCGTGCTCGGCGCGTTCGCGCTTTTCGCGTGGGCGGCTGCCATGCTCGGGACCGGGGCCCGGGCCGTCGCGCTGCTCGGGCCCCTCGGCGCCTGGCTCGCGGTGCTGATCCCGTGGTACGCAGGGCATGCCGGGTGGACGCCGGCTCGGCATCAGCGGGGGATGTATCACGCGCTCGCCGCGTGGGCCGTAACCGATCTCGTCGTACTCGCGGTGTTTGCTCGATGAGACCGTGCACTTAGATTTGAACGGAGCCACCTTCCCATCAGAGACGAGGCGAGCATGTCGGCCACTGCGGCACCCGATGCGTCGGACCGTTCGGACTTCCGCACCGTCACCCTTGGTGGCGTCAAGATTGGCCTGATCACGGCGGCCGCCGTGGTCGCTTTTCTGCTCGTGTCCCGGCACGTGCCCGGGCTGGCGGGGCGCATGCTCGAGATGCTGGTCGTGCTCGGGGCGGGGCTGGCGGTGACGTTCTTGCCCGGGAAGTGGACCGCGGCACGAACGGGCGAGGGGATCGCCGGCGCCGCCGCGATGGGGCTCGTCGGCACGATCACCTTCATGACGATCGACATCGTCGCGCTGCGGCCCCTGCGGGCCTATCCCTGGACATGGGACGCGATCGGCGGGAACAGCACCTGGTGGTATCTGCCGATCTGGTGGATGCTCGGCACGTTTCTGGCCTGGATGGGCGCCCTCGTGATGGCGCGGGAGAGCGCCCGTGGCGAGGCGAACCTCGTTCGCCTCGCTACCCCGACGCTCATCGGCACTGTACTGGTCGTGGCCGTGGCGCGGCTTGCCGGACTGTCGCTCGCGCTGCCCGTCGGGGCGGGTGGCGCATTCACCATCACGTTGGCGGGGCAGGCTGTCGTCGCACTCGCCCGGAAGCCCTAGCTCGGGCCCCGTGGGAGGGGCATCGTGCCCCGCTGGCTTGCACACCTGAGCGTGGTCCTTGGCTGGCTCCTCACGCCGCTGCTTGCGTGGGGGGCGTCGTACGTCGGGCTGTGGCTCGGCGCGCTCGTAGGTATGCGGTTCGCCGACCCGCTGACGATGCTCGCGGTCGCCGCGGCGGGCGCCGCGCTGTTCGGCTTTGCGGCGCTCGCGATCTGGGTGCGCTTCATGCGCCGAGTGCCCCACCTCCTGTCCCATCTCATGGCGCCGCGGGCTTCGCAGGAGCACACTGCCATTGCTGCGGCGGACTGAGCTCCTCGCGATCCTGCTGCTCGGACTCCTCCCGGGCGCGCTTCCGGCCCAGGGCCGAGGGATGGAGCTCCATATCGGACGCTGGTACAACGGCAACCGCGCCGAAACCTACGAGTTCCGCACCAGCTCGCGGCTGGGCGGGCCGCTCACTCACGGGTTCGGCGTCGCGATGTTGGTCAACGACAGCCTCGGCCGCCGCCGTGCCTTCTACGGTCTGGGTTGGGAGCTGCAGGCTTGGCGCGGCCGCTCGAGGTTCGGGCCGTACGCCCTCGGCGGCGTCGCCCTCGGTCTCTCGACCGACACCTCCACGCAGGCGCTCGCGGCGCAGTGGAGCATCGGCGGTGGGCTCGAGTGGCGCCCAATCTCGTGGTTTGCGGTCGGCACCGAGGTGCGCTACCGGCTCGAGGACCGGGGGCCCCGCGGGTTCTGGAATCCTCGGAACGACGCGCGCAACGGCGTGAGCGCCGCGGTGGGCGTGAGCATCGGTCTCGGGAGAGGACGCGAGGCGTCTGGCGTCTCCAGACTCCCGCCTCCCGAGCCGCCAGCGACCATCAGCGGCAACGCCGCCGACGTCGTCCGGTCGGCCCTCGAGGCCTTGGGCACTCCATATCTGTGGGGCGGCACCAACGACAACGCCTTCGACTGTTCGGGATTGATTCAGTACGCCTACGCACGCCACGGCATCCGCCTGCCCCGTATGAGCCGCGAGCAGGCGACGACGGGTGCCGAAATCGCGCCCGCGGTGGCGGCGCTGCGCCCAGGCGATATCCTGGTCTTCTCGGCGCGGCCGGGAGCGGGCGTGACGCACGTCGGCATGTACGTCGGCGAGCTGAAGTTCATCCACAGTTCGACCATCGGGGTGAAGTTGTCCCGGCTCGAGGCGCGCGATCCCGAGGGCTCGCACTGGCTGGAGCGCTGGGTGGGCGTGCGACGGATAATTCCGTGAACCGTCATACGACGCTACGACGTCATGTCGTATGTGCGCGCCAGACGGGCTCGCTTTTCGTACACCTTAGCGTCGTAGCGTCGTATAACGTCTTCGGCGCGGCATGCGCCCCCGCCACCGGGTACCACCCGCCGTCGAGCGCGCGTGACTACCAGATCGTGATCACGCGACACGACTCGCTCAGCCGAGCCATCGGGGTGGGCCTGAAGCAGCGCGGCCTTCGGGTTCGCAACGCGGTGAAGGGCGGAAGTCCCCCGACGGCCTATCTCCTGGCGTTCACACAACGCGAGACCGCGCCGGGGTCGCCGCTGTGGCTCTACATCCGTCTGGCCGACACCCGGACCGGGGCCATCATCGCGGCCGTGTCAGCCCCCCTCGACTCGCTCGGGCCGACCGTGCAGGCCCGGGCCCAGGCCATCGTGGACTCGCTCACTGCGCGGCCCGCCGCGCTTCGCACGCCGTCGACCCTCTAACGCCCGCTGGCCCCTTGACAGCTAGCGCCCGCCCAGAGAAATTCTCGTTTGTCCGTTAGCACTCATCACGAGTGAGTGCTAACAGCCTTATTCGATAAGTACTTACGCCCAAGCAAAAGCTGGAGGTCTGGTACCATGGCAACCGCAACGGCTGCGAAGAGCAAGCTCAAGGTCTTTCCACTCGCGGACCGGGTGGCGATCAAGCCGATCGAGGAGACTGAGACGATGAAGGGCGGTCTGTACATCCCGGACACGGCGAAGGAGAAGCCAATCCAGGGTGAAGTGATCGCCGTCGGCCCTGGGCGGCGTGAGAAGGGGGAACTGGTCCCGCTCGAGCTGAAGGTCGGGGACCGGGTGGTTTACGGGAAGTACAGCGGCACCCAGGTGGAGCTCGACGGCGAGGAAATCATCCTCATCAAGGAATCGGACGTCATCGCGAAGCTCGGTTGACGACTTAGGAGGGACACGAGAATGGCTGCCAAGTTGCTGGAGTTCGACGTTGAGGCGCGTGCCCGGCTCAAGCGAGGGCTGGACCAGCTGGCCGATGCGGTGAAGGTCACGCTCGGCCCCAAAGGCCGCAACGTCGTCATCGAGAAGAAGTTCGGGAACCCGACGATCACCAAGGACGGCGTCACCGTCGCCAAGGAGATCGAGCTCGAGGATCCCGTCGAGAACATGGGCGCCCAGATGGTGAAGGAAGTGGCGACCAAGACTTCGGACGTAGCGGGCGACGGGACGACGACCGCGACGGTGCTCGCGCAGGCGATTTTCCGCGAGGGCCTGAAGTCGGTCACCGCGGGCCTCAACCCGATGTCGTTGAAGCGCGGCATCGACCGGGCGGTGGAGGTCGTCGTGGAGGAGCTGAAGAAGATCTCCGTCCCGACCTCGGGCCGGAAGGAGATCGCGCAGATTGCGGCGATCTCGGCGAACAACGACCCGGAGATCGGCAAGATCATCGCCGACGCGATGGAGAAGGTCGGCAAGGACGGTGTGATCACGGTCGAGGAGGCCAAGGGCCTCGAGACCACCCTCGAGACGGTGGAGGGAATGCAGTTCGACCGCGGCTACCTCTCGCCCTACTTCATCACCGATCCCGAGAAGATGGAGGCCGTCCTCGAGGACGCCTACATCCTGATTCACGACAAGAAGGTCTCGTCGATGAAGGACCTGCTCCCCATCCTGGAGAAGGTGGCACAGGCCGGCCGGCCGCTGCTCATCATCGCCGAGGATGTGGAGGGCGAGGCGCTGGCGACGCTGGTCGTCAACAAGCTCCGTGGCACCCTGAAGGTGTGTGCGGTGAAGGCCCCGGGCTTCGGGGACCGCCGCAAGGAGATGTTGGTCGACATCGCGGTGCTGACCGGCGCGCCGCAGGTGATCTCGGAAGAGATGGGCCTGAAGCTCGAGAACGCAACCCTGAACGATCTCGGCCAGGCGAAGCGGATCGTCGTGGACAAGGATAACACGACCATCGTCGGCGGCAAGGGTAAGACCGAGGCGATCCAGGGCCGCATCAAGGAGATCAAGGCCGCGATCGAGAAGTCGACGTCCGACTACGACAAGGAGAAGCTGCAGGAGCGGCTCGCGAAGCTGGCGGGCGGCGTCGCCGTGATCAACGTGGGCGCGGCCACCGAGACCGAGATGAAGGAGAAGAAGGCCCGCGTCGAGGACGCGCTGCACGCGACCCGCGCGGCGGTCGAGGAAGGCATCGTGCCGGGCGGCGGCGTGTCGCTCTTGGGGTGCCAGAAGGCGCTCGAGAAGGTGAAGGCGAGCGAGGAGGACGAGAGGGTCGGTGTCGACATCGTGCGTCGCTCGCTCGAAGAGCCGCTGCGCTGGATCGCCCAGAACGCCGGTCAGGAAGGCTCGATCGTGGTCGCGCGCGTGCGGGAAGCCAACCACAAGAACTTCGGCTACAACGCGCAGACCGACACGTTCGAAGACCTGGTCGCCGCCGGGGTGATCGACCCGACCAAGGTCACGCGCACCGCGCTGCAGAACGCGGCGTCGATCGCCGGGCTGCTACTCACGACCGAGTGCGTCGTCGTCGAGAAGAAAGAGAAGGAGAAAGCCCCGCCGATGCCGGGTGGTGGCATGGGCGGGATGTATTAAGACCTAGCGGCACAGTTGCCTAGACGCACAGGACGCCCCGGCGCAATTCCGGGGCGTCCTGGTTTTTGTATCTTTAGCCGTGGCTCCCCAACGCTCACGATCCGTGACCTCTGCCCGGGTGACGCTCACCTGCGCCTGCCTCCTCGTTCTCCCCGCCGTCCTTGCGGGGCAGAGTCGCCCGCGCCTCGAAGGCAGGTGGCAGGCCAAGACCGAGGACGAGATCCGCAATATCATGGTGCGCAGCGACAGCTCAGCGCAGTTCGGCGACCAGGTGGCGCGCTGGCGGATCGTGGGGGACAGCCTGTGGATCACCCTCGGGGACGGCGTGTGGCAGGTCTACGGCATGAAGCTCGAGGCGGACCGGCTCACGCTGTCGGGGGGCGATCTTGAGAAGTCCGTGACGCTGCGACGGGTGGGGCCACCCACGGCCCGGGCGGACTCGGCGGCGATTCCGCCGCCGCCGCCGCCCAGCGAGCGCGCCTGGGAGTGACGGCTAGGGCAGATCGCGGATGTCGGCAACGCGCCACCCGAGCGGTGTCTTGCTGAACCGGATGACCTGGCGCAGGCGGGTCTCCCGTTGCGCTCCGCCGTTTGCCGGGACGTACGCGTAGAACGTCCGCACCGTTGCGCTCGCCGCATTCCCCCGCACGGTGAACCGCTCGACCGCGTAGCGCGCTTTGAGTTGCGTGTAGCGGCGGAAAAACCCGTCCCATGCGGCGACGTCCGGCTGCTGCATTCCCGGCATGAGCACCCGCAGGTTGCCCACCCGCTCGCTCGACACCGCGCGCTCCAGGTCCTGCAGGAGCACGTCGATCGCGGCCCGGGGATCGGCCGGCTGCGGCGACGGCGGCGCCACCCCCGCGGCGACCCCTACCTGCTCGGCGTCGAGCGCCGCCAGCTTCGCCAGGGCGAAATCCATAGCGTTGCGCAGGGATTCGGCGCGCTGCAGTGACGTCGCGGCGCGCCCCGCCTCGGGCCGGGTCGCGAGCGCGCGCACCACGGGGGTTGCCCGGGTGATGGCTTGCTCGGCTTCGCGCCGCAGCGCCTCGGCCTCCCCCTGGGCCGTGCGGTACTGCGCCACCGCGCTCAGGTAGCCGCTCGCCGCGCGCGCCTGGTCGCCGCCGCGCACGGCTCGCTCCGCCGTCAGCAGGACCGTCTCCGCGAGCAGCAGGGTCGGTACGTTGTTCTTCATGGCACCCGCGCGCCGCGCCCGCTCGCGCGCGGCCAGCGCCGAGTCGCGCTGTGCCGTGAGCGCGGGGTTGAGCCCCGCCGGGAGCGGGTAGCCGAGGAGCTGATCGAGCGTGACGGTCGCGAGGACCACCTGCTCCGGCAGCGCGACCTCGGCCGCCGGCGGTGGCGCGTGCGACTTGTAGTAGAGGACGGCGGCAACCAGCGCGAGAGCGGTGAGCACCGCCGCGCGCCACTTGAGCGGTGCGTGGGTTACGAGGCGAAGCGCCGCGGCGGGGATCGGTGTCCAGGTTGGGCTCAGCCGCGCCGTCGGCTCCGACGCCCCTGAGAGCGCGGCCCGGATTCCGAACAACGCGGACTGCATCTGGCGGGCGGTTTCGTAGCGGTCTTCTGGCACCTTGTTCATGGCCTTCGCGATCACGCGCTCCAGGGCGGCGGGGATCGACGGCGCCATCGTGCGGAGGGGCTTCGGGTCGGTCGTCAGGACCTGGTACAGCACGCCGTGCACCGTCTCGCCCTCGAACGGTTTGCGGTACGAGAGGAGCTCGTACAGGAGGCACCCCACTGCAAACAGGTCGGTTACGGGCGTGATGGGGCCGTTGGTAATCTGCTCGGGCGCCATGTACGTCGGCGTGCCGACGATCGCGCCGGAGCCGGTGACGTCCGCCGACTGCAGCCGCGCGATCCCGAAGTCCATGATCTTTACCGACCCGTCGGACGCAATGCGCACGTTCGACGGCTTGATGTCGCGGTGGATCACGCCGCGTCCGTGGGCGTAGGCGAGTCCCTGGAGCACCTCAATCCCGATGTCGAGCTTGCGCTCGAGCGCGAGCGGATCGTGCAGCGCGATCATCGTGGAGAGGTCGCGACCGTCCACCAGCTCCATCGCGATGAAGAGCTGCCCGTCGGCTTCGCCGAGGTCGTAGATCGTGACGATGTTGGGATGCTGGAGCGCGCCGGCGGCTCGCGCTTCGCGCAGAAAGCGGCTGCGTGCGTCGCGCGTGCGGCCGATGGCGGCGCTCAGAAGCTTGAGCGCGACGTAGCGGCGGATGACCGAATCGTAGGCCTTCCACACCGCGCCCATCGCTCCCTCCCCGATGAGCTCGTGCAGCTCGAACTTGCCGACTTTGCGGTATTGATCGGTGTGGGCCATACAGCTCGGGTCGGGCCGGACTGAACAATGTGGGTAGGAGGCGCGGGTCGGGCAACAGGCGCGCCGGGAAAAGCGCCCTAACGGGTGGCCCAGTCGTAAATGCGCCCGAGCAGGGCACGCGTGGCGTCGTCCATGGGAACGTCACGCCGCCGGAAGACGCGCTCGGCGATCGTCAGAAAGCCCTCCCTGGTGACCCGTCCCGCACCGGCCGCCGGCCGGGCCTCGGCCACCCCCCATGCGAACGGCGGCACGTATTTGGGCGGACGCACCGCGTCGAACACGTTCGCGCCCACGCCGATCACGGTTCCGGTCGCGAGCAGCGTCCCGATGGCGGTCTTCGCATGATCGCCGATCAGGCTGCCCAGAAACTGCAGACCGGTCTCGATCGGGGTGCCGGCAACGTCGAGCCGAACGGTGCCGTACGTGTTCTTCAGGTTCGACGTGATGGTGCCGGCGCCCAGATTCGCCCAGCGCCCGATCACCGAGCTCCCTACGAATCCGTCGTGCGCTTTGTTCGCGTAGCCGAGAAAGGCGCACGATGCGAGTTCACCGCGGACCTTGCAGTGCGGTCCGATCGCCGAGGCCTTGATCGGCCCGCCGAGCAGGTGCGTGTTCGCGCCCGCCCACAGCGGTCCGTCGAGCCGCGTTCCCGCGCGCACGTCCACGCCGCTCTCGAGCACCACAGGACCCGCCCGCGTGTCGAACACCACGCCCGGTTCGACGGCGGCACCGCGCAGTGCGAGGAGGCCGGGGTCGCCGATCACCGTGCAGCCGCGGGGAATCGCATCGCTGTCGCCGACCAGCACCGCGAGGTCCTCGGCGAGTAGCTGGTCGAGCGCCGGTAGGACGTCGTAGACGCCGTGCAGCACGAGGCCCGAGACTTCGACCGCCGCGGCGTGCGGCTGGGGGCCGTTCCACGTGGCGCCGGGCCCGACGCCCCAGCCGACCGTGACGCCTTTGCAGCTGAGCCGAAAGGCGCCGTCGGGGAACGCGGGCGCGATGCCGCGCGGTGCAAAGGTGGACGAGCCGATGATCGCAGGGCCGGTAACGGGGTGCCGCGCGGTCACTGGGGGAACTCCGGGCTCGACGAACCCGGCGAGGTGGGGCAGCGCCATGATCTCGGTCGTTTCCGCGCCGACGAACGCCTCCCAGCGCTCGCGGATCAGGTGCGCTCCTGCACGCAGCTCCGAGAGCGGCCGCACGCCGGCAAACGGGGTCCATGCGGGTGCGGGCTCCGGATCGAGCAGGTACAGACCGGAGGGGGCGGGCGCGGGGGACGTCACAGCCGCTGCACCAACTCCTTCAGATGTTCCGCGCGGCCGGTCGACATGACCAGAGTGTGGCCGTTGGCGCGCACGACGATCATGTTCTCGAGGCCAACCACCGCAAGGTGCTCGTTCTCGGACCAGACGAGCGAGCGCCGCACGTCCTCGCTCAGTGTCACGTTTCCCACGATCACGTTGCCGCGCGGATCGGTCGGCCGGATGCGGAGCAGGGCGTCCCATGACCCGATGTCGTCCCAGCGGAACGTGCCCGTGACGACCGCGAGCCGCTTGGTGCGCTCCAGGACCGCGATGTCCACGGACCCCGGCGTCACTGCGGCGAAGAAGCCCGCGACGTCGCCGGCGCTGAGCTTCGGCCAGCCGGCCCTGAGCTCCCGCGCGTAGGCGCCCGCCTCGCCGAGGAACCGCGCCACCCCCCAGGCGAAGAGGCCGGTGTTCCAGAGCGCTCCCCGCCGCCGCAGCAGCGCGGCACGCGCCGCGCTCGGCTTCTCGACGAAGCGGCGCACCGTGCGGGCGCTTCCCAGCGGCTTGCCCGGCACGATGTAGCCGTAGCCAGTCTCGTTCCGGTCCGGCTTGACGCCCACGGTGACGAGCACGTCGTACTCTTGGGCAACACCGAGCGCGTTGCGCGCGGCGGCGCGGAACGCGCGGTCGTCGCCCACCGCCCAGTCGGCGTGCAGCGAGACCATTTGGGCGCCGGGGTCGCGTTGCGAGATCCAATGGGCCGCCCAGGCGAGTGCGGGTGCGGTGGAGGCGGCGCGCGGCTCACTCAAGATCTGGGCGTGCGGGATTTGCGGCACCACCGCGGCTACCTGGTCCACGAGGAACGGGCCGGTGAGGATCAGGATCCGCTCGGGCGGGACGAGGCCGTCGAGCCGGTCCACGGCTTGGACGAGGAGCGGCCGATCGCCCGCGAGCGGGAGCAGCTGCTTGGGCCGCTGCGGCGTCGACAACGGCCAGAAGCGGGTGCCGGAGCCTCCGGCGAGGATCGCGGCCCAAAGGCTCATTGAAGCTCGCCGTGCGTGTCAGGGGCATCGCCCAGCATCCGGGCGATGCGCGTAGTGAGCTTGGTCGGGGAGAACGGCTTCGTGAGGAGCGTGGCACCCAACCCCTCCGCCTCCTCGAGAACGCGGTCTTCTCCCTCGGCGGTGAGCACGATGACGGGGAGGGCGCGGGTCGCTACGGTCCCGCGCAACTCGCGCAGCAGGTCGAGACCTGAACCGTCGGGGAGGTGAAGGTCGAGGAGCACTGCGTCCACCGGAACGTCGGCATCGGCGAGCGCGGCGCGGGCGTGGCGGAGAGTGCGGGCGAGGCTCACGCTGTATCCGAGCCGCTCCAGGTGGGGACGCAGGAGCAGTCCGATGTGCGGTTCGTCGTCCACGACGAGGAGGTGCCGCCGACCGAGGGGCACAGAGGCTACGGCGCGGAGCGGGCCGAGCGCGTCACGCGGCCGCCCCCGGTCAGAGCAGCCCGGCGATCGCCGAGCGGTGGCGACGGAGGTCGTAGAGCAGCGCGCCCACGTTGGTGGACGGCTGGACCAAGACGGCGAGGAGGGCGTCGGCGTTCAGGACGGTGACCACGACCAACCCGGCGCCGAACTCGAGCACGCCGGTCCCGAACTCCCCGCGACCCGCCGCCTGGCCCAGCTGCGTCATCCCATTGATGACCGACGGCACCAGGGCGGCGACGCTGTCGGCGTCGACGCCGTTCGCGGTGCGGGAATCGATGGGCAGGCCGTCACGGCCCACGACCACAACGGCGTCCACGCCGGCGCGGCGGCCCAGCGCTTCGACCACTTCGCGGATCGTCGCCATACGGCGGCCAAGCTAGGACCGGCGGGTGGCGAAGTCAAGCAGCCACCGTGGGTTGACCCACTTGGACGACGTCCAGTATCTTCCCCGCACCGAATGTCTTCCCCCCCTCGTTTTGCCGCGCCGACCATCGCCATCGTGGCCCTCGCGCTACTCACCGCGGCGTGCGGTGACGACATCGGGTTGCCAGCGGCCGGGATCCCGAACGTCGTGGAGGACGTCGCGCTGTACGCGCTCTCCGGCACGCCGATCTCCGCCCCGTCGGCGTTTCGGCTCGACGGCGCGGACAAGTTGGTGCGCACCGATCGGTCGGCGGCCTTCGACTTCGCCTTCAACTTCGATGCACTCAAGCGGGCCGTGCTCCTGCCGACCGGCGCGGCGGGGCTCGGCGACGGCTCCGGTCTGCAGCGCACGGCGGTCGCCTTCGACTCGATCAAGGTTGCGCCGACCGGCGGCTACGTGTTCGACCAACCACTCGTCGTGGACTCGGGGACCGTGGCGATCGTGCGCTCGCGGCCCATCAACTGCCTCTTCGGCGCCACCGTGCCGCTGTACGCCAAGCTGCAGGTACTGGCGATCGATACGACCGCGCGCCGCCTCGACTTCAAGATCCTGGTCGACGAGAACTGCGGCTACCGCGGTCTCGAGCCGGGCATCCCGAAGCAGTAGCCCATGATCGACCTCAAGCTGCTGCGCGCCTCGCCCGTGCAGGTGCGCGCGGCGCTCGCGCGGCGTGGCGATCCGAGCCTCACCAAGCTGCTCGACGAGCTCGAGGCGCTCGACATGAAGCGTCGCGCGCTCACCGGCCAGCTGGACCAGCTCAAGGCCGAGCGCAACGAGGCGGCCAAAGCGGACGCTCGCCTGATGAAGGACCAGGGTGCGCTCCCGTCCGGTGTGCGCGGGCAGCGTAAAGAGCTGGGAGAGCGCATCGCCGGGCTCGAGGCGGCGCTCAAGAGCGTCGAGGCGGACCTCGAGCACAAGGCGCTGTTCGTGCCCAACCTACCGCTCCCCGAGCTGCCGGACGGCGACGCGTCGCACAACCGGCTGGTCCGGACCTGGGGCGAGCCGGCGGCAGCGGGCGGACAGCCGCACTGGGAGATCGCCGAACGGCTCGGCATCGTGGACTTCGCGCGCGGCGCGAAGCTGGCCGGCTCGGGCTTCCCCGTGTTCGTGGGCCTCGGCGCGAGGCTCGCGCGCGCCCTCATCAACTTCATGATGGATCTGCATGCACGCGAACACGGCTACGTCGAGGTCGAGCCGCCGTTCGTGGTGCGCCGCGACATCATGACGGGCACGGGCCAGCTCCCCAAGTTCGAAGAGGACGCATATCGCACCCACCCGGACGACCTGTTTCTGATCCCGACGGCCGAAGTGCCCGTGACCAACCTGCTCCGCGACGAAATCGTCGACGGTGCGAGGCTGCCGCGCGGCTACGTCGCCTATACGCCGTGCTTCCGGAGGGAGGCGGGCGCCGCGGGGAAGGACACCCGCGGCTTGCTGCGCCTGCACCAGTTCGACAAAGTCGAGCTGGTCCGCTTCTGCCGCGCGGTCGACTCGCCCGCCGAGCACGAGAAGCTCACGGCACACGCCGAGGAGGTCCTGCGACGGCTCGAGCTGCCGTACCGCGTCGTGCTGCTCGCCGCTGGGGACCTCGGGTTCGCGAGCGCGAAGACCTATGACCTCGAGGTGTGGGCGCCGTCCGTCGGCGCCTGGTTGGAGTGCTCGAGCTCGAGCACATTCACGGATTTCCAGGCGCGGCGTGCCAACATCCGGTGCCGCCCCAAGCCCGGGGAGAAACCCGAGTTCGTGCATACTCTCAATGCCTCGGGCGTGGCGCTGCCGCGCACGGTCGCGGCGCTGCTCGAGACCCACCAGCAGCCCGACGGCTCCGTGGTCCTTCCGGCGGCGCTGGCTCCGTACGCGGGGACCGACCGCCTGGTTCCCCCCGGTGGCGCGTAACGCGGCACTGCGCCGGGCGGGGCCTCCCGCCGTGGTCGGGCTGGCGCTGCTCCTGGGCGGGATCACCTTTGGCTACGCGTGGGTGGTCGCGCGCCATCTGCGCGATGATGCCCGCGACACGAGCCGCCTGCTCGGCCGCGTGTTCGCGGGACTGAACGACCCCCGGCCCGACGCCGCCACCGATGCGCTGCTCGACCTCGCCGCCCAGGTCCGCACCCTTGGCATTCCGATCGCCGTCACCGACACGGCAGGCCGCATCACCGCGATGGACAACGCGCCGCTCTCCGGGGACGCCGACCCGGCTGCGCTCCGCCGGTGGATCGCTGATCTCGACGCCGTGAACGCTCCGATCGAGCAGCCGGGCGTCGGCACCATTCATTTTGGCCCGCTGCCGCTCTCGCGGCGCTTCACTGTCCTCGCGGTGCTGCAGGGCGCCGTATTCCTGTGCCTCGCGCTGCTCGCGATGTGGGCGTACCGGGCGCGGCTCGCTGCGGCACGGGATCGCCTGTGGGTGGCGATGGCCCGGGAATCGGCCCATCAGCTCGGCACGCCCCTGATGAGCCTCACGGGATGGATTGACTACCTCCGGGAAAACCCGGGTACCACGGCCGCGGAGCTCGCCGATCATCTTCAGGCTGATGCCGAGCGCCTCGAGCGGGTCGCCAAGCGGTTCGAGCGGATCGGCCGGCCGGCGCGCCGCGAGCCGATCGCTCTGGGCGCGGTTGCGGAGCGCGTCGTGAGCTACTTCCGGCCCCGCCTCCCGACGCTCGCGAGCCCGGTCAGACTGTCACTCGCGGCGACAGGGCCCGGGCCTGCGGCGCGCGGTGATCCGGTGCTCGTCGAATGGGCGCTCGAGGCGGTGGTCAAGAACGCGATCGACGCGCTCTCCGGACGCGGCGGACGGATCGATGTCATGGTAGAAGCGGTGGGCCGCACGGCGCGCGTCAGCGTCCGGGACGACGGGCCGGGCGTGGCACCCGAGGTTCGGGCCCAGCTGTTCGAGCCCGGCCTCTCGACGAAACCCGGCGGGTGGGGGATCGGGCTGGCGCTGGCGCGCCGTATCGTGGAGCAGCAGCACGGCGGCCGCCTCAGCTACCGCCCCGCTCCGGGGGGAGCGGGAACCGAGTTCGTGCTCGAGTTCCCTCTCGCGCCATCGACATGACCATCCCCCTCAACCCCCAGCAAGACGCCGCCGTCCGGCACCCGGGCGGTCCGCTGCTCGTCCTCGCGGGTGCCGGATCGGGGAAGACGCGCGTGCTGACCGCACGGATTGCGCACCTCATCAAGGAGCGGGGCCTCGCACCCCAGCGCCTCTTCGCGGTCACGTTCACGAACAAGGCGGCGGGTGAGATGCGCTCACGCGTGGCGCTGCTGCTCGGCGCCGACCCGAAGGGCCTCTGGATCGGCACGTTCCACGCGCTCTCGGCGCGCCTGCTGCGCCGTGAGGCTGCCCACCTCGGCTTCGGCCCGAACTTCACGATCTACGACGAGGACGACTCCGAGTCCTTCATCAAGCGCCTGCTCGAGCAGCGCGGGCTCTCGCCCAAAGCCAACCCGCCGCGGGCGATCCACGCCGTGATCTCGGGCGCGAAGAACCGGATGCTCCTTCCGGAAGAGCTCGGCGCCGCAGCCGAGGGCCCACTGGAGCGCGTGGCCGCCGACATCTACGCCGCGCTGGGCCCCGCGCTCCAGCAAGCCAACGCCATGGACTTCGACGACCTGCTGCTGCACCCGCTGACACTGTTTCAGGAGCACCCCGACCGGCTCGCCTACTGGCGGCGCAGATTCGAGCATGTCTTGGTGGACGAATTCCAGGACACCAACGCCGCTCAGTACCGGCTCGTGAGGCATCTCGCAGCCGAACACCACAACCTGTGCGTGGTGGGCGACGACGATCAGGCCATCTACGGGTGGCGCGGAGCGGACGTGCGGCACATGCTCTCGTTCTCGCAGGACTTTCCGGGCGCAACGCTCATCAAGCTGGAGCAGAATTACCGCTCGACCCAGGTGATCCTCGACGCGGCGAACGGCGTCATCGTTGAGAACACCCGTCGCCTCGGCAAGACCCTGTTTACGGCGACGCCGGGCGGGGAGCCCGTGACGCTGCTCACGGCCGCCGACGAGCGGGACGAAGCCGAGTGGCTCGCGACGGAGCTTGCCCGCCGTGCGGCCGAGACCCACATCCCGTACGAAGGGATGGCGATCCTGTACCGCACCAACGCCCAGTCGCGGCCGCTGGAAGAGGCGCTGCGGTTTCGGGGGATCCCCTACCGCCTGATCGGAGCGGTGAGCTTCTACGAGCGGCGCGAGGTGAAGGACGTGCTGGCCTATCTTCGGCTCATCGCCAACCCGGCGGACGACGAGGCGTTCGTGCGGATCGTGAATGTCCCGCGGCGGGGCATCGGCGACGCGTCGCTCACGCAGCTCCTCCGGACCGCGGCCCACTGGGGCAAGCCGCTCCTCGAGACCGCCCGGGCGGCCGAGCGCGTTCCCGAGCTGCGCCCCAACGTGCGGGAGGCGTTCCTGAGCGTGGCGCGTCTGATCGACGACCTGCGCAGCCGGCTTGGCGCCGCCGACCCGGCGACGGTGCTGGAGCAGGTCATCGCGACGGTGGCCTACAGGCAGTATCTCGCGGAGGAGGGTCCGGAGGGGATCGAGCGGCTCGAGAACGTCGAGGAGCTCATCGCCGGGGCGGCCGAGTGGGCGGAGACCGCGCTCGCCGAGGAGGAGGGAGCGGAGGAGGGGGCCGGAGCCAGCCTGCTCGAGCGCTACCTCACCCAGGCGGCGCTGCTGACGCCCGCCGACGAGGGTACGGGGCGCGCGGGAGCGGCGAACGGGGTCACGCTCATGACCGTCCACATGGCGAAGGGGCTCGAGTGGCCCGTGGTGACGCTCGCCGGTCTCGAGGACGGCCTTTTCCCGCTCGCGCGGGCGGCGGGGGAGCCCGGGGGGCTCGAGGAGGAACGCCGGTTGTGCTACGTGGGTCTCACGCGCGCTCGCGAAAAATTGTATCTCTCATGGGCGCGCACGCGGTACCGGAACGGGCGGCTCGAGCTGTCCGAGCCGTCGCGGTTCCTCGAGGCGCTGCCGGGGAGCATCATCGAGCAGCGCAGCACGACGCCGCAGTGGGACCGTGCGCTTGGTGCGGGAGCGGCCCGCGGGCGGGGGGGGCGCCGCGCGCCGCGCGCTCTCGTCGACGTGGACGTCGATTGGGAGGCGGTCACGTCGCAGGACGCACCGCGCTATGCCGCGGGCGAGCGCGTGCGCCACCGCAAGTTCGGCAGCGGTGTCATCCGGGCCGTGTCGGGCTCGGGGCGTGAGCTGAAAGTCACGGTGGAATTCGACGACCAGGAGGTCGGGATCAAGCAGCTGCTCGTCGCCTACGCAGGGCTCGAGCGCGAGTGGGAGAGCGCATGAGCGTCACGCACGAGGAAGTGCTGAGAATCGCGCAGCTGGCGGAGCTCGACGTGGACAAGGAAACGCTGCCGCTGCTCGCCGAGCAGATGTCACGGATTCTCGAGTATGTCGCCCAGATCAATGCCCTGCCCGCGAGCGAGGGAGTGAAGCCCTTCGTGCCGGGGCCGGACGCCCTGCGGTTCCGCGCCGACGAAGTGAAGCCCTGGCCGCTCGCGTTCGGGCCGGACAAGCTCGCGCCTGCGTTCAAGGACGGCTTCTTCGTCGTCCCGAAACTCGGCCAGTTCGAGGAGCCGGAGGCGTGAGCGATCCCAGCGAAGCGCTCGCGAGCGCCAAGGCGGCGGCCGACCGCATCGTCAAGACCAAGCGACTGAATGCCTGCCTCACACCCCTGAAAGAACTCCGGAAGTCGCTCGATCAGCAGGCGAGGGCCGCGCACCCCTCGGGCGTCCTCTACGGGATGCCGGTCGCGGTGAAGGACAACATCTGCACCCTCGAGTTCACCGCGACATGCGGCTCGAGGATCCTCGAGGGCTACCGCTCGCCCTACGACGCCACCGCGATCGCCAAACTCAAGGCGGCCGGCGCCCTCATCGCGGGCAAGACGAACTGCGACGAGTTCGCCATGGGCTCCTCGACGGAGCACTCGGCGTACGGCCGGGCCGTGCACCCGTTCGAGAAGACACGGGTGCCCGGCGGCTCCTCAGGGGGGTCGGCCGCGCTCGTCGCGGCGGGTGCCGTGCCGGCCGCGCTCGGCTCGGAGACCGGCGGCTCGGTACGCCAGCCGGCGTCGTTCTGCGGGGTCGTGGGGATCAAGCCGACCTACGGCCGGGTCAGCCGCTACGGTCTTGTGGCGTTCGGCTCCTCGCTCGACCAGATCGGCGTCCTGGGGCGCAGCGTCCACGACGCGGCGCGGGTGCTGTCGGTGATCAGCGGGCGCGACCCGAAGGACTCGACCTGCGAGGACCGCGATTCGCTGCGCCTCCCGACGGTGCCGGAGTCGCTGCAGGGGTTCGTGATCGGCGTTCCGAAGGAGTACTTTCCGGCCGACCTCGATCCGGCGGTACGACGGGCATGCGACCGGGCGATCCGGCTGCTCAAGGAGCTTGGCGCGGCTGTGCGCGAGGTGTCGCTGCCGCATACGCCCTTCGCAGTGGCCACGTACTACATCATCGCGCCCGCCGAGGCGTCGTCCAACCTGGCGCGCTATGACGGCGCCCGCTATGGCCCTCGCTTCGACGGCGCGCTCGACGTGCGGGCGCTGTACAGGAAGACTCGGGGCGAGGGGTTCGGCCCCGAGGTGCGGCGGCGCATCCTGGTGGGCACCTACGTGCTGTCCTCGGGCTACTACGATGCCTACTACCGCAAGGCGCAGCAGATGCGCGCGCTGATCGCGCAGGATTTCCGGAACGCGTTCGATCGCGGCGTGGACCTCCTGTTCACGCCCACCACGCCGACCCCGGCCTTCAAGGCGGGGGAGAAGCTGGGCGATCCCGTCGCGATGTACCTCTCGGACATCTTCACGGTAACGGCCAACCTCGCCGGGCTCCCCGCGATGTCCATCCCCATCGGGCGGATCAAGGGTCTGCCGATCGGTGGCCAGTTCATCGGCCAGGCGTTTCTCGAAGACGAGATGATCGAGGCGGCTTACGCGCTCGAGCGGGTCGTGCCCGCGACCGAGGAGGCGTGATGGCGGCCGCCGGCGGGCGTTGGGAGACGGTCATCGGCCTCGAGACGCACGTCCAGCTGCGTACGGCGTCGAAGATGTTCTGTGGTTGCTCTGCCGCGTTCGGCGCGTCGCCCAACACGAACGTGTGTCCGGTGTGCATGGGGCTGCCGGGGGCGCTTCCGGTCCCGAACGAGCAGGCCCTGAAGCACGCGGTCCGAGCGGCTCTCGCCCTGGGGTGTACGGTGCACCCCCGCAGCATCTTCGCGCGCAAGAACTACTTCTATCCGGACCTGCCGAAGGGCTACCAGATCTCGCAGTTCGAGCTCCCGCTCGCGACGAACGGGTCGCTTTCGTACCTGTCGCCCGACCGGGGGATCGCGACCGCGACCATCGTACGCCTCCATGTGGAGGAAGACGCGGGGAAGTCGCTGCACGACCGGTTCCCCAGGGAGACGGCGATCGACTTGAACCGCTGCGGCGTGCCGTTGATCGAGATCGTCACCGGGCCCGATTTCCGCTCGCCGCAGGAGGCGCGCTCGTACCTCCAGACGTTGAAGCAGGTGCTCGAGTACGCCGGTGTCTCGGACTGCGACATGGAGAAGGGGAGCCTGCGCGTGGACGCCAACGTGTCGGTGCGGCGAGCCGGCGAGAGCGCGCTCGGCACCAAGACCGAGGTGAAGAACATCAACTCCTTCGCCTACGTCGAGAAGGCGCTCACCGTGGAGCGGGACCGGCAGATCGCCGTGCTCGACGGCGGGGGCGCCGTGGAGCAGCAAACGCTGCTCTACGACGCCAAGACGAACGGCGTGCGGCCTCAACGCACCAAGGAAGAGAGCCACGACTACCGATACTTCCCGGATCCGGATTTGCCGCCGCTCGTGCTCTCGGAGGCGTTCATTGCGGACCAGCAGGCGCAGCTCCCGGAGCTGCCGGCGAAGAAACGGGAGCGGTTCGTGGCTCAGTACGCCCTCTCGGTGACCGACGCGGCCGTGCTCACGGCCGATCGGGCCGTGGCGGATTACTACGAGGCGGTCGTGCACGCCCCAGCGGATTTCAAGGCGGCGGCGAACTGGGTGATGACCGAGGTGCTCGGCGACGCGAAGGACCATCAGGGGCAACTCCGCGTGCCGCCCGAGTCGCTGGCCCGCCTGATCGCGCTGGTGCAGGGCGGCACGCTGAGCCACCAGGCGGCGAAGCGCGTGTTCACGGAGGTGGCGGAGCGGGGCGGTGAGCCGCGCACGGTCGCCGAGGCGCTCGGCCTCACCCAGGTGGCCGATCGGGGCATGGTGACGGGATGGGTGAGCGAAGTGTTAGGCGCTTACACGACCGAGGTCACGCGCTACAAGAACGGCGAAAGGAAGCTCCTGCAGTTCTTCGTCGGGCAGGTGATGAAGCGCTCAGGCGGCAAGGCGGACCCGAAGCTCACGCAGCGCGTGCTCGAGGAAAAGCTGGCGCCCTAACGCGTTCCGCCGTTGCCTTTGTCTCGATCCCGCCAGGGGCGCTGGGCCATGGACGCCCGCCAGTAGTCGAGCGCCGGGCTGGGCAGCCCGAAATGCTCCTCGGCCGTGGCCTGCATCCGCTCGGGCTCCACGCGGCCGCCCTCGTGCAGTGCCTGACGGCGCATGTGCTTCGCGAGCTTCAAGGCCTTTCCGCCGGCGGGGTCGAGCCGCCGCGCGGCAGCGTCCTGCTCGCCGAGCATCTCCATCACGTACTCGAACGCCACCGCCATGTGGCGCTCCACGTCCTCGTTGGGCAGGTCCCAGCGGGTGTTCACGAGCATCAGCTGGAACGCCCAGCGCCAGCTCTCGCTCTCGGTGAGATGGACCATCCCGCGGAACAGCCGCCGGCTGGTGCGGACGCTGAACAGGGTGGGCGAGATGATGGTGTCGAGGTGCGTGTCGCTCGGCGTGTGGTCCTGCAGGATCAGCTCCTTCGCCTCCTTCGCGTACGCGTCGCCCAGGTGGGTCTCGAAGCGGCTCTCCCAGTAGCTGTGGCCCAGCGCCGCCGTGCTGGACGTGAGCACCAGCTGGCGCGGCACGAAGAAGTTGTGCGCCACCGTATCGGCGGCCAGGTGCGAGAGATAGCCCAGGCCGAAAGCGCGCAGCGGGTCCGTCGGGGCGAGGTCGAAGATCTCCTGGCCGACGTGCCACGCATGGCAGTGCCGCCCCACCGGCGCATACTTCTTCGCGATCGACGTGTCGGCCGCGATGTTGCCGTACAGGAAGTCGTAGGGGAACGCCCGCAACAGGTCCGCGACGGCGCCCGGCAGCTGGTGCAGGTTGGCGAGCACCGACTCGGCGAGGTAGATGTGCGTGCCCGGGGTCCATGCGTGGGCGACGGTGGGAAGGAGGGCGATCCCGAGGAGTGCCGCCGCCGCCGCGGCCAGCACGTGCGTCGCTTTCAGCGCTTCCTCCGGCGCTTCAGCGCCCGGCGCCCCCACTCGAGAACGGCGAGGCCGCGGCGCACGTTGCGGAGCGTCGCTGCGACGTCGAGCGCAGTCGTCTCTACCTCGTCCTGCACCACCTCGAACAGGGCATCGAGGTCGGCGAGCCGTTCCTCAGCGGCATCCGCGGCCTTGAGGATGCGGGTCCGCAGCTCGCGCGACGTCCCCACCAAGCCGTCGGCTTCGGCGCGAATCGTCGCAACGAGCTGCCGCACGTCGCCCAGGGCGGGTCCGGCCAAGCCTTCGAGCACGCGGAGGGACGTTCGCAGTGCGTGTACCGCGATCACGGAGGACAGCGCGATCGCGATCGCCGCGAGAGCCAGGATCGCGAGCGAAATCCCCGTCACCACCGCCACCCATGTCGGGATCATTGATCAGTCTGCCGGAGCGTTCGAGGTAAGCTCGGGGCCGGTGGCAGCGGGTGTCAACCGCGCCGCGCCGGGCCGGAGCGCAAGCTGCATGAGGGACGGCGCCGCGAGCTGCGACACCGCCACGGCCAAGACGATCGTCGTGAGCACGCCGCCGCCGCCGCCGCGACTCTCCGGCCGGCCACCGTACATGATGAAGTAGTTTATCCCCAGCGCCATGGCCGCGCCGCCCTGCGCCACCGTCGCCAGCCCGACGTGCGGCGGCACGTCGGTGATCTTGAGGGCGAGCTGGCCGTAGCGCACGCTCGCCCAGCGCGCCGCCACCCGGAGCGCCGCGAGCAGCGGGACCGCTACGAACACCCAGGCCGTCGGCAGCGTGAGCAACGCGCCCGCGACCACGAGAAAAACCGCGTAGATCGGATGCTCCCAATCCGTGAGCAGCTGGCGCACCTGTCGCCGCCACGGCGATCGGTTCACGATCACCACGGCCGCGAGCGCGCACACCACGAACGGCGACACGTCGGCCGCGTAGCCGATCCCCGCCCCGAAGAGCAGGGTCCCGAGCAGGGCGAACCCGAGATCTTCGGGCGCGGGCCGGAGCCGTGTGAGGCTCAAGAACAGCAGGCCGACGAGCGCGCCACTCCCGATGGCGAAGGCGATCCAGTACGCCCACCCCAACTCTCCGTGGCGCGCGAGCGCATGCGGCCGATAGAGCGCGAGCAGGACCGTCACGAGGAGCGCGCCGCAGGCCGTTTCGAGCGCCGCCGCCAGGCTGAACACCTGCGCCACACTGCGCCGAATCCCGAGCGTCCGGGCCACGAGGGTCACCGCTTGCGGGCCCGAGACCGCGGCTACCGCAGCGAGCGTCAGCACCGCCGGGACCTGCGGGACCCAGGCGGCACCGAGGGCGGGGGTCAGGCGCGTGAGCAGCCAGGCGCCCGCCCCGACGGTCAGGGCCGTGGCCCCGGCGGAGGTGAGCGCTAGGAGCGAGACGCCGCGCGGGATGCGCCGCACGTAACGCCATTCGAAGCGCGCGCCGAGCGTGGCGCCGATCCAGCCGATCGCGAGCGCGGTGACGGGCGCGAGCGCTCGGAGCACCGGCCGGTTGATGAGGTCGATCCCCGGGCCAAGCACGAGCCCCAGCAGCACCAGTGGCCCACCGGCGGCGAGGATGAGATCGAGGCTGAGGGGATGGCGTGCCGGAAAGCGTGGCAGCCGCGTCGCGAGCAGACCCACGACGGCGAGGAGCCCGAGCGCAAGGACAGGATTCACGTGGCGTACATTCGCGAACGCTTGACGGAAGCGCAAGCCGCGCCATAGCTTGCCTCACCCATGCCTGCCTCCTTCTGCGTCACGGGCGGTCGCCCGCTGAAAGGCACCATCCGCCCGGCTGGCAACAAGAACGCGGCGCTTCCCATCCTCGCGGCCACCTTGCTCGCCGACGGGCCCTGCACCATCGACAACGTCCCCCACATCCGTGATGTGGAGACGATGCTCGAGCTGCTCGCCCATCTCGGGGCGGCGGTGCACTGGACCGGGCCGAACAGCGTCGCGGTGGACGCGACGCGTGCTGAGCCGCGCGAGCTCGATCCCAAGCTGTGCGCGCGCATCCGCGCGTCGATCCTGCTCGCCGGACCGATGCTCGCGCGCTTCGGCCGGGTGAACCTCCCGCCGCCGGGGGGGGACGTGATCGGGCGACGCCGCGTGGACACGCACTTCTTGGCCCTCGAGCGGCTGGGTGCGGAGATCACGGTCGGCGCGGCGTACAAGCTCGAGGCCAAGCACCTCGGCGCGGCGGACATCTTCCTCGATGAGCCGAGCGTCACCGCCACCGAGAATGCGCTGATGGCCGCCGTCGCAGCGCGGGGCACTACCGTGCTCCGCAACGCCGCCTCCGAGCCGCACGTGCAGGACCTCGCGCGCTTCCTCGCCGCCCTCGGCGTCGGCATCGACGGGATCGGCACCAACACCCTCACCGTGGCGGGCGGCACCCCGGTCACCGGCGGGTCATTCGCCATCGGGCCCGACCACATCGAGATCGGCTCCTTCATGGGGCTCGCGGCCGTGACGAACGGCGCGGTGACGATCGACGGGGTGCGGAACGACGACCTCCGCGCCACGCTCATGGCTTTCGAGCGGCTCGGCGTCCGGCCGCGCCTCGACGGCGCGAAGCTCGTCATCGACGCTGATCAGGAGCGCCGCATCCGCCCCGACTTGGGCGGCCACGTCCCCAAATTGGAGGACGGCCCCTGGCCCGCGTTCCCCGCGGACCTGATGTCCATCGCCATCGTCGTCGCTTCGCAATGCGAGGGGCTGCTGCTCGTGTTCGAGAAGCTGTTCGAGTCGCGACTCTTCTTCGTCGACAAGCTGATCGGGATGGGCGCGCGTATCGTGCTGTGCGACCCCCACCGGGCGGTCATCGCGGGGCCCTCGCCGCTCCGCGGCCAGGTGGTGGAGAGCCCGGACATCCGGGCCGGGATGGCGATGCTGCTGGCGGCGCTCGCCGCACAGGGTGACTCCGTCATCCACAACATCGGGCAGATCGAGCGCGGCTACGAGCGCATCGACGAGCGGCTGCGGGCGCTGGGGGCGCAGATCGAGAGAATCGACGGACGTACAGGCGGATAGGCGGATAGCGATGCCCGGGGTCCCCAGCGCATCACAGCCGGAGTCGGGTGGGGAAAGCGATCCGGCTATCCGGCTATCCGGCTATCCGACCCTCCGCGAGCAGCCGGTAGGCAACCCCAGTGTCCCGCGGGTGGAGTTGCGCGAGTGGGCCGAGCGCTACCGCGTGGTCGCGGGCATCACCACCCGCGGGCGCGGGTTCTCGCTCGGGCTGTGGAGCGAGGAGAACGTGGGGCAGGTGATGACCCGGTGGCGCGCGTTCCGCGCCGCGTTCCACACCGCCTTCCCCACCGTGGTCCTGAGCCACCAGGTGCATGGGACGGTCGTGCAGTGGCACCGCCAGGGAAGCGAGGGCTGGCTGATGCTCGACGGCGTTGACGGTCACGCCACGAGCACCCGCGGGGTCCTCCTCACGATCACCGTCGCCGACTGCGTCCCCATCTACCTCGTGGTGCCCCAGAAGCGCGTGGTGGCGCTGCTGCATGCGGGGTGGCGCGGGACGGCCGCGCGGATCCTCGAGCGCGGCGTGGAACTGTTGCACCGCGAGGCGCAGGTGCAACCATCAGACATGGTAATACATTGTGGCGTCAGCATTTGTGGGTCGTGCTATGAAGTAGGTTCTGAGGTCATCGAGCGGCTGACCCCGGGCCGGCGGCCCGGGGTCAGTCGACCGGCGGGTGCTCCGGGTCATGTGGACCTGCGGGAAGTCTTGGTTGGTCAGGCGAGCGAACTCGGCGTCAGGGAGGTGTCCGTCTCCCCGTGGTGCAGCGCGCATGACACCGACCAGTTCTACTCGCACCGTGCGTCGGGCGGGCGTGACGGGCGGATGGTCGCATACGTCGGCCTGCCTGCTTGACAGCGGGCGTCCCCCGGATAGATTTCCGGTCGGTGAAGCGGGCGAAGTTCGGCCCGCGCTTTTTTTTATGCTCTCCGAGAGTCTTGTCGAGTCGTTTCGGGCCTGCCTGGCGGAATTGGGGCTCGAACTGGCCGACCTTCGCATCGGCGGCACGCCACACCGGCCGCTCGTTCAAGTGCGCATTGAATGGCCGCCGAGCGATCCCGAGCGGCGAGTCGCCGTCGACGACTGTGCGAGGGCGAGTCGGCACCTGGAGAGGTGGCTCGACGCCGCCGGGCCACTCGGGTCGCGCTACGTGCTCGAGGTATCGAGCCCGGGAATCGAGCGGACGGTGCGCTGGCACCGCCACTGGGTCCGGTTCGTCGGTCGGGACGTGCAGGCGACGATCACGGGACTGGGCAGGGTGCGGGCCCGCATCGTGGCCGTGCCGGACGAGGAGACGGTCGTGCTCCAGCCCGTCGGGCGGGGGGGGGCGGGGGCGGCGGGCCCTCGGAGCGTTCGCTTGACCGACATCCGCGACGCGCGGCTGGCGGTGGATTGGTGAAAAGGACGGAGGAATGGCGAACACGACGGATGTGGTTTCCGCGATCCGGGAGCTGACCAACACCAAGCAGCTCGAGCGCACGGAGCTGCTCGATCTGCTCAAGGACGGTCTGCATGCGGCGCTGGTGAAGCGTTACGGGCCCAACGTCCGCGCGGAGATCGGGATCGACGAGCTGAAGGGGACGATCAAGATCGCAGTGTTGCGCACCGTGGTGGAGAGCGTAGAGGATCCCGGCTCGCAGGTGACGCTCGAGGAAGCGCGCTTCGAGGACCCGGACTTCCAGGTCGGCGACGTGCTTGAGGAAGAAGTGCCGTTCGAGGCGTTCGGGCGCACCGCCGTCCAGGCCGCGAAACAGCGGATCATCCAGCGCGTGCGCGAGGGCGAGCGCGCCCGGATCCGGGACGAGTTCACGGACAAGGTGGGCGAGCTGCTCTCGGGCGAGGTGCAGCAGATCGAGCGCGGCAAGATCGTGGTGATGCTCGCCAAGTTCCGCGAGGCGGAAGCGATCATTCCCTACCGCGAGCAGAACCACCGCGAGCACTTCCACCAGGGCGACACGATCCGCGCGGTGCTGAAGCGTATCGAGGAGACCCCGAAGGGCCCTCGTCTCATCCTGTCACGTGCCGATCCGCTGTTCGTGAAGGCGCTGTTCAAGCTCGAGGTGCCGGAGATCCAGCAGGGAATCGTGGAGATCCGGGCGACCGCCCGTGAGGCGGGGAGCCGCACCAAGATCGCCGTCTCATCCCGGGACGACTCAATCGATCCGGTGGGCGCCTGCGTCGGGCTGAAGGGATCGCGAGTCCAGGCGGTGGTGAACGAGTTGAACGGCGAGCGGATCGACATCGTGCCGTGGTCGCCCGACCCCGAGCGGTTTGCCAAGCTGTCGCTCGCACCGGCGCGCGTGGCGCGAGTGTTCTCGGATCCGGAGACCAAAACGATCCAGGCGATCGTGGACGAAGACCAGCTGTCGCTCGCCATCGGCCGCAATGGCCAGAACGTGCGTCTGGCTTCGGAGCTCACCGGCTGGAAGATCGACCTGTATTCGAGCCGGGAGTGGCTCGAGCGTGGCGGCGAAGGGCCGTTGTTCGCGCCGCTGCCGCCCGAGGAGGAGGCCGCAACCAAGGTCGCGCTGCGCGAGCTCAAGGGCCTCCCCGTGGAGCTCGTCGACGTGCTCGAGCGGGCGGGACACAAGACGCTTCAGGACATCCTCGACCTCGAGCGCGAGGACGTCGACAAGATCGCCGGAATGACGCCGGAGCTCGCCGACAAGCTCATGGCGTTCCTTAACGAGATGACCGAGGAGGGCGGGGAAGAGGAAGCGCCGCGCCCGGTCGAGGAACGCGGCGGGGGGGGTGACCCGTCGGCTCAGCCGGCGTGACCGCGCGGCTCGTGGGCCTGCTGGGCCTCGGGTTGAGGGCGGGGCGGGTGGTGGTCGGGGTGGCAGGCGTGCGGGCGCGGTTGCAGCGCAACGCGCTGCGCTGCGTCGTGCTCGCGGGGGATGCGAGTCCGCGCACCCGGGAGAAGGTGGAGCGCCTCGCGCGAGTGCGTGGGGTGCCGATCGTGTGGGGGCCCGCCGCCGGGCAGTTGGGCGCCGGGCTCGGCCGGCCGCCGGTGCAGGCGGTCGGGGTTGAGGACGCGGCGCTGGCCCGCGGGCTGGCGGCTTTGGAGGCGTGAGTGACGACGACGCGGATTCACGATCTGGCGGCTGAATTCGGCATCTCCTCGGAGCAGCTCATCGGCATGCTCAAGGAGCTGGACATCTTCGTGCGCAGTCACCTGTCGCCGCTCAAGCCGGAGCAGGTGGCACTGATGCGCGCGCGCTGGGAGCGCGAGAAGCGCAAGCAGAAGGAAGTGCCCGGGCCCCCGAAGCGGCGCCGCGCCGCGAAGGCGGCCGAGCCCGTGGCTGCGGCGCCCGAGGCGCGGCCCAAGCGCCGCCGCCGCACCGCGGCCGAAGTGGCTGCGGCGGAGGCGGAGGCGCAGGCGGAGGCGGCGATTGAAGCGGAGCGCGAGTTGAAGGCGCGCGAAGCGCTCGAGGCGTCGAAGGCGGCGGAGGAAGAAGAGAAGCCATCGCTGGAGGAGCGCGCCGCGGCGCTGTTCAAGGAACTCCCCGTCGCGGAAGAGCCCCGCGGCGAGGCCGTGGTGGCGACCCCGGTCGCGTCCGCGGCGCCGCCTTCCGCCGCTCCGTTCGCGGCGCCGCCCTCCCCGCGGTCCGTGATTCCGACTCCGGTGCGCCCCAAGCCGGTGGCCAGTGCGGCCCCGGGCGGGGCGGTGCCCCCACCGCGACCCGTCGCGTCCGCGGCCCCGGGCGCCATCCCGCTCGAGGAACGGCGCCGCGAGAAGGGGAAGAAGCGCAAGAAGGGCAAGAAGTCCCTCGTGGACCAGGAGGCGGTCGCCCAGAACATCTCGCGGACGCTCGCCTCGCTCAAAGGCCCGGCCGCCAAGAAGGGCGTGCATCGCCGCGACGAGGGCCCGACGTTCCGCGATCTCCAGGAAGTGAAGCGGCGCGAAGAAAAGGAGCGCGAGAAGACGCTCGTCCGCGTGACCGAGTTCATCACCGTGAGTGAGCTCGCGAACACGCTCAAGGTCCCGCCGACCCAGATCGTCTCCTTCGCCTTCAAGGAGCTCGGGCAGATGGTGACGATCAACCAGCGGCTCGATTTCGACATGATCGAGCTGATCGCGTCGGCGTTCGGGTTCCAGGCGGTGCGTGAGGAAGAATATGTCGTCGCCCAAGGCGAGGCGACGCCCGAGGACGCCGCGGCGCTGCACCCGCGGCCGCCGGTCGTGACCGTGATGGGCCACGTGGACCACGGCAAGACGTCGCTGCTCGACTACGTCCGCAAGGCCAAAGTCGTGGCGGGCGAAGCGGGCGGCATCACGCAGCACATCGGCGCCTACCAGGTGACGCGTAAGGACGGACGCTCCATCACGTTCCTCGACACCCCGGGCCACGAAGCGTTCACCGCGATGCGCGCGCGCGGCGCCCAGGTGACGGACATCGTCGTGCTGGTCGTGGCCGCCGACGACGCGATCATGCCCCAGACGATCGAGGCGATCTCGCACGCCAAGAACGCGGGCGTTCCCCTCGTTGTGGCGATCAACAAGATCGATCTGCCCACCGCGAACGTGCAGAAGGTGAAGCAAGACCTGCTCGCCCACGGCGTCGTGCTCGAAGAGTTCGGGGGCACCACGCTGGCGACGCCGATCTCGGCAAAGACCGGGCAGAGCGTCGAGGACCTGCTCGAGCAGATCTTGCTGCAGGCCGAGCTGCTGGATCTGAGGGCGAACCCCGAGCGCCGCGCCCAGGGCACGGTGCTCGAGGCGACGCTGGACCCGGGCAAGGGGCCGCTCGCCACGGTCCTCGTCCAGACCGGCACGCTGCGCGTGGGCGAAGACTTCATCTGCGGGCAGTACCACGGTCGGGTGCGCGCGATGTACGACGAGCGCGGCCAAGCGGTCGACGTCGCGGGCCCGTCTACGCCCGTCCAGATCCTCGGCTTCGAAGGCGTGCCCGAGGCGGGCGACACCTTCCAGGTGATGGCCGATGCCGCGCAGGCGCGCGACATCGCGCAAAAGCGGCAGCGGCTCGAGCGCGAGGCGTATCACCGCCGCAGCGGCCGCGTGAAGACGCTCGAGGACTTCATGGCGGAGCGCGCGGCGGGCGGCGCAGCGGCGCTGCGCATCATCATCAAGGCCGACCAGGGCGGCCCCGCCGAGGCGTTGGCCGACGCGCTGGGGCAGCTCTCCACCCCCGAGGTCAAGGTCGAGGTGGTGCACCGCGGCGTCGGGGCGATCACCGAGTCTGACGTGCTCCTCGCCAAGGCCTCCGGCGCCATCGTCATCGGGTTCCACGTGCGGCCCGACTCGAACGCCCGCGCGGCGGCCGAGCGCGAGCGTGTGGAGATCCGCACCTACCGCATCATCTACGAGGCGGTGGAAGAGGTGAAGGCGGCGATGGAGGGCCTGCTCGCGCCGGAGAAGAAGGAAGTCATTCTCGGCGAGGCGGAGGTGCGGCAGACGTTCAAGATCGCCAAAGTGGGGACGGTGGCCGGCTGCTTCGTCCGCTCGGGCGTGATCCCGCGGACGGCGCGCGTACGGGTGATCCGCGACGGCGTCGAGGTGTACGAGGGCGGGATCGCCTCCCTCAAGCGCTTCAAGGACGACGTGCGCGAGGTGCGCGAGGGCTTCGAGTGCGGCATCGGCATCGAGAACTTCAACGACGTCAAAGTCAGCGACCTGATCGAGGCCTACAAGATTGAGGAGGTCGCGCGCTCGCTGGACGTGGGAACAGCGGCTCGGGGCGGTTGAACCGTGGTGGTGGGGCTGATCACCTGGGAGCTGCATCTCGATGGATGCCGCTCGCTCAAGGAGAAGCGCCACGTCCTGAAGAGCCTGAAGGACCGGCTGCACAACCGCTTCAACGTCTCGGCTGCGGAGACCGCCCATCACGATCTGTGGCAGCGCGCCGAGTTGACCGTCTGCGTGGTCTCCAACCAACGGGGCCACGCCGAGAGCGTGCTCCAAGAGGCCGACCGCCTCGTGGAAGCAGCGGCGGGCGCACGGATCGTGGACACGAGCACGAGCTTCCTCTGACATGATGCGACGACCGAGCCACCGACCCGAGCGCGTCGCCGAAGTGATCCGCCAGACGGTGGCGGAGTTCCTGACGAGCAACGTCCGGGACCCGCGAATCGGCTTCGTCACCGTGACGGCGGTCGAGGTGTCCGCCGATCTCGCGCACGCTCGGGTCCGGGTGAGCGTGATGGGAAGCGACGCCGAGAAAGCCAAGAGCCTCGAGGGGCTGGAAAGCGCCGCCCGGTTCCTGCGCGCCCAGCTGGCGCGCGAGCTACACCTGCGGGTCACTCCGGAGCTCCGCTTCGAGCTGGACCGCGGCCTGGAGCACGCGCTGCGGATCGACCAGGTCTTGAAGCGGCTCAAGGAGGACGCCGGCTGATTTCAGGCGTGGCCCTGATCGCGAAGGCGGCGGGACCCACCTCGCACGACGTGGTGGATCGCGTGCGCCGCGCCCTCGGGACCGAACGGGTCGGCCACCTCGGCACGCTCGACCCCTTCGCGGCGGGACTGTTGGTGGCAGTCGTGGGGCGCGCGACCCGGCTCGCGCCGTTCGCCGCCGGGTGGCGGAAGTCGTACGAGGGTGTGATCCGCCTGGGAGCGACGACCACGACCGACGACCCCACCGGCGAGGCGATCACGACCTCGGACGCCTGGCGCGGCCTCGGCCGGGACCGGGTTGAAGCAGCGCTGGCGCGATTTCGCGGCGCCTACGAGCAGCGGCCCCCCGCCTACTCGGCCGTGAAGGTCGAGGGCGAGCGGGCCTACCGCCGCGCCCGGCGGGGGGAGACGGTGGCGCTCGCACCGCGGCGCGTCGAGGTGATCGAGCTCGAGCTCGTGGAGCTGGCGCTCCCCGACGTGCGGTTTCGGGCCGTGGTTAGCGGGGGGACGTACCTGCGGAGCCTGGCGCGCGACGTGGGCGAGGAGCTCGGCTGTGGCGCGCATCTCGCGGCGCTGACGCGAACGCGCGTCGGGCCGTTCCGCTTGGAGGAGGCGATCGGGCCCGACACCGTGACGCCCGGTCACCTGCGCGAGGCAGCGGTTCTCGTCGCCGGGCTGCCGCGACTGGACCTCGAGCAGGCGGAGCGCGCCGCTGTGGTGCACGGCCGGCCGCTGCCCGCGGGGCAGGGGGAGGGCGGTCCGGTCGCCCTGTTCGCCGACGGCGAGCTCGTCGCGGTGGCCGAACGGGTCGGCGACGTGCTGAAGCCGCGGATCGTGGTGGTGGACGAATGAGCGCCGGCACCGTCGCGACGGTCGGCACCTTCGACGGCGTGCATCGGGGGCACCGGGCAGTGGTGGCGGAAATCGTGCGGCGGGCACGGGCCGGCGGGTCGGGGAGCCTGATCGTGACGTTCGACCGGCACCCGCTCGAGGTCGTGAACGCGCCCGCCGCGCCGCGGCAGCTGACCCTGCTCGACGAGAAGCGCGAGCTGCTGGCAGGGCTCGGGGTCGACCGCATCGAGGTGCTCCGCTTCACGCCGGAGCTGGCGCGGCTCGAACCGGACGAGTTCATCCGACAGATCCTGCGCGCGCGGTACGCGATGCGAGAGCTCGTTCTGGGGTATGACCACGGGTTCGGCCGCGGGCGCACGGGGGACGTGGAGCTGGTGCGGCGGCTCGCCCAGCAAGACGGCTTCGCGGTGCACGTCGTGGACCCCGTCCGCGACGACGGGCAGCCAATCTCATCGTCCCTGATCCGCACGGCGGTGGCGCACGGCGATCTGGCGGCCGCGGAGCGCTGGCTCGGTCGGCGCTACGCCCTGCAGGGGATGGTGGAGCGCGGCGCGGGGCGAGGCCGCACGATCGGGATTCCGACGATCAACCTCGCGCCGCCCGACCCGCGGAAGCTGCTGCCGCCCGACGGTGTGTACGCCGTCCGGGTCGGCTGGCGCGGCCGCACGCATGGCGGCATGATGAACCAGGGGGCGCGGCCGACGTTCGGGATCACGGCGCGGGCCCTCGAGATCCATCTGTTCGATTTCGCGGGGGAGCTGTACGGCGAAACGGTGAGCGTGGAGTGGGTGCGGCGGTTGCGGGACGTGCAGGCGTTCCCGTCGCGCCAGGCGCTGGTGGACCAGATCGAGCGCGACGCCGTCCTGGCGCGCCAAGTCCTCAAGGAATAGAGATTCGTATGCGCGGGATTCGTAACCGACTGCTCGTGATCGCGGGGCTCCTGCTCCTGTCCGGCTGGCTGCTCGTTCCCAAGAACACCACGCAGCGAGTGCGGGACGCCGTCACCGGGCGCATGAAGGACACGACGGTACGCCGGGTCCCCATCAACCTCGGGCTCGACCTCCAGGGCGGAATCCATCTGGCACTCGAGGTGGACCAGACGAAAGGCCCCGTGCCCGACTGCGCCGACGCGATCCAGCGGGCCGAGCGGGTGGTGCGGAGCCGGATCGACGAGTTCGGCACGACCGAGCCGGTCGTGCAGATCGTGGGACGGTGCCGGTTGATCGTCGAGCTCGCCGGGGAGAAAGACCCGGCGCGAGCCAAGAGCATCATCCAGCGCACCGCGTTCCTCGAGTTTCGCATCACCGACATGGAGAACCGGTTCCGCGATGCGCTCCCCCAGATCGACCGGGCACTGCGCCAGGCGGGCGTGCAGGCGCCGGGGCAGGCGGGTGGGGCGGCGAACGTCGCCGAGCTGTTCGGCGCCGATACGGCGAAGGAGGCCAAGAAGGGCAAGGCAGAGCCCGACACGGCCGATCTCAGCGCGCCGGGTCCGCTCTCGTCGCTACTCTTCCAGGGCGCGCTCCCGGGCGAGTACCTCGTTGCCGAAGAGCACGTGCCCGTGATCGAAAGCTTGCTCGCGCGCCCGGAGGTGCAGCGGCTCATCCCGCGGGGCATCGAGCTCAGGTGGGGCACCGAGCCCCAGTCGCGCGGCGCCCGCTTGTACCGGCCGCTCTACGCGGTCGAGGACCGGCCGATCATCACCGGTGAAGAGCTCGAGAAGGCGAGCGCCACGCGCGACCCACTCACCAACCAGTCGATCGTGCGCTTCACGCTGACGCGTAGCGGAGGTCGCCGCTTCGAGCGCGAGACCGGGCGACACGTCAACGACTATATGGCCATCATCCTCGACGGCCGCGTGCAAGGCCAGCCTCCCATCATCAAGAGCCAGATCGGGCGGGAGGGGCAGATCGAGCTCGGCAACAAGCCGCTGCAGGAGGCGCAGGACCTGGCGCTGGTGCTCCGCGCCGGCGCTCTCCCCGCACCCCTGACGATCGTGGAGGAGCGCACCATCGGGCCGTCGCTCGGCAAGGACTCGATCGCCGACGGCATCCGCGCCTCGGCCGCCGCCGTGACCTTCGTCGTCCTCGTGATGGTCGCGTACTACCGCTTCGCCGGCACGCTCGCGGTGGCTGCGCTCGCCCTCTACATGGTCTTCACACTGGCCGGCCTCGCCGGGTTCGGCTTCACGCTGACCCTGCCGGGGCTCGCCGGCTTCGCGCTGTCGATCGGGATGGCGGTGGATGCGAACGTGCTGATCTTCGAGCGCATCCGCGAAGAGCTCGCCGCCGGCAAGTCCGTGCGGCTCGCCGTGGACGAGGGGTTCAAGCACGCCATGAGCGCGATCGTCGACTCCAACGTGACGACCGCGCTCACGGCATTCATTCTCTACGTTGTGGGCACGGGTCCGGTCCAAGGTTTCGCCATCACCCTGATCATCGGAATCTGCGCCTCGATGATCACGGCAGTCTACGTGACACGCACGCTCTTCCTCATCTGGCTGCAGCTCCGGCCGACCATGACCACGGTGAGCATCTGATGATCCGGCTCTTCGCGAACGCCAACTACGACTTCATCGGGCTGCGCAAGTGGGCCTACGCGCTCACCGCAGCCTTTATCCTCCCGGGGCTCGCCCTCCTGCTGATCCGGGGCCTGAACTACAGCATCGAGTTCACGGGCGGGACGCTGATCCAGGTCGAAACGGCTCGGCCGACGGACGCCGCCGTCATCCGCTCGGCGCTCGGAGGGGCCGGGATCCTGAGCGCGGAGATTCAGAGCTTCGGGTCGGATCGCGAGTTCGTGGTGCGGGCCCGGCTCTCGCCCAACCAGGCGGCCGACGAGACGGCCACCCAGGAGACAGCCGCTGCGGTCCGCCGGGCGCTCGACAACGCCCTCGGCGCGGGTGAGTACACGGTCGTGCGGACCGAGGCGGTCGGACCCAAGGTGGGGCGCGAGCTCCAGGGCAAGGCGCTGATCGCGGTCCTCGCGAGTTTCGTCGTGACCCTCATCTATCTCGCATTCCGGTTCGAGTGGCGCTTCGGGCTCGCGGCTGTGCTGGCGACCGCGCACGACATCCTCGCCACCATCGCGTTCATGACGTACCTCCACCTCGAGATCAGCCTCATCGTGGTCGCGGCTGTGCTCACCGTCCTCGGATACTCGCTGAACGACACGATCGTGATCTTCGACCGTGTCCGCGAGAATCTCCGGAAGTATCGACGTCAGAATCTCGTTGAAGTCTTGAACCTGTCGATCAACGAGACGTTGCCGCGCACGGTGCTCACGGGCGGCACGACGTTCGCGACGGCGCTCGTGCTGTCGTTCTGGGCCGGCGAAGTCATCAAGCCGTTTGCGCTGATCCTGAGCTTCGGCATCGTCGTGGGGACGTTTTCGTCGATCTACGTTGCGTCGCCGATCCTGCTGGCGATCGAGCGGCGCTGGCCGGGGCAGGACGCCCGCGGCGTGCGGGCGTACCGCCCTGCGCAGGCATCCCCGACTCCCCCGCCCTCGGCCCCGACGCCGCCGGGCCCCGCTAAAGCGGCCGTCTGACGTGCTGGCGCCGTTCCAGCTCTTCGACGTTCGGCTTCGCTGAGACCCGTTGACGCAGGACGCTGGAACGACACTGGTCGACGCCCACTGCCACCTCGGCGATGGGGCGTTCGACCCGGACCGCGCGGCGGTGCTGGAGCGGGCCCGGCGGGCGGGTGTCGGTAACGTCGTCGTCATCGGCGGCACCGTGGAAGAATCCGAGCGCGCCGTCGCGCTGGCGCGCGTCGCGCCCGGCCTCTCGGCCACGGCGGGCGTGCACCCCCACGAGGCGAGGCGCTGGTCGCCCGAGGCCGCCGCCCGCCTGAAGGCCTTGCTCGCCCTACCCGAAGTGGTGGCTGTGGGGGAGACGGGGCTCGATTACCATTACGACCATTCGCCGCGCGACGCACAGCGGCGCGCCTTCGAGGCCCAGCTCGCGCTCGCGGCGGAGCTCGGCAAGCCCGTGGTCGTGCACGCCCGCGAGGCGGACGCCGACGTGGTCGCCATGCTCACCGGCGCGCGCATGCCAGTGGTGCTGCACTCGTTCAGCTCCGGGCCGAGAGTGTTCGAGGCAGGGATGGCGGCGGACGCGTACTTTTCCTTCTCCGGAATGATCACGTTCAAGAATTGGGCACCGCCAATGCCTCTAACCGTCTATCCGTCCAACCGCCTGCTCGTCGAGACGGACGCGCCGTACCTCGCCCCGGTGCCGCATCGAGGCAAGCGCAACGAGCCGGCGTTCGTGCGCGAGGTGGCCGAGGCACTCGCCCAGGCGCGCGGGGAGGCGCTCGCGGCGCTGGGACCACAGACGACGGAAAACGCCCGGCGCGTGTTCGGCCCACGGCTCGCATCCACGCTCTAGCACGAGAGGATCCGTGACCACGACGGCCAAGGTCCCTACCGACATCGCCATCGCGCAAGCGGCAAAGCTCCGCCCCGTTGCCGACATCGCGGCCGAGCTGGGCCTCGACGACGAAGACGTCGAGCTCTATGGGAAGTACAAAGCAAAGGTCCGGCTCCGGGCGCTCGCCCGCCGCAAGTCCAGGGGTCACCTGGTCCTCGTCACGGGCATCAACCCGACGCCCGCCGGCGAGGGGAAGTCCACGGTGACTGTGGGCGTCACGCAGGCTCTGCGGAGGCTCGGGAAAAACGCGGCGTTGTGCATCCGCGAGCCGTCGCTCGGGCCCGTCTTCGGAGTGAAGGGCGGGGCGGCGGGCGGCGGGTACGCCCAGGTCGTGCCGATGGAGGATATCAACCTGCACTTCACGGGCGACTTTCACGCGATCGCGAGCGCGCACAACCTCCTGTCGGCGCTGCTCGACGCCCACCTGCATCACGGCAACGCCCTCGGTCTCGACACCCGACGCATCACGTGGCCGCGTACCATCGACATGAACGACCGTGCTCTGCGGAGCATCATCATCGGGCTTGGCGGCCTGAACGCCGGTCCGACGCGCGAGGAGCGGTTCGTCATAATTCCTGGCTCGGAGATCATGGCGATCATGGCGCTCGCCACCGGGCTCGAAGATCTGGAGCAGCGGCTCTCACGCATCGTCGTCGGGCTGACGCACGATAAGAAGCCGGTTCGCGCGAGCGACCTGAAGGCGCAGGGCGCGATGACCCTGCTCCTGAAGGACGCGATCAACCCCAACCTCGTGCAGACGCTCGAGGGCGGGCCGGCCTTCATCCACTGCGGGCCGTTCGGGAACATCGCCCACGGCTGCAACTCGGTCGTATCCACCAAGCTCGCGCTCGCGCTGTGCGACGTGGTGCTGTCCGAAGCGGGATTCGGCGCGGACTTGGGCGCCGAGAAGTTCTTCGACATCAAGTGCCGGATGGCCGGGCTCAACCCCGAGGCGGCGATCGTCGTCGCGACGGTGCGGGCGCTCAAAATGCACGGCGGCGTGAGAAAGGATCGGCTGGGTGCGGCCGACCCCGGTGCCGTGCACCGGGGTGCCGCGAACCTGCGCCGCCACATCAAGAACGTGAAGAAGTTCGGCGTCCCGGTCGTCGTCGCGCTCAACCGGTTCGTCACCGACACCGACGCCGAGCTCGACGCCGTGCGCGACGAGTGCGCCGCCGAGGCTGTGGGGGTCGAGTTGTGCGAGGTGTGGGAGAAGGGCGGGGAAGGCGGGATCGCGGTCGCCGAGGCGGTGCTGAAACTGCTCGATGCGAAGCAGGCAAAGTTCAAGCCGCTGTACGACGAGAAGCGGTCGATCCGGGAAAAAATCGAGACGATCGCGAAGGAGATCTACGGCGCCGGCGCCGTGGCGTTCTCGCCGGCGGCCGAGCGGGCGCTCGAGCAGCTGCCGGCGATGGGGCTGGGCGACACGCCCGTGTGCATGGCGAAGACGCAATATTCCCTCACTGACGACGCCGCGAAGCTCGGCGCGCCGAGCGGGTTCACGCTTCAGGTGCGGGACATCCTGCCGTCGGCTGGCGCCGGCTTTGTCGTGCCGCTCGCGGGCGACATCATGACCATGCCCGGGCTCTCCAAGACGCCCGCGGCCGAGAAGATCCGGGTCCATCCCGACGGAACCATCGAGGGACTGTTCTGATGAAGGCACAAGGCCTGGGCATCGTGGCCACCGACGCGGCGCCGAAAGCGATCGGCCCCTACAGCCAGGCGGTGGTCGTGGACGGGACGGTCTACACCGCGGGGCAGATCCCCCTGGACCCCAAGACGGGCGAGGTCGTGGGGAAAACGACCGCCGAGCAGACCGAGCAGGTACTCAAGAACCTGGCGGCGGTGCTCGCGGGGGCGCGCTCGGGGCTCGGCCTGGTCGTGAAGACGACTGTCTATCTCGCTGACATGGCCGACTTTCCGGCGATGAACGAGGTGTACGCGAAACACTTCGGCATTCACAAGCCGGCGCGCTCGACGGTGCAGGCGGCCGGCTTGCCGAAGGGCGTGCGGGTGGAGATCGACGCGATCGCACGGGTGGCCTAGAACCGCAGCGACAAACCGACAGCCAGCCTGTCTCCACTAGGGGAGAAGGACGAGACGGTCCGCTCGCCCTCGGGGAGCGGCTGCCAGCGTTCGGACTGGATCGACGCCCCGACCGCGACGCCTATCAGCCCGCCGCCCGCGACGCCGAGCACCACCCCTGCCAGAACGTTGACTCCCCGGCCGAGTAGCTCGTCGGGTTCGACGGCCGCGCCGATCGTGCCACCCGCAACCGCCCCGACCAGGAGGCCCAGTCCCAGACCCGTCAGGGCGTGTCCATGCACACCGTTGCTGACCTCCAGGCGATCCAGGCCGGCGAGCGGGACCGGGATGGTTTCGCGGCGTTCCGTCCACACGAGCAAGCTGTCCGCCCGTTGGCCCGTGACCGTTCCGACGACCCGGTCTCGCGCCGAGTGCGCGGGAGTGAACCGTACGCGAGTTCCGACCGGCACGACTGGCCCTTCCTGTGCCGCCGTAGGGGTGGCCCCAACTAGGAGAATCACCACAAGTGGAATTGCGCGAAACATGGCCCGCCTCCGCTGGGATGCGACCGTACACTGGCTCAGCTGCGTCAAGCAGGGGTCAAGGAGCGGGACTTGCCTGACGCATCGGCATTGTCCAGCTTGCCCGAAGCGCGCGGGGGCGGATCGGGTCTGGTGGTCCGACTGGTCTTCAAAACCAGCTGGGGCTCGCAAGGGCCTCGGTAGGTTCGATTCCTACACGCTCCCGCCACAACAACTTGCACACTCGGCCGTCGCACGCTCAGTCCCCGCCGGCGGCCGAGTGTGCCCCAAGTGTGCCCCTCGCGCCGTGCAGCGTCGCGAGCTTTGCCACACCGTCCTTGAGGTCCTGCTCGGCCCAGCGGCGCACCTCCGCGAGCGACACGACCCACCGGCCTCCGACCCGCCGCGCGCGCAGCTCGGTCCGCAGCAGTGCCGTCCGCAGCACGTACCACGAGACGTCGCACGCAGCGGCCGCCTCCGTCAGCGACAGCAACCGCTCCTCCGTGCCGGCCATCGGTCCCGCCTCCCCGCGGGCGAAAAAAAAAAGGAGCCCGCCCCGCGATCGCTCCGAGGTTGGACTCCGTTCGCCGCCAACATACTGCATGTCTCTGCGGCCGCGCAAGCCTCGTTTCGGTAGAAA
>DASUAL010000070.1:0-2800 GCA_035763805.1 Gemmatimonadales bacterium
GCCACCGTGCTCCCGGAGCGTTCAGCGCTGGCCTACACTCCAACGTATCTTGCCGAGAAGATCCGTACCGCCAGGAGCGGGCTGGAAGGCGAACGCAAGCAGGTCACGGTGCTGTTCGCCGACCTCAAGGGCTCAATGGAAGTCCTGGCCGACCGCGACCCCGAGGAGGCGCGGAGGCTCCTCGGTCCCGACGCGGTGCTATGCTCAGCGGATGAAGCGGCCATCGGGACGCATCTCATCGCCGAGCCGCCGCCGGGAAGCGTAAGAAAGAAGTGGCACCGGCGTGACGCCTCCCCTGCGCATCCTGCATCTTGAGGACGATCCGCTCGACGCCGCGCTCGTCGAGGAGCTGCTGCAGCGCGAGGGCGTCGTCTGTCACGTGATCCGGGTCGATACCGAAGCGGCATTCGTTCGCGGACTCGACGAGGGCGCGGTCGATGTCGTCCTGGCCGATCTGACCCTAGCGTCCTTCGACGGCCTCTCGGCCCTGAGCGTCACCCGCAAGAAGCATCCCGAGCTGCCGTTCATCTTCGTGTCCGGGACACTGCGCGAGGACGTGGCCGTGGACGTCCTCCGCAACGGCGCCACGGATTACGTCCTCAAGGAGCGCCTCTCGCACATCGTGCCGTCAGTGCGCCGCGCCGTCGCGGAAGCCAGCGAGCGCGCCGAACGCAAGCGTGCCCAGGCCCTGCTCGCGGGCGAGAAGCGGCTGCTCCAAATGATCGCCCGGGGCACGTCTCTCGCGATCGTCCTCGACGCCCTGTGCCGGCTCGTGGAAGAGCTCTCGGACGGGTCGCTGTCCTCCATCCTGTTGCTCGATCCCGACGGTCAACGTCTGCGTCAAGGCGCGGCGCCGAATCTTCCCAAGAGCTATACGGCCGCCATCGACGGCTCGCTCATCGGCCCGGTCGCGGGATCGTGCGGAACGGCGGCGTACCGCAAGGAGGCGGTCACCGTCACCGACATCGCTCACGATCCGCTGTGGGCGGCGTATCGGGATCTGGCCTTGCCTCACGGCCTCCGCGCGTGCTGGTCCACGCCCGTTTTCGCCTCAGATGCCCGGGTGCTGGGCACCTTTGCGATCTACTTCCGCGAGCCGCGGAGCCCGACGCCCCCGGAGCAAAGCATCATTGAACAGATCACCAATCTTGCGAGCATCGCGATCGAGCGCACGCGCGCGGAGGAGGAGCGCCAGGCTCATCTCGGGTTCCTGGAGAGCATGGACCAGGTGAACCGAGCCATCCAGGGGACGAATGACATCGAGCAGATGATGAGCGACGTGCTCGAGCTCGTGCTGTCGATCTTCGACTGCGACCGGTCGTGGCTGGTCTATCCCTCCGATCCGGAGGCCGTGTCGCAGCAGGTGAAGACGACCGTGGCCGCGGAGTGGTCCTGGGGGATGCTGCGTACTCGCGCGGAAGTCCCGGCAGTTCTAGCGTGGGCGGAGTGGACGATGCCCGTGGATCCGGAGATGATCGCGGCGGTCCGAGCCGTGAGGGCGGCGAATGGTCCGGTGCAATTCGGGGCGGGAACGGCCCATCCAATGTCGGCCGAAATGCTGGAGCGCTGGGGCATCCAGTCCAGGATGGTCATGGCCCTCTACCCGAAAGGCGCTCAACCATACACGTTCGGCCTCACCCAGTGCTCACACCCGCGGATCTGGACGGCACGGGAAGAGCGGCTCTTCCAGGAGATCGGTCGACGGCTGGAGGACGCTCTGACCAGCTTGTTGACGTTTCGCACCCTTGGCGAAAGTGAGCGCAAGCTAGAAGAGGCCCAGCGCATCTCGCACGTCGGCCACTGGGAGCGTGATCTCGCCCTCGATCAGTACACGTTGTCCGAAGAAACTTATCGAATCTACGGGCTCGAACCGCAGCAACGCATCGTGGGTTTCTCGGATATCGAGAAGCTCGTCCACCCGGCCGACCGCCACCTTCGAGCGGCCGCGTGGGCGGTCGCCCTCGAGACGGGCCGGTACGACGTCGAGTACCGCGTGATCCGTCCCAACGGCGACGAGCGGGTCGTCCACGGCCAGGGCGACCTGGCGCGAGACGACTCGGGCCGGCCCCGTCGCGTGTTCGGCTCGGTGCAGGACATCACGGAGCGCAAGCGCGCCGAGCAGCGCCTCGTGGTGCAACAGGCGGTGACGCAGATCCTCGCGGAATCCGCCACTCTGCCGGAGGCCACGCCGAGAATCCTCCAGGCGGTGTGCCAGGGCTTGGGCTGGGACCTGGGTGGGATGTGGAGCGTGGACCGCGAGGCCGCGCTCTTGCGCTGCGTCGAGACCTGGCACACGCCGTCGGTGGCCGCACCGCTCTTTGCGGCGACGAGCCGCGCCACCACGTTCGTCCGCGGACGAGGGCTGCCGGGTCGTGTCTGGTCCAGCGGTGCGCCCGCCTTCATTCCGGACATCGTCGATGACGTGAACTTCCCGTGCGCGCCCTTCGACGAGCGCGAAGGGTTGCACGCGGCCTTTGCCTTTCCCCTCGTGTCGGGCGACGACGTCCTCGGCATCATGGAGTTCTTCAGCCAGGAGATCCGGCCGCCCGACCAGGACCTGCTCGACATCATGGCGACGATCGGCAGCCAGATCGGCCAGTTCATCGAGCGCAAGCGGGCCGAGGAGGCGCTGCGCGAAACGCAGGCCGAGCTCGCGCGTGTGGCACGCCTGACGACCATGGGCGAGCTGACGGCCTCGATCGCGCACGAGATCAACCAGCCGCTCGGCGCGGTTGTCAACAACGCGAGCGCCTGCCTGCGCTGGCTGGCGGGGCAGAACCTCGAGGAAGCGCGCCGGTCG
>DASUAL010000071.1:0-20480 GCA_035763805.1 Gemmatimonadales bacterium
TGGCTAATTCACTTGACAAGTTAAGTACACCAATATACGCTCACAATCGACAACTGTTACTAGTTAACCGCGATCGGTTGTTAAGTCACTTGCGCGGTTCTACTTCAGGTAGAGGCGGAGCATCATGACTACTGCGACGAAGACGAAACTGAAGGTCTTCCCACTCGCTGATCGGGTGGCGATCCGGCCGATGGAGGAGACCCAGGAGATGAAAGGTGGTCTCTACATCCCAGACACGGCCAAGGAGAAGCCGATCCAGGGTGAGGTCATCGCGGTCGGGCCCGGCCGCATGGAAAAGGGCCAGCGGATCCCGATGGAGCTGAAGGTCGGGGACCGGGTCGTGTATGGGAAGTACACCGGCTCGCAGGTCGAGCTCGACGAGGAAGAGATCATCCTGATCAAAGAATCCGACGTCATCGCCAAGCTCAGCTGAGCGGGGGAGGAAGAGATGCCTGCCAAGTACCTCGAATTCAACACCGAGGCCCGCTCGCGCCTCAAGCGGGGCGTGGACCAGTTGGCCGAGGCGGTGAAGGTCACCCTCGGTCCCAAGGGCCGCAACGTCGTCATCGAGAAGAAGTTCGGGAACCCCACGATCACCAAGGACGGGGTCACCGTCGCCAAGGAGATCGAGCTCGAAGACGAGATCGAGAACATGGGCGCCCAAATGGTGAAGGAAGTGGCGACCAAGACCTCCGATATCGCCGGGGACGGCACCACCACCGCGACGGTGCTGGCGCAGGCGATCTTCCGCGAGGGCCTGAAGTCGGTCACCGCGGGCGCCAACCCGATGTCGCTGAAGCGCGGCATCGACAAGGCGGTCGACTTGGTGGTGGAGGAGCTGAAGCGGATCTCCGCGCCCACCAAGGGCCGGAAGGAGATCGCGCAGGTCGGCACCATCTCCGCTAATGGTGACAAGGAGATCGGCGACAGGATCGCCGACGCCATGGACAAGGTCGGCAAGGACGGCGTGATCACGGTCGAGGAGGCGAAGGGCCTCGAGACCACGCTCGAAACCGTGGACGGGATGCAGTTCGACCGCGGCTACCTCTCGCCCTACTTCATCACCGATCCGGAGAAGATGGAGGCCGTGCTCGAGGACGCGTACATCCTGGTGCACGACAAGAAGATCTCCTCGATGAAGGACCTGCTCCCGGTCCTCGAGAAGGTGGCGCAGGCGGCTAAGCCGCTGCTCGTCGTTGCCGAGGACGTGGAGGGCGAGGCGCTGGCCACGCTGGTGGTCAACAAGCTGCGCGGCACGCTGAAGGTGTGCGCGGTGAAAGCCCCAGGCTTCGGGGACCGGCGCAAGGAGATGCTCACCGATATCGCGATCCTCGCCGGCGGCAAGGTGATTTCCGAGGAGCTGGGCTTGAAGCTCGAGAACACGCCGGTCGACGATCTCGGCCACGCGAAGCGGATCGTCATCGACAAGGACAACACCACGATCATCGGTGGCAAGGGCAAGCAGGCCGACATCCAAGGCCGCATCGCCCAGATCAAGGCGACGATCGAGAAGTCCACGTCGGATTACGACAAGGAAAAGCTGCAGGAGCGGCTCGCGAAGCTCGCGGGCGGGGTCGCGGTGATCAGTGTCGGCGCGGCGACCGAGATCGAGATGAAGGAGAAGAAGGCCCGGGTCGAGGACGCGCTGCACGCGACCCGCGCCGCGGTCGAGGAGGGCATCGTGCCGGGCGGCGGTGTCGCGCTGCTGTGGTGCCGGAAGCCCCTCGAGAAGGTCAGGGGCGCCGATGATGACGAGAAGACCGGCATCGAGATCGTCCGCCGCGCACTCGAGGAGCCGATGCGGATCATCGTTCAGAACGCGGGTGCCGAGGGCGCGATCGTCGTGGGGAAGGTGAAGGAGTCGGCCAAGCTCAACTACGGCTACAACGCCCAGACCGACGAGTACGAGGATCTGGTCGCGGCCGGCGTCATCGACCCGACCAAGGTCACCCGCACGGCCCTGCAGAACGCCGCGTCCATCGCGGGACTGCTCCTCACCACCGAGTGCGTGGTGGCGGAGAAGAAGGAGAAGGAGAAGATGCCCCCGATGCCGGGCGGCGGTGGTATGGGCGGGATGTACTGAGCGGCGAGACGGCGTAACACGCACAGGCAAGCGTAGTAGTCACGTAGGTTCACGTCGGAGTAGCCAAGGAGTCGATATGTACGCACGCAATGTGTCCATGCAGCTGAAGGCCAACACGGCCGGTGAGTTTACCCAGACGCTCGAGAGGGACGTCCTGCCCCTGCTTCGGAAACAGAGTGGCTTCAGGGACGAGATTTCGTTCGTCGCCCCGGACCGCTCCGAAGCGGTTGCGATCAGTCTGTGGGATCGGAAAGAGAACGCGGACAACTATAGCCGCGACATCTATCCGCAGGTGCTGACGAGCCTGGCGAAGGTGCTTGAGGGAACACCGAAGGTTGAGGCCTACGAGGTTGCGAACTCGACCTTCCACAAGATCGCCGCAAGCAACTAGGGCCGACCGGTCTGTTCAGGGAAAGGGGGGCGGCCGAGTCCGACCTCCTTTTCTTGTCCGCAACAACCTGAGGAGCAGTTCACTGAAGGAGCACCGACGCATCCCTCGCTGAGCTCACTGAGCGGCAGCTGCTGGACTTCTTCCACCAATCGCAGCCCGCGTGGACGTCGCCCGAGGGCGGACACGGGGTACGTTGAACGGAGCGCCGTAGGGAAGGTCAGACATTTCTCCTTGATTGAATTTGCGTGCCAGAATCGGATAGCGAGACAGAGTAGCATCTCCGTAACGTGATGCCAGCCAACTCGCAAGGACGGCATCGATGTCCCATCGATGGCATGCGCTGGTGCTCGTCGGGCCTGCCCTGATGGGAGCGCTGCAGGCGCCGGCCCAAGCGCGGTCGCCTGACGAGGCGATCCGCGCCCGAATCCTCGCCTTCTACCGTGACGACCGCGCCGATCGCTGGCCCGATGTCCTGAGCCACTTCTCGTCGGGAAAGATCACGGCACGCTGGCCGGCGCCGACGTCCGAGCCCGCTTGGACACGAGCGGCCCCACCGCGCGACGAGGGACCCTGCGCCTCCGCCGACGGCGGGCGGGCCTCCCGCATGACGATCGTGGTCGTGGGTCGCTGGGCCCGGGTCTTCGTGACGCAGTGCAGCAGCGCGGCCTCGACCGACGAGCTGTGGCTGCTCCAGATCGGCGACGAGTGGAAGATCGCGTGGCTCGCTCGAGGCGCTCGTCAGCGCAGCGGCGCCTCTACCCCGTTTCCACGATGGCTCGCAGCCCGATCCGTCCCCCGTACTTGAGATGCGGGCAGGTCTTCGCAATCGTCACCGCCTCGGCGTCGCTCGCGGCGCGGATCACGAAGAAGCCCGCGAGCGCGCCGGCGTCCGCCCTGACGTCACGCGCCTCGGCGACGACTGAATCCCGTCCGGTCCGTAGGACCAACCCCGCATCCGCGAGCTTCTCGCCCAGCTCCAGACGCCCCTCTCGGCCCAGCGCGGCCCCCCAGGCACTGTACTCGGCGACCAGCTCGGCTTCGGGCCGCGACCGGTCGAAGGTCGCATCCTCGTAGAGCAGCAGAACGTACCGGCGACCCTCGGCCGCCGGGCCATCGGCCCTATCGGGCCCGCGGCCCACGAAGTAACCGGCGGCGAACAGGGTCACGGCTGCGGCCACGCTCGCTACGGCGCGCCACGAAGCAGCAGGGCCGCGGCGCCTCAGCAGGCCGCGCTCCCGCAGCGTCCGCAGCACGCGCGCCTCGAGCAACGCAGGGGGCTCGATCTCCCGGTCCAGCGCCTTCAGCGGATCGTTGCTGTCCATCGGTGCCACGAATCACGCTCCTTCCGGTGCGTCGAGCATCCGGCGCAGCGCCCGCCGCGCGTGCGCCAGCTGGCTCTTGGATGTGCCCGCCTGGATGCCGAGCAAGGCGCCGATCTCGTCGTGGGTATAGCCCTCGATGTCGTGCAGCACGAACACCTCGCGATAGCCCGGTGGCAGGTCCGCAACGGCGCGCTCCAGCTCGAGCCGGTCGAACGTGCCTCGCAGCGCCTGGTCCTCGACCGGGAGTGGCGATTCCTCGAGCGGCACGACGTCACGGCGGCCTCGCTCGCGCAGCAGCTCGCGCCAACGCCGGATCATGATGCCGCACAGCCACGTGCGGAGCGCGGCCCGCCACTCGAATTGGGCGAGGCGCTCGACCGCTCGGACCCAGGCGTCGTGCACCACTTCCTGCGCATCGACCTCGACCGCTCCAGTCAGCCGGAGCGCCAGGGCATACAACGCCGGGGTATGCCGGCGATAGAGGGTCGTGAAGGCCCGCTCGTCGCCGTGGTCCCTGACGGCGGCGACGAGCGCGCGGTCGTCGGGGCCGGTCAACGCTGGGCGGCCGGCGCGGAGCGTGGCTGGACGAAGTCCGGAACGACGACCATCAGGTTCGCCGTCGGTTTCCCCGAGTCCACCACGACCAAGCCCTGGGCCTCCGTGCCGGTCAGCCCGACGTCGACGCTGGTGAGGTACGGATAGTAGATCATGAGGTGCGGCTTCCAGGCGCCCACCTTGCGCCCGTCGTCGCTCATCAGCTGTTGCGCGGCGGACAGCATGTACGACACGGCGGGCCGGCGCGGCAGCCGGAACACACCGGACGCGAGGCCGTCGGCCACCTCCCGGTCGGCCACCGCAAGGGTCTTGCCTTGATGCAACAGCTCCACGCGCCGGATGTGCATCCGCATGATGGTCGCGGCTCCCTCGGCGTCGAAGCAATGCGGCTCCAGCGACTCGATCCAGTCCCGCGACACGTAACACGCGGCGCCGTTGGTCCCCCGCACCGCGATCTCGTACCCGGTGGCGGTCAACGCGTAGACGGTGGCCGAGTCGGAGACGGCGGCCGGCGCGGCGCTCCGGGCGAGCACGATCTCACGCTCGCGCGCGAGCAGGGGGCGCGGACCGGATTGGCCGCCGCCGTAACCCTGGGCAGCGGCGGGAACGGTCGCAGAAAGGCTGGCAAGCGCGAGCAGAAGGGGGCGGAGGCGCATCGTCGGGCTCCCTGTCGAAGGCGGATACCCTGAGTGGGCGGGAAGGCCGCAGGGGTTGCATGCTGGGTTCAGACCGGCGCGGCCTCCGGCTCGACCCGAAGACCTAGCGCGCGGCCGCGGGACCTGGGGAGGAGGAGGGGGAGGGCTGCGCCGCTTCGGCCTTGAGGTACGCGTGGTGGTCGTGCGCGAGGGCCCCCGGCGGCAGCCACTGCAACAGCGGGCCCAGGTCGCGCCGCACCTGGTCCACGTAGAAGGCCGGCAGCTCGGTGGTCTCCTGGTCGAAGTAGCGCCGCAGCTGCCGGTCGCTGTCGAGGCGCCGCCGCACCTCGCTGTGGTACTTGATGCGCCCGAAGCCCTCGGACGACACGGCGCGCACTACGTTCATCCAGCGCGGGATCGCGGCCGTGGTGGCGCGGAAGCGCCGCACGATCGTCCGGGAGGAGAAGGTGTAGCAGGTCAGGTCGATCACGCGATCGTAGAACTCCTCCCAGGAGTAGTTCCGCGGCTTCACGTTCATCGCGTGGTTGTTGTCCAGGAAATGGAACGGGAACGGCAACACGCGGTCGGCGCGCTGGTATTGCAGGTTGAGCGGCGCCGCCCGGCCGAACGCGGAGAGCAGCGAGTAGCCGGGGAAGGCGCCCGGCGTGCGATCGACGAACCGCTTGGTGAGCTCGAAGGGCTCGGGGCCGCGGTCCGAGTCGAGGCCGAGCACGAAGTTGGTCTGCACGTACGGGATGTGGCGCAGGATCATGTTGACGTGCTCGGACACCTGCGCGACCTTGTCGAGCCCTTCCACCTTGCCGGTCTTCGACTTGTTGCCGAGATCGAACCACGATTCGATGCCGGGCAGGAGCGCCTTGAAGCCGTTGCGCTTGAGGCGCACGACGTGCGGCTCGGAGAGCAGCGACAGGCTGCTCTCGGCGACGAAATCGATGCTCCCGGGCGGGGCCGCCGCTTCGATCGCGTCCAGGAACTCGTCGAAGCGAACCCCGAAGTTCGGATCGTGCCAGCCCACGCGCGGCCGGCGCAGCTGCTGCCGCAGGAACCGCAGGTCGTCCTGGAGCACGCGCAGGTCGAGCGGCTGGTAGGGGACCACCGAGTCGATGCAGAAGCTGCACGTGTAGGGGCAGCCGAGGCTGCCGAGCATCGGCACGATCTTGATGAGCGGCGCCTTGGCAATCGTCGGCGCGATGAACTTCCAGCGCTCGCGCACGCCGGGGAGAGCGAGCGGCTGGCGTGGGGCGGCGAGGTGCTCGCCGTGAGGCCGGTGAGGCGTGCAGTCCTGCAGGACGTCCCGGACGACGGTCCGGTCGGTGAATCCCAGCACGTAGTCGAAATACTGCCGTGCGTCCTCGGGATAGCAGCGGGCGTGCGGGCCGCCGAGCACCGTGACCGCGCCGCGCGAGCGGAACAGATTGCTGAGCGCGTACGCGAGCAGGGCGGCTTCGGTGAACGCGCCGATGAAAACGAGGTCCACGTCGGCGGGCAGCTCGCGGACGAGGTCCTCGAAACCGGTGTAGCAGACGAAGCTGACCTCGTGTCCTTCCGCCTCGCACCACACGGCGATCACCTGGGGCATGATGCTCGCGAGGTTGGCGTTCATGACGCGCGCGTACAGGGCCCGCGTGGGGCCCTTGGTCACGAGGTCGACGACGCCGATGCGGAGCTTACGCACACGCCAGCGGGTCGGGGGTGGCGAGGGGGATCGAGTGCCTCCGGCGCTAGGGACGAGTGCTCTAATGCCACAACCGCCCGTTGCGGGCACCATCGGCCGGTCGATTGAGGTGCGCCAGCCTCATCAATCTAAGGACCTAGCGCTGCCGGGCTAGTCGGCGTTCACGAAGGCCCCTGGGCGCCTCCTCGCTCGACCCGCGGGGGCGCCGTACCTTTGCCCATCATGCTCGATGTCCTCGCCCAGATCTCCGCCGCCCTGAGGGACCGCTACCTCATCGAGCGCGAGCTGGGGACGGGTGGCATGGCCACCGTTTATCTCGCGAGAGAATTGAAGCACGACCGAGAGGTCGCTCTCAAGGTGCTCCGGCCAGAGCTGGCGGCGCAACTCGGCGCCGATCGGTTCCTGAACGAGATCAAGGTCACCGCCCGCCTTGATCACCCCCATATCCTCACGCTCATCGACTCCGGCGAGTCGGACGGATTCCTGTGGTATGCCCAGCCCTACATCCGTGGCGAGTCGTTGCGGGACCGCCTGCGCCGGGAGAAGCAGCTCGGAATCGACGAGGCGCTCGCCATCAGTCGGCAGATCGCCGGCGCGCTCGAGTACGCCCACCACCACGGCGTGATCCATCGAGATATCAAACCCGAGAACATCTTGCTGCATGAGGGTGAGGCGATGCTCTCGGACTTCGGCATCGCGCTTGCGCTGAAGCAGGCGAGCGGCAACCGGCTGACCGAGACTGGCCAGAGCGTCGGCACGCCGCAATACATGAGCCCCGAGCAGGCGACCGGTGAGCGCCAGCTCGATGCGCGCAGCGACGTGTATTCCCTGGGGACCGTGCTGTACGAGATGCTCGCGGGCCATCCCCCGCACGCGGCGCCCACGGCTCAGGCCATAGTGGCCAAGCTGCTCACCGAGCGTCCGCCCCGGTTACGCATGCTGCGCGACACGGTCCCACCCAGCGTGGACGCCGCCGTCGCCCGAGCCTTGGAAAGGACTCCGGCGGACCGCTTTCACAGCGCCGCGGAGTTCTCGGCAAGCTTGCAGCGGCCGGCACCGGCGCCGGCCGCGCCCTCGCGGCGGCGCGAGCTCGCGCTGGGGACGGCGCTCGCGATCTTCGCAGCGGGCGTGGCGCTTGGTGCCTACCGCTTGCTGCGCAACCCCGCGCCCGGCCTCGCCATCGGCCGCTCCGAGCAGCTCACCGCGGATCCGGGTCTCGAGATCCAGCCCGCGCTCTCGCCCGACGGACGGCTCGTGGCGTACGCCGCCGGGACGGCGACGCGGATGCGGATCTACATCCGGCCGGTCGGCGGCGGCGCGGGTGGCCGGACGCTTCCGCTGTCCGACGATACTACCGCGGTCGAGACTCACCCTCGCTGGTCGCCGGACGGCACCAGGCTGTTGTTCCTCACGCGGGGCGGAGCCTCCATCGTGCCGGCCCTCGGCGGCTCGTCACGGCCCGTGGTGCCTCCGGGTGCCGCCGGCGTCATTTCGGCCGCGTGGTCGCCGGATGCACGCGAAATCGCGTTCGTGCGCTCCGATTCGCTGCTCGTCGTGCCCGTGGAGGGCGGCGCGACCCGGTTCGTCGCCACGGGCTCCAACCTGCACTCGTGCACGTGGGCGCCCCACGGGAAGTGGATCGCCTGCGTGTCGCTGAACGACGAATCGGTCCGTCCCGGCACCACGTTCGGCAACATCGCGCCGAGCGCCATTCTGCTGTTTCCGGCCGGTGGCGGCGCTCCTGTGCGCGTCGCCGAGCCGCGCGCGTTCAATCAGAGCCCGGTGTTCGCGGCGAACGGTCTCCGGCTCCTGTTCCTTTCCAACCGCGACGGCCCGCGCGACATGTATGGCGTGACCTTGTCGGCGTCGGGGCGACCGCGCGGCGAGCCCGCCCGCCTCTCGACCGGACTCGGCGCCATCTCGATCTCCCTGTCGGCCGACGACCGGCGACTCGCGTACGCGGTCTACGCGGCCCGGGCCAACATCTGGTCGATTCCCATCCCGGCGAGCGGCCCCGTTACGACGGCCGGGGCGATTCCGATCACGATCGGCAACCAGGTGATCGAGGCGATGAGCGTCAGCCGCGACGGCCGCTGGCTGGTGTACGACTCCGATCTTCGCGGCAACGCCGACATTTACCGTGTGTCCATCGCCGGGGGACAGCCGGAACAGCTCACCAGCGATCCGGCCGACGAGTTCGCGCCCGATCTCGCGCCGAATGGACGCGCCGTCGCTTATCACTCGTGGCGTGGTGGGACACGTGACATCGAAGTCAAACCGCTCGACGGGGGGCCGATCGAGCGCGTCACCGACACACCGGCGCAGGAGAGCTATCCCGTCTGGTCGCCAGACGGAGGAGCGCTCGCGTTCTACGATCAGACGCGCCCGTTTCATCTGTTCGTCACGCGTCGCGGGCCGGACGGACGCTGGTCCCCGCCCGTCCCGCTGGCCGACTCGGCATACGACGCCGAGTGGTCTCCTGACGGTCGGTTTCTCTCCTACGTGAAGTCCGCGACCGACGCTGACGCGGGCCCCCTCGCGGTGGTGCCCGCCGTCGGAGGGACCCCCAGACTGCTGTACACGCCCGGGAAGGGCCTGCCGCCTGCGGACCGCGCGCGCTGGAGCCCCGACGGCGCCACGTTGTACTTCAAAGCCCACGATGCGCGGGGGCGGGCCTCGTTTTGGAGCGTCAGGGCAACCGGCGGGCAGCCGCGCCTGCTGGTACGGTTCGACGATCCCACGTTGCAGTCGGGCCGGAAGGACTTTGCGACGGAGGGAAAGCGGTTCTACTTCGCGGTGGAGGACCGGCAGAGCGACGTGTTCGTGGCTGGGTTAGTTAGGCGGTAGCCCGGCTGCGGCCTACAAGGGACGCGCCTAGTGGCGCGCTACGCCGGCACGCGCCACGCCGGCCCGTCCGCCAGTCGCGCGCCACCGTGCACGCGGGAGCGCGAGGCCATGGGTTCCCTCCGTCCTCGCGCGCGCACCAGCGGTGACGGGCGCGCGCGGGGCCCTCACGGCGCCCGCGTCGGATGCAGTTGCGGGAACGTTCGCCCGCGGCGTCGCCAGTCCACCCACGCGGGTTCTGGTCCCTGAACGAGCCGCCGCAGGCAAGCTCGCTCCCCCGGCGGGCACGACGGCGCCGCGGGACACGGCGACGACGCCGCCTCGAGCCACGTGATCACCGGTGCTCGGGTTGGAGAGCCGCGTGAATCGCACGTGGCGCAGCGGAGCCGTCGTGCCCGAGCCGCCGGCCGCCAGCGGCATCGAGGGTGCAACCCGACGCCGCGTTACGATCGTTCCCCCGGCATGTCGCGCGGGCGGGCGCTCCCCGAGCACGGGAATGCCACGCGCCTGCGGTGTCGGGGAGGTGCTCGCGGCATCCGGCAGCCGGCGCCGCGGTTTGATCACCGGGGTCGATCGATCGCGGTGAGGGATCGAGACCTGCCGACTCCGCGCCACCGCCGCGGGACCGGTGCGCGGGCGCACGTCGAGCGCGAGGACCCTGGCCGGGCGATCCTCCACGGGCCGCCGCCGCTCCCGTCCGCGCTGGAAGTGAGGGAAGCCAAAGCAGACCCCGAAGAAGTCGTCACAACCGAGGAACGGCGCAGCGACGACCACCTCAGTTCCGATGATCGTGCACCCCGCGCATGTGGTATACGGCGTGTTGCCGGGTATCGGCTCCGGGTAGGTGTACACGGCGGGAGCGACCGTGTACGTCACGAAGTCATAGTTGAACGTCCCGTTGCCGAGCATGCGCTGCACGATGTCGGTGAGCGCACCTTCGGCATCCGCGCCTCCCCAGGAAGGGACCAGCGCATCGGAGCTCCAATCCGCCTCGCGCACGAACTCGTTGAACCGCATGGGATCGGCTGCCAGCGCGGCCAGGATCATGCCCTGTCCGTCCGACTCGGTGACGACGAATGCCGGCCGATCGCCGGGCCCGCGGATCTCGTACGTTCCCGCCCGGACCAAGGGTGCGGCCGCGGGACTGCTGGGGAAGAGGACGCTGATGCGACCGTCGGTGCGCCGCCGCAGCACGATGAGGTTGCCGTCGGCGACCACCTGGACGTACACCCGAACGGCGGAGCCGCGCGCGACCGGGCTCGCCGAGTCGAGCCACACGTGCACCGGCGTCCTCGGTGGAGTCTGCAACAGCAATGCGAGGAGCGGCACGACCATGGGAGCCGCCTTTCCATCCTGCACGAACCTACGCGGCGCGCGGGCGGCCGCAACCGTGACAGTGGCCGGGCCTAGCTCCTCCGTTGGAGCGGAATCGGGAGCATCACGGTGAAAGTAGTCCCCCGACCGACGACGGATTCTACCTGCACGGTCCCACCGAACATGTTTTGTGTCAGCTCACGCACGACCGTGAGCCCCATGCCGTGGGTTCCCCCGGAGGGTTTGGTCGTAAACTTCGCCTCGAACACGCGTTCGAGGTGCTCCGGCGGGATGCCTCTCCCTTGGTCCCGTACGGTCAGGCGGAGCGTGTCCTTTGCCGCTTCGATGCTCACGGTCACGCGCCCTCGCGATCCTTGCGTCGCTTCAATCGCGTTCAGGATCAAGTTCGTGGCCACCTGATACAGGGCGCCCTGGTCCCCGAAGAGGTAGATCGAGCCCACCGCTTTCTGCCACTCGATCTCCACCCCTCGCTTCCGGGCGAGCGGACGTTCCAGCGTGACTGCGGAACGGATGACCGGCACGGCGTCGAACCGCGAGAGCCGACCCGCCGCGCTGGGGGGCCGCTCCTGAATCGCACGGAGGTAGTCGGATGCCTGCTCGATGCCCGCAGCCACATTGGCTAGATCGTGCAGCAGCTCTGCCCGCACGGCCGGCTCCAGCGATTCGACCGAGCGCAGCGTCTCGGTGCTCAGATCGAGGTTGCCCAGGGCGGCAGCGAGCGGGTTCCCCACCTCGTGGGCGATGACGCTGGGCTGGCGGGCGAGTTCCCACAGCGCTTCCGTGGGGGGCAGCCGTCGGTGGGCTGCTCCCGGCCCGGCGTCGAGCAGCCCGAGGCAGAGACCGGCGAGCTCGAGGGTAATGCGCTCACGGCTTCGCCGCTCGACCCCATCCGGCGGCGGTGCCGGGGGCTCGGTCCGTACGGGCGCCACGCACCAGCGGTCGTCGAGCCGACAGCCCACCCAGCGGCTCCCTTGAATGATCGGCGCGCCCCAGCGCCCGAGCGTCGCGTCCACATCCAGGATCGCCGCCTGGTAGGGGGGATCGGGCACACTGGTGAGCAGCGGGATCACCTCAGCCCCCTTCGAGACCTCCCAGACAGTGACCACCCGTCCCTGCACCGCGACGCTCGCCTGGCGCAGCACCTCGCGCCGGCGCTCCTGCGACCCCACCACCCCAGACTCCGGTCCCGGCATCGCCGCGCAACGTAGAGTTCTTCATCCGCGTCGGCTAGGCTGATTTTGCGGCACGATGGGGCGGAAACGCGACATCCTTCGTCCCGACGCCTCCGCCCAGCTTAGTGGGCCAGTCCGATGGTGGCGAGCGCGACGGCACAACCCTCCTTGCCCGGCGGTCCCGTACACCATCTGTTGGCCGTTCCAGAACGCGTTGTCGTAGCTCTGGCCGTAGTGGACCGTGGAGTCGAGCCGCATCCCGTTGCCGTCGAGCGAGTTCCGGCTGTAGACCTGGTGGTAGAGATCGTAGGTGTGCCCGGACCCGTCGTACGCCTCGTCCACGGCGGCGTCGCTCGTGGCGGTGGCGCCCTCGATGCGGCGCTGTCGGCCGGGCAGCTGCGTTCGGCGCTCCCCGTCGAAGACGACGCGCGACTTGCCCGCTGTCTGAATCCGGGCGGCTGCGGTGCGGCCCTCGGCTATGGCCCGTCCGCCCTCCGCCTGATCGCCCGGAAATGCCGGCTCATGCGCCGCACGTACACCTCGGCGATGTCGCAGTGGGTCTGCTCGTGCCCCAGCGTGCGCCGGCTCTGCACGCTGTCCTTCCGCGCCGACTCCTCTCCGCCCCGCGGCGGGGCGGCCTGGAAATCGCTCCACCAGAGCCGCCGCCTCGCCGACCACGGCATCGCATGATGTGCCGCCAGGTTACGTCGCAGCAGCTGCTCGAGGGAAGGGGACGACGCGGGCGGGGGCGCGGGTGCCGGCGGCGACCCGCTCGGACTCTCCCGGGACGCGCTACAGGCGGCCAGGCCGGCGATTGCAAGGAGCCGCCGCGCCAGCCGTGTCATGCGATCCCGAGTGTCAGCGAATCGCGCTGACCTGCGCGCCTTGCTCCATCCGGCCCCGCAGTTTCGCATGGAGCTGCCGCGCCACAGGACCCGGTCGCCCAGCTCCCACCGGCCGTCCATCGAGCCGCGCCACCGGCATGACGTCGGTCGTGGTGCCCGTCAGAAACACCTCCGAGCCTCGTGACAACTCCGCAACCGCGATCGCCTCCTCCCGCGCTGACAGCCCCAGCTCGCGCGCGAGCTCGAGCACGATCTCCCGCGTCACCCCGGCCAGGATGCGCCGGTCGGCGGGGTGCGTCCGCACGACTCCATCGAGCACCGCAAAGAGATTCGTGCTCGCGCCCTCCGTCACGACGCCATCGCGTACCTGGACGGCGTCGAAGGCGTCCGCGCGGGCGGCCCGCTGCCTGGCGAGCACGTTGGGCAAGAGCTGGATGGTCTTCAAGTCGCAGCGCCCCCAGCGGATGTCCTCGATGGTGATCGCCGCCGCGCCCCGGCCGCGCAGCTCGTCGATTGGCTTGAACCGGCCCGCCGCGACGTACACGGTAGGTGGGGTGCCGGGAGGGGGAAACGCGTGGGTCCGCGGCGCCGCGCCCCGCGTGATCTGCGCGTACACCGTCGCCTCGCCCTCCGCCAGTCCGTTCTCGTGGAGCAGCCGCTCGCTCACGGCGCGCAGTCCCGCCGCGTCGAGTCCATCGGGCCAGCGCAGCTCGAGCTCCCGCATGCCGCGCTCGAGTCGCCGCAGATGGCGGTCGCCCGCGAACAACCGCCCTCCCAGCGCGCGCGTGACCTCATACACGCCGTCCCCGAACAGAAAGCCACGGTCGTCCAGCGATATTCGGGCGTCAGCACTCTCGAGGTAAGCACCGTTCAGATAGACGAGCATGCGCGACCCTCCCGGTTACGAATCTGGCCCGGGGAGCGCGCGCGGCGCAAATGAGGGCTTGCTTCGCATCCCCCGCCGACCCTATGCTACACGGCCCATGCTGCCTCTCCGGGCGCTCGCGGCAACTGTTCGGCGACGTCGTCCGCTGGGGGCACGCCTGGAACCCGGGCGCGGATTCGGCCACTAGCATCACCTTCAGCCGCGACGTCACCGTCGCGGGTCACGCCATCGCGGCGGGCCGCTACACCCTCTGGGCGATCCCCGAGGAGCCGCCCAAGCCCTGGACGCTGATCTTGAGCCGCGCCGTGGATGTATGGCACACGCCGTATCCCGGAGCAACGCTCGACGCGCGGCGGATCAGCGTCGCCCCGGAGCAGGGGGCTCACATGGAAGTGCTCGCCTTCTACTTCCCGGTCGTCGCCCCCGACTCGACCGTGCTGCGGCTGCACTGGGGCACCACGATCGTCCCCATCGCGATCCGACCGCAATAGGGAGGCGCCCCCCTCTTCAACCGCATGATCTGCGGCGAGTACCCGGCCGGATGGCACGCGGCTGATGGCCAAGAGCTGATGGCTGACAGCTGACGGCTAGATGGGCCCCACCACGCGGACCGGCAGCACCGCCGCCTTGGCTGACGGCCGATGGCCAACCGCCAACGGCTCACCCACCCTCCGATCTCGTCGCCTCGAGCCCCATCTCCTCGAGCAGCATGCTCCCGCCGGCATCCAGGCCGAAGCGCCGGGCCACGCGGGTGAGAATCAGCCGGTCTCGCGCCCGCGTCATCCCGACGTACAGCAGCCGGCGCGCCTCCTGGATCTCGTCCTCCCGATCATCCCGCACGGCGTGGTAGCCGGGAAGCTGGAAGTCCTCTACACCCACCACGTACACGCGCGAGAATTCGAGACCCTTGGTCGAGTGCAGGGTGAAGAGGTTCACCCGGTCGGGGTCGGCCGCGACGCCTTCGGAAGTCGAGAGGGCCACACGCTCGAGCAGGCGGGCCACGCTCTCGTCCAGGCTCGACGCCGCATCACCGTCCATCAAGGCGCGCAGGCGCGCGACGGCGGCCGGATGCCGCTGCTCGGGATCCGGCTGCGCGCGCAGCCGGGCCATGAGGGCCTTTCCGCCCAACCGCGCGATGACCTCTTCCACCGGAGGTGACTCGGCGCGCGTGCGCTCGCGGTCGCTCGCGTACGACTCGAGACACTGGCTATAGCGCCCGAGGGCGTAGTACCGGGCCAGATCGAATAGCATCCCCGCTTCACCGCTCGCCCGCCCCCGCGTCTCCAGCGCCAGCGCCAAACCCAAATAATCGAGCAGATTCACCAGCACGGCCTTCCGCCCGCGCACGGTCCGCTCTCGCTCGAGCTCCTGATACACGCGCGCGAGAGTGAGTGCATCGTCCAGCGCGCGGTGCGCGCGCCCCGCATCGATTCCGTACCGGACCGCGAGGTCCTCCAGCTTGGCGCTGCCGGGCGACAACGACCGGGCGAGCGGCAGCGTGTCGTAGAAGGTCAGGCTCTCCACGCCCGCCATTCCCGCGGCGAGCCGGCGCAACACGGGTACGTCGAACCGGAGTCCGTTGTGGGCGACCACCACGTCATCGCCCACGAACGCCCGAAACGCGGGCCACACCTCCGCGAACCGCGGCGAGTCCCGCAGATCGCCGTCCGAGTAGCCGTGCGTCTTCGTAGCGCCGGGCGAGACGGCGCGCGACGGCCGCACCAGTGTGTGGAACCGATCCACGATCTCGCCGTCCACGACCCTCGCGGCACCGATCTCGACCACCTCGCACAGCGCGGGGTCCTGCTCCGTGGTCTCGAGGTCGAAGGTGACGTATCTCCGGAGCGCGGTGCCGAGGTCCCGGGCGTGGACCAGCTGTAGTGCCTTGAACAGGGTGAGCGCGAGCCCAGCCTCGCCTCCGTCTTCTGCCCTGAGGACGACGTGTTTTCCCGCGGCCTCTCCGCCGAACCCCGCGAACGGGAGGTGCCGCACTCCCGCGGCCGCGAGCATCGCCCGCAACGCGAGCTCTAGGCCGCTTTGCGGCTCGATCGCGATCGGCCGCTCCAGCGCGATCGCCTCCTCGAGCCGTGCCGCGAGCCGCACGGCCTCCGGGAGCTCGGCAGGGTCCGTCACCTCGTCGTGCCGCTCCTCCAGCGCGTTGCGGTAGGGGCCGATGCTCTGGGACAGGAGCTCCTCCACCAGCGCCGGGAGCGAGTGGTGCGCGCGCGCCACCGCGGCGAGGTTCTCCACCTGGTAGACGAACCGCCACAGCTTCCGCGTGTCCGGGTCGCTCGAGGGACGGCGGCGCGCGAGGCTGCGCACCACGGCGAGGAAGTCGCCCGCGTCCGCGGCAGCCGCTCCCTGGACCTCTTGCAGCAGGTGCTCGGAGAAGACGAGCTGGGCGAACGCTTCGAGCGCCAGAGGATCGCCCGGGTCCCGGATCACGCGCAGCGCGGCGATCACGTAACCCACCACTTCGTCCTCGGCGATGGAGCGGCCCCGAGCCAGCCGGCAGGGAAGTCCCGCGCGCACCAGGCGACTCTCGAGGTGCTCCCCCACGCGGTGCTGGCGGTACAGGATGGCGTAGTCCCCCCAGGCGAGGCCGGAGGACTCGCGGTCGGCGCGGAGGTCGCCGAGCAGCCACGCCGCCTCGGCGTCCTCGTCCGGGAACGCATAGGCCACAACATCGTGCTCCGACTCCCGCTCGGCCGTCAACTCCTTGTCGAACAGCTGGGGGTTCCTGGCGAGCACGCGGCGCGCGGCGGCGAAGATCCGGCGCGAGCAGCGGCAGTTCCGGTCCAGCACGACGGGCCGCGCGATCCCGAAGTCCTCCCGGAACCGCGCCAGCACCCGGGGGTCCGCGCCGGTCCAGGAGAAGATCGACTGCTCGTCGTCGCCCACGGCGAAGAAGCTGCGATGCGGGGCGGCGAGATACTTGAGGATTTCGTACTGAGCGGGGTTCAGGTCCTGGAACTCGTCCACCAACAGGTGGTCCCACCTGCGTGCGACTCGCTCCCTGGTGTCGGGCCGCTGGCGGAACAACTCGGCCGTCCTCGCGATGAGGTCGTCGAAGTCGAGCATCTTGCGCCGCGCCAGGTAGGCCGCGTACTCCTGGTATAGCGCCTCGAGCTCCGCATCGAAGCGGTAACCCTGCAGACGCCGCCGGCCGAACAGCGTGAGCAGCTCCCTCCGCCGCCTGGGGTGGACCTTCAGACGGCCGAGCACGATCAGCTGGTATGCCTCATCGGCCACGCCGAAGCCCTGCTCGAGCCCCGCGGCCTCGGCATGCTCGCGCAGGATGCCCAGGCACAACGCGTGCAGCGTGCCGCGCGTCACCTCCTCCGCGCGGTGTCCGATGGTGCGCGCCAGGCGCAGCGCGATCTCCTCGGCGGCCTTGTTGGTGAACGTCACGGCGCAGATCCGCGCCGGCTGGAAGCCGAGGGCCGTGATCAAGTGGTTGACCCGGCCGATGAGGCAGAAAGTCTTGCCCGCGCCGGGCCCGGCGACGACGAGCACCGGGCCCAGCGCGGCCTCGATCGCGAGGCATTGCTGGGGGAGGGGAGTGAAGTCCACGAGACTCGAAATGTCGTACTCGCAGGTCGCCGGCGCGACGTAGCTTTAGAGCGCTTTCGTGAAGGTGCGCTGCACGGATGGGCAGGGAGACCAGGAGGAACGATGAGCAAGAACCCCACGTATCCCGCGGCCGCCGTCCCCTATCTCATGATTCGGGGGGCGACGGAGGCCCTCGACTTCTACAAGAAGGCGTTCGGAGCCGAGGAGCGGATGCGCTTTCCGGCCCCCGACGGGACGATCGGTCACGCGGAGATCCGGATCCAGGGCGCCCCGGTCTTTCTGGCCGACGAGGGTCCGGGGACCGGCTTGCAGGGCCCGCAGCAGCTCGGCGGAACGCCGGTGAGCGTGTGCGTCTACGTCACGGACGTGGACGCGTTCGCCCGGCGGGCCGAGGCCGCCGGCGCCAAGGTACTGCGGCCGCTGGCCGACCAGTTCTACGGCGAGCGCACCGTGACCTTCCAGGATCCGTTCGGCCACATCTGGCACTTCAGCACGGTCAAGGAGACGCTCACCGTCGACGAGATGCTGAGGCGGATGCCGAAATAGGCATCGCGCCGGCTTTCGCTCGAACGAACGAGCTGTTCAGGGTCAGCAGCGTGTTGAGGTTCGCCGCCTTGTCGAACATCTCTTGCTGCTTGGCCTTGTCCCCCTTGCCTTGGTACGCCAGCCCCATCCGGTACAGGTTGTAGGCGTCCTGCTGGTTGGCCTGGGCCAGCTCTCCCAGCGCCGTCTCGAAGTCCCTCTCCTGCAGCGCGATCATCCCCGCCAGTTGGTGCGCCTGGCGGACCTCGGCGTCGTTGCGCTTGGCCGTGGCGCCCTGCATGAAAGCCCGGGCCTCCGCCTTGGCGGTGGACAGATCGTTGCGGAGCAGGGCCACGCGTCCCACGTTGAAGTGGTGGACGAGTTTGGCGTCGTCCTTCACCTCCTGGGACAGGCTGGAAGTCTCGAGCAGTTTCACCGCCTGCTCGTAGCGCCGCAGAGCCGCGTCGGGCCGTCCCGCCTCGAGCAGGACGTCCCCCATCGAAACCGCGTCTCCCGCCATGGCGGCCGCGTCGTTGATCCGCTCTCCCAGGGCGTATTGCTTCTCCAGCTCCTGGAGCGCCAGGTCCAGCTTGCCCTGGGCCGCATAGATCAAGGTGTTGGTGAACATGGCGACCCGCCTGTCCCCATCGGTTCGGGCCGCTTTCAGCAGCTTCTGCGTCTCCGCTCTCGCCGAGTCGTGCTTGCCGAGATACACGAAGTCGTTCGCTATGCCGACGTGGGAGAAGACAAAGTGGGGATCGACCGATAGCGCCTTGCGGTACATCTGGATCGACTCCCCGAACCGCCCCGTCTTCATCAGCAGCTCGGCATAGGAGTCGTAGGGGTTGGGATCCCCGGGAATCAGCTCGATGTACTTCTTGAAGGCCTGCTCCGCCTCGGTGTAATTCCCAAGGGTCCGGTGAGCGTACCCCAGCAGGTTGTACACGGGCGCGTACGTCGGCGCGATGGCGATGGCCTTCTGGTACTGCTCGACGGTCTTTGCGTAGTCCTGCTGCCCGAAGTAGGCGTTGCCCAGCAGGAAGTGGGCTCGTTCATCCTGCGGGTACTTCGCGATCAGCTGCTCGTAGTATTCCCGCTGTTTCGCGGGATCGGCATTGGCTCCGGCTTGCAGCCCCAGAATCATGAGCCGCTCGCCCTCGGAAACCTTGTCGGCCAGAGCGACGGCCTTGTTCAGGTTGTCGAAGAAATCCTTCGCGGTCGGTGCACTCAGCGCCAGGTTGTAATAGGCCAAAGCGAACGTGGAATCCTTGCCGACGGCGCTCTTTAGGAGCTGCTGTGAATCGTAGGCTCGGAGATTTTCGCCGAAGTCCCGTCCCTTCAGGTAATCCTGCCTCGCCTCGTTCGACGCTGTGGTGATCGGGACCTTTCCATCGCCCTGCGGGCTCCCGGTCTGCCGCCTCGCCGGGCTGCAGCCTGCGACCGCCGAGATCAGGACGAGTGCTGCGAGCGACTGACGTGACCAGCCGAACCAGGTTTGCATGAAGTCCATGGCGAGCTCCTTCAGGGGGTCCGAAAAAAGAAAGACCGGCTGTGTAGGTGTCCCACTCAGCCGGTCTCGCGATTCGCTCCCCTCGAGGCATAGGCGACCGCATCACATCGCGCCTCGGGGTTCATAGCATCTGAGTTCGGCTCGAATATGCATCCCTGACGGCGACCCGCAAGTTGCGCCGGCGCGACGTGGTCGGAGCGCGCGCCCAGGTCACGGGATCGCGAGCTCGGCCGGCCGGATTCGGACCTTGAATCTCCTGTCCCCGGGGGATTCCAGGTCCGGATGCGGCACGCACGCGGGTGGGCTGCACGCTACAGTGTCGGAAAATCGAAGAGCATTCTGTTTCCAACACTGGAGGACTCCATGCGACATATCTCGTGCGCCATCCTGATCGCCGCCCTGTCCGGCTGTGGCAACGAGCCACCGCTCACTCCACCGCTGGACGCGCGCGTACACCTCTCGCCGAACGTGCGGTACGACGTCGTTTACCTCCGCACGCTCGACGGCCGGCTGAACCGGCCCACCGGGATCAATAACCAGGGGTGGGTGGCCGGCTTCGTCAACCGGCCCGGTAACGCGACCAGGGTAGCGGCCCTGTGGCGCGATCGATCGCTCGACACCCTCGGCACGCTGGGCGGGCCGAACAGCAGCGTGCAGTGGCCCGGCCTGAACAACGGGGGGATGATCGTCGGCATCGCCGAAACCGCCCAGCTCGACACGCTGCACGAGGAATGGAGCTGCACGGCGTTCTTCCCGAGCGTCACCGGCAACATCTGTCGCGGCTTCGTCTGGGAGGACGGCGTGATGAGGGCGATGCCGACGCTTGGGGGCGACCAGAGCTTCGCCACCGGTGTCAACAGCCGGGGCCAGGTGGTAGGGTGGGCCGAGACGCGGGTTGTGGACCCGACCTGCAACGAGCCCCAGGTCCTCCAGTTCCGCGCGGTCCTGTGGGAGCCGAAGAAGGGCCTGATGCAGCAGCTCCCCCCGCTGCCCGGCGACTCGACGTCCGCCGCCACCGCGATCAACGAGAGGGGCCAGGTCGTCGGCATCTCGGGCGATTGCGACATCGCGGTCGGCCAACTCAGCGCGCGCCACTCGGTTCTCTGGGACA
>DASUAL010000072.1:0-7174 GCA_035763805.1 Gemmatimonadales bacterium
TCTGGGAGGACCTGAACCTGGGGGAGCTGGTTGACGAGTTGGCGGACTACTTCCTGCAGAGCGGCTTCGGCCTCGAGCCGGGCGAGATGCTCGACGACGAGCTGCAGGCCCTTCACGACGCGATCCTCGACGCGATCATGCGCCGCGGGCTGCTCTCCGACGAGGACCTCCAGAAGCTGATGTCCGACGCGGAGGCGCGCGACCAGTTCCTCCAGAAGGTGGTCGAGCGCCTGGTGCGCGAGGGGTACCTGAAGCTCTCGGAGGACCAGCCGTTCCACGACACCAGCGGCGGCGGGTCGATGGGGCCCCCGGGCAAGCCGATCAAGTTCGAGCTGACCGAGAAGGGCATCGATTTCCTGGGCTACCGCACGCTCAAGTATCTGCTCGGGAGCATCGGGAAGTCGAGCTTCGGCGCGCACGAGACCGAGCACCTCGCCACCGGCATCGAAGCCGAAGCGGTGAGCAAGCCGTACGAGTACGGCGATACGCTGAACCTGGACGTCAATGCCACGCTCACGAACGCGCTGGAGCGCGAGGGCCTGGGCGTGCCGATCAATCTCGAGTACGAAGACCTGATGGTGCACCAGGCTGAGTACCGGTCGTCATCGGCGACGGTCCTGATGCTCGACTGCTCCCACTCGATGATCTTGTACGGCGAGGACCGCTTCACGCCGGCGAAGAAGGTGGCGCTCGCGCTGACGCACCTGATCCGTACACAGTTCCCGGGCGACACGCTGCGCGTGGTGCTCTTCCATGACACGGCCGAGGAGATCCCGCTCGCGCAGCTGGCGCGCGCCCAGGTGGGGCCGTACCACACCAACACGGCGGAGGGCCTCAAGCTGTCGCGCCGCATGCTCCTGTCCCAGCGCAAGGACATGCGGCAGATCATCATGATCACCGACGGGAAGCCGTCGGCGCTCACGCTCCCAGACGGCCGGATCTACGTGAACTCGATGGGGCTCGACCCGCAGATCCTCCAAGCTACGTACCGCGAGGTCGCGCTCTGCCGCCGCAGCGGGATCCTGATCAACACCTTCATGCTGGCCCGGGACCGCAGCCTGGTCGAGTTCGTCAAGAAGGTGAGCGCGATCTGCCGCGGCAAGGCGTACTTCACGAACACGATGACGCTGGGGCAGTTCATCCTGATGGATTTCATGCGGAGAAAGACGCGGCGGGTGAGCTAGTCGCCCAAATGGCCGGCGCGCCCACCCCCTCGACCGCGCTGCTCGTCGTCCTGCTGGCAGGCTGTGCTCGCCCCGCCGACGTCGCCGCCGGGCGCGGCGCCCTCTTTGGCGCGGACCGGGCCTTCAGCCGGGCCACGGCCGAGCGCCGGGTCGACGGCTGGGTGGAGTTCTTCGCCGCGGACGGCGCGATGATCCGTGCGGCGGGGACGGTCACCGGTACGGCGGCGATCCGAGAGCAGATGGCGAAGACCTTCGCCGATACCTCGTTCACGCTGTCGTGGCAGCCCCAGGAAGCCGACGTCGGCGCCGCCGGGGACCTGGGTTACACCGTCGGGCGCTACGAAGCGCGCTTCCGGGACGAAAAATCGCAGTCGGTGGTCCGCAGCGGGCGTTACCTCACCGTTTGGAGGAAACAGGCCGACGGGTCGTGGAAGGTGGTGCAGGACATCGGAGTGCAGGATCCGGCGCCGTAGCGAACGCTCGGCCGCGTCGTAGCGTTCACGGACTACCCAACACGTTAGATTGCAGGATGTGAGCGAGTTCGTCTTCGGTACCCACAACGCCGCCTTCGTGCAGGTCATGTATGAGCAGTACCTGCGCGATCCTGCCTCGGTAGGCGAAGAATGGCGCCAGCTGTTCGATAACGGACGGCTGGCGGACCTTCCGGTAATCCCGACGGACCGTACAGAAGTCCTGCAAGGGAGCAGGGAGCAGGGAGCGGTACCCTCCGCTGCACCGCAGAGTACCTCTCCCGTCTCCCCTCTCCCGAGTGGGCTGACGCTGATCACGGGTCCGGCAGCCCGTCTGGCCCAGAACATGGCGGACTCGCTGTCCGTCCCGACCGCGACCTCGTTCCGCGACGTCCCGGTGGACGTGGTGGCCGCGCGACGCAAGGAGCTGAACGCGCAGCTCGCAGCGAGCGGGAAGAAGATCTCCTTCACCCACTTGATCGGGTTCGCGATCGTCCAGGCGGCGAAGCGGTTCCCGGTGATGACCCATGCCTTCCAGGAGGTCGACGGCAAGCCGCACCGCTTCGACCCGCACGGCGTGAGCCTCGGGCTTGCCGTAGACGTGGAGAAGAAGGACGGGACCCGCACGCTCGTCGTGCCCGTGATCAAGCACGCCGAGGGCATGGACTTCGCCGCCTTCCACGCGAGCTACGAGACGCTCGTCGAAAAGGCCCGCACCAACCGACTGCTCCCCGACGACTTCGCGGGTGCCACGATCACTTTGACCAATCCCGGCACGATCGGGACCGTCGCCTCGGTGCCGCGCCTCATGAAGGGCCAGGGCTCGATCATCGCGACGGGGGCGATCCGCCAGGGAGGGGAGCCCCCGAAGGTCATGACGATCACGAGCACCTACGACCACCGCGTCATCCAGGGCGCGGAGTCGGGACTCTTCCTCCGTCGGCTCGAAAGCCTGCTACAGGGCGACGAGGACTTTTACGAAACGGTGTTTGAGAGCCTGGGCGTTTCGGGAGGCGGGATGCGGGATGCGGGAAGCGTGGTCGTCGCGGAGCCGACGCATCCCCCATCCCGCATCTCGCATCCCGACGACCTGAAGCACATCGCTGCGGCCATGTCGCTCGTCAAGGCGTTCCGCCACTTCGGTCACATGGCGGCGCGGCTCGACCCGCTCGGCTCGGACCCGCCCGGCGACCCGGCGCTCGACCCCGGCCCGCTGGGGCTCTCGCCCGAGATCATGGCCCGCATTCCCGCCGAACTGCTGCGGATCTACGTGAGGGGCCGCACGCTCGCCGAGGCGTATCCGGAGCTCCAGAAGACCTACTGCGGCACCATCGCGTACGAGGTGGAGCACATCGGGAGCCACCAGGAGCGTCTGTGGCTGCGCCAGGTGATCGAGTCCGGGCAGCACCGCAAGCCGCTCTCGGCGGAGGAAAAGAAGAAGCTGCTCTCCCGCCTCACGGCCGTGGAGACGCTCGAGCGCTTCCTCCACAAGGCGTACCTCGGCCAGAAGCGCTTCTCGATCGAGGGGCTCGACGCGCTCGTCCCGATGCTCGACGAGACGATCGAGCTCGCCGGCGCGAGCGGGGCCCGGCGCCTGGTGATCGGCATGGCGCACCGCGGGCGGCTCAACGTGCTCGCGCACATCGTGGGGCTGCCGTACGAAACGATCTTCGCCGAGTTCGAGGGCGGGCGGCACGTGGAGGAGACCCTCACGCCCGAGGGCGGCACCGGGGACGTGAAGTACCACCACGGCGCGGACGGCGTATACCAGACGGCAGCGGGGAAGCCGGTGAACGTCACGCTCTCGCCCAACCCGAGCCACCTGGAGGCCGTGAATCCCGTCGTCGAAGGCCGCGCGCGCGCGAACCAGACGAACCGCCGCAGCAAGGAGGCCATCACCGACGGGACGGTCGCGCTGCCTGTGCTCATCCACGGCGACGCGTCGTTCGCGGCCCAGGGCGTAGTGGCAGAGACGTTCAATCTCGCGCGCCTCAAGGGCTACACGACCGGTGGCACGATCCACCTCATCGCGAACAACCAGCTCGGCTTTACCACCGACCCGAAAGAAGGGCGCTCGACCGACTACGCGAGCGACCTCGCCAAGGGGTTCGACGCGCCGATCATCCACGTGAATGCCGACGACCCCGAGGCGTGCCTCGCGGCGGCGCGGCTCGCGATGATGTACCGGGACAAGTTTCACGCCGACGTGGTCATCGACGTGGTGGGCTACCGGCGGCACGGGCACAACGAGGCGGACGAGCCGTCGTACACGCAGCCGCTGATGTACGAGCGGATCAAACGGACGCCGCCAGTCCGGCGGCGCTACGCCGAACAGCTCGCCGAAGAGGGCGTGGTCGACGTCGCGCAGGCCGACGCCGACGCGGAGCGCTTCTCCCAGCGCCTCGCCGAGGTGCAGCAGTCACTGAAGGCCCACCTCTCCGAGGAGACGAAGGGGGAGGAGCCGCAGCGGATCTCGGGCGCGCAGCGCGCGATCGCGGAGCCCGACACCGCGGTGGCGCCCCAGCTGCTCACGAGCCTGAACGAGCAGCTGCTGGCGGTGCCGCAGGGATTCACCGTGAACTCCAAGCTCCAGAAGCAGCTCGAGCGCCGGCGTGCGGCGCTCGCGGAGGGCGGCATCGAATGGGCTCACGCCGAGGCGCTCGCGTTCGCCTCGCTGCTCGTGGAGGGGACGCCGATCCGGCTCACCGGACAGGATACCGAGCGCGGCACCTTCAGCCAGCGGCACCTGGTGCTGCACGACGCCACCGACGGGCGGCGCTTCGCGCCGATTCAAAACCTCGCCGGCGCGCGGGCGCCGTTCGAGCTGCACAACAGCCCGCTCTCCGAGTTCGCGTGCCTCGGGTTCGAGTACGGGTACGCGGCGGCGGCGCCGGAGGCCCTGGTGCTCTGGGAGGCGCAGTTCGGCGACTTCACGAACGGCGCCGAGGTGATCATCGACCAGTTCCTCATCGCGGGCCTCGCGAAATGGGGCCAGACGTCGCGCCTGACGCTGCTGCTCCCGCACGGGTACGAGGGCCAGGGGCCGGAGCACTCGAGCGCGCGCATCGAGCGCTTTCTCGCGCTCAGTGCCGACGGCAACTTGCGCATCGCGAATTGCACCACGCCGGCGCAGTACTTCCACCTGCTGCGCCGCCAGGCGCGGCACAGCGAGCTGCGCCCGCTCGTGCTGTTCACGCCCAAGAGCCTGCTCCGCCTGCCGCAGGCGGCGTCGCGGCTCGAAGATCTCGCGTCCGGCGGGTTCCGGCCGGTGCTCGACGACCCCGAAGGCGAAGCGCGGCGCGACGCGACGCGGCTCGTCCTCTGCACCGGCAAGGTGTACTACGACCTCGTGCTCTCGCCGCGTCGGGCAGAAGCGTCCCACGTCGCGATCGGCCGGGTGGAGCTGCTCTATCCCTTCCCCACGCCCGAGGTCGCGGAGCTGATAAAGCTGTATCCGAAGATCACGGAGATCGTCTGGGTGCAGGAAGAGCCGCGCAACATGGGGCCGCAGAAGTTCATGGTGCCGCAGCTGCGCGAGCTCGTCGGCCCCGGTGTGACGGTGCGCGACATCGGACGACCTGAGCGCTCGAGCCCGGCGGAAGGCTATCCCGCGGCGCACCAGGCAGAGCAGGCGCGGATTGTGCGGGAAGCGCTCAGCTAAGCCACTCGGTGACAAGAACGCGAACGGCCCGCCTTCCCGCGCGGGCCGATCGTGTGTTCAGGGGCGTCGAGCCGCTACGGTGTGGCGGCCAGCGCCTTGTCCGCCCGCACGAGACCGGCGCCGGTGGCGTCGTCGCCCCAGCAGATCTCCTGTGCCGCGACCCCCGGCAGGGGACGGACCAAGCGGCATCCGGCGGGGAGCCTGATGGCGGTGCGCTCGAGGATGGACTCTACCTTGGCCTGCAACAGGCCGGCGTTCTTCTGCAACATGAGTGCCGCAATGCCGGCCACGTGCGGCGACGACATGGAGGTTCCGCCTAGGAAGAAGTAGCTGATGTTCCCGCTCTGAAGCTGGAACGGCCCGACGACCCACGAGCCCGGTGCCGCAATATCCAGGTCTTGCCCTGCCTTTTGACGACTCGAGAAGTCGGTGACGTAAAAGTTGTCGGCACCGGTCTCGAGCACATCGCGGTTCACCCACCACGAGTTGTTCCCGAGGGGCTGCCACTCGCCGATCCAGCCCGACGCGGCGACGGAGATCACGGGCGCGTACGCGCCCGGGTACCCCATCCCGGCCTCCCCCTCGTTGCCTGCCGAGGCCACGATGATCACGCCTCGGGCGATAGCCAAATCGATGGCCGCCTTCTCGACAGCGTCGAGCGCCGGTCCGCCCAGGCTCATGTTGATGACCACCGGTGACCCAGCCAGCGCCCCGCTCGCCTTCAAGTTGGCCACGTGCAGGATGCCGGCGGCGATCATCGAGGACCAGCCGAAGCCGGCTTGGTTGAGCACTTTTACCGGGATGACAGTGGCCAGGGGCGCGGTGCCGTTGATGCTGGTGCCGAGAAGGCTGTAGCCCAGAATCGTGCTGGTCACGTGCGTGCCGTGGGAGTTCTGGTCGTGCTCCCATTGGTTGGGCGGCTCGGAGACCTCGCCTTGGTTCTGCCCGCCGCCGCTGAAGGCCTTGGCGAACTGGGTAGCGATGCGCTGCTCCGGAAAGTACTGCCGCCACGAATCGAGCAGCCCCGTGTCGAGCACGCCGACGTACACGCCGCTGCCATCGAAGGCGATGGTACGGCCCACCCTAAAGTTGGTCACGTTGATGGCGTCCTGGTCCCACGTGTTCAGCCCGCCCGCGAAGTCGCTCACGGACACCGCGTCGACCGGCGCTCCCTTGCGCTCGGCGTCGGGGTTGGCTGCGACGACATACGGCAGGGCCCGAATCGCGGGTAGTTGATCGGCGCTCGCCCGCAGCAACACCGCGTTGATCTCGGGCAGCGTGCCGGAGACCGTCCCGTACGCGCCCAGCTTCGCGAGCTGTGCGGCGGTCGGTGCCGCTCTCAGCACCACGTTGATCCCGATATTCTGCGTCCCCGACGCGTCTGCCGACAACCGCGGGGCGCCGGTGATGCGATCGCCGGAGCGCTCGCAGGCTCCAACCACTAGGGTGAGCGCCGCGATGCTCCACAACCGGACAGCTCTCATGTGTTCCCCCTCGGAACGAAGACCATGGGCTCTTATATCGCCGCATTCGAGACGTGTCAAGTTGAGACAGTCTGACTAGAGCATGGGAGCCGTCGAGCGGAGCGCCGCGGCCGTCGCCTAGAAGAGTCGGCGGCCCTCCGTACCTGGAAGGTCGATTCCCAGCAGTCCGGCGGCGGTCGGGCCGATGTCCGTCTGCCGGATCAGCCCGAGCGACGCTCCCCCCCGAATGCTCGGCCCCGCCACGAGAAAGAATGCGTGGAGCTCCGGGCGTCGCGGATCGTGTCCGTGGCCCCCGCCAGTATCCGCGAACAACAGCTCACCACGGTACCCGAGGTTCGTGTAGAACCCCTCGTTCATCTCGATCGCCCAGAGGGC
>DASUAL010000073.1:0-2598 GCA_035763805.1 Gemmatimonadales bacterium
GATTCATTCATCCTTCAGTCGGGCGGTGGGATTGTATCCTCGTCCCTCTCGGCGAGGTGCCGTATGACGAACTGCCTTCCCATCGCGTTGGCAGGGCCGGTCGCGCTACTCGGCGCCCTGAGCCGGGGGCCAGAGCCCACCGGTGCGACGCCGGCGCCCGCCGGCCGCGACACGATCGCCAGCGCGACGAGTGAGTTTCGCGCCGGGCACGCCGCGCTGATCTTCGACTTCGGGTACTTGATGAGCAGGGCGGTCGATCCCGCGGCCACCCACAGGGACCGCGCGCATCTGGTCCTCTACCTCCGCGCGGAGATCCTGCCGCACGCGCGGGCCGAGGAGAAGGTGTTGTATCCCGCGCTCGACAGTATCCTCGGCACTAAGGGCTATGCGACCGCGACTATGGTCCTCGATCACCGGGCGATCGCGAGGCTCGTGGACGACCTCAGCGCGCTGGCGGGCTCGCCGTATCCCGAGGCGTACCGCCGCAAGGCGTACGCGCTCGACGCGGTGCTCGAGAGTCACTTCGCGAAGGAAGAGGAGTTCATTCTCCCGCTCCTGCGGCAGAAGATGGCGGAGAACAATCTGCGGGCGCTGTTCGCGCGGATGGAGACCTTGCTGCCTCCCGATTAGTGAGCAAGATTCTCACCGCCCCTTAGGAGTGGATGCCAGTGGTCAAGCTCATCACGGCGACGCCGTGTCTGGTCAGCCTCGTAGCCGTGGGCCTGGCGGCGTGCCGCGAGGCGCCTCGGGGCGCCGCGGCGCCCGGCGCGGCGGCCGCTCAGCAGGTCACACGGAGCGAACAGTTGCTCCTCGCTGCGGCGAGCATCGCGCTGCCGCCGGATTGGATCGGCCCCGGCGACCTGCCCGAGCCCACCTCGCGGGGAGCGCGGCTGGTCGTGGCGTATTGCCGGCAGTGCCACGCCCTGCCCACGCCGCGAGCGCACGGCGCGACGGATTGGCCGGTGATCGTGCGCCGCATGTGGCTCCGCATGGAGGGGCTCCCCGAGCCGCTCCGGGTCGAGGTGCCGACCATCTCCGAGCGGTCCGAGATCTCGGCATACCTGACGGCGAACGCCCTCAAGGTGAGCGGCGCGCCGCTCCCCCCCGGGAAGGGGCGGGAGGCGTTCCTGGCGATCTGCAGCCGGTGTCACGCGCCCCCCGATCCCGGGTTGCATTCGAAGGAGGAGTGGCCGGTCGTGTTGGCGCGCGTGGAGCGGAACATGAAGCGGATGAACGTGGCTTCGCCGACGGGCATGGAATCGGAGGACATTCTCGCATACCTGCAGACCGCGGCCGCCGCGAAGCGAGCGTCTCAGGGCGGGGCGCAATGAACGATCGGGAGGGGCGTCGGACCTACATCGAGGAGTTCGTATGAAGCTCCACAACGTGGTAATAGTGGCAGCGGTCGCGCTCGGCGGCTGTACGGACGAGAAGATCACCTACGTGACGCGTCCGCCGTTCAACCCGCCTCCTGACCAGTCCAGTGGCTTTCTCGGCTACTTCACGGTCAGCGACAGGCAGACTACCTGCGGGAACTGCCATGTGGGTCAGCAGACGGACTGGGTTCAGACGCTGCACGCGAACGCGTGGGACACACTTCAAGCCAACCCGGGCGCCCAGCCGTTCTGCGAAGCATGCCACACGGTCAACTCGCGGGGTAATCAGCCGCTGGCTTCCGTGGGCTATGACAAGGTGAAGGACGCGGCCTATCACGACGTGCAGTGTGAGAGCTGCCACGGGCCGGGATTCGACCACGTGGAGAACCCCTCGATCAAGGCCAATCGTCCGCTCGCGAGCGCCATGGTCTATCCGAACGTGAGCACCAACGCTGTCGTTCTGACCGCAGCGGACACGGCCGCGATGGTGAACTCGAGCTGCGGCGCGTGCCACCAGGGAGCCGGCCCCTCGCAGAACCACAATTACCTGAAGGAGTGGCTCTCGTCCCGGCATGGCCAGCTCCGGCAGTCACAGGCGGCCAACGTCAGCTGCCAGCAGTGTCACGAGGGGAAGGGCTTTCTGGCCTTCTGGGGCGTGAATACCCTGTACAAGGAACTTGGGACCACGACGCTCCTACCTCAGAACTGCGTGGTCTGTCACGATCCGCACGGCACCGCCAAGGGCGCGGATGGCCTGCCGCTGCCCGGACAGCTCCGCTTCCCCATCGACAGTGCTAACAACAACCTTTGCACCAAGTGCCACAGCCGGACTTCTGACGCGACCGCGAGCAACTACCGTGGGCCGCATGGGGCGCAGGGACCGGTGCTGTTCGGCACCGCGGGGTACTTCCCCCCGGGCACCACATATGACACTGCCGCCATCCTCACGACGCACGGGTCCACGGCCAACCCGCGGCTCTGCGCCGGCTGCCACGTGAACGCACAGACGGGGGTGGACGCCTTCGGCACCTCGATCTCGTTCACCGGCCACACCTTTCACCCGCTCCCCTGCCTGATGCAGAAGAGTCCACCCCTCGTGGATACCACGTACACGAACGCCTGCGCATACGACGTGCCGAGCCGTTCGTGGGCGTCCTGCACGGCGTCCGGGTGCCACGGCGATGAGACGATCGCCGCCCAGCGGCTGACCGGAATCCGGGAC
>DASUAL010000074.1:0-37161 GCA_035763805.1 Gemmatimonadales bacterium
CGCGCGCGCCTGGGTGGACGGCGGCGCCTTCGGTCCCGAAGGCGGACTGGCCGCGACGATCGTGCTGTGCGCGGGGACGCTGGCGGTGGTCGGGGGCCGGCTCCGACAGCCGAGGGCGTGGTTCGTATGAGCCGGGTGGCGGTGGTGGGCGCGGGGACGATGGGGAGCGGCATCGCCCACGTCTTCGCGCAACACGGGTGGGACACGGTGCTGATCGACGTCGCGCCCGGCTTGCTCGAGCGGGTCCTCGCCATCATCCGCGGGAACTTCGAGCGCCAGGTGAAGAAGGGGACGCTCACCGGGGAGCAGCGCGATGCCGCGCTGGGACGGATCCGGACATCGGCGAGCCTGGACCTGGTCGCGGACGCCGAGCTCGTCGTCGAGGCCGCGACCGAGCGGCCCGACGTCAAGTTCAAGATCTTCCGCGACCTCGACCGGCTTGCGCCGCCCGCGGCGATCCTCGCCAGCAACACCTCGTCGATCTCGATCACTGCCATCGCCGCCCAGACGAAGCGTCCCGCCCAGGTGATCGGCATGCACTTCATGAATCCCGTCCCCATCATGCCGCTCGTCGAGGTGATCCGTGGGCTCGAGACCGCGGACGAGACGACGCGGCGGGTGCTGGAGGTCGCGAAAGCGCTGGACAAGACTCCCGTCGAGGTGAACGACTCCCCCGGCTTCGTCTCGAACCGCGTGCTCCTGCCGATGATCAACGAGGCGGTGTTCTGCGTGATGGAGGGCGTGGCGGCGCCTGAGGCGGTGGACACGGTGTTGAAGCTCGGCATGAACCACCCGATGGGCCCGCTTGCGCTCGCCGACCTGATCGGGCTCGACGTTTGCCTCGCGATCCTCGAGGTGCTGCAGCGCGACCTCGGGGACGACAAGTACCGGCCGGCGCCGCTGCTCCGGAAGATGGTCGCGGCGGGGCGGCTGGGTCGGAAGGCCGGTCGCGGGTTCTATGTCTATCGCGATTGAGGCGGCCGGCCTCTCCGAGACGCAGCGCCAGATCGTCGACCTGGCGCGCGAGTTCGCGCGCAGGAGGATCGAGCCGCACGCGGCCGAGTGGGACCGCAGCAAGCACTTCGACCGCGACGTGATCGACGAGCTCGGCAAGCTGGGATTCCTCGGGATGTGCACGCCCGAGCAGGACGACGGGATGGGACTCGACACCGTCACCTATCTGCTCGCGCTCGAGGAGATCGCCGCGGCGGACGCGAGCGTCGCCGTGTCGGTCTCGATCCACAACGCGATTCCCACCACCATGCTGGCCCGGCACGGCAGTCCGGCGCAGCGGGAGCGCTGGCTCAAACCGATGGCGCGCGGCGAGCTGCTCGCCGGGTTCGCGCTCTCCGAGCCGGAGTCCGGGTCGGACGCCGCGTCGCTCGCCGCCCAGGCGATCCGGGACGGCGACCAGTGGGTGCTTTCGGGCACGAAGGCGTGGGCGACGAACGGCGGCACGGCCGACGTGATGATTGTGATGGCCCGCACCGACCGGGGCATCGGCGCGTTTATTGTGCCTACCGACAGCCCGGGTTATCGTCCGGGGAAGCCCGAGGACAAGATGGGCCTCCGCGCGTCGAACACCGTGACGATCGCGCTCGAGGACGTGCGCCTTTCGGCGGATCACCTGCTCGGTGAGGACGGGCAGGGGTTCGGCTATGCGATGGAGGGTCTGGACGTGGGCCGGCTCGGGATCGCGACGCAGGCTGTGGGGATCGCGCGCCGGGCCCTCGAGCTCTCGGTTGCGTATTGCGCCGAGCGGAGGCAATTCGGCCAGGCGCTGCGGGAGTTCGAGGCCGTGCAGTTCAAGCTGGCCGACATGGCGACGCGGGTCGAGGCGGCGCGCGCGCTGGCGCACGCGGCGGCCGCCCGCAAGGACCGCGGCGAAGGCATCACGACGCACGCGAGCATGGCCAAGCTGTTCGCCTCGGAGACGGCCATGTGGGTCACGACGCACGCGGTGCAGCTGTTCGGCGGATACGGCTACATGCGGGACTTCCCGGTCGAAAAGCTGTTTCGCGACGCCAAGGCCACCGAGATCTATGAAGGCACAAGTGAGATCCAGCGGATCGTCATCGCGCGCGGCCTCTCTCCTCGAGCCTAGCGCCGGACGTGAGCCCGGCGCGAATCGCCCGCTCGCGCTGTTCTCCCTGCTCGCCGAGCACGAGCAGGTATCCGTCTTCTATGAGCCGTCGTGTGGCTACCGCGGCATCATCGCGATCCACTCCACGGTGCTCGGCCCGGCGCTGGGCGGCACGCGCTTCTGGAGCTACCGCACCGACGAGGAAGCGCTGATCGACTGTCTCCGGCTGTCGCGCGGCATGACGTACAAGGCGGCCGTGGCGGGCTTGAACCTGGGCGGCGGCAAGAGCGTGATCATCGGCGACAACAAGACCACGCGTCGCGAGATCCTGTTCCGGGCGCACGGGCGGCACATCGAGTCGCTGAAGGGCCGCTACATCACGGCCGAGGACGTGGGGACGTCCACGAGCGACATGGAGTACATCGGGGCGGAGACGGACCACGTCACCGGCTTGATCGGGAAGTCCGGCGACCCCTCGCCCGTGACCGCGTACGGCGTGTACCGCGGCGTGAAGGCGTGCGCCCGCTACCGCTCCGGCTCGGATTCCCTCACGGGAAAGACCGTGGCTTTGCAGGGATGCGGCAGCGTAGGCTATCATCTGGCGAAGCTGCTGCACGCCGAGGGCGCGCAGATCGTGGCGACGGACATCGACGCGTCGCGGGTGCAGCGCGTCGTCCAGGAGTGCGGGGCGCGGGCCGTCGGGACGGACGAGATCTACGATGTGCGCGCGGACGTCTTCGCGCCGTGCGCGCTGGGCGCGGTGGTCAACGACGAAACGATCGGTCGCCTCCGCGTGGAGATCGTCGCGGGCGGCGCGAACAACCAGCTCGCCGAGGATCGGCACGGCGACCTGCTCGAGGAGCGGCAGATCACCTACGCGCCCGACTACGTGATCAACGGTGGCGGGCTGATCAACGTGCACGCCGAGCTGCACGGCTGGTCGCCGGAGCGGGCGCGCAGCAAGGCGGGCGAGATCTACGACACCATCCTGCGAGTGTTCGAGATCGCGCGGGAAGACGGGATTCCGAGCTACCGGGCGGCGGACCGACTCGCGGAGCAGCGCATCGCGGACGTAGCGAAGGTGCGGCGGACCCTTGTCTGAGCAGATTTACGTCGGCGCGGACCACGCGGGGTTCCAGCTCAAGCAGCGGCTCGTCGCAGAGCTGCAGCGGCTGGGGTACGAGCCGGTGGACGTGGGGGCGAAGGCCCTCGACCCGACGGACGACTACCCCGACTACACGCGGCCCGCGGCCGACGCCGTGAGTCGTGGCGTCGTGCAGCGTGCCGTCCTGGCGTGCGGCACCGGCCTGGGCATGGCATACGTGGCCAACCGGTACCCGCGCGTGCGCGCGGCGGTCGCGTGGAGTCCCGAGATCGCCGAGCTCGCGCGCAAGCACAACGACGCGAACGTGCTCGTCTTGCCGGCCCGGTTCGTGAGTGAGGAGGAAGGGATGGAGATCCTGCACCGGTGGCTCGAGACCGGGTTCGAGGGCGGCCGCCACGCGCGGCGTGTCGCGAAGATCGACCATGATTGACCGGCGCGCGCCGCTCGCCAAGGCGGATCCGGTGATCGCCGCCTTGATCCGGCGGGAAGTGGAGCGCCAGGAACACGGGCTCGAGCTGATCGCGAGCGAGAACTTCGCCACCATGGCCGTCATGGAAGCGATGGGCACGGCGCTCACCAACAAGTACGCCGAGGGGCTTCCGAGAAAGCGCTACTACGGCGGCTGCGAGGTCGTGGACGAGGTGGAGCAGCTCGCCATCGACCGCGCGAAGGCTCTGTTCAAGGCCGAGCACGTGAACGTCCAGCCGCACTCCGGGGCGCAAGCGAACATGGCGGCCTATTTCGCAGTCGCGAAGCCGGGCGACACACTGCTCGGGCTCGCGCTGTCGCACGGCGGCCACCTCACGCACGGCTCGCCGGTGAACTTCTCGGGAACCCTGTTCCGGGCCACGTCCTATGGGGTGCGCGAGGACACGGGGCGGATCGACTACGACCAGGTGCGCGAGGTCGCGCAGCGCGAGCGGCCGCGCATCCTGGTGGGAGGCGGCAGCGCCTACGCCCGCATCATCGACTTCGCGGCGCTGCGGAGCGCCGCCGACGAGGTCGGCGCGATCTTCATCGTCGACATGGCGCACTTCGCAGGGCTGGTCGCGGCCGGGATCCATCCGTCCCCCGTGCCGCACGCCCAGATCGTCACCACGACGACGCACAAGACCCTGCGGGGGCCGCGCGGCGGGCTGATCCTCTGCCAGGAGGCGTATGCCAAGGACGTGGACAAGCAGGTGTTTCCCGGCATCCAGGGCGGTCCGCTCGAGCACGTCATCGCGGCCAAGGCCGTGGCGCTGGGCGAAGCCCTCAGCCCGCCGTTCAAGCAGTACGCGATGCAGGTCGTGAAGAACGCCCAGGCGCTCGCCGCGGCGTTGATGGGACGCGGCTACGCGATCGTGTCGGGCGGCACCGACACGCACCTGATGCTCGTCGACCTCCGCTCGAAGCATCTCACGGGCAAGGAGGCGCAGGCGCTGCTCGACCGCGCCGGCATCACCGTCAACAAGAACACCATCCCGGGTGACCCGCAGTCGCCGTTCGTGACGAGCGGGATCCGCATCGGCACGCCCGCCGTGACGACCCGGGGGTTCACCGAGGTTGAAATGGAGAAGGTCGCGGACTTCATCGACACCGTCCTCATCAAGAAGGACGACGCTACGATCGCGCGCGTGAAGGCCCAAGTGCGCGACCTGACGGAGCAGTTCCCACTGTACGCGGCGCCGGCCCGCGCAGCCGCCGGGGCTCGCCATGGCGGATAGCGGCGGCAGCGGCTCCTCGAACCGGCCCCCCCGCGGCTCGGGCCCCTTCACCGTGCACCCGGCCGACGAACTCGAAGTCTATTTCAACGAGGTCGCGCACGGCCGGCCCGTGGGGTTCGTCGCCTCGTCCAAGTGGAAACCCCCGACCGACATCTACGAGACCGACGAGGCGCTCGTCGTCTACATGGACATCGCCGGGATGCAGGCGGAGGACTTCACCGTCGAGTTCGCCGAGGGCGTCCTGACCATCGCGGGCGAGCGCAAGCCGCGGCGCGAGGGCAGGCCGCACTACCACGCGATGGAGGTGCAGGTCGGGCCGTTCGAGCGCCGCTTCCGGCTCCCCTCCCCGGTCGATCCCGAGAGCATCCACGCGAGCTACGAGCACGGCTTCCTCGAGGTGCGCCTGGCGAAGCTCCCGGCCCGCCTCTCGGGACCACAGTCGGTGAAGGTGCGGTAGGTGGACAAGTTGCCGGTCCTGCCCCTGGGCCAGCTGGTCGTCTACCCGCACGTCGTGCTGCCGCTCGCGCTGACCGACCAACAGGCCGTTCAGTTGATCGACGAAGTGGTGCAGGGAAGCAAGCGCATGCTACTCGGCGTCGTGAAGCCGCTCGGCGGGACCGAGCCGCCCGAAGGCGCGATCATGCAGGCGCGCGCGGACGAGCTGTACGAGGTCGGGACGCTCGGCAGCCTGGTGCGGATGCTGAAGCTGGGCGACGGCTCGGTGCGGGTGATGGTCCAGGGGCTCGAGCGCGCGCGCCTGCTCGAGATCACCCCCGCGGACCACTGGCTGGTCGCGGGCTACGAAACGCTGCCCTCCACCGTGCTCGAGGACGCCCGCACCGAGGCGCTGAAGCGGACGGTGCACGCGCAGTTCTCGCGCGTCATCGACATCGCGCCCTACCTCGGCGAGGAACTGCACGAGGTGCTCACCGGCATCACCGACGCCGGCAAGCTCGCCGATTTCGTCGCCGCCAACCTCGATCTCGCGCTTCCCCCCAAGGCCGAGCTGCTGGCGATCGACGACGTGAACCGCCGTCTCGAGCGGCTTGCCGAGTTGCTGGGGCAGGAGCTGCAGGTGCTCGAGGTGGGCAGCCAGATCCAGGAGAAGGTGAAGTCGCGCCTCGACGCCAACCAGCGGGAGTACGTGTTGCGCGAGCAGCTCCGTGTGATCCGTCAGGAGCTGGGCGAGGATGAGGGCGAGGACGAGCTGGACGAGCTGGGGCGGCGGCTCGAAGACGCCGGAATCTCCCCCGAGGCCGAGAAGGTCGCCGAGCGCGAGCTCAAACGGCTGCGCAACATGTCGCCCCAGTCGGCGGAATACCACGTGGCCCGCACCTACCTCGAGGTGTTCGCATCGCTCCCCTGGAGCCGCACGTCCGAGGACCGCCTCGACCTGAAGGCGGCGCGCGAGATCCTCGACCGCGACCACTACGATCTCAAGGCCGTCAAGGAGCGCATCCTCGAGTACCTGGCCGTGCGCACCCTCAACGCCCAGGCGCGGGGCAGCATTCTCTGCTTCGTCGGCCCCCCCGGCGTGGGGAAGACGTCGCTCGGCCAGAGCATCGCGGAGGCGTTGGGGCGGCGGTTCACCCGCGTGTCGCTCGGCGGAGTGCGTGACGAGGCGGAGGTGCGCGGTCACCGCCGCACCTACGTCGGCGCGCTGCCCGGCCGCATCATCCACGCTTTGCAGCGCTGCGAGACGCGCAACCCGCTCCTGATGCTCGACGAGGTGGACAAGATGGGCGCCGACGTCCGGGGAGACCCCACCGCCGCGCTGCTCGAGGTGCTGGATCCGGCGCAGAACGCGACGTTCGTGGATCACTACCTGGAAGTGCCGTTTGACCTCTCGGGAGTGATGTTCATCGCGACGGCGAACAGCCTGGCGCCGATCCCCGACCCCTTGCTCGACCGGATGGAAGTTCTCACCTTACCGGGGTACACCCCCGGCGAGAAGCTCGCGATCGCCAAGCGGTACCTGCTGCCGCGGCAGCTCAAGGAGACCGGGCTCGCGCCGGAGCGGGCGAGCCTCGCCGACGGGGCGCTGGAGCGCCTGATCGGAGAGTACACCCGTGAGGCCGGCGTGCGGCAGCTCGAGCGGGAGATCCAGGGGGTGCTGCGGAAGGCCGCACTGGAGGTGGTGGAGCGACGGGCCGAGTCGGTCAAGATCTCCCTGAAAAACCTCGAGAAATACGCCGGCCAGCCCAAGGTGCAGGGCGAGGTGGCCGGGCGCAGCCCGGAGGTCGGCGTGGCCACGGGCCTCGCGTGGACACCGGTGGGCGGCGACATCATGTTCATCGAGGCGATTCAGATGCCGGGGAAGGGGCAAATCACGCTGACCGGGCAGCTGGGCGACGTGATGCGGGAGTCGGCGCAGGCCGCGTGGAGTTTGCTGCGGGCGCGGGCCGGGGCGCTCGGCATCCCGCTCGAGGCGTTCACGCAGACGGACGTGCACCTGCACGTGCCGGCGGGGGCCGTGCCCAAGGATGGGCCGTCGGCGGGGATCACGATCGCGGCGGCGCTCGCGTCGCTGTTGTGCCGCCGCCCGGCGCGCCACGACGTGGCCATGACCGGTGAGCTGACGCTGCGGGGGCGAGTGCTCCCGATCGGGGGGCTCAAAGAGAAGCTGACCGCGGCGGCCCGGGCCGGCGTGAAGACGGTGCTGGTCCCCGCGCGCAACCAGGCCGACATCGTGGACGTGCCCGACGAGGTGAAAAAGCTGTTGGAGATCAAGCCGGTGGAGACGATCGACGAGGTGCTGGACCTCGCGCTGCTCGAAGCGCGCGGATCGCGGCCCCTGGAGGTGCGAACGCGGGCGCCCGGCGCGCTCGACGGAGAGGCCCGGCCGTGAGCGACTTCGCGACCCTCGAGGAAGCGTTTCAGCGGATCGGCCAGCTGGACGGGCGCTATCACGAACGCGGCTACCTGTTCGTGCTCGCGGCGCTCGAGTACGCCCAGGGAAAGCTGCCGGCGCGCCGCCACCTGACGGGGGCGGAGCTGGCCTGGGCGTGCCGCGACTTCGCGCTGGAGCAATTCGGGCTGCTCGCACCGACCGTCCTGTCGCACTGGGGAATCACGCGCACCGAGGACCTGGGGCATATGGTGTTCACGTTGATCGACGTGGGGCTGCTCGCGCGCCAGCCGAGCGACAAGCGCGAGGACTTCGATCGCGTCTACGACTTCGCGGAGGTGTTCCGGGCCGGGTATGCGTGGCCCGGGCTGGAGCGCGGATAAGCGGGCGCCGGATCGGGTGAAGGGGGTGCCGCATGACGACGGACGCCAGGGAATGGCCCGCCTGCAAGAAGTGCCAGCAAGGTCTCCTCATCCCGTTATCGGACTACGGCCGCGACGGAGCGCCGATCACCTACAAGGCCTGGGTCTGCAGCAACCCGGAGTGCGGGTTCAACATCCGCATCGATAACGGGGAGATCTCGTTCGGTCGCGCGATCGGCCAGAGCTTCAAATAACGCTTGGACTCGGGACGCGCGCCTGCGGTGAGCGGGCGCTTCTATCCGGAGACGCCGAGCGAGCTCGCGCGTGCCGTTCACGAGCTGCTCGCCGCCGTGCCGGACGCGCGTCCTGCGCCGGCGCGCGCGGCCGTCGCGCCGCACGCGGCCTACGACTACTCCGGGCGGACCGCCGCGCACGTCTTCGCCCGGCTCGAGCTTCCCCCCATCGTCGTCATTCTCGCGCCCAACCACACCGGCGTGTGCCGGGCGTCCGGTGGCGCGTCGCTGTGGGAGACGGGCGTGTTCCGCACCCCGCTCGGCGACATGGCCGTGGACGAGCCCTTCGCCGCGGCGCTGCTCGAGGCGTCTCCCCTCGTCGACGTGGACCACGCCGCCCATACACACGAGCACGCGGTCGAGGTGGAGGTGCCCTTTCTGCAGCGGCGTCGACCCGATGCCCGTATCGTCCCGCTGGTCCTCGCGTGGGACGCGTGGGAGGCGTGCCGGGCGCTCGGCGAGGCGCTCGCCGCTCTGGCGCGGGGCTGGCCCGAGCGCGTGCTGCTGCTCGCTTCGAGTGACTTGAACCACTACGAGCCCGCGGCGGTGTCCGAGCGCAAGGACGCTCGAGCGCTCGAGGCGCTCGCCGCGCTCGACGGCGAGGAGCTCCTGCGGCGCTGCCGTGCGGAGCGGATCTCGATGTGTGGGCGCGCCCCCGCGGCCACCGTCATCGCCGCGGCACGGGCACTGGGAGCGACGCGCGCCGAGGTCGTGCACTACAGCCACTCCGGCATGGTGACCCCCGCCGCCGCCGCCGTGGTGGGCTACGGAGGAGTGATCATTCCGTGAACCCGATTCCGGTGCTGTCCGCAACGGAAGCCGCGGCATGGGACACAGCCGCCCGCACCCAGTACCGCATTCCGTCGCGCGTGTTGATGGAGACCGCGGGGAGGGCAGTGGCGCAGGTAATCGCGCGCGAGTTTCCCGAGGTGCTCACGCGCGGCGCACTGATCGCCACGGGCGCGGGGAACAACGGTGGTGATGGGTGGGTGGTGGCTCGAGCGCTGCACGCCGCGGGTGTGCCGGTGTGGGTCGCCGGACTCGATCCCAAGACCGACGACGCGATCGACAACCGCGCGCTCGCTCGGGTGGACGGCGTGCGCGAGATCGGCCGCGAGGAGCCGTGGCCTGCCGCGAGCGTCGCGGTGGACGCTCTGCTCGGGACCGGCGCGACAGGCCCCGCTCGCGGCGACGTGCTCACGCTGGCGCAGCGGCTCGTGACCTACGGCGCGCCCGTCATCGCGGTCGATGGGCCCACCGGCCTCGACCTCTCCAGCGGGGAGGTGCACGGGCCGGTGCGCGCCCGGCTCTCGGTCACGTTCGGCGGCCCGCGCCGCGGGCACCTGCTGGCGCGCGACTGGTGCGGTAAGGTCGTGGTCGTTGACATCGGGTTCCCGACGGCCGACCCCGCGTGGCCCGTGCTGGTGACGGACGCGTGGGCCGGCCCGCGACTCCCCAGGCTCGCGCCCACGATGCACAAGGGTGACCGCGGCCGTGTGACGGTGGCGGGCGGCTCGGACGGAATGACAGGCGCCGCGCTCCACGCGGCACGCGCCGCGCTCGCCGCGGGGGCGGGGCTCGTGAAGCTCGTCGCGGCGAAGGACGCGATCCAGGCGGCGCGCGCGAGCCTGCCCGACGTGCTCACCGTCGAGTCCGCCTTGGGGCCGGAGCTCGAGCCCCAGACCGCGGAGGCGCTCGAGTGGGCCGACGCGCTGGTCCTCGGACCCGGGCTGGGCCGTGAACCCGCCCGCGCCGAGTTTCTCAAGGCCGCGCTCGCGCTCCGGCCGGTCCCGACCGTGCTCGACGCCGACGCGCTCGTGTTGTTCCAGGGGCCGGTCGAGCGGCCGGTGGTGCTGACGCCGCACCTCGGCGAGTTCCGCGCGCAGTTCGGCGACCAGCTGGCGGATGCCGCGGCGAACGACCGTTGGGCCGCGGTGGCGAAGGCGGCGCAGCGGGTGAAGGGCACCGTGCTCCTGAAGGGCGTGCCGACAGTGATCGCGGACCTGCGCGGGCCGCTCCACGTCGTGGCGAGCGGCAACCCCGGCCTCGCGACCGGCGGCTCCGGTGATCTGCTCGCGGGCTTCATCGGCGCCTTCCTGGCGCGCGGCAGTGCGGGGCCCGAGGCGGCCGCCCTCGGCGCGCACGCGCTCGGCCGCGCGGCGGAGCACGGGGCGCGCCAGTGGACCGCGCGCAGTCTCCGCCCCGCGGACGTGCTCGCGGCGCTCCCGGACATCTGGCGTGCCTGGGCGACCGCGCGTCCCTTCGGCACGCCCATCCTCACGGTGCTCGAGTCGCCGGAGACGGAGTGAAGGCGGCGGTCAGGCGGGCGGGCGGTCTGGCGGTCGGTGGCTTCGTCGCGCTGGTAGTGACCGCCGGACCGCCTGACCGCCCGACCGCGCAGTCCGCCCGCTGGCGCCCCGAAGACCGCGCGCTCATCAGCGATTTTTCTCACATCGAGGCGCTCGCCGCGTCGCCGTTCACCGTTTTCGCCGCGACCACGCACGGCCTCACCATCTACGATCGCCAGGCCCGCGCGTGGCGGCTGCCGGTCACGTCGCTCGACGGCTACCCTGCGACGCGCGTTCGCACCGCGCTCGCCGACGGCGTCGATAACGCGGTGTGGCTCGGCACGGACCAGGGTTGGGCGCGCTATGACGCCCGCATCCGGACGTGGGAGCAGGGATTCGTCGCGGGCGGCGTGAGGAACCTCATGTTCGACGCGCGCGACCAGGCGAGTGGGATCTTCGTGCTGGGCGCCTTCGGCTGGGGATTCCTCCCGCGCGGGTCGCTGATCCCGATGCCCGGCCGCCCGCTGCCGCCGCCGGGCCAACGCATCCAACCGCTCGATCCGGAGACCGCGCTCAACCAGGCACCCATGGCAGATGCGATGCGGGCGCTGATCTTCTCGGACGTCCGGCTGCGCAGCTACCGTTTCACCGCCGCCGCTCGTTCGCCCGATCGCAGCGACCTGTTCTTCGGCACGAACGGGGCGGGGGTCGTGCGTCTCGATCCGGCGACGGGGGAGTGGGAGACCCTCTGGTTCGGCCTGCTGACCGTGCGCGCGGGCGCGGTCGCGCTCGCGCCGGGAGGGGGCGTGTGGGTGGCTTCAGCGGGGGGGGGACGCGCCGGCGAACGGCGCGGGCTCACGTGGGTGGCGGCGGACCTCACCGCCGACACGATCATGGAGGGCCCGGGCGCGCTCGGGTTTTCGTGCGTCGAGGGGCGACGCCTGCTCGCGAGCGGGCGGGCGCTATGGCTGGCCTGCGAGCGCGGGGTCGAGAAGATCGACCCCCGAACGTACCGCAGCCGGCTGTTCGACGCAGACGATCCGCAGAGCCTCGCGCCCGCGCCGGACGGCGTCTGGGTCGGGGACGCGCGCGGCCTCAGGGTGATCACGCACGATGAGAGGGTCGTGCCCGTCGGCGTCTTCGGGCAGCCGGTGCTGAGCCTTGCCGCGGTGCGCGAGAGCTTGTGGATCGGCACGGCGAGCGGGCTCGCGGTGCTCGCGCCAGGAGCGAACGACGTCGCCGTGCCGCCGGAGCTGGCCGACCAGCCCGCGCTGCGCGCGCCGATCCGCGCGCTCGCGCTGGTGCGCGACACGCTCGTGGCGGTCACGGCGGACCGGCTCGCCTGGCGCGATCCCGCGACCCGGCGTTGGACGCTGATGCCCGCCCGTCCCGAGCTGGGGCGGGTCACCGCGCTCGGGGCCGACGAGGGAGGGGTGTGGATCGGCGGGACCAACGGCCTCACCTTCTGGGATATCCCGCGCGGGATCTTCCGAACCCTCCAGGTCCCGCTCGACGTGCCGGCTCCGGTGCGCGATCTGGCGGTGGACCCACCGTACCTCTGGGTGGCGACCGACAGCGGGCTCGTACGGTTCGCGCGCGACGCGGTGCTCCGATGAGTCCCAATCTGCGTCTAGGAGGGGGGCAAGGGGGGGAGTTCGGCCTCCTCCGCACGATCTTCGCGCGGCTCGCCGCCGTGAGGGGGGGACGCGATCTCGGCGACGACTGCGCCCTCATCCGCTTGGGGCGGACGACGCTCGCCGCCAGCATCGATCTCAGCGTCGAGGGCGTGCACTTTCGCACCGACTGGCTGTCCTTCGAAGAGATCGGCTGGCGCGCGGCAGCGGCGGCGCTCTCGGACCTCGCGGCGGAGGGAGCGACGCCTGTCGGGGTGCTCGTCTCCTTGGGACTGCCGAGAGCCGTGCCGGGAAAACGGAAGGGGGAAGGGGCCGCGCCGGAGATCATGATCGGCGTGGCGGCCGCCGCCCGGAGCGTCGGCGCCGTGGTGCTGGGCGGCGACCTGGCCCGCACGGCACGCTACCTGGTCGACGTGTGCGTGCTCGGGACCGCCGAACGGCCGGTGCGCCGCTCGGGCGCACGGGCCGGTGACGGCGTGTGGGTGACGGGCACGCTCGGCGGCGCGGCGCTCGCCCTCGCGGCCCTGCGCGAACGGCGCCCGATCTCCCCGCGGTTGTTCGGGCGCTACGCGCGCCCCAGCCCGCGTGTCGAGGCGGGGCGCTGGCTGGCGCGTCACGGCGCGACGGCGATGATCGACATTTCGGACGGGCTCGCCGCCGACGCCGGACATCTCGCGGCGGCCTCGCGGACCCGGATCGAGATCGAGCTCGAGCGCATCCCCTGTTGGCCCGGCGTCGCCCCCGGCGTCGCCGCGGCGAGCGGGGAGGAGTTCGAGCTGCTCGTCGTGCTGCCGCCGCGGTTCGGAGCGGCCGGCGCCCGCGCGTTCCATCGAGCAACCGGGCTCGCGCTCACGCGCATTGGCACCTGCACGGCGGGCCGGGGATTGCGGATGAGGGAGAACGGACGACCGATTACGCCGCCTCCCGGCTTCGATCATTTTCCGCCGGCATGATCCGCACTGCCTGGTTCTACGTCGTGCTCGTGGTCTCGAGCGTCATCCACGCAGCGGGGGTGCTCGTGGCGGCGCTGCTCGGCGTGCGGCGCCGGCCGGGGGGCATTTACGACTGGGGCGCGACTGATTGGGCGAAGGACTTGATCAAGGCGGCCGGCACGCCCGTGCAGGTGCAGGGGCTCGAGCGCATCCCGCGGGGCGTGCCGGTCCTATACGCATCGAACCACTCTTCGATGTTCGACATCTGGGCGCTCGGAGCCACGCTCCCCGGCTCGGTGCGCTTTGTGGCGAAGCAGGAGCTTGTGAAGGTGCCGCTGGTGGGCCGCGCGATGCTTGCGGCGGGCCACGTGGCGATCGATCGCTTCAATCGCGCCCGCGCCTTCGCGGCATACGAGCGCGCGGCCGCGGTGATCAAGAGCGGCATCTCGGCCGTGGTCTTTCCGGAGGGCACCCGCAGCCGCACCGGCGAGCTGCTGCCGTTCAAGAACGCACCGTTCGGCCTCGCCATCGCCGCGGGCGTGCCGGTCGTGCCGGTATACGTCCACAACACCTTCGAGATCCTGCCCAAGGGGCGGTTTCGGTTCCGGCCGCGACCGATCCGCGTCTTCATCGGCGAGCCGATCCCCACGACGGGGCTCTCCATCGGCGACCGCCAACAGCTCGCCCAGCGCACCCGGGCCGCGATGCTCGACCTCAAGGCGCGCGTTGACGCGGGCGCCGGCTCCCGCTAGGGTAGGGACCACTATGAGCACGATCATTTCCGTACACGCGCGCGAGATCCTCGACAGCCGCGGCAATCCGACCATCGAGACCGACGTCACCCTGGCGAGCGGCGCTGCGGGCCGCGCGGCCGTGCCCAGCGGGGCATCTACCGGGGAGCACGAGGCCGTCGAGCTGCGCGACGGCGATCAGAAGCGCTTCCTCGGAAAGGGCGTGCTCGAGGCCGTGAAGAACGTGAACGAAGTCATCGGGCCGCGGCTCGAGGGACTGTCGGCCGAAGACCAGATCGCGGTGGATTACGCGATGATCGAGCTCGACGAAACCCCCAACAAGGGCCACCTCGGGGCCAACGCGATTCTCTCCGCGTCGATGGCCGTCGCCCGGGCCGCGGCGCAGGACGCCGGGCTGCCGCTGTACCGCTACCTCGGCGGCCCGGTCACCAACATCTTGCCGGTCCCGATGATGAACATCCTGAACGGCGGCGCCCACGCCGCGAACACGGTGGACTTCCAGGAGTTTATGATCGTGCCGATCGGCGCGGACGACTTCACGGAGGGGCTGCGGATCGGCGTGGAGGTGTTCCACGCGCTCAAGAAGGTCCTCGCGAAGCGGGGCCTCTCGACGGCGGTCGGCGACGAAGGCGGCTTCGCGCCCAACCTCGCGAGCGACGAGGCAGCGCTCGAAGCGGTCATGGCGGCGATCGAGGCTGCGGGGTACGAGGCGGGGAAGCACGTGGCGATCGCGCTCGACGTCGCGGCGTCGGAGCTGTATCAGGACGGCGCGTACGTCTTCAAGAAGAGCGGGGCGGGCACCAAGTCGGCCGAGGAGATGATCGCGCTCTACAAGAGCTGGATCGACCGCTATCCGATCGTGTCGGTCGAGGACGGCCTCGCCGAGGACGATTGGGCCGGATGGGCGAAGCTCACGGAGGCGCTCGGCACGCGCGTCCAGCTCGTGGGCGACGACCTCTTTTGCACCAACGTGGAGCGGCTCGACCGCGGCATCGAGGAAGGGTGCGCCAACGCGATCCTCATCAAGCTGAACCAGATCGGCACCCTCACGGAAACGCTGCAGTGTATCGAGCACGCGCGGTCGAACGCCTACGGCGCGGTCATCTCGCACCGCTCGGGAGAGACCGAGGATACGTTCATCGCCGATCTCGCGGTGGCGACCGGCGTGGGGCAGATCAAGACCGGCAGCGCTTCGCGCACCGACCGTGTCGCGAAGTACAACCAGCTGATCCGCATTGCCGAGGAGCTCGGTGACGTGGCCTTCTATCCGGGCCGCGAGCTGTACAGCCTGTGACACGGGCGCGCATCGCCGCGCTCGTCGCCGCCGTCGTGCTCGCGGCCCTCGCCTTCCAGGCGGGAGAGTACGGCACGCTCGACTGGCTCACGCTGCGGCGCCAGCTCGCCCAAGAGCGTCAGGCGGTGCGCGAGCTCGAGATCGAGGTGGATTCACTGGCCCGGCAGGCCCACGCGCTCGAGGGCGACCCCGTGGCGCAAGAACGCGCGGCGCGGGAAGAGTTCGGGATGATCCGCAGGGGGGAGATCCTTTACCGGCTGGTACCACCGGCGGACGCGGGCACGGGCGCGACTCCGGCGCCCCGACGTCGCTGAGGCTGTCCCGGCTCGAGACGCGAACCGATCAGGGTCTGCCCACACCCGCTGCGATACTGATCACCTCTCTGTGAGCGCACTCACCACTCCCACCGCGCCGGTGGACGCGCTAAGTTCTCCTCCTGCATCTCGGCGGCGTAGCTCAGCTGGTTAGAGCAGCGGAATCATAATCCGCGGGTCGTCGGTTCGAGTCCGACCGCCGCTACTGTCAGCAGAAAGAGTGACGAAGCCCGCCCGCGGGGCATCGGAATGACGGTGGGTGGCGAATGGAGCTGCACGGTGCTTGCTCCACTCCGCTCATCGCGCGTATGCTCAGTCCCATGAGGAAGCTCCTCCTGCCGCTCGGCGCCGCCGTTGTGCTCCTCGTCGGATTTTTCCTCGCCCGGACAGCGCGCCATGGATCGTCCTCGCCTGCGGTGGAGCCGGCGGCCGCCATCGCAATTCCCGCAGGCGCTGCTGAGCGGCTCGCCGGGTCCCTTCGCTTTCCAACGGTCTCGCACGAAGACCCCGCCGCGTTCGATGCGGGAGCCTTTCGTTCGATGCACGCGTATCTCCAGGCGGCGTTTACGCAGGTGCATGCGCAGCTCCGGCGCGAGACTGTTCGGACGCACAGCCTCCTCTACACGTGGCCCGGAAGCGACTCCACTCTCAAGCCGATCCTGTTGGCGGCTCACTTGGACGTGGTGCCGGTCGAGCCGGGAACGGAGGCGCAGTGGCAAGAGGACCCCTTCGGCGGCCGGATCGCGGACGGCTTCATCTGGGGCCGGGGTGCCATCGACGACAAGTCCGCCGTCGTAGGTACGCTTGAGGCCGTGGAGATGCTTCTGAAGGAGGGCTTCCGCCCGGCGCGGACGGTCTATCTCGCGTACGGGCATGACGAGGAGGTCGGCGGGACAGAGGGCGCACGGGGAATCGCCGCCCTGCTGAACCGTCGCGGGGTCGAGCTGGAGATGGTGCTGGATGAAGGGGGCGTGATCGGCGATGGCGTCCTACCCGGCATTTCCGAGCCCGTCGCGTTGGTGGGGATTGCCGAGAAGGGCTTCGTAAGCATCGAGCTGAGCACCCGCACTGTGGGCGGGCACTCCTCCCTGCCACCCCGGCAGAGCGCCATCGGGATCCTGAGCGCGGCGATCGCGCGGCTGGAGCAAAACCCGATGCGCGCGCGGTTGCAGGGCCCGACGCGCCAGCTGTTCGACCGAATCAGTCCGCAGTTCCCGTTCGCGCAGCGCGCAGTCTTCGCGAACCTGTGGCTCACCCGCGGGTTGGTGATTCGCAACCTTGAAGGCAGTGCCGCCACGAACGCCATGGTCCGCACGACGACGGCGACGACCATCTTCCAGGCCGGGGCAAAGGACAACGTGCTCCCCAGCCATGCCCGAGCGGTGATCAACTTCCGGATCTTGCCGGGCGACAGCGTCGCCGGCGTCGTGGCGCACGTTCGGCGCGTGATCGCCGATGCCCGCGTCGAAGTCAGGACCGCGGGCCGCTTCTCCGCCGAGCCGTCGGCGGTCTCCAGCACCGAGTCCGAGAGCTTTCGAACGCTGGAGCGGGCGATCCGACGCACGACGCCCGACGTGGTGGTCGCCCCATATCTGGTGGTCGTGGTGACGGACGCGCGCTACTACAGTAGTCTGAGCAGGAACGTATTCCGCTTCCTGCCGCTCCGCCTTACGCCCAGGGATATCGAGCGTATGCACGGCACCAACGAGCGGATGGCCCTCCACCAGTACGAAGGGGCGATTCGTGCGTACCGCCAGCTCATCCGTGACGTCGCGGGCGGCTCGGATCCTTAGGGATCGACGTTGAAGCTGAACATCATGCCGCTCTCGTGATGCTCGGCGATGTGGCAGTGGGCCATCCACACGCCGGGATTGGTGACGTCGAGGAGGAGATCTACGGTCTGACCGGTCGGCACGAGGACCGTGTCCTTCCACACCAGGTTGGGCTCGGCGACGCCGTCCCTAGATAGGATCAGAAAGCGCCCCGCGCCATGGATGTGGAAGGGGTGGTGCATCGGATGATCTGAATCCATCTCGTTGACTAACCGGATCTTCACTCGATCACCAACGTGGAAACGCCAGGAGATCGCCGCGCCCTCGGCACCCGTCGCTCGATCGATCAGCTTCCAGCGCATGTTCGCCGGGGTGGTCATGCGATTCACCTCGACCATGTCGTCTTCCCACTCGATGCCGCCCGACTCATGGGCAGGCTCGCCGGCATGCTCGCTGGCATGCTCATGCCCACCTTTGTTACCGTGCCCGCCCGCCTCGTGCACCAAATGCCGTGGGACCAGCTTCATGCCGCACCGGCGGCAGCGGTCTGGCCGGTCGCTCCGCACCTCGGGATGCATTGGGCAGGCGTATCCGTTCGACGCCGCCTCTCGGGCGAGCAGTTTCATCCCACATTTCGGGCACCGGCCTGACTCGCCCTTGATCACGTCCGGGTGCATGGGACAGACGTACGCCACCGTGGCACCGGCTGACACCTGTGGCTCACCCATGTTCACCTCGGCTACAAGGGCAAGCGTTTTGTCCGGTGCTGTCTCCAGGAGGCGGGCGACACGCGTGCGCTCGGCCACGAGGTCCGGGTTGGTGCGGAGACTCGTGAACCGTTGGGCGAGTGACGGCGTCGCCCGCTCGTCGCCCACCACGATCGTCGCCAGCGTGTACGTGCGGTCGGGCGTGCGATGCTCGAGAGTAAGGTGACCCGGCTCGTCGAACAGCACGTCTACTACGGCCCGCTCGGATGGTGCGATCAGCACGTGCTCGACGAACTCCTCGCGCTCGTAATGGCCGCTGTCACCGCCGACGAGCTTCATGCGTGCACCCGGGAGGCAGACGTTGAAGACACGCGTATTCGCGGTGTCGGTCAGATAGAAACGAACGACCTCGCCCTTCCGCGCCTGGAGCGAGAGTTGCGGCTCGCCGTTCACCACCAGGACGTTGCCAAAGCGGCCCATCGCGGTGTACGTCGACTCCGAACGGCTGAAGGGCGCGACTCTTCCGCCTTCTAGGAGGATGTCGTCGAGTGTGAGCGTGAGCTCTCGATTGACTGGCGGCCAGTACTCGGGCGCCGGGGGGATGACCACGATGTTTCCGTACAACCCCATCTCCTGGCCGTAGTCCTCGCGGATGTGCGGGTGGTACCAGTAGACGCCGGGATCCGGGAACGTAAGGCGGTAGCTGAAGCGGCCGCCGACCGGAATCGGCTGCTGCGTCTGGGCTGTCCCGTCGTAACGGTTCTCCACCCGCAAGCCGTGCCAGTGCACCGTGGTCTCGAGGTCACCATCGTTGACGACATTCACCACGAGCGTAGAACCCTGTTGGACCCGAAGCGTCGGGCCAGGAACCGAGCGGTTGTAAGCCAACATCCGAACCGTGGCATCACCGAGTCGCTTGGCCACCGGCGCGATGCGGAGGTCGAACTGGTCCCCATCGGCCAGCTCGAACAACTCCGGCGAGCGTGCCTCGGGTAGACCTGTGGTCTCGGTAGGGAAGTGATCCGGAGTTGTACTCATGTCGTCGTCCTGTGGGTCACACGGCGTCCTGCTCTGCAGTTGATGCGCTCGCCGAGGTAATGCCGAATGCTGCCCATTCCCCGCTTCGGCCGGTTGTTCGCACAAATCAACGGTCAAGTAGGCATCGGTGTCAATCGGTTTGTCGTGCGAGACGCCCGCGCGAACTGTGGTGAATGGCACTTGTGCGGTAGCGTGAACTGTGGGACGGGGTATGGGACCCCCACTCGGGACGGCTTGGCATCGGTTGTGCCCCCCATACGGCTTGCACGCGCTTCCCTACAAGCCGTATCGAGTTGGCATGAGGAGGGCCGAGCCAGCGCGACCCCGGCTCGGCATCATAATCCACAGGTCGTCGGTTCGAGTCCGACCGCCGCTACTTGATTTGACACCGAGTTACGTGCTTGCTCACCGGAGTCGCCTGGGGGACCGTGAGGAAAGGGGGAAGGGTGCGGCGTCAACAGTAGCGCAACCCCTCCCCCTTTGCTTCGGGCAACCTCTCCGCAGGTCGCTAGCGTAACGTGACCACGGTCGGCATGGCAAGCCGCTCCACGAGGTGATCCCGCACGGCCACCGGCATGTACGGCGAACGCAGCAACTTCTCGAGCCGCGCGATCCGTGCTTTCGCTTCCGCGCTCTGACCGGCTTCTCCGTGCAGCCACGCCGCGCTGAACAGGGCGCGAGCTTCTATTGCGAGGTCGCCGAAGCCTCCGGCCTCCTTCGCCAGTTCGTCGAGCACACGAGCCGCCTCGTCGGGACGGCCTTCGTAGTAGTGGGCGCTTGCGAGGCGCCACGACGTGAGGCTTGAGAGGTGTCTCTGCCGACGTGCCGTCGCGATCGCGTGACGGTACTCCCGCTCACCGGCCGCGTAGCGCTGCATCGTGATCAGCGCGTCGCCGTGCCGGACGAAGCTGCGCACTTCGGGGGACAGCTCTCCAGGGCTTGAGTCGATGCCGGGCCGCAGGTCGGCCGGCGCGAGGAGGGTCGGCGATGTCTGGCCGTCGAGGCGCGCGCCCACGATGGCGAGGATCGCCGTAGCCGTGCGGAGCAGCGAGTGGTTGAAGGACCGCATAGAGCCTCCTTGAGGAATCCCCAGAGCAGAGGAGGACGAACCCCGCCGGACAGCCCCGGCGGTGCCCGGTGAGTGCCCTGGCGCTCACTGGCGGCCACCGGCGGCGGGGTTCTCTCGACCGATGTGTTCCCGGCGCGTAGGAGCCAGCGACGAAGCCCGAGCGCGTGGCCACCGGAGCCGCGTCGCTCCATATCGTTAGGCGACGTTCCGCCGCATTCGGGCTCATCGGCTGGAAGACGAGCGGGCGATCGTTTGCCGTCTCACAGGCGGTGCTGTAGGTTGACGGTGTAGTTCGCCGCGAGTCGGGTCACCGTGCATCGGACCCTGCGAGCGTCATAGTGAACGAAGCACCGAACGTTTCGGAACTCCTCCGGGACCTCTCCCAGGGCAAGCCCGGCGCCCTCGATCGCCTCATCCCGGTCGTGTATGGCGAGTTGCGCCGCATTGCGCACGGCCAGCTCCAGGGCGAGCGGACCGGCCACACGCTCACCACCACCGCGCTGGTCCACGAGACGTATCTCCGGCTGGTCAAGATCGAGCAGGTCGAGTGGCACGACCGTGCGCACTTCTTCGCCGTGGCCGCGCGCGTCATGCGCCGCGTCCTGATCGACTATGCCCGTGCTAGAAGGCGCGACAAGCGCGGTGGCGATGCGGTCCAGGTCCCGCTGTCCGAGACGCTGGACCGCCTGGTGCAGCAGCCCGAGGACCTGTTGGCGCTCGAGGAGGCGCTCGCCCGCCTCGAAGCCCGGAGCGAGCGTCAGTGTCGAGTGGTCGAGTGCCGCTGTTTCGCGGAGATGTCGGTAGAGGACACAGCGGCGGCCCTGGGAATCTCGCCGGCGACCGTCAAGCGGGATTGGGCCTTCGCGCGGGCGTGGCTCAACCGTGAGCTGAGCCAGGACTCGAGTGAGCGAGTGCGGGCTGGGCCCCCGGGGAACTCGTGAGCGCGACCCGCGAGCAGGTCGAGGCGTTGTTCGCCGCTGCCCTGGAGCAGCCGCCGGAGCGGCGCGTGGCCTACGTGGCAGCGGTCGTCGAGGATCCAGACGTGAGCGCCGAGGTGCTCGCGCTGCTCGCGGCGCACGAGCGGCGGGGCCGATTCGACAGCGTTGCGCACGAGTTGCGCGGCCTCCGCTCGGCCGCTGCGTCGGTCCCCCTCGCGCAACTTGTGGGCTGGCTACGCACCGTCCTCGTCGGCCGATACTCCATTGAGCGCGAGCTCGGCCACGGCGGGATGGCGCTCGTCTACCTCGCACACGACCTGAAGCACGACCGCCCCGTCGCTATCAAAGTGCTCCGTCCGGAGCTCGCCGCCGCAGTGGGTGCCGAGCGGTTTCTGCGCGAGATCCAGATCGCGGCCCGACTGCAGCATCCTAACATCCTGCCGCTCTACGACTCGGGCGAGGCGGGGGGCACGCTCTACTACGTGATGCCTTATGTGGAGGGGGAAACCCTCCGTGAGCGGCTCACCCGCGAAGGTCAGCTCCCGCTCGACGATGCCCTCAAGATCGCCGCGGAGATCTGCGACGCGCTCGAGTACGCGCACGGACGCGACCTCGTGCATCGCGATGTGAAGCCTGAGAACATCCTGCTCGCCCGCGAACGCTGTCTGGTCGCGGACTTCGGCATCGCGCGCGCGATTACGGCCGCGGGTGGGGAGAAGCTCACCGAGACCGGGATTGCCGTGGGAACGCCGGCGTATATGAGCCCCGAGCAGGCCGCCGCCGAGGGTCGGGTGGACGGGCGGAGCGACATCTACAGCTTGGCGTGCGTGCTATATGAGATGCTTGCGGGGGAGCCGCCGTTCAGCGGGCCGAGCGCTCACGCGATTCTCGCACGGAAACTCAGCGATCCCGTGCCGCGGCTGCGGACGGTGCGCGAGACGGTGTCGGCGGGCGTGGAGCGGGCGATCCAAAAGGCGTTGGCCAAGGTCCCGGCGGATCGCTTTACCACGGCCGCACAGTTCGCGGAGGCGCTGGGCCCGTCGGTGGTAAGGCGGCCACGGGCGTCGTCGCCCCGGCCCTGGGTTGGGCCGCGGCCGCGGCGGTCATGGTCGCCGTACTCGCCGTTCTGATCCCGCGCGCTGTATCACGGACGCCCGTCGCGCCCGAGCCGAACGTGATCGCGGTGGCGCCGTTCGGCGTCCGCGGCGCCGGCATCGGCCTGTGGAGCGAGGGGTTGGTCGAGTACCTATCACGGAGTCTCGACGGGGCGGGCGAGCTGCGGACCGTGTCGCCGTCGGTCTTTCTCCGCCGCTGGAGCGGCCGAGCGGATCCCGCGTCGGCCCGCGAACTGGGCGGCCGCACGGGCGCCCGGCTCGTGGTCTTCGGGTCGCTGGTGCAGGGCGCACGCGACTCCGTCCGGGGACGCGCGACGCTGCTCGACGTCGTCACCGGGCAATCGCTGGCTGAGGTCGACGTGTCCGGCGATACCTTGGCTATCGACCGCATGGCCGATTCGCTGGGCGTCTCGCTGTTGCGGGAGCTCGGGCGCGCGCGGCCTGTCGCAGCGGTCCGCAACGCTCCGCTCGGCGGCGCCTCATTGCCGGCGATCAAGGAGTTCCTCCGGGGCGAGCAGTACTACCGCCGGGGCCACTACGACTCCGCCCTCGCACACCACGCCCGCGCCGTGGCGCTGGACAGCTCGTTCGCGCTGGCGTACCGGCGGATATCGCTGGACCTCAGTTGGGGGCCGCCGACGAGCGGGGCCTTCGAGCCGATCGGGGCGTACGCGTTCAAGGCGGCGGCCTTGAACCGCGGCCTCACGATGCGCGAAAGCATGCTCATCGCGGCGGATTCGTGCTTCTACGCAGCATTCGACGCATCTGCACCTGACCACGCCACCCTGCGTCATCGTCTCTTCACACTGCTGAACGAAGCGGCGCGGCGGTTCCCGGGCGACCCCGAGGTGTGGCAGGCAATTGGCGAAGCACGCTTTCACCACCTCTTCGAGGCGGGCTATCACCACGGTGGCCCACCGCTCCAATCGTTCGGCACACCTTCCGACGTTCTACAAGCGTTCGAGACCGCCATCGCACTCGACCCGGGGTTCACCCCCGCATACGAGCACGTATTCGAAGTCGCCACGATCAGTGGTCATGCGCATCTGGCACAGCGCTACGCACGGACCTACTTGACCCTGAACGCTGCGGACGCCCACGCGACTTCGCTCCGACTTGCTGCTCAGTTGCTCGATCCTGCTCGATCGACGAGTCCGGAGATAGCGCGACTCATCGACACGCTCGCGGCCGGACCACTGTTGTATGCCGCGTTCCGCCTCGGAGCTTGGCCCGACTCCGCCGAAACGGCGGTCCGGCTGCTTCGGGCGCTCCCGAACGGGCGACGAAGCGTTGCGGGCATTATGCCCGTCTGGGCCGATACGCTCATGTGGCCGCAGTATCTGGCGACGTCCCTCCTGTATCGCGGCCACCTCCGCGAAGCCCACAAGCTGTACCGGCCCCTGATCTCCCGGCCCAATCCAAACCGGTGGGCTTGGTTTAGGAACCCACTTCTGGACCTGGCGCTGCTGAACGCCGTTCCGACAGATACGGCCGTAGCGCGGATCGCTCGCTCCCTGGAGCCCGATGTGCTCGCTTCGAGGGGGTTCTGGCCGCCGCACTGGCTTCCGTGGTGGTTCGCGCGCCGCGACACCGCCGAACTGCACCGGATCATCCAGCAGACCGACCGCACGGCACGCCGCACGACACGACCGCTGGAGCGATGGCGTGCGAGCTATCTACAGACTGCAGCCGCGGGCTACCTCGCTCTACTGCGGGGTGACTCGCTCGCCGCGGTCCGGCATTTCGATGCTCTGCCGGACACCACCTGCAGCTGGATCGAGTGTTCGCTGGATAAACTGACCTTGGCCCGGCTACTCGCGGCGCGCGGGGAGGACCGGCGGGCGAGCGAACTCCTCGATCAGTGGTTGTGGAACGCGCCGAGCCCGTTCTTCGTTTTGGCTCGCCTCGAGCGTGCGCGCATCGCGGAGCGGGTGGGGGATCGCGACCTGGCGTCTCGGTGGTACCAGTTCGTCGCCGACGCTTGGCGCCACGCGGATCCGGAGCTGCAGTCGTACGTCGACGAGGCGCGGCAAGGCGTTCGGCGGCTGGGCGGCGAGCCGAGGCCCTGATGTCCCGAGCAGGTGGGAACCGAAGACTCGGGGCGTCCCTGTACGCGACGCACTGGGTTACGAAGTCCCACCGCCGGCACGGCTGCCAGTTGCCGGGTTGACTCGATCATGGCGAGATCATAGGTTGAGAATACTTACCAGGTTGCCGTGGCGGTTTACGCCGCGCTGTACGGACGGGCTGGCGCTGAGCGACAGCCCGTCTGGAGTTTGGAGATCTATCCGGCGACGCCCGGGCTCACTCCACCTGATCCTTCCTTGACGCCTCCTGCTTCGTGGCGCAGAATCATCCACCTCTCTCTCCAGGAGTCCCGCGATGACCGCTCGTGCTTCACTGACCGCGGGCGCCGTCCTCGTCGCCGGGCTTGCAGTCAGCTATCCCACTCCGCGACCGGTGCCCCACGTCGGCCTACGAAGTCTGGGCGGCCGAGCAAAACGGCAATCTCCTCTAGGTGCTCGATCCCGCGGGGCGCGTGCAGCGCACCGTGGACAGCGCCGCCCTCGGCAACGCCCGCCGCCCCCACATGCTGTGGGGCGTCCCCGGTGACGGCTTCGTATACAGCGCCAACACCGTGTCCAATTCGGTCACGGTCCTCGACCGCAGCGACGGCAGCATCAAGGCGGTGATCCAGCCGGTCCGCCCCACGCCGCGCAGCCCAATCCCTCGCGACCCGACCGGATCTACGTGACGAACATCGGCCCGCAGGCGGTCGGCCCCGACGGCAAACCGGACCGCGGCGAAACCATCACGGAAATCGCGCGCGACGAGGGCGCGAGCTGGAGCGTCGCGCGATTCCTCGACCTCAAGGCCGATCCGGCGCTCGCCGACACGACCCGGTTCCCGAGCCGCCGCCCCGTGTGCGTCGGCTTCTCGAAAGACGGCCGCGCGATGCTCGTGACCCTCTTCAACGGCGGGCTCGCCGTCGTGGACATCGAACAATGGAAGGTCACGAAGGCCTGGGGCCGCGACGACGTGGCCCAGCACGGCTGCGGAAGGACCTGTGGATCGTCCACCGCGTGTCGAGCAACGTGACGATCCACCCGCTTGGCACGATCCGGAGTGCGGATCACCGCTACGCCACGATCGCGTTCGTCGGCAGGACGCCCGATCTGATCGCGCTGTCACCGGATGCGAGCCGCGCGTACCTGACGCTGCGGGGGCCGAAGCCCGCCCCGACAATGCCGCACGCCACCGCGGGCGAAACGCCCGGACTGGCGGTCGTGGACGTGCCGGGGCAAAAGCTCCTCGAGGTCGTGAAGCTGGGTAATCAGGAGACGGGCGACTTCCACGGCGTGTTCGTGCCGGCGGCGCATCGCTAGACCCAGAGCAAGATCCGCCCGGGCAACGAGTTATCCACCGGGTGAGAGCTGCGTCGCTGTCCGATTCACCCCGCCCGCTGCATATTGGTGCCCCCTATGGCCACCGGCGCAAAGGACGTCTGGATCTTCCGGATCGTGCACCAGGACACGGGCAAGCCCGCTCCGGGCGTGCCCGTGACGGTGCTCGACAGGAGCGGCAATCCAGCCGGGTACTGGGTGAGCGAGGCGGACGGAACGGTCGCGATCCCGTGCCGCGACGTGCCCAAGCTGCGGCTGCGCGTGGGGCTCCGCAACGAGGAGCCGATCGAGCTCGTCACGGCCACGCTGACCGGGGGTCCGATCGACCTCGCGGCGCCGACATGGCTCCCGAAGACGGCCCCCCCCGCGGGCCGCGCTGAGCGCGGCGACCGCCCCGACCGCCCTGACCGCAGCGAACCCGATTCGATCGCCGTCGCTCCGTCACCGCGCCCTGCCGAGCAGGGCGAAACGCCCGGGCACGTGCTCTACTTCCAGCGCCTCGTGATGTTCGTCGAGCGGCAGGCGAAGGCCGCCGGGACGCCGCGCGATGCGGCGGCGGACTTCTTCGCGCTTCCCGCAGACCAGGCGGGGTCGATGCGCTACGGGGTGCTGATCGAAGTCGAGGAGTACTGGCAATCGCTCGGCGTGCAGTGGGGCGAGCTGCTCTACAGCATATCGCTCACACCCGGAGACGAAGCCCGCCTGGCCGTGCTCGACGGCCGGTGGCGCCGCGAGGTCGAGTCGCGCGAGCGTCCGCTCCAGATCCTCGCCCGCATGGTGGGGAGCTCGATGTTCGGCGACCTCGTGACGGCGCTCCGGCCCGAGCTCCAGCTCGACCCGCTGACACTGTCGGAGCCCGCGTTGGAAGCCGCGGCGAGCGACACCGTCCACATGATCCGGGACCGCACGGAGCGGATGAGCCACGCGCTGCGGCGCCGGCCGCTCGGTGTCGTGGATGCGAACCACGAGGCGCCGTCGCAGGCGGCGATCCGCACGGTGCGAAACACAAGCCCGGACCGCCTGGTCACGTTCCATTTCTTCGAGCCGCTCGAGCGCTTCCGGGTCGTCGTGCGCACGCCGCGCGTGCGCCCCGTCATCTTCGTTCCGTTCCGGCTGCCCAACGTGGCGACGCCGGACGTCGTACGGCGGTTCGGGTACATCATCCGCCGCACACTGCTCGAGCGCAGCCTCCTGCCCGACCTGGAGCGCCTGCTCCGCTCCGAACCAGCGACGAGTCGCGGCGAATTCGGCCTCCTGCTCGACCACATCGAGGCGAACCTCCTGTACTACTCGACCGCGATCATCTCGGCGGGCGACCCGGCGGCGCGGCACGTGGCGCTGTCGAAACTCCGCGATCCCGCGGGCCGGCCGCTCACCGACGTCGTCGAAAACACGGTCCTCGGCCGGGTGGGGAATTGCATCGCGCTGCCGCTGCGCTCGGCCGAGCAGCTGCCGGGCGAGTGGCGGGATGCGCTCGCCGCCTACGCCGCGCGGCCTCCCCGCGCGACCGATGGGTTCACCGTCACGATCCCCCACCCGGGCGTCTGGGTCAGCGCCCAGCCGCACGACCTCATGCGGCAGGAGACGGTGGAACGAAACGCTGCGGGCTAGTATTGTTCGTATCCGCCGGTTGGCTCTTCCATGCGTGACCGAACGCTCGCCGCCGTGCTGACGACCCCAATCCGGGTGACTGGGGTCACTTGACGTTCAGCGCGTTCCGCCGGTAGGATGCACGCACAGACACACCCGGCGGCAAGATTCGGCCCCGTTGCGCCCGCAATTCGGCTCAACGGGGCCTTTCTTTCTCGACAGGTGGAGAATGGCGCACCGCACCCTCTATGATCAAGCTATTCCTGGCTGATGACCGCCCCGTCGTGCTCGGAGCGTTAAACCGCATCGTAGCCGAATATCCGGACATGTGCGTGGCGGGCGCGGCCACGAGCCGCGGCGAGCTTCTGGGCAAGATCGTGACGGCGGACGCTGACTTGCTGCTCTTGGACGTGTCGGTCGCGGGTCCGGGTATTTTCGCGCTGCTGCGGCAGCTCAAGAAAGAGCGACCCACGATTCGCGTGCTGGTGCTGGGCGTCCAGGGGGAGGACCAGCACGCCCTCCGCGTGTTAGGCACGGGCGCCGCTGCCTACCTGACCAGGGATCACTCGGCCAGTGAGTTGGTCGCAGCCATCCGCAGGGTGGTACGCGGCGCCACCTTCGTGAGTTCGACGCTCGCGCAGAGACTCGTCCTCAATCAGCGCGCTATCAGCGAGCGGCCGCGCTACGAAGCGCTGTCCGATCGGGAGTATCAGGTGCTCTGCATGTTCGGGTCCGGGCGCGCGTTCAGCGAGATCGCTGCGGAGCTCGGGGTCAGTCGCAAGACCGTGAGCACCTACCGCAGCCGCGTCCTGCACAAACTCCGGCTCACCACCAACGCGGACCTCATCCGCTACGCGGTGGAACACCGACTAGTGCTCTAGCCGCGCCGAGCCGTCCCGCCTCGTCCTGCTCGGGACGACCCCGCCTCACCCCTCGTCGGACAAGTCTGACAGACCGATGCCGTAAATCGCTGCGCCGCGGCCCCGTGTCGCGACGCAGGTTGGTGCGCGGCCGGGTGCATCGCGTGCCGCGCGCGATCGGACCTCCGCGCAAGATGGTGGCTGTTGCGACGGCGCGACGAGTGGCCCGATCCCTGCGTAGCCTCGCCGTCGCCAACGAGATCGAACGCGCTGCGCAATTCCTTCAGTACGGAGGTGGATCATGCGAATCTCTCACGCTTCCATGGTTGGCGCCCTGGTCGGTGCGCTAGCTGTGCTCGGCTGTTCCGAGGCTCAAAACCCGGCGGCGCCGAGGCCACCCAGTTTCAGCTCATCGCCTTCGCAGTCCACGACCTACAGTGGTGAGGCGACCGTGGTGCAGGCGGCCGTCCTGGGCGTCTCCACCGAACTGGTCCACGCGGGACCGCTGCCGTCGTCGGGAGGAGCCGACAAGGAAATGTTTCTCGAAGCAAGCGTCCCCGGGTTGCTCACCGCCGAGGTACTGCACGCTTCCACGGTTGGGCAGGGGAATCACAGTCGCTCTGAGGCATCCATCGCGGAGCTTGCGGTGACCGTGGGTGGGAACACCATCTCCGCCGGGTTCCTGATGGCGCGGGCCGAGGCGAGGTGCGTGGACGGGACGCCCGCTACGAGCGGCAGCTCGGAAATCGCGCGCCTCGTGGTCAACGGTCAGGCAATCGAGGTGCGGGGCGAACCCAACGAGACGATCACGCTGCCGAATGGCCGTGTGGTCATCAATGAGCAGCAGAGCGCCGGCCCGGGTGATCTCACGGTGAATGCGCTCCGCGTCGTGGTCGATGGAGTCGCGGACGTCATCATCGCGTCGGCGCATGCGGACATTGGCTGCCCGGTCGCTCCACCGCCGCCTCCCCCGAGCTGCCGCGATTTCGTGACGGGCGGCGGCTGGATCACCGGCACGCCGTCGGGCGCGAAAGCGAACTTCGGCGTGGCTGGCGGACTCAAGAATGGCGCGCTGTGGGGCCATCTCACCTACATCGACCACGGAGCGAACCTTAAGGTGAAGGGCACCGGCGTGACGGACTACATGGAGCTCGGTCCAACGAGCCGCCGGATCGTGGGCACGGCCGAGATCAACGGGCAGACGGCGTCCACGTACACGGTCGACGTGACGGACGACGGCGAGCCCGGGCGCAATGACACCTTCTTGCTCGAGCTGTCGAACGGGTATCGGGCGTCGGGCGCGCTGGGCGGCGGCAACATCCAGCTGCACCCTTGCCAATAGGCGGGCAGCGCGGAGCCGGGAGCGAACTGCTCCTGGCTCCGGGCTCGGAGTTGAAGATGTCCACGTGGCATGCTCCGCCACCCGCCTACGCCTGGACCGCCTTGGAGGGGGAGGGGAGGGCAGCAACCCTACAGGACGCGCGTCGCGAGTGCCACCAGGTGGTTGTTGCGGACTGGGATCGCCCAGGGGTACGCACAGCTCTCGCGCACCCGCTCGCGGAACCCCGACAGCGCGTCGTGGAATTCAGCCGGCGTGTACAACGCGAAGGTCGAATAATGGCGGGCTCGCGCCTGGCGAATCAGCGCGGGTAGCGTGGTGAACTGCCACCAGGCAGCCACCCGGAGCCGGATCCGCGTGAACAGCCTCGCGCGCTCCAGGGCGTATCGCAGCTGGTCCCTTGTCGGGAGGCGCGTCTCGCGCTCCGCGAATCCAGCGAAGTGCTGTCCCCATATCGTGGCCCGGTTCTGCTCGGGGGTGCGCGTGTACAGCACGAGCAGGCCCTCCGGCCTGAGCAAACGGCCAGCCTCCGCGAGAAACGCGTCCAGCGCGAAGTGATGCAGCGCGTTGAAGCTGAGCACGGCGTCCGCCTCGCCGGCTGCGAGTGGCAGCGCTTCAGCCGCCGCGGCGACGGCATGCGCGTGCCCGCCCGGCTCTCCTGCCGCGGGGGTGAGGCTCGCCAGCATGTGGCGGCTGCCGTCGAGACCAATGGCCCGGGCGATCGTGACGCCACGGTCCGCCAGCTGCCGGCAGACCGCGTGCAGGTAGCGGCCGGTCCCGGTGCCGACGTCGAGAATCCTCAGCCCGCTCGCGCGCGCGGGGGCGAGCCGCGCCAGCTCCCGTGCGATGCGTCGCACCGCGCGGACGTCGAGGCTCCGCATCTGGGGATAGCGGCGCGCGATCCGGCGGAAGTGATCGGCGAAGGACGTAGCCATGGGCCTACCCTACCCCCGCCGCGGCTGTCGCGCAACCACAGTCAGGGCTCGAGGCCGCGCCAGGTCACCGCCCGGATGTCCCGCGAGTGCTCCTCCGCGAACCGCTGGGCGGCCTTGAGTTGCGCCTCGTACTCGGGCCGCCACGCGGGCGGCATGTTGGCGCGGAAGTAGGCCGCGGTCATCACGACTCCCGTCGCGCGGTTGTGCTTCCCGAACCCCACCACCGCCACCTCGCCGAGAAAGCACGTCGAGCTCCCCGTGTCCATCACGTTCGCGACGCGGCACTCGAAGTGGGCGTAGCACTCGTCCAGCACGGGGAGGCCCAGGCTTCCCAGGTGATGCGGAATGTCCGCGAGCTTGTCGCGCGCCCGCCCGCTTCCGAACCCCAGACGGTGGATCAGGTCGAACTGGTCGTTGCGCAGGAGGTGCATCGCGAACCGGCCGGTGTCGAACACCATGTCGTGCGAATAGTTGAACTTGTGGATGTAGACGGAGACCCGCGGGATGGTCGGTACGATCGAGGCGCGCACCGCGCTGTCGGCGATCATGCCGTTGCGCTTGCCATCCCGCTCGCTCGTGATCGCCACCACGGGAGAGGTCAGGTTGCGGAGCAGTTGGTACGTCTCATCGGGCCGCATCGCGAGCGTCCCAGCGTGAGTTCGAGGGCGAAGATATTCATTATCTTTCATATATCTATATGGCCTCGCTGCTCGAGCGCTTCCGTGAGCACGTCACGCGGGCCCGGCTGTTTCCCAAGCCTGGGTGCGCGGTGGTCGCCGTGTCGGGCGGCCCGGATTCGGTCGCCCTGCTCGACCTCATGGCCGAAGCCGCCCCGGCGCTCCGCCTCTCCCTCGTCGTGGCGCACGCAGACCACGGAATTCAGGCGGGTAGCCCACTAGTCGGTCAGGCGGTTAGAGAGCTCGCTGCTCGGTATACGCTACCATTCGCGCTGGGCGAGCTGCACCTGGGCCCCGGCACCACGGAGACCGCGGCCCGGCGGGCACGCTACGCGTGGCTGGGCGATGTGCGACGTGCCCACGGCGCGCGCTATCTCGTTACCGCGCACCACGAGGACGATCAGCTCGAGACGGTCCTGCTGCGGGTGCTGAAGGGCAGCGCGCCGGCCGGCCTCGCCGGCATGTCCGCGCGCGGGCGCGGAGGGGTCGTGCGGCCGCTCCTGTCGTTCAGCCGCGCCGAGCTGGCGGCACATGTGGCACAGCGCGGCCTGCCGAGCCACGACGATCCCGCGAACCGTGATCCGCGTCACCTGCGGTCGTGGCTGCGCGTCGAGCTGCTGCCGCTGCTCGTCGCGCGGCTCGGGCCGCGCGTGCGCGCCGACCTGCTGCGCCTCGGTCGCGCGGCCGGGTCCGAGCGCCGCGCGTGGGACCGGATGCTGGAACTCGTTCCCGAGCTTCACGTTCACTTCGCGACGCACGGCTTCGAAGTTGCCCGGGAGACTCTCGCCCGCTATGATGACGCAGTGTCGGCGGCGCTGTTGCGGGCGGCGGCGCGCCGGGTCGGATTGGTCCTCGGCGTGCGGCGGGCTGGGCAGCTGGTTGAGTTGGCGCGCCGTGCATCGGGACGCCGCCTCCCGTTGGGGGGGCGCTGGATCGGCGAGGCCGCCTTCGATCGCTTGCGGGTGCTCCGGGGCGTTGCGGGCGCCGTCGAGGAGGTCGTCGCGACGGCGGAGCGGGGAAGCGCCGTGTTCGGAGGCTTCCGGGTCGAGTGGGCCCCCGAGCGCGCGCCGGCGCGGCTGGCGCGATCGGAGTGGACGACGTGGATCGCGGGCGCGAACTGGCAAGTGCGCGCGCCGCGCGCGGGCGACCGGCTGGTCCCACTCGGCGGTGTAGGACGCCGCCCGGTCCGGCGTCTCCTGATGGAGGCACACGTGCCGCGGAGCGGCCGGGCGCGCTACCCGGTCGTCGCACGCGGCGAAACCATTCTCTGGGTCCCCGGCATCTGCCGGAGCGGCGCCGACCTCCCGCGGCCCGGAACCCAGGCGGTGCGAGTGGATGTTACCGAGTACGGCGAGCCTGAAGCAGAGCGGCGGGACTGAGTTCAAGCGGATCGTCTACGACGAGGAGACGATCGGGCGGCGAGTGCGGGAGCTGGGTCGCGAGATCGCCGCGAGCTACCCGCACGGGGACCTGCTCGTGCTCGGTCTGCTCAAGGGAAGCTTCATCTTCCTGAGCGATCTGGTGCGGCGCATCGAGCGGCCGCTGCAGGTGGACTTCCTCGTCGCTGCGAGCTACGGCGCCGACACGATTTCCAGCGGGCACGTCCGGCTGTTGTACGATCCGGAGACGGAGCTGCGGGGTAAGCATATCCTGTTGGTCGAGGACATCGTGGACACGGGGAAGACGCTGAACCGGCTCGTCAAGCTGCTGCGGGCGCGCGAGCCGCGCAGCCTGGAGATTTGCGCATTGTTGCACAAGCATGTGGCCGAACATCTCGAGCTGGAGCCCAAGTTCGTCGGCTTCGACGCCCCGCGGGTGTTTCTCGTGGGGTACGGGCTCGATCACGCGGAGAACTTCCGCAATCTGCCGTACATCGCGAGTTTGACGTAGATGGCGAACCGGCTGCCGCCGCCGCGCGAATTCAACTGGGCCCGGACGCTCCGGACCCTGTCGTTCTGGGCGCTCCTGATCGTCGGCTCGGTTCTGCTGGTGCAGTTCGCGTCCAGCCGCCGCCAGGAAGCGGTGGAGATCTCCTACACCCAGTTCACCGAACAGCTCGAAGCGGGCAACGTCGCGGCGGTGGAGATCACCGAGCGTCAGCTGGTGAAGGGCGACTTCAAGCGCGCCGTCCAGGTCGGTCGCCGCAGCGCCGAGCACTTCACGACCCTGTTGCCGTTCGAATCGGGCCCGGACTGGGTGCAGACGCTGCGTGACAAGGGCGTCGACGTGCGGGCGCGCGAGCAGAAGCAGTCGTTCGGCGTGTTCCTGTTCAGCTTCCTCCCGTATCTCTTCATTCTCGGGCTGATCATCTTCATGCTGCGGCAGATGCAGCAGGGCGGGAACCGGGCGTTCGCCTTCGGCAAATCCAAGGCGAAGCTCCTCGCCGGAGATACCCCCAAGGTGACCTTCGCCGACGTCGCCGGGTGCGACGAGGCGAAGCAGGAGCTCGAGGAGATCATCGAGTTCCTCAAAGATCCCCAGAAGTTCCAGCGGCTGGGCGGGCGGCTGCCCAAGGGGGCGCTGCTGGTGGGACCGCCGGGCACCGGCAAGACGCTCCTGGCCAAGGCCGTGGCGGGCGAGGCGGGACGGCCGTTCTTCTCCATGTCGGGCTCCGACTTCGTCGAGATGTTCGTCGGGGTCGGCGCGTCGCGCGTGCGCGACCTGTTCGAGCAGGGGAAGGCGCACGCGCCCTGCATCATCTTCATCGACGAGATCGACGCCGTCGGGCGCCACCGTGGCGCCGGGCTGGGCGGCGGGCACGACGAGCGCGAGCAGACCCTGAACCAGCTGCTCGTCGAGATGGACGGCTTCGAGTCGAACGACGGCGTGATCCTGCTCGCCGCCACGAATCGGCCGGATATCCTCGACCCGGCGCTGCTGCGCCCCGGCCGCTTCGACCGCCAGATCGTCGTGGACATGCCGGACGTGAAGGGCCGGGAGCAGATTCTCCGGGTGCACTCGCGCAAGATCCCGCTCGCCCCGAACGTGAACCTGGAGCGCATCGCCAAGGGAACGCCGGGGCTCTCCGGCGCCGAGCTGTCGAACATCGTGAACGAGGCTGCGCTGCTCGCCGCCCGCCGCAACAAGAGCGCCGTGGACATGGCGGACCTCGAGGACGCCAAGGACAAGGTGATGCTCGGCTTGGAGCGCAAGAGCATGGTGCTCTCCGAGGAGGAGCGGCGGCTCACCGCGTATCACGAGGCGGGGCACGCCATCGTGAGCCTCAAGGTCCCGGGGCTCGACCCGCTCCACAAGGTCACGATCGTGCCACGCGGCCGTGCGCTCGGCCTCACCTTCTCGCTGCCGGAGGAGGACCGTCACAACTACACCAAGCAGTACATTCACGGCCGGCTCACGATGGCGTACGGCGGGCGCGTGGCGGAGGAGCTGGTCTTCGGGCTCGAGAAAGTCACCACCGGCGCCGCGGCGGACATCCAGCAGGCGACCGAGATGGCGCGCCGCATGGTAACGCAGTTCGGCATGAGCGACGTCGTCGGGCCGATCGCCGTCGGCGACCGCGAGGCGGAGATCTTCCTGGGCCGCGAGGTGGTGCAGCGGCGCGAGGTCTCGGAGCGCACGGCGGAGCTGGTGGACACCGAGGTCAAGCGCATCCTGACCGATGCCTACGAGCAGGCGCGGAACATCCTCAGCGGGAACCGCCAGGTGCTCGACCGCCTCGCGAGCGCGCTGCTCGAGCGCGAAACCCTCGACCGCGAAGAGGTCGAGCTCGTGGTCGCGGGGAAAGCGCTGCCGCCCGTCGCCCCGCCGGCCGCGCCGGCGCCGGCGACGCCGGAGGGGGCGGCCGCGAAGGACAAGGCCGCGACGCCCCGCGGTCCCGTGCTGGGGAGCCCCCCGCCCGAACCCGCCGGCGCGTGAAGCTCACCGCGCTCGCCGCCCATACTCCCGAGGCGGTGCGCGCGGCGCTCGCGGCCCGCGGCTGGGACGCCCAACCCGCCTGGTTCGCCGCCACCGGCGTCCAACCCCTCGTCGTCGTCGTCGAAGACATCACGGAAGCCGAGCGCGAGGCGCTCGTGCGCTGGAGCGCGAAGGCCGGCACGGACGTGCTGACGGGCGACGGCTGGGCCCTGGTCGGCGCGGCGGCGAGCCGTCTCGCGCCGCTCGCTCGCCCCGACCGGGTGCCGCCCGGACTCGAGCGCCTGAGCCCCGTGCTGGGTCGCTTCCTCGCCGCGCATGCGGACCGGCCCGCGGCGTGGCACATCGCCGGCCGCGCACTCCCGCTCGATCATCCGGTCATCATCGGCATCATCAACGTGACGCCGGACTCGTTCTCGGACGGCGGGAAGTTCACCACCGTCGAACGCGCCATCGCGCAGGCTGAACGGCTGATGGCTGACGGCTGTGAGGTCCTCGACGTCGGCGGCGAGTCCACGCGGCCCGGGGCGACCCCGGTCTCGGTGGAGGACGAGATCGCGCGCGTGGCCCCGGTGGTCGAGGAGCTGAGCCGACGCGGACTCGGCCCGGTCTCGGTGGATACCCGCAAAGCGCCGGTGGCGCGGGCGGCGATCTCGGCCGGGGCCGCCGTCGTGAACGACGTCTCCGCGCTCGGCTACGACCCCGGGCTCGTCCTGGTGGCGGCGGAGGCGGGCGTGGGCGTCATCCTGATGCACATGCGGGGCACGCCCGACACCATGGACTCGCTCGCCACCTATCGCCACGTGGCGGCGGAGGTCGCCGCGGAGCTTGCCACGGCTGCCCGTCGGGCGGAGGACGGCGGGGTAGCGCGCCAGTCCATCGTGGTCGATCCGGGATTCGGATTCGCCAAGAACCCCGAGCAGAACTTTCGGCTGCTCGACGAACTGGCAACCGTGGTCGCGTTGGGCTATCCTGTAGCGGTCGGGCCGTCGCGCAAGCGCTTCCTCGGGCACGCCACGGGGCAGCCGGTGGAGGACCGCGACCGGGCGACGGCCGTGGCGTGCGCCCTCGCGTGGGAGCGGGGCGCGCGGTTATTCCGGGTGCACGATGCCGCCCTGGCGTGCGAAGCGCTGCGCGTGGCCGGCGCGACGACGAGCGCAAGGTGAACTTCGAAGCCTACCGATTCCTCATCCCGCGCCTCTGGCCGGACGTGGTCGAGATCCTACTCGTCGCGTTCGTGGTGTACCGCTTCCTGCTTTTCCTCGTGGGGACGCGGGCGATGCAGATCGTGGTCGGCGTGATGATCCTCTCGGTCGCCTACTTTGTGGCCGTGCTCGCCAAGTTTCAGATGGTCAGCTTCCTGCTGAGCGTGGTGTTCACGTACGGCGCATTCGCGGCGGTCGTGGTGTTCCAGCCCGAGCTCCGCAATGCGCTCGCGCGGCTGGGTCAGTCACGCTTCATGCGCCGCTTCTCGCAGAGCGAACGCCAGTCCGTGGCCGAAGAGATCGCCGAGGCGACGGACCGGCTGTCACGGGCGGGCACGGGCGCGATCATCGCCGTCGAGGGAGACATCGGTCTGGAGGAGTTCATCTCCTCGGGCGTGCCGATGGAAGCGAAAGTCTCCGCCGACCTGCTCACGACCATCTTCACGCCCTACTCGCCGCTGCACGACGGCGCCGTGCTGGTCCGCGGCGACCGGATCATCGGCGCGGGGTGCGTCCTCCCGCTCACGCAGTTCAAGGTGTCCGACAAGTCGCTCGGCACCCGGCACCGCGCCGCGCTCGGGCTGTCCGAGGAGACCGACGCGACGGTGCTCGTCGTGTCCGAGGAGACCTCCACGATTTCCGTGGCGAGCCACGGGCTGCTCCATCGGCATCTCACGCCGCAGCAGGTGCGCGACCTGCTGTCCGGGGCGATCTCCCACCTCGAAGGCGGCGAACGAGTTACGGCTCCCGCCGTCTGACCCCCGGATTGTTTCAGCCGTAGCAGCGGGCTAATTTCCACGGTTATGAATTTTGGCGCCCTGCCCGAGCGGCTGGCCCACGTACGGGCCGAGGTCGCTCGGCGGCAGAGCGCCGGCGGGTGGACGCATCCCGTGGCGATCGTCGCCGTCACCAAGGGCTTCGGGCTGGACGCGGTCGAGGCGGCGCTCGCCGCCGGCCTCGTCGAGCTCGGCGAGAGCCGGGTGCAGGAAGCGCTCGAGAAGATCGACACGCCGCCCGGTCGGCGGGCC
>DASUAL010000075.1:0-28396 GCA_035763805.1 Gemmatimonadales bacterium
GGCACCGCCAAGGACGCGAACGGCCAGCCGCTGCCGGGACAGCTCCGCTTCCCCATCGACAATCCGACGAACAACCTCTGCACCAAGTGTCACAACCGGACCTCTGACGCGACCGCGAGCAACAGCCGTGGGCCGCATGGAGCGCAGGGACCGGTGCTGTTCGGCACCGCGGGATACTTCCCGCCGGGGAGTTCGTACGACACGACGGCCATTTTCACCACCCACGGATCGACCGCCAACCCGCGGCTCTGCGCCGGCTGCCACGTGAACGCACAGACCGGGGTGGACGCCTTCGGCACCTCGATCTCGTTCACCGGCCATACCTTCCACCCGCTCCCCTGCCTGCAGCAGAAGAGTCCACCCCTGGTGGATGCCACGTACACGAACGCCTGCGCATACGACGTGCCCAGTCGTTCGTGGGCGTCCTGTACTGCGTCCGGGTGCCACGGCACTGAGGCGATCGCCGCCCAGCGGCTGACCGGGATCCGGGACGAAAAGGAGGGCTACCTCAAGACGCTGTGGGTGGATCTCAACGGCAACCGGACCCTGGATGCCTACCCGACCGACACCGGGTACCTGGCGAAGATCAAGCTGAACGCGCCGAACGACCTCAACTTCACGACCGCGCCGTACAACACCATAGTGACGCCGGCCAAGGGTGCGCTGTTCAACGCCCAGCTAACCGGGGAGGCCCTCACAGGTCACCCTGACGGGTCGCATGGGGTGCATAACCCGTTCCTCTACCGGGCACTGCTGCAGGCATCGATCGCGGATCTGGAGGCGAACTACGGGAGCTTCCTGCCGGCGCCGCCGGCACCGATCCTGTCTCAGATCCAGGCCGCGATCCGGAGCGGCCAGCTCAAACTGGCGCCACGGCTGGAGCAGGCCGTGATGACGCCAGGTCCGTGACCTCGATGCCGCAGCCGACTGGCAAGCGAACGGCATCGCGCTAATTTGGGTCCCATGACCCTCTTTCCCGGCCCCGGGGTCCTCACGGTCACCGGGGCCGGCTTTTTCGCCCAGGAGCCGGTTCCTCCTCCGTCGGCGGTCGAGTCTCCCCTCCCAGGCGGGGTCGCGACGGTGGTGCGCGTCCTGTTCAGCCTCCCCGCCTGGCTGCAGATCACGGGCTTCATCCTGGGCGTCCTGGCGGCGCTCGCGCTGCTGTGGTTCCTCTGGCGGCGGCGGGCGGGGATCCGGCAGTGGCTGGTCACGCGGCGCCGGGCCGTGCAGATCGGGCTCGCGGCCGCCGCCGCCGTGGTCGTCCTGGGCTCGGCGGGGATGGGCGCCGCGAGCTGGCACTACATGCAGCACGACAACGGGTTCTGCACCGGGTGCCACGTGATGAGCCCGGCGTTCCAGCGCTTCATGCAAAGCGAGCACGATTCGCTGTCGTGCCACGACTGCCATCAGCAAACGATGCTCGCGAGCATGCGGCAGCTGTACCTCTGGGTGGCGGAGCGTCCCCAGGAGATCGGCCCGCACGCCAAGGTGCCTACTGAGGTGTGCGCGCGCTGCCACGTGACCGGGAGCGGCCGCGAGACGTGGCAGCGCATCGCGTCCACGGCGGGGCACCGCACGCACCTCGAGTCGGGCTCGGCCGTGCTCAAGGACATCCAGTGCGTGACCTGCCACGGGCTCGAGGTGCACCGCTTCGTGCCGGTGGATTCGACGTGCGCCCAGGCGCTCTGCCACGTCACCACCGGGATCACCCTGGGGAAGATGCAGGCGCAGACGAGCCTGCATTGCGTGACGTGTCACCGCTTCACGCGGGAAGTACCGACCTTCCTCCCGCAGGACAGCGCGCGGGGGAGGCTCGTGCCCGGCGTGAGCGAGTGTTTCTCGTGTCACGAGATGCGGGCCATTCTCGCCGAGTTCGACGCCGCCCGCGATCCGCACGCCGGCGCGTGCGGTGCGTGCCACGATCCCCACGAGCAGGCGCGCCCGCAGGAAGCGGCGGCCTCGTGTGCCAAGAGCGGTTGTCATGCCGACTGGCGCGCGGAGCCGTTCCACACAGGTGAGCGGCACCGCAAGCTGAGCCAGCAATGCACGCTGTGTCACCTGGCGCACGCGGCGAAGGTGGACGCGAGCGAGTGCGCCGGGTGCCATGCCGCCGTGCGGGCGCGGGGGGCACAGGCCGGCGGACGGCGGCTCGAGCCGCCATTGCCGTTCGACACGACCAAGGTGCTGCGGCAGACCTCGACGGCGCCCGAGCGCGTGCCCTTCGGACCTCGGAAAGGCAAGGGCGGCGGACCTCTTGTTGACGACCCGGCGCCGGGGCCTTCGCCGGGCGGTGGCCCGGTCGCGGCGCGCCCCGACACGCTCGAGCACGACCGCCACAAGTCTCTCACCTGCATCACCTGCCACGCCTCCGAGCGCGAGCACGGCCTGCTGACGTTCCGGCCGCCCCGGGGCTGCCAGATCTGCCACCACGAGGCGCCGGCGAAGCTGGACTGCGCCCGCTGCCACACGGCGGGCGAGCTGGCCGCCCCCGGCTCGGTGACGGTCAAGGTCACGGTATCCGGGTCGCCGGCGCGCGAACACCCGGCGCGCTTCGATCACGGGGAGCACCGCGGCACGCCGTGCCTCGATTGTCACGACACGGCGGTCACGCTGGCCGCCGCGCCGCCGGTCGCGAGCTGCAAGAAGTGCCACGACGACCATCACGGCCCGGGCCGCCGTTGCGGCGCGTGCCACGCCGCCGATTCCGACGAGGCAGCGGAGGCCCACGCCCCCGTCGAGCGCGGCCACCTCGCCTGCGACGCGTGTCACGCGCCCGAAACAGTGGCGCGCCTGCTGCCGGATCGCGCGTTCTGTGTCACGTGCCATGCGGAGCAGCGGCGCCACTACGCCGATCGGGAGTGCACGGTGTGCCACCTCCAGGGGGCGCCGGAGACGCTCAGGCCGCTGCTCGCCGAGGAAGGGAGCGATTCCACGTGAGGCGGGCGGCTCGGCTCGGCGCCTGCGCGATCGTCGCGGGCGCGCTCCCAATGGTCGCAGGGGCCCAAGGGTACCGGCTCCGCGTCGACACGCGCATGCAGGCGGCGGCGTACCGGGGCGTCACCCTCGACAGCATTCCGGTCAGCGACACCGCCACGGGACCCACCGGCGGCCCGGTCACGCCCGACGGCTTCGCCGTGACCTGCATCGGCAGCGACCCATACTGCCGCTTCTTTCGGCCGGGGCCCGTGGTGAACTCCGCGCCGATCACGGCTACTGCCGACTTGACGCTGTGGAGTCTCGGCCTGCCCGGCCTGAGCATCCGTGCGACGGGCCGGTTGGCGGGGGACTTGAGCAGCGCTGACAACTGGCCCGGGACCGATTCCCACGCGCAACTGCTCGAAGGCTACGCCGACTACTCCACCGAGCGCCTGTCCGCCCAGATCGGGCGTCAGACGGTGCCGACGCGGTTCGGGTTCACGGGCTTCGACGGCGGCCGCCTGGCGCTTCGGACGGGTCAACAAGGCCTGGAGCTCGCCGGGTACGGCGGCTGGGGTCTGGCGCGCAGCGCCGCGCTCCCCGTCACGAGCCCCGCGCTCAACCCGCTGGACGACTTCCAGCCGCTCCGCCGGCAGCTCGTCGCCGGTGCCGCCGCGGGGTGGACCAGCACATACGTCGACGCGCGCCTGGACTATCTGCGCGAGGTCGATCCGCGGGTTGACTACTTCGTGTCGGAGCGTGCGGGGGTGGACTTGGCGGTACGGCCGTACGCGGGCTGGAGCCTGACGGGCGGAGCGGACTACGACCTCGCGGCGGGCTGGTGGGGGAGCGCGGAAGCGACACTCGGGTACGCCGCGCCGAGCGGGCGAGTCGCCGCGACGGCGGGTGTCCGGCGCTACCGCCCGCATTTCGCCCTCTGGACCATCTGGGGCGCTTTCAGCCCGGTCCCGTACCGGGCCGTCGAGGGATCAGTCTCGTTCGCGCCCGTCGCGAAGCTCCGCATCCGCGCGCGCGGGCAGGCCTACGAGTTCGATGAGGCCGAAGTCTCCACGCCCCTCGTGATGTACGAGACATCGGGGTGGCGGTTCTCGTGGGGCTCCACCTACTCGCCATCGCCCCGCTGGACCCTCGACGGCGGCTACCACGCCGAGTTCGGCCCCGGCGCATCCTCGCGCGGACTTGAAGGCGCCGTCACGTTCACGCCGGGTGAGGTCCTCGTGCTCGGCCTGCACGGGTCGACGCTCGACCGGCCGCTCGAGTTCCGCTTCGACCAAGCGTCGCTGCGGCTGTACGGCGTGCAGGTGCTGTATCGGCCGTCGCCCCGCACGTCCTTCCAGCTGGATGCCAGTCGCTACGCCGAAGACCGCGAGCGCCCCGATGCTGCGGCGTTCGACTGGAATCAGGTGCGGGTGAGCGCGCGTGTCGTGCTGCTGTTCGGTGGTGGCGCGGATGTAGCGAACCTGCCTCCGGCGGTGCGCCGCATGCCGGGCGGTAGGACGGCGCGGTGAGGGCCTTCCGCGCCCGCGTCGTGCTGGCGGTGCTGTGCGCGGGTGGTGCTGCGGCGCAGCGCCCGGGTGTCGCTCAGGCCGCCGCGGGCACGCAGCGATTCGATCACGAGCAGCACCGGAAGCTGTTCCCGGCGTGCGAGACATGCCATCTCGGGGCGTTCGAGGCGGGCGCGCCGCTCTGGCCGGACTCCGCGTCGTGCGCCACCTGCCACGACGGCACGATCGAGGAGCGCGTGTCGTGGCAGCCGTCCGCGGAGCTACCCCGCACCAACCAGCGGTTCGATCACTCGCCCGCGGCGGACGTGAAGCTCCACCCGGCGGGGAAGTGTGTTGATTGCCATGCCCAAGAGGGCGCGCCGTGGATGACGGTCGAGCGCGTGACGCTCGTGCGCTGCCTCGATTGCCACGAGATCAAGACGGGGCACCTCGCGGCTCCGGACACCGCCTGCGGCATCTGCCACCTGCCGCTGGTCCGGGCCGCGCGGCTCACGAGAGAGGACATCGCGGAGTTTCCCAAGCCCCCGTCGCACGACGAGCTCGACTTCGCGCGGGGCTCCGGTCACGGCGCTGCGGCGAAGCAGGCGACGCCCGTGGCGAGGAGGTGCAGTGTGTGCCACGCCCGCGAATTCTGCCTCACCTGCCATGTGGACGCGCCGGAGCAGGCGTCGATCCAGGCATTGCCGAGCGATCCGCGCGCGACCGCCATCGTGGTGCGACTCGAGCCGCCACCCTCACACGTGGACGAGTCGTTCTTGGATCGGCATGGCGGCATCGTGCGGCGCTCGCCGGCCGAGTGCGCGGCCTGCCATACGAGGGAGAGCTGTCAGACCTGCCACGTGGGGAGGCCGCGCGTGGCCCGGGCGCTGCACGGCGCGGAGCCCGGCCGGGGCACCGGCGCGCTGGTGCACCGGGATCGGCCGTCATCGCACGGGGAGAACTTCGCCGGCGCCCATGGTCAGCGGGCGGCGGCGGACGCCGCGACCTGCGCGGGCTGCCATGTGCGCGCCGACTGCCTGGATTGTCACCGCCCCGACGCCGCGCGGGCGGCAGGCTATCATGCGCCGGCGTTCCTCGCCCGCCACCCGGCTGTCGCGTACGGGCGGGAGGCGTCGTGCAGCGACTGTCACAACGTGGGCGACTTTTGCACGAGCTGCCACGCGCGCGCAGGGTTGAAGGCGACCGTCGGCCTGCTGCGGTCCGGCTACCACGACGCCACGCGGTTCTTCGTCGTGGGCCACGGCGGCGCGGCACGCCAGAGCCTCGAGACCTGCGTGAGCTGCCACACCGAGCGCGACTGCCTGCCGTGCCACTCCGCGCTGGGCGGCCGCCGCTTCAACCCCCACGGGCCGGGCTTCGACCCGAACCGCCTGATCAAGAAGAACCCGCAGGTGTGCACCGCGTGTCACGGGACGGCGATCCCGACGCGGTGATCCGCAATCCGATTCCCCGAGTCTCCCGGCTGTCGTCTTTCTTAAGTACCGTTTCACACACGGTTCATCCCCGGCGATCGAGGTTGTGAGTGGCGCCGGATGCGCCCGATCGAGCCTCCCCGCCAAAGCCTCGATCGGAATTCCGGTCGTGTGATCATCAAGGGAGGCAACGACCATGAAGACTGTGTTTGCGGCGCTAGCGTGCCTCGTGCTGCTGATCGGGCGCCCGACGCCAGGCGCGGCGCAGGACCGCTGGCAGGTAGAGCTGAACAGCGGGGCTTATCTGTGGGATGTGCAGCTCGTCAGGCTTCAGGGCACGTCGCTCGTGGTCCGGCAGGCGGATACGACGGTGACCGTGCCGGTGCGCGAGATCACCCAGCTTCGGCTTGTGGTGGCATCCGGGTTGCGGCCGATGGCCCGCGCCGGCACGCGTGACGAGATGTACCAACTGGCATTGCAGAATCTCGATGAGAGACTTGCGTTGATTCGGGAGATCTTCCAGCAGCACCCGCCCCCGGAGCCCTGAGGCGCCGGGATTGCCGCAGCTGCGGGGTCGAACGCCGCCGCTTCAACCCGCACGGGCCGGGCTTCGACCCGAACCGCCTGATCAAGAAGAACCCGCAGGTGTGCACCGCGTGTCACGGGACGGCGATCCCGACGCGGTGACTAGAGGCCGATCCGCCAGCTTGCGCCGATCGCGAAGTCCGGTACGGTCTCGGTGAACCCGACCGTGGCGGTGAGCCCCCAGAGGCTGCCCTTGCCGAGGCGAGTGATGATGGCGCCGAGAGAAACGGGCGCCTCGTACCCGCGCAGCGCCGACGTGCCGCCCGTCACGAACACCGACGCGCCCCAGACCTTCGCGAACACGTCGCTCGCGCTGGCGGTCGCGGTAACCGGGTCACGGAAGTCCAGCGTGGGTGGGTCGCCGAGGTGCCAGTAGGAGAGATCGACGCCGAGGAACACAGTCGCGCCGACGTGGCGCGTGAGCGAGAGGATCCCCCCAACGTCCCACTCGCCGGTGCCGTAGTCCGTGGTGTCGGTGACGGGAAGCTTCGCGGCCGCGCTGATTGTCACGCCGGTGCGGGCGCCCCCCACCGGCCGCCACCCGGCCTGCACGATGGGGTCCCCGGCGGCGGCGCGGAACTGGGCCGCGCCCCCTCCCCCCGTCATGCCTCCGCCGCCCATTCCGCCACCCCCGCCCCTCGCACCGCCCGACGGCATCATCCCGGCGCCCGACCCACGCACGAGCGAGCTGTTCTGAACGTACACCGGTAGGCCGGCGCGGAGCACGAGGCGGCCCGGGCTGTAGGCGAGCCCGGTAGAGATGGTCCAACTCGTCGTGCGAGTCGTGTAGAAGTACTTGCCCGTCGCCAGCCCGATGCCGCCTTCGTACGCCACCTCCTGCGCCCGCAGCGGCGCCAGGGGGATCACGCCGATCAAGACCGCCGTCGTGAACCGCTTCATTGGCCCACGATCTTGCGGAACGCGTCGTGCGCCTGCTGCATCTGCTGGATCATGTCCCGCATGCGGTCGCGCAGCTGGTCCATCTGGCGCATGCGGTCCCGGTCCCGCTGGAACTGCGGGTCGCGCTGTAGCTGCTCCATCCGCTGGAGCATCTGCTGCATTCGCTGCGCGGCTTCCTCCATGCCTTTGCCCATCTCCTGGAAGCGCTGCTGGGCATGCTGCTGCGTCATCTGTTGATTGAACTGGTGCATCTGCTGCATCAGCCGGTCCATGTGGGTCATCATTTCCTGCATGCGCTGCATCCGCATCATCTGGTCCTGCTGCATCATCGGCTGCTGCCCGGGCTGTTGCGCCCGTGCGAAGGTCGGCACCGCGAGCAGCGCGAGAGCCAGGGTCGTGGCCAGTTTCACTGTTGTGCTCCTGTGATGGGTCGGGCGGAGCCTAATCAGCGCACCGTGAAGCTCCGTCAAACGCAGCCTGAAGGTGTCACACATGAAGATTGCCGCTCGGGAGTCTCAGGCCGACTTCAGCGACTTCTCACGGGTGGAGTGCTAAGCTGTCGGTACCTGAGAGGAGGTGAACGATATGTTCGGCATTACGAAGTGGCAGAGGGATCCGATGCTGGACCTGCTGTATCAGCTGGAGCGTCGGATGGGCCGGGTCTTCAACGAGCCGCTCGGCCTGTTTGATTGGCCGGTGGCTGAGGCCGCGACCGCGGGTTGGGTGCCGCCGGTGGACATCTTCGAGGAGGCTGATTTCATCCGCCTCGTGGCGGAGTTGCCCGGCGTGAAACCCGAGGAGGTAAAGATTTCGGTCGAGGGCAACCTGCTGACGATCAAGGGCACCAAGGAGCAGGTGGCGGAGGAGAAGGCCGAGAAGGTCCGTCGCTATGAGCGGACCTACGGCGCGTTCGAGCGCACGTTCACGCTGCCGGCGACGGTCACTGCCGAGAAGATCAAAGCGGCCTACGACAACGGCGTGTTGACGATCACGCTGCCGAAGGTGGAGGCGGCGAAGCCCCACCTGATCAAGGTGGAGGTCACCCCGCAGAAGGCCCTGAAGTAGGGGTCCGGCTGGGTGACAATCCCCCCGCGGCGCCAAAGCCCTGCGGGGGGATTGAAGTTTCATAGTGAATTCACGCCGGCCTCATGACGCGGTCGCTAGTTTGGTCCACGGTCACCCGGCGAGGGTGGCCGGTGCGGGACTGCCCCTGAGGAGGGGCCGGCGTGAGGGGCGCCGCCGACATGATCGGTTCGTTCCCGAGCCACTGGCCGCATGTTCACCGGCTCCGCCGGTTGAAGGACGCGAAATCCGGTGGCAGGAGGTACCCAAGGGGACGAACGCCACTCGACCGGAAACGGTCCGGTGGAAGTGTGAAGTCGGAATCAAATGTCCTCAGGCCCCCGGGTCGACACTGAGATTCGGGGGCCGCGGTTTTGTTGGGGGTTAGGTATGAGGAAACCGTCACGGGACCTTCAGTGAGGGATCAACGTTCCGAGGCGTTAGTATTATGAGTGGCTTCATTCAGGGAAAACGCGATGAGTAAGCGTAGGCGACTGCTGACTGTGCTGATGCTCGCCGCCGCGCCGCTCGGCGCGCAGCAGCCGAGCCCCATGTCGGAGATGATGATGGAGGGTCCCATGAGGGAGCACATGGGGCCGGCGATGATGGGCATGATGCTGTACGCGCCGCCGCACCTCCTCGCGCGCAAAGACGCCCTTGGACTCAGCGCCGACCAGGTCGCCCGCCTCACCGCGCTGCGTGATGGCACGAAGACCGCGCACGACGCCGCGATGAGCGAGGCCAAGACCCACATGGACGCGATCGAGCAGGCGGTGAACGCCGCCAAGCCGGACACTGCGGCCCTCAAGACCCACTTTCAGGCGGCGCACGCCGCCATGGGGAAGGCCCACTGGGCGATGCTCGCGTCCGCCGCGCAAGCGCGCGCGGTCCTCACCGAGGCGCAGCGGGCCAGGATGCAGGTGTGGGCAGACTCGATGCAGGCCTGGGCGCGGCAGCACCGGCACATGATGAACCCGAACCGGCCGCACTGAGCGACGCCTTTCATGACCGGCATCCGGATCGCCGCTGCGCTGCTCCTGGCTCTCCACCTGAACCAGCTGGCGCTGCCGGTGTTGTGCCTTCCGCCCGATCGGGCCCCTGCTGCGTGCCACGAAAGCCAGCCGGCCGGCACGGCGCAGGTCACGTCGCATTCGTCGTCACACGCGCTACCCTGCGCCGACAGCGCGATGTGCGGCGTCCCGGTCACGGGGCTTCCGGAGACTTCGGTCACGCTCGGTGAACCGGCCGTACACAGCTTCGCTGTTCTGCCGCTCGGGCTGCTCGAGCCGGGCGACCAGCTTCCGCCGCTCTCTCCTCCGCCGCAAGCCTAGCCTCTCCCGGGTGTAATCCGCCCCAGCGCGCCGAGGTCTGCGGGGCGTGGGGTTCGTTCCAAGCTTCGTGCTGAGTGAGGAGAGGTATGCGATTCCAATACGTCATTATCACGGCGCTCGCCGTCACGGCGGTGACCGGCGGCTCCGCATCTGCCCAAGAGGCGTCGCGGCCGGCTGACACGCTGCGGCTCGGAGACGCGATTCGCATCGCGCTCGACGCGAATCCGATGCTCAAGGCGGCGCGCTACTCGGCGACTGCGGCGGGGGAGCGCATCGGGCCCGCCGGCGCCCTTCCCGATCCCCAGCTCCAGTTCGGCCTGATGAACCGGATGGTGTCGGAGTTCGGGTCTACCATGGACCCGATGACGATGAACCAGGTGCAGCTCATGCAGATGGTGCCCTGGCCGGGGAAGCTCTCCAGCGCGCGCTCCGCGGCGCGCCACGCCGCGGCGACGGCGGGCGCCAGCGCCGAAGAGCAGGCGCGGATGCTCGCCGCGCAGGTGCGGATGTCCTACTACGATGTCGCGTACGCGGATCGAGCGCTCGACGTGATGCGGCGCACGCTCGGGCTGCTGCGGAACTTCCGCGAAGTGACGGCGACGATGTACGCCGTCGGGACCGGGATTCAACAGGACGTGCTTCGGTCCCAGGTCGAGATCGCCCGCATGAGCGAAGAGATCACGCGCATGGGGCAGGATCGCGTGGCCGGCGCGGCTCGGCTCAACGCCCTGCTCGGCCGCGAGGCGACCAGTCCCATCGGCGCGCTCGAGCTGCCCGATCCTCTGGCAGCAGGTCTCCCGAGCGTGGACACACTGGTCGCCTGGGCGCTCGATTCGCGGCCGGCGCTGCGCGCGGGGGCAGAACGGGTCGCCGCGGCCGAGGCGTCGCTCCGGGCGGCACGACGGGAGCTCCTGCCCGACTTCCAGCTCGGCTTCGCCTACCAGGCGCGCCCCGCCTTCCCCAACATGGCGAGCCTGATGATCGGCGTGAATCTGCCGATCTTCGCCGCAGCGCGACAGCTGCCGATGCGCCGCGAGATGACCGCCATGCGCGACATGTCGCAGGCTGAGCTTGCGAACCTGCGCAATGAGACGATCGCGCAGATCATCGAGACGCGGGCACGGGCGGAGCGGGACCGCAATCTCGGCCGGTTGTACCGGACGAGCATCCTGCCGCAGGCCCGGGCGTCGGTCGACGCCGCGCTGGCGAGCTACCGCGTGGGCCGCGTTACCTTCATGACGCTCATCGACAACCAGATGACCGTGAACCGCTACGAGACCGAACAATTCCGGCTCATCGCCGGCTACCACCAGGCGGTGGGGGAGCTGGAGGCGCTGGTCGGCCGGTCGCCGGAGGGAGAACCATGAGACGGAAGACTGCGATGCTCACCCTCACTGCAGCCGTGGCGCTTGCCGCCTGCCGCGCCAAGTCCGAATCGGAGGCGATGGCCGTGATGACTGCCGAGGAGCATGCCCGTATGGCGAGCGGGGGGGGGCCGGCAGACACGGGCCCCGCGCTTGGGCGGGAGCCGGTCCACCTGACCTTCGAGCAGGCCCGGGCCATCGGCGTCACCTACACGACCGTGACGCGGGGGCCGCTCAAGCGCACCGTGCGCACCGTGGGCCAGATCGCCCCGGCCGAGCCCAACCTCGCCGACATCACGCCCAAGATCGACGGGTTCGTGGACGAGCTGTTCGTGAACGCCACCGGGGTGTCGGTGCGCCGCGGCCAACCGTTGCTCACGATCTACAGCCCGATGCTGGTGGCAGCGCAGCAGGAGCTGCTCACGGCCAATCGGCTGGCGGCGTCGGTGGATACGAGCGATGGCGAGGCGTGGCGCAACGCACAGGAGCTCGTCGCGGCGTCGCGGCGGCGGCTCGCCTACTGGGACATCTCGGCCGAGCAGATCGACGGGCTTGAGCGCACGGGGGAGGTTACGAAGACCCTGACGCTCGCGGCGCCGTTCGACGGCATCGTGCTCGAGAAGATGGTGGTGAAAGGCCAGGCCGTGATGCCAGGCATGAAGCTGTATCGGCTGGCGGATCTCTCGCTGGTGTGGATCGAGGGGGAGGTCTTCGAGCAGGATTTGGGGTTCATGCGCGTGGGCGCGTCCGCCCGTGTCGAGGTCGCGGCGTATCCGGGCCGCTCGTTCGCCGGTCGCGTGGGTTTTGTGTATCCCACGGTGGACGAGCAGAGCCGGGCCGGCCGGGTCCGCGTCGCTCTGTCGAACTCGGGTGGACTCCTCAAGCCCGGGATGTATGCCACGCTGTTCTTCGACGTGCGCGTCGGGGCCGACGTCCTGAGCCTCCCGGCCGAAGCGGTCGTCATGACCGGAGAGCGGAACCTGGTGTTCGTCGTCGGGAAAGAGGGCGTGCTTGAGCCCCGCGAGGTGATCCTCGGGCCCCGCGCCGGCGAGCGGCTGCAGATTCTCCAGGGTGCCGCAGAAGGCGAGCGCGTGGCGGCGTCGGCCAACTTCCTGATCGATGCTGAATCACGCCTCGCGACGGGGGCCGGGATGGCGGGGATGCCGGGAATGCCCGGGATGGAAATGGAGAAGCCCGGGAAGGAGCAGAAGCGCCCATGATTGCCAAGGTCATTGCATGGTCGTTGCGCAACCGCTTCCTGGTGCTGCTCGCCACCGCTGCCGTCGTCGGCGCGGGGATCTGGGCGATCGGCACCACGCCGGTGGACGCCTTGCCCGACCTGTCGGACGTGCAGGTCGTTATCCAGACCGAGTTCTCGGAGCAGGCGCCGCAGATCGTCGAGGACCAGGTGACCTACCCCATCGCCTCGGAGATGCTCAAGGTCCCGGGATCGCGCGTGGTCCGCGGCTTCTCGTTCTTTGGGCTCTCGCTTGTGTACGTCCTGTTCGAGGACGGCACGGACCTGTACTGGGCGCGCTCGCGCGTACTCGAGTACATGAACGGCCTGCGGCAGCGGCTCCCCCAAGGAGTCGAACCCACGCTCGGGCCCGATGCGACGGGTGTCGGGTGGGTGTTCGAGTACATCCTGCAAAGCGACTCGCTCGATCTCGCCCAGCTCCGCACGCTCCAGGACTGGTACGTCCGCTACCAGCTCACCGCCGTCCCGGGCGTCTCGGAGGTTGCGAGTCTGGGCGGCTTCGTCAAGCAGTACCAGGTCGAGGTCGACCCAGAGCGGCTGCGGGCGTATCGGATCCCCGTGATGCGGGTCGTGCAGGCGATCGGCGCGCACAACGCCGACGTCGGCGCGCGGGTGATCGAGATGGGCGGCCGGGAATACATGATCCGCGGGCTCGGCTACCTCCGTCAGCTCGAGGACATCAGGAACGTGGCCGTGGGCGCCACGATGGCAGGTACCCCGATCCGGGTCTCCGACGTGGCGGCAGTGCAGGTGGGTCCGGCACCGCGGCGCGGCGCCGCAGACCTGAACGGCCGCGGGGAGGTGGTCGCCGGCATCGTGATCATGCGGTTTGGGAGCGACGCGCTCAAGACGATCGAGGCCGTGAAGGCCCGGATCGCCGAGATCCAGCGCACCCTGCCCGCGAGCGTGCGGCTCGTTCCCGTCTACGACCGCTCCGATCTGATCGACCGGGCCATCGGCAACCTGAAGCGCACGCTCCTCGAGGAGTCACTCATCGTCGCCGCGATCTCGGTGCTGTTCCTGCTGCACGCGCGCTCCGCACTGGTGGCGATCGTCACGCTGCCGCTCGGCATCCTCATCTCGTTCGTCGTGATGCGCTGGATCGGCGTCAACGCCAACATCATGAGCCTGGGCGGGATAGCGATCGCCATCGGGGCGATGGTGGATGCCGCGATCGTGATGATCGAGAACATGCACAAGCACCTGGAGCACGAGGACAAACGCCCGCTCTGGGACGTGGTGCGCGACAGCGCCGTGCAGGTCGGGCCGCCGCTCTTCTTCTCGCTCCTTATTATCACGGTGTCGTTCTTGCCCGTGTTCTCGCTGGAGCAGCAGGAGGGCCGGCTGTTCAAGCCGCTGGCGTTCACGAAGACCTTCGCCATGGCGGGCGCTGCCCTCCTGTCGATCACGCTCGTACCCGTCCTCATGGGCTACCTCATCCGGGGCCGAATCCGCCCGCAAGACGCGAACCCGCTGAGCCGCTGGCTGATGCGCGCCTATCGTCCGGTGATCGCTGCGGTGCTCCAGCATCCGGTGCGGGTCGTCGCGGCGGCGACGGTCGTCGTGGCGCTGACGGCGCTCCCCTGGAGCCGGCTCGGCTCGGAGTTCATGCCCCCGCTCGATGAGGGCTCGCTGCTCTTCATGCCGACGACGGTGCCTGGCGTCTCCATCGCCCAGGCGCGGGAGATCATGCGGCGCCAGGACTCGATCCTCGCGTCCTTCCCGGAGGTGGCGTCGGTTTTCGGCAAGGGGGGCCGGGCGAACACCGCGACCGATCCCGCGCCGCTCGATATGTACGAAACCACGATCGTGCTCAAGCCCCACGGCGCGTGGCGCCCCGGAATGACGACGGACCGGCTCGTCGCCGAAATGGACCGAGCGGTGCGCATGCCGGGGGTCGCGAACGCCTGGACCATGCCGATCAAGAACCGGATCGACATGCTGGCGACCGGCGTGCGAACTCCCGTCGGGATCAAAGTATACGGGCCGAACCTCGACACGCTGCAGCAACTCGGAGTTGAGGTCGAGCGCATCGTCCGGGACGTGCCGGGGACCCGCAACGTCTTCGCCGAGCGCAACGTCTCGGGCTACTACGTCGACGTCAAGATCGACCGGGCGCAGGCGGCGCGCTTCGGCCTCAACGCGGGCGACCTGCACGACGCCATCATGGCCACGGCCGGCGGCATGACCGCGGCGATTACCGTCGAGGGCCGCGAGCGCTACGAGGTCAACGTCCGCTACCCGCGCGAGCTGCGGGACAACCTCGAGAAGCTGCGCCAGGTCGTGGTTCCCACGATGTCCGGTCTGCAGATCCCGCTGGGGCAGATCGCGGCGGTGAACGTCGTCCAAGGGCCCATGGCCGTAAAGACGGACGATGCGTTCCCCGTCACCACGGTCTACGTGGATATCGCGGGCCGGGACATCGGCGGCTACGTGCGGGACGCGCAGCGCGTGGTGGCCGCGGCCCTGACCCTCCCCGCGAGCTACAGCCTCGTGTGGAGCGGGCAGTTCGAGTTCATGCAGCGGGTGCAGGAGAAGCTCAGGCTCGTGGTGCCGGTCACCCTCGGGCTCATCTTCCTGCTCCTGTTCCTGAACTTTCGGAACGTGGCGGAGTCGCTGATCGTGATGCTGGCGCTGCCGTTTGCGCTGGTCGGCGGCATCTGGTCCATCTGGGCGCTGGGCTACAACACGAGCGTCGCGGTGTGGGTGGGGTTCATCGCCCTCGCCGGGGTCGCGGCCGAGACCGGCGTCGTGATGCTCATCTACCTGGACGAAGCTTTCCACCGCGCTCGCGGCGAAGGACGCCTCGACTCGCGGAGCGATCTCGCCGAGGCGGTGCTCGAAGGCGCAGTCCAGCGACTGCGGCCGGTGATGATGACCGTCACGGCCATCACCGCCGGATTGGCGCCGATCCTCTGGAGTGCGGGGACCGGGGCGGACGTGATGAAGCGGATCGCGGCGCCGATGGTAGGCGGCATGGTGACCGCCACTCTGCTGACGCTCGGCGTGATCCCCGCGATCTACCTGTTGTGGCGCGGTTGGGCGCTTGGGAAGACCCAGAAGGCGCGCGCGCAGGAGGCTGTCGATGGACGCTAGGTGGAGGTGGGCCCGCCGGGCCCTGACCCTGGTCGTCTACGCGAGGCAGTGATGAGCTGCTCCCCGAAGCCGTGCGTCTGCGTCGCGAGCGGCGAGTTGGGCGTCGCGCTGTCGGGCGGCGGAGCGAAGGCGCTCGCGCAGCTCGGCGTCCTGAAAGTGCTCGATCGGGAGCGGATCCCCGTTTCGTACGTGGCGGGGACGAGCGCCGGCGCGGTCATCGGCGCGGTGTACGTCACCTCGAGAGACGCAGTGGAGGCCGCCGACCGGGTCATGGCTCATCTCGCGAGCACCGGGGTGGGGTTCAACGTGGAGACATTCACGGCCCTCGCCGCGTCCGGGCGCGCGGGTGGCCTTGTCGGAACGGTACGAGGCCTGTGGCGCGCCAGCCGTCGGGGCCGCGGGCTCATCGGCGGCTCGGCGATGCGCGCCTCGCTGAAACGGCTTCTGCGCGATGCCTCGTTTGACGACACACGGATTCCCTTCGCCACCGCCGCGCTCGATCTCGTGTCGGGCCGGCGCATGATCTTCGCCGGCGGCCCATTGGTGGATGCCGTCTATGCGTCGTCGGCGATCCCGGGGCTGTTCGAGCCGCTGGAGCTCGAAGGTCACGTGCTGGCGGACGGTGGCTGGGCCGAGCCCGTGCCGGTCAACACCTGTCACCACCTGGGCGCCATTCACGTGCTCGCGGTGGAGGTCGCCAGCGCCCAGGCGTTTGGGGCGGGCGGCAGCGCCGTGTCCACTGCGCTGCGAGCGGACGCCTGGACGCGCCAGCTCCTGGAGGAAGCGCAGCTCGGCGAGGCCGACTTCGTGGTTCGACCGCGGGTGACGGTCAAGCATTTCGCCGACTTCAGCGATCCAGCCGGGATCATCGCGGCGGGGGAGCAAGCCGCCGAGGCCGGGCTGCCGGAGATCAAGGCCGTGTTGGAGCGGCACCGGTCGCTGTTCGTGCGGGCGGCCGCACCTAGCTGACGGAGGGGGACGTGACTGCCGGCGCATCCAAAGACGCGATCTACACTTGCCCTATGCATCCCGAGGTCAGGGCGGAACGGCCGGGCGTCTGCCCGAAGTGCGGTATGGCCCTGGAGCCCGTGGCACCACCTCCACCGAGCGCCGCAACCGAGTGGGTGTGCCCGATGCACCCCGAGATCGTCAGAGACCGGCCCGGCACCTGCCCGATCTGCGGCATGGCGCTTGAGCCACGGACCGTCATGGGCGATGAGGAGAACGTCGAGCTGCGCGACATGTCGCGCCGATTCTGGCTTGCCGCGGCGCTCACGCTGCCGCTGGTACTGGTCGCCATGGGTGACCTCTTGCCCGGGGCTCCACTCTCGCGGCTCATGTCCATGCGCGCCCGCACGCTGGTCGAGCTCGCGCTCGCGACGCCCGTATGCGTGTGGGGCGCGTGGCCGTTCTACGACCGCGCCGTGCTGTCGGTGAAGAACCGCAGCCTGAACATGTTCACGCTGATCGGCCTAGGAGTGTTCGTCGCCTACGTGTACAGCGTGGTCGCCGCCCTCCTCCCGGGCATCTTCCCGGCCTCGTTCCGTGACGCAGAGGGCGAGGTGGCAGCCTACTTCGAAGCCGCCGGCGTCATCGTCACCCTCATCTTGCTCGGTCAGGTGCTCGAACTCCGCGCGCGCAGCCAAACCAGTGCGGCCATCAAGAAGCTGCTTGGCATGGCGGCCAAGTCGGCACGGCGCATCCGCGACGACGGCAGCGAAGAGGACGTTCCGCTGGAAGCCGTTCGCGCAGGGGATCGCCTCCGCGTCCGTCCCGGTGAGAAAGTACCGGTGGACGGCCTGGTGCTCGAAGGGACGAGCTCCCTCGACGAATCCATGGTCACGGGCGAGCCGATCCCCGTTCAAAAGCAGCCGGGTGATCGCGTCGTCGGCGCCACAGTCAACGGTACGGGCTCCTTCGTCATGCGCGCGGAGAAAGTCGGCGCCGAGACCTTGCTCGCGCGCATCGTGGCGATGGTGGCTGAGGCACAAAGGAGTCGCGCACCGATCCAAAGGCTCGCGGACGTGGTCTCTGCCTACTTCGTCCCGATCGTCGTGGTCATCGCGGCCATCACGTTCGTGGTGTGGGGCCTGATCGGGCCCGAGCCCCGCATGACGCACGCCCTCATCAACGCCGTCGCCGTGCTCATCATCGCCTGCCCCTGCGCTCTCGGGCTGGCCACGCCGATGTCGATCATGGTCGCCGTCGGCAAGGGCGCGACGATGGGCGTCCTCTTTCGCAACGCCGAGGCGATCGAGGTGATGCGGAAGGTCGATACGCTCGTCGTTGACAAGACCGGTACCCTCACCGAGGGCAGGCCGCGTCTCGTCACGGTGTCGCCGATCCCCGGGCAGGATGAGCCGACCGTTCTGCGCCTCGCCGCGAGCCTCGAGCGTGGCAGCGAGCACCCGCTCGCGGAAGCCATCGTCAAGGGCGCCGAGGCGCAGGGGGTGGCGCTCGTCGAGGCAAGGAACTTCGAAGGGCTCACAGGGAAAGGGGTCCGGGGAACTGTCGAGGCCCAACCGGTTGCGCTCGGCAATCGTGCTCTCATGGCCGACCTCCGCGTAGAACTCGGACGGTTCGCGGACAAGGCCGAGGCGCTGCGAGCCGAGGGGCAGACGGTGATGTTCGTCGCCGTCGACGGGAAGCTCGCTGGCTTGCTCGGCGTGGCGGATCCGATCAAGGAGACCACACCCGAAGCCATCCGTGCGTTGCACCGCGAGGGTATCCGCATCGTGATGCTCACTGGCGACAGTCGCACCACGGCACAGGCGGTGGCTGGCAAGCTCGGGATCGACGAGGTCATGGCTGAGGTGCTTCCCGATCAGAAGGTGGACGTCGTCAAGCGGCTCCAGGCCGAAGGCCGGTTCGTCGCCATGGCGGGTGACGGCATCAACGACGCCCCGGCGCTCGCCCAGGCACAGGTCGGCATCGCGATGGGGACCGGCACCGACGTGGCGATGGAGAGTGCTCCAGTGACGCTGGTCAAAGGTGACCTGCGGAGCATCGTGCGGGCGCGGCGGCTCTCCCGCCGGACCATGCGGAACATCAAGCAGAACCTTTTCTTCGCCTTTGTCTACAACGCGGCCGGAGTGCCGATCGCAGCAGGAGCCCTGTACCCGTTCTTCGGGCTGCTCTTGTCTCCGATCATCGCGGCGGCCGCCATGAGCTTCAGCTCGGTCTCGGTAGTGGGGAACGCGCTTCGATTGCGCCGGGCCGAGCTTTGAGGAAAGAGGACGGCCGTGCAGAGCGTATTCGAACCGAAGCCGCAAGGAGGGCCGTTCCGCATCCCGCTGTGGCTAGGCTTCTGCCTGTTGCTGGCGATAGCGCTGTTTTTTTTGTGGGAGGAACACAAAGCGCACATTTTCGGGGCCCTGCCGTACGTGCTCTTGCTGCTCTGTCCGGTCATCCACCACCTCATGCACCGGGGTCATGGCGGCTACAGCCGCCCCCGCGACGGCCAGGGAGGAGGAGCGGCGTCATGAACCACGGCATGCCGGCCTACGGGTTGTGGTCGCTCGTACTCATCAACTCGGCCATCTTCATCTTGTTCGCCTTCAGCTTCTTCAAACCGAGCACGAAGCGTGACTGGCAGACCTTCGGGAGCTTCTCGGCTTTCATCGTCGCACTCTTCGTCGAGATGTACGGCTTCCCGCTCAGCGTCTATCTCCTCTCCGGATGGCTCACGCGCGGCTTGCCCGGCGTCGACCCGCTCAACCATGACGTCGGACACCTCTGGTACACCCTGCTCGGGTTCAAGGGGAATCCGCACCTCAATCCGATCCACATCCTGAGCAGCCTCGTCCTCGTGGGCGGCTTCATCCTCCTCTCGGCGGCATGGCGCGTCCTGTACAAGGCGCAGCACGAGGGCACGCTGGCGACGACGGGTCCGTACGCCTACGTGCGGCACCCGCAGTATCTGGCCTTCATCGCGATCATGTTCGGGTTCCTATTGCAGTGGCCCACGTTCGTGACGCTCGTGATGTTCCCTGTGCTCGCCACTGTGTACGTGCGCCTTGCCCGCCGGGAGGAGCGCGAGGTACGCGCACAGTCTGGGCTCGCGTGGGACCAGTACGCATCCCGAACGCCAGCGTTCTTCCCCCGGTTCGGCCGCCGCGGTCGCACTCAAGACGGTGCGGAGCGCGCTCATGCCTGAGGGAGCGCCCATCCACGTGTCGGGAGCAGGGCCCTCCGGGCTTGCCGCCGCCATCGTGGCCAGCCGGGCCGGGCGGCGGGTCATTGTCCACGAGCGCGCCGCTGACGTGGGACACCGCTTCCATGATGACTTTCAGGGGCTCGAGAACTGGACCACGGGCGGCGACGTGATCGACGAGCTTGCATCGCTGGGCATCGACCCGGCGTTCGATCACACGCCGATCCGCGAAGCAGTAGTCTTCGATCCCCGCAATCACGTGCACACCTACCGGTCACCACGACCGCTCTTCTACCTCGTTCGCCGCGGTGCTGGCGGGGGCACGCTGGATTCCAGCCTCAAGTCGCAGGCGCTGACGCAGGGGATCGAGATCGGCTTCGGGGAGCCGCGGCGTCATTTTCCGGAGGGCGGCGTGGTCGCGGAAGGCCCGCATGGCTCGGACGCGATCGCGGTCGGTTACGTCTTTGCGACGACTGCAGCGGACGGGGCCTACGCGGCCATCTCCGATCGCTTGGCCCCAAAAGGCTATTCCTATCTGCTCCTCATCCAGGGCCGAGGAATAATCGCCTCCTGTATGTTCGACCACTTTCACAACGAGAGCCTCTACCTCGAGCGCACCGTCGCGTTCTTCCGCGAGAACGTGGGCTTCGTCATGACGGGTCCGCAGCGCTTTGGCGGCACTGGCAACTTCGCCGTCCCGAACACCGCGCGACGTGGGAACCTTCTGTTCGTGGGAGAGGCGGCTGGGTTTCAGGATGCCCTCTGGGGCTTCGGGATGCGCTACGCCATGGTGTCGGGGAGTCTCGCGGCGCGTTCCCTCGTGAGTGGGCGGCCCGAGGATTACGATCGCATGTGGGGGGAGCGTCTCGGCGGACTGCTTCGCACCGGCACCGTAAACCGGTTCATCTACGAGAAGCTCGGTGAGCGCGGATACATAGTACTCGCACGGTGGCTTGACCGCGCTGCCGATCCAAGGGCATCGCTGCGCTGGCTGTATCGCCCCTCGCTCCTCACGAAGCTGCTCTACCCGATTGCCCGCCGAGCCGTGCGGTCAAGTCGGCGCGAGACCCAGTGTCCCCTCGAAGGGTGCGACTGCACGTGGTGCCGATGCCGGCACGTCCGCGCGCAGTTGAGCGAGGCCCCATCCGGCGGCCGGGCCCGGCATCAGGGCGAGTTTGTTGCAGAGGAGCGCAGCGCCCGTGGGTGAAGGAGTGTTCGTAGTCAGCGGCGTCACCAAGGTCTACCAAATGGGCGAAATCCAGGTTCACGCCCTGCGCGGCGTCGACCTGTCCCTCAGCGCAGGAGAGCTGGTGGTGCTGCTGGGGCCCTCCGGCAGTGGCAAGTCCACCCTGCTGAACATCATCGGCGGGCTCGACGTACCGACCAGCGGAAGGGTCGTTTACCGCGCCAGCGACCTGACCGCGGCCGACGACCAGACGCTCACCCGCTATCGACGTGAGTCCGTCGGCTTCGTGTTCCAGTTCTACAACCTCGTGCCGACGCTGACAGCCCGAGAGAACGTAGCCTTGGTCACCGACCTCTCCAGCCGTCCGTTCACGCCCGAGGAAGCGCTCGACCTCGTCGGCATGGGACATCGCCTCGATCATTTCCCGTCCCAGCTGTCCGGCGGCGAGCAGCAGCGCGTAGCGATCGCGCGCGCCATCGCAAAGCGACCGGATGTGCTCCTCTGCGATGAGCCGACCGGTGCGCTGGACGTGACCGCGGGCACGGTGGTGCTCGGCGCCATCGCCCGCGTCAACCGGGAGCTGGGAACGACGACGGCCCTCATCACGCACAATGCGGTCATCGCGGACATGGCTGATCGGGTGCTCCAGCTCGCCGACGGCCGCGTCGTGGGCGATCGACAGAACGCACGGCGCGCCCTGCCCGAGGAGCTCCGGTGGTGATCAAAGCGCTCGATCGCAAGCTACTGCGCGATCTGCGCCGCCTGCGGACCCAGGCTGTCGCGATCGCCCTGGTGGCGGCGTCGGGTGTGGCGCTGTTCGTGGCGACCGCCACGACCTACCGCTCACTCCGGCTCTCCCAGAGCCGATACTACGAAGGCTGGCGCTTCGCGCATGTCTGGGTTCGGCTGGCTCGCGCGCCCGACCGCATCCTGGGGGACCTCGCGGCTCTTCCCGGCGTGACCGCCGTCGAGGGGCGCGTCGTGTCGGAGGCGATCCTCGATGTGCCCGGTGTGGAGGAGCCGGCCACGGGTCTCCTTGTCTCTATCCCGCCTGGGGCGCGCCATTCTCTGAACGACCTGTACGTGCGACGGGGACGCCATGTGGAACCGGGACGCCCGGATGAAGTCCTGGTGAGCGAGGCCTTCGCCGAGAAGAACGGGCTCCAGCCGGGGGCCACGTTGTTCGCGACGGCCGCCCGCCGTCGGGTCGCGCTCCACATCGTAGGGGTGGCCCTCTCGCCGGAACACGTGATGCAAATGCCGCCGGGAGGGGTCGTACCGGACGACCGGCGATTCGGCGTGTTCTGGATGGCGCGCGACCAGCTCGAGACGCTGCTGGACATGCGGGGGGCGGTGAACGACGTCGCGCTGCGCGTGTCGAGCCCGGCGTTCGAGGCACCGGTCATCGACGCGGTGGATCGAATACTGGAGCCGTACGGCGGGCGCGGCGCCTACGGCCGCCGGAGTCAGCCGTCTCACATGATGCTCGAAGACCACATCGTGCAACTCAAGGGACTCGCGCTGATCGTACCGCTGATCTTCCTCGCCGTGACCGCGTTTTTGATGAACGTCGTGCTGTCGCGTCTCATCGGAACACAGCGGGCTCAGGTCGGCATGCTCAAGGCGTTCGGATACTCGCATCTGCGAGTCACCACCCACTATCTCGAGATGGCGTTGGTCATCGTGATGGTCGGCATTGTGGCGGGCCTCCCCGTGGGAGTGTGGCTCGGCCGTATCATGGCCGTGTTCTACGCGAGCTTCTTCCGTTTTCCCGTCCTCGTCTTCCGGTTGGAGCCTGCCGTCGCAACTGTTGGAGCGGCGGTCACGATGTTGGCAGCGGCCAGTGGTGCACTGGGGGCCCTGCGTCGCGTGGCAACCCTGCCACCCATCGTGGCGATGTCCCCTGCGGCGCCGGTATACCGACCCACTCCGCTCGACCGCTTTCTGCCACGGTGGCTGGGGCCGGCGGCGCGGATGATCGGGCGCAACGTGACTCGCTGGCCGGCACGGGCGCTGCTGACCACCGCAGGCATGGCGCTGGCCGTGGCCCTCCTCGTCCTCGGGGAGGCCTCGGTGGATTCGATCAACCGTATGATCGCCGTGCGCTTCCACACTGCGCAGCGCGAGGATGTTTCCGTCCTGCTCTCGCATGCGCGCTCGCTCGAGATGTGGCGGGACTTCGCGGCACTCCCAGGCGTACGACGGGCCGAGCCGTATCGCTCCTCCCCAGGACGCATTCACGCTTACGGACGCGCGCAGGACGTCGCAATCTACGGACTGGCCCAGTCGAGTGTCTTGCGCCGGGTCGTGGACACGCGGTTCATGGTCATATCTCCGGCCGCGGAGGGGAGCGTGATCAGTTCCTGGCTTGCGACGCGATTCGGCATCCGCCGAGGGGAACCGCTGGCCATCGAGATTCGGGAAGGGCGGCGTCGCGTCGTCACCGTCCGGGTCGTCGGGATGGTAGATGAGCCACTCGGCGCGTCTGTTTACATGGATCTCCAAGCGCTGGGAAGACTCCTGGATCAACCGCAGACGTTTTCCGCAGTGAATCTGCTCCTGGATCCCGCGCGCCAGAGCGAGCTCTACGCGACCCTCAAGCGGGCCCCGGAGGTTCTCGCCGTCGAGCTGCGTCGCCGCGCCCTGGCGAACTTCAGAGCGATGTCGGACGACTCGCTCCGCTTCGTTCGCCGGGTCGTCGTGCTGTTTTCGGCGATCATCGCGTTCGGTGTCGTCTATAACGCCGCTCGGATCGCGGTCGCCGAGCGGGCATACGAGCTGGCTACCTTGCGGGTCCTCGGCTTCACGCGCGGAGAGATCTCATCCGTTCTCCTCGGCGAGATCGGCGTCCTGGCCGTGTCTGCGCTCCCGCTGGGCTTCGGCGGGGGCTATGCCCTGTTCGCGGTGGTCGCGAAGGCGATGTCGAGCGAACGCTTCCGGATGCCCCTCGTCATCGAGCCCCGGACGTACGCCTTCGCGCTCATCGTGTTCACGGCAGCGGCGCTCGCGTCAGCGCTTCTCGTCAGAGGCAGGCTCGATCGTCTGGACCTCGTCGAGGTCCTGAAGGCGAGGGAATGACCATGAAGATGACACGCGGCCGGATGACGGGGCTTTCCTTGGCGCTCGTCGCGACGGTAGCCGTCGTCTGGGCGCTGCGCCCGAAGGCGGTGGCGGTAGAGATCGCAACCGCCACACGGGGCCCCCTGGCGGCCACGGTGACCGCCGAGGGGCGCTCACGGGTCAAGGACCTATACGTGTTGACAGCCCCCGTCGACGGCAATCTCGAACGGATAACCGTTGAGGCAGGGGACTCAGTACCGCGCGGGACCATCGTCGCCCGCATTGTCCCCCTCACCCCTCGTCCGCTTGATGCCCGGAGTCGTGCCGAAGCCGTGGCAGCCGCATCCGCGGCCCGTGCGGGCGTTGCCGCCGCCGAGGCCACGCAGAAGGAGGCAGAGGCGGCTCTCACACACGCCCAGAGCGAACTCGCCACCGCGCGAACGCTGGTGGCCCAGCGGGCAGCGGCGACCAATTCGCTCGAGCACGCCGAGCATCAGGCGGAAATCCGTCGTCAAGCCATGGAGGCCGCCCGCGCCGCGACCCAGGCCGCGCGGTCCGAACTCGCCCGCGCCCAAGCGCTGGTCGCCCCTGCGCCAGCACGGTCCGCCGGGCCCGCCGCCGTGGTCCGCTCACCGGTGGCCGGCCGCCTCCTCCGACTCGTGCGCGAGGACGCCGGGCCGGTCGTCGCCGGGGCACCGCTGCTCGAGATCGGGAACATCTCCACCCTCGAGTTCGTGGCCGACTTGCTTACGACCGACGCGATGATGATGCGCGCTGGCGCGGCGGCGACGATTCGGGACTGGGGAGGCAGCCGCCAGATCGCGGCACGCGTGCGCCGCATCGAGCCGGGCGCCTTCACGAAGGTCTCGGCGCTCGGGCTCGAGGAGCAACGCGTCCGCGTCGTGCTCGACCCCGCGGAATCACCACCAACAGGCTTGGGGAACGACTTCCACGTCAGCGTGTCGATCGTCGTCTGGAATGGTGCGAACGTGTTGGCGATTCCGTCCACGGCGCTGTTTCGCGCTGGCGAGCACTGGGCGGTGTTCGCGATTCGGGACGGACGAGCACGCCTCACACAAGTCACCCCAGGGCCGTCGGACGGCGTCAGGACGGTAATCGAAGAAGGCCTCTCGGAGGGGGAAGAGGTGATCGTCCAGCCGTCTGACCTGATCCGCGATGGCACACGGGTCAAAGCCGCCTGAGGGGAGAGCCATGGATACCGCGGTCGCCCTGGTGCAAGCCTATCTGAACGTGAATCGGTCCGCTTTGTGCGTCCCCGCGCTGCTCGAGAAGTGGGGGGGACGAGCGCATCACGCACCCGACGTGAGGAGACGAGAACGATGAAGGCCTGCACGTGCACCGAACCCCACGACCGACGCCGTGTCGTGCTGACCGGCGGCCCCGGGGCGGGTAAGACCGCCGTCCTGGAGCTCATCACTCAGTCCTTCTGCGTGCACGTGAAAGTGCTCCCCGAGGCGGCCGGCATCATTTTCGGCGGTGGCTTTCCGCGTGGCGAGAGCGTCGCGCTGCGTCAGGCGGGGCAACGGGCCATTTTCTACGTTCAGCGTGAGCTCGAGGCCGCGGGGGACAGTGAGAACCCGGCGATCGTGCTGTGCGACCGCGGCACGGTCGATGGTTCCGCGTACTGGCCTGGCCCGAATGACCTCTGGTCCTCCGTCGGCACGACGCTCGAGGAACAGCTCCACCGCTATGATGCCGTCATCCACCTGCGGACCCCCGCTGTCGGGAGGGGCTATAATCGGCAGAATGTGCTGCGGGTCGAGTCGGCGGCGGAAGCCGCGGCGATCGACGCACGGATCGCAACCGCGTGGGAGAAGCACCCGCGACGCTTCGTGGTGGAGGCCTCGCAGGATTTCCTCGACAAAGCTGCCCGGGCGCTCGACATTCTGCGAGGCGAGTTGCCCGAATGCTGCCGACGCCACCTCGTGCCGCTGCTTGACAAGCGTCCGCGAGCGGCAGCCGCCGCCGGCCCGGAAGGCGGGAAGGCATGAGCCCGGCCGGCGGCGGATGGGCCCTGGGCCTCCTCGCCGGGGCCCTGTTTGCCGCGTGGAGCTGCGCGCCGGGGGCAGCGCCCCCCGGGGGGGCGCGGGCGACGCCTGCGGCGCGACTCTCTGACCCGCGCGCTGCCATTCTCGTCCAGCGCGGCTGCACCGAGTGCCACGCGATCTCGGCATTCGGCATCAGGGCGGCCCGAGACGTAGGGCCGGACCTCACCTTCGCCTACGGTGACGTGGTGAACCGCTACGGCGTCAGCTTGGAAACGTTCTTGAACGACCCCAGCGGCGTGATGCGCATGATGCTCGCCTCACACCTGCGGCTCAGTGCGGTCGATCGCGACTCGATGGTTCACATCCTGAAGACGCTCTACGAAGAGCACCGCGAGCAGGTTGATTCGGGCCCCCCGCCCTGATGCTCCGGCGTATGGCACCCCGCAGTTCGTGAATTGACAGCAGGCTCTCTTAATTCGAGCTTCAAGTCTCCTTTAGAAAGTGCGCGCTAGACTCGCGCGAACCGTGTAGGAAACGACAGCTCGGGAGGCTCGCGATGGGCGAAGCGGCATCCAAGGGCGTCCTCGGGATCGGACGCCGCACCTTCCTCAAGTGGTCCACCGCGGTGAGCGCCTTCTTCGCTGCCGCGCTCGCAGGCGTCCCAGTGCTGCGCGCCTTCGTGTCACCGGCCTTCCGGCGCGCCAGTGCGGAGACGTGGATCAAGCTCGGCGACGTCGAGACCTTCGACCTCGACATCCCCACCAAGGTGGACTTTGTCGAGACCGTGACCGACGCGTGGGTCGAGAACCGCATGCTCCGCGGCGTGTGGGTCTACACCGAGGACGCCGAGAACTTCACGGTATACAGCGGCCGCTGCACGCATTTGGGCTGCGGCGTCTCCCTCGAGAAGGTCACCGGCCACTTCAAGTGCCCCTGTCACGAGGGCGTGTTCGACGTCAAGACCGGCGCCGTCATCGCCGGCCCGCCGCCGCGTCCCCTCGACACGCTCGAGTGGAAGATCGAGGACGGCTTCCTGTACTGCGCGTACCGGGATTTCCGTGTTGGTGTCGACCAGAAGGTGGCGGTATGAGCCTGGACTCCCTCTTCCGTTGGATCGATCAACGCGTCGACTTGCGCGGAGCCAAGCGAGCCCTGCTGGACCGCGAAGTGCCCGATCGGCTGACGTGGTGGCACACGCTCGGCAGCGCCACCCTGACGGTCTTTGCGATCCAGGTCGTCACCGGCGTGGTGCTCGCGACCTATTACGCGCCCGCGCCCGACCACGCCTACGACAGCATTCGCTACATCGACCAGCAGGTGGCGAGTGGTTGGCTGGTCCGCGGCATCCATCACTGGGGCTCGAGCGCCATGGTGGTGCTGATCATCGCGCACATGATCCGGGTGTTCTCGGTGGGCGCGTACAAGTACCCCCGCGAGATCAACTGGCTGCTCGGCGTCGGCCTGTTCGTGCTCGTGCTCGGCTTCAGCTTCACCGGTTACCTTCTGCCGTGGGACCAGAAGGCCTATTGGGCGACCGCCGTGGGAACGAATATCGCCGGAACCACGCCGCTGATCGGTGAGCAGCTCGTGATCCTGCTCCGGGGAGGAGCCGACCTCGGCGCCGCGACGCTTACGCGCTTTTACGCCTTTCACGTGTTGTGGCTCCCGCTGCTGCTCGGCGGCCTGATCCTGCTGCACCTCGTGCTGGTGATCCGGCAGGGCATAGCGCCGCGTCCGGTGGCGCTGGAGCAGGGTGCACCGGCGCGGACCAGCGATCCCGCCTACGCACCGTACTACAAGGGCGCCTACGCGAAGACCAAGCGCGGCGGGGTGCGTTTCTGGCCGGACATCGTGGGCAAGGACGCCCTCGTGGCGCTGGGCGTGGTCGCGATCCTGGTGCTGTTGGCGTTCGCCTTCGGGGCTCCGCTCGAGCCGCCGGCCGATCCGACCGACACCGTGTACGTGCCGAAGCCCGAATGGTACTTCCTGCCCGTGTACGAGCTGCTGAAGATGGTCCCGGGCTCGCTCGAGAGCCTGGTCGCGGTGGGCGTGCCCACGGCCCTGCTGATCGTGCTCCTGGCACTGCCGTTGCTGGATCGGGGTAGTACACGCAACCTGCTGCGGCGGCCCGTCGCCGCGTCAGGGCTCCTGTTCCTGCTCGGCGGCTCGGGGCTGTTGCTCGGTGCCGCAATGCGGGGAGCGGGTCCGGCCGTGCCGCCCGAAGCGGGTCGGCCCCTCACGGCGGTGGAGCGCGCCGGGCGGGCGCTGTTCCAGTCGCAGCAGTGCGATGGCTGCCACGTGATCCGGGGGAAAGGCGGCGACGAAGGGCCGGACCTGACCGAAGTGGGCCTGCGCCACTCGACCGCCTGGATGCATAGTTTCATGGAGCTCCCCAGCCGGTTCCACGAGGAGTCGCGCATGCCCGCCTACGGTCCGCCGGCGATGTCGCACCAGGAGATCGAAGAGCTGGCGCGGTACCTCTCCACGCTGCGCGGCAGGGGCGGTCCCGAGGTGAAGCCCCAGTATTACGATACCTTC
>DASUAL010000076.1:0-7775 GCA_035763805.1 Gemmatimonadales bacterium
GCCGTTGGGCTTGGGGGTGAGCGAGACCCGGATGGTGTCCCCGATGCCCTCCTGTAGCAGGATCGCCAGCCCGGCGGTGCTCGCCACGATGCCCTTGGCGCCCATCCCCGCCTCGGTGAGGCCCAGGTGCAGCGGATGGTCGGAGCGGGGAGCGAGCTTGCGATAGACGTCCACCAGGTCCTGCACGCCCGAGACCTTGGCCGAGAGGATGATCCGGTCGTGGGGCAACCCGCACTCCTCCGCGAGCTCGGCGGAGCGCATGGCGCTCGCCACCATCGCCTCGATCATCACCTCCCGGGCGTCACGCGGCTCGCGACGCCGGGCATTCTCGTCCATCAGCTCGGTCAGGAGCTGCTGATCGAGGCTCCCCCAGTTGACGCCGATCCGGACCGGCTTGTCGTTCGTGAGCGCCACGTCAATGATGGTCCGGAAGTTCTCGTCGCGCCGCTTGGCGCCGACATTGCCGGGGTTGATGCGGTATTTCGCGAGCGCCGCGGCGCACTTCGGATACTTGGTGAGCAACAGGTGGCCGTTGTAGTGGAAGTCGCCGATCACCGGCGCCTCCACCTCCGCCACGATCGCGGGCACGGCCTCCGCGGCCGCCTCGTTGTTGACCGTCACGCGCACGAGCTCGCTGCCCGCCTGGTGCAGGGCGCGCACCTGCGCGGCTGTGGCGGCCACGTCGGCGGTGTCGGTGTTGGTCATGGACTGGACGACGATCGGCTGGATGCCGCCCACCTTCACGCCACCGATGTCGACGACGACGCTGTGCCTGCGAGCGGACTCGGTCACTGAATGAATATAAAGGTCGTGAACGGGGGACGGGGAATGTCGGGCACCCGTCCCGCGTCCCCGGCCCTCGTCCGCGGTTCTAGAAGACCTCGTCCTGCAGGATGATCGCGAGCCGAATCTCCGTAGCCCGCACTCGGCCGCTCAGGTTCGGCCCCGCGTTCACCGTCAGGCGCGCCCGCATGCCCATCCACAACTCGTTCGTGTTGAACACGGTGTCGCCCAACGTCACCGCCGTTGACACGAGCGGCACCGTGGTCGTGCCGGACACCGGCCCGCTCGAGGCATCGATGTAGGGCGTGGTGTTGTACACCTGCGCGGAATCCTTGGCGAAGTAGATCCGGTACTGGACGTCGCCGCTGCCCGTCGCGTTCTCGAGCAGGGCCGCCACCGAAAGGGTGTCGCTCACAACGCTCGATTTACTCAACCCGCTGGGGAGCCCGATCTTGATAGGTGTCATGCTCGAGTCCACGGTAACGCTGCCGATCGGGGGGCCGGGCACGTCGTAGCGAAGCGTGTCCCGCCCCGACGGCTTGATGAAGCTCAGCACGTCCACGTTGAGGATCACGCGGCCTTCTCCGCACCCCGCCAGCGCCGCGCCGAGGCACACCGCGCCGAGCATCGCAACCTTCGTCATTGCGCCTCCTAGTACACCGACACGGACGTGGCCATCGTGATGCCGCGCTCGTTTGACAGCGAGCGGGTGTGCGTCCAGAAGCCGACGTCGAGCGAGAGCGGCCCGAACCGCAGGCCACCGCCCCAGCCGAATTCGATCCGCTTCCGCTGGTCGCGCGCGATCCCGCCGCGCAGCACGACCACGCCGATCCGCTGCTCTCCGCCGACGTGCACGCTGCTGCCGCGCCCGGCGTCGAGCACGTTGGCGCCGAGCGTCGTGTTGCCCACGGTGTAAGCGATGTTCGCGACGTAGGAGACGGGAAGCTTCGTCTTCGTTTGGACGTGGTTCGTGTCGAGCACGGTATACAACGAGTCGCCGAGCGCGTCGTAGAGCAGGCTGTCCCGTCGTGTGTCGGACCAGGTCAGCGTCGCGCCGATGTCGTTCACGCCGACCCCCAGTTCGATCGGACCGGAGACGAACGCGATGCCGACATCGCCGCCCACGCCGCGCCCCGGGCTGTTCCCGGCCTTCGAGTACTGTGTGAGTGCGTGCACATCGGGCGTAACGGGGTTCGGGCCGGCGAAGATCGTGTCCCCCGTGATGAACCCTCCGTCGCCCGTGACGCGGGCGTAGGCGGCCCCGAGGTAGTAGTGGAGCGCGGCGCCGACGTAGAGCCCCGTCGCGCTGTCTCCCACGATGCGGCCCGCGTAGCCCACGGTCGGGGCGAAGCCGCCCTGCAACAGCGCGTCACCCAGAAGGTTGTATGTGGTGTTGTTCTGCGCCGGCTGCGCGTCGCGCAAGAACGCGAGCAGCGTGTCGCCGAGCTGGAACCCCACTTCGTTGTGCAGCCATCCCGTCACGCTCACGCGGACGCCCTTGATCTCGGCGCCCGGGTCGAGCGGGCGACTCAAGCCCCCGATCCCAAACCGGTCTTCCGGCACGAGCTTGCTCGCCGCGCCGAGGTCGACCACCAGCGAATCAATGCCAACGGTGAAGATTACGTCGTTGGTCGGCGTGGGCGCCTTCTTGACCTCGTAGAAGAGGGGCGGGTTCATCACCGTGTTCAAGAGCTCGACCGGATTGAACTGCGGCGACTTCGGGTCGAACGTCGGGTCGGAGCCCAGCTGCGAGATCGGGTGATCCTTGAAGAACTGGATGAGCCCGAGGGGGATCGGGATCGTGATCTTGGGTTGGCCACCCTGCCCCGTGCGGGGCGGCACCACGCGGTATGCGGCGTTGTAGCGGCGCAAGCTCCCCGAGCGGTCGAGGGCGAGCCCGCCCATGCCGATGCGGCGCGCGTCGGTGAGCAACCCCTGCGCGGGCGCCACCCCCGCGCCAGAGACCGCGAGTGCCGCGAGCCCGAACCCCACGACTGATGTGCGCACGATGCTCCCTGAGAAGGGTGCCGGTGACAAGCCCGACAACGATCGTGGATTCCGCCACACGCGGGCGTGAGCGGGGTCACCAAGCTAGCCTAGCCGACCGCGGCGTCCTGAAATGCGATGGTGACGGTGGTGCCCCGCCCCGCGGAGCTCGCGAGCTCGATGGTGCCGCCCCAGCTCTCGACCAGTCGCTTCGCGATCGCCAGACCCAACCCGGCGCCGCTCGAGGTGGTGGAGAACGCCGGATCGAACACGCGCGCCAGGGCCTCCGCGGGAATCCCGCGGCCGTCGTCCTCCACCGCGAGGCGCCGCCCGCCGTGCGACACCCGCACCGTGACCCGCCGGGCCTCGGCGGTGCGCGCGTTTTCGAGCAGGTTGACGAGGACCTCCTTCACTTCGTCGCGGCGCGCGCGCACCGGCGGTCCGGGCTCGCCCGCCAGCGCGAAGCGCGTGGGCGCGTCCGCGCCACCCAGTGCGTACAGCTGCACCACCTCGCGCGCGGCGGCGTGGAGATCCACGGGCTCGAGCGGCAGCGCCTGCGTCGCCGGCGACGCGAACCGCGAGAACGCGCGCGCAATGGCATCGAGCCGGTCGATCTCGGCGAGGATCCGCTCCGCGGTATCGTGCAGTGTAGCGTCGAAGTCGCGCGCTTTTCCCTCGGCCCGAGCGCGCAGCAGGTGCTGGATGCCGAGGCGGATCGGGGTGAGCGGGTTCTTGATCTCATGCGCGACTTGCCGCGCCATTTCTCCCCAGGCGAGCACGCGCGCTGCCCGTGTGAACGCGGTGGCGTCGTCGAGCGCCACGACGCAGCCGTCGGGGCTGGGGGAGGGCCCAAGCGACGCCATCTGCACGCGGATCTGCCGGCCGCCGACGTCGAACTCGCGCTCCGCGATACGCTCGTCGCGCGCCGCGAGGAACTCTCCCACCGCGTTCCACACCGGGAGCCAGTCGGCCGGCGCGGCCGGGGGAAGCACGTCCCCCGGCCCGAGCGCCACCCCGAGGAGCTCCGCGGCACGAGGGTTCGCCATCGTCACGCGCAGCCCTTCATCCACCGCGATCACGCCGGTGGCCACGTTCGCGAGCACCTGGGCTGTGCGGCCACGCGCCTCTTCGAGCGCTGCCTGGCTCGTCTTCACGTCGGCCGCCATGCGCTCGAACGCCGACATCACCGGCTCGAACTCGCGCGGCGCGCCCGGCGGGAACACCGGGACCGGCGCGCCGCGTCCCACCGCCACCGCCGCCTCGCGCAGCGCAGCCACGGGGCGCGCCAAGCCGCGCGCCGCGAGCCCGGCCAGCGCCACCGCCGCGACGAGCCCCGCCAGCGTCGCCAAGATGAGCCCGAGCACCAGGTCCTCCTGCTGTTGCCGCACCCGCTCGTCGTCCAGCAGCTGCGGCACGGCGAGGATCGCCTGGGCGCCTGGCCGCCCCGCCCGCACCACGCGATAGCCCACCCGGATCGGGCGTCCCGCCGTATAGCCGTCCGCGGTGAGCTCGAGCTCGTCCTCGAACGTGAGCCGCACGAACACGCTGGGCGCGAGCAACGGGTTCACCAAGCCGAGCTCACCCAGCACCGCCGCGCTCGTGCCCGCGAGCACGCCGTCGCGGTACAACCAGAGGTCGGCGTCCAGCCGAAGCCCGAGCTCCTGGATTCCGGGCGCCAGGGTGGTCGGGCGGTCCGACACCAGCGCACCCGCCGTTGCCGCGGCATCGCGCAGCGTCTGACTGATGAGCAGATCGCCGGCGCGCCGCGCCTCGTCGCCGAGTCGCGCGAAGCTCCACAGGGCGAAGAGGAGCACCGGCACGACGAAGAACCCTGCGAGCGCCACGGTGAGCCGCAGGCGGTAGCTCGTGCGCAGCGCCGTGAGCACGCGCGGGAGCCGCGGCTGCCATCCCTGCGCGACCAGCAGAGCCACGAGCCACACCGCCGCGAGCAGCGCGATGTCGAGCGCAACCACCAGCGCGCCGCGCACGATCAGCGCCCACGGCCCCCGCAGGTCGACCCGCACGTGCACGTGCCGCAGGCCGCCCGGGAGCTCGATGCGCCGTTCGCCTTGCGCCGACCAACCCTTCCGGGTCCAGATCACGCGCGCGCTCGCCGCGGGCGGGCCGGCGCTCGGGGGCGACAGCGGCGAGATCGAGTACGGCGGCTCGACGCCGAGCTGACCGTGGAGGAACTGGGCGACGCGATCCGCGCCGATGAGCCGCGTGCGCGGGCCCACGCCGACGGTCAGCACCTCACCCGACGCGAGCGGCGCCACCAGCACGTAGTGCACCCCGGGGACCCGCTCCAGACGCTCGACCCGGGGACCGCGGGCCGTCGCCGGAGAGCGCACTAGGGCGGCGAGCAGCGGCTGCGGCAGATCCACGCTGGCGAGCCGCATCTCGGCTATCGGGTCGCCCGCCCGCGTCCAGACGTCGAGGCTCGCGGGATAGTCCTCGGCGGCGAGCGGGGATCCGACCCAAAACGCGTACAGCGCGCCCGCGGTGCGCGGGGCGAGGTCCGGCAGGCCCCCTCCGAGGCGCTCGAGCAGTGCCGCAGCCGGCGCGTCTTCCCCGCGACCCAGCCCCCGCGCATCCCGCTCGGCGAGCCGCAACCGCCCTTCGACCACCGCACCCCACGTCACCAGCGCCGCCGCCGTCCCCGCGACCGTGGCGATGCCGATCACCGCCCAGCGCCGCGGCGCGGGCACGAGCACGCCCACGAGCGCCGGCAGCCACATGAAGGTGTACCACTCCGGCCACGCGCCGTATGGTTGCCACAGCCACAGCCCGCCGAGCGCCGCGAGCGCGGCCCACGCGCACGCGGCGGGGAGCGTCCACGGCACGCGCCGCGGCTCCTCCGGGCCGCGCACCAGCCCGGCGGCCCCGCACACGAACGCCATGCTCGCGGCCGCCACCGCGACCTCCCACGAGAGCCACAGCCCGAAGCTCACGCCGCCCGCCGGTGGCGCGATGCCCCGCCCCAAGTACCGCACCAGGTACGGGGCAGCGAGCACAAGCAGGCCGGCGGTCGCGCTGCTCCACCAGCGGCGGGGGAAGCCGCGGCGCCACAGCGCCGCCGCTGCGCACAGCGTCACCACGGCCAGGACCGCGAGCGAGCCGGCCGACGAGGAGAAGGCACCGAGCGCCGGGCGGTAGAACACGGCGGGTGAAAACAGATCGCCCATGCGGAGCCACGGTCCGAGCGGGGCGCGCGCGAGCGACCACGCGGCGGCGAGTACCACTACCCAGCGCCAGCGTCCCGGCGGCGCCGCGAGCAACAAGAGGACCAGCGCCGCGGCAAGCAGGGCGGCGCCTCCGCCGGACGCGTCCTGCAGCACTTCGAGCTTCGTATCGCCCTGCGCGGGAGGGAGCGACTGCACGGTGACGAGCGTGTCGCCGGTCGCGCAGCCGGCGGGGCAGTAGTCGAAGACATCGGTGTCGTGCGGCGCCGCGCGCGGCGGGTAGAATCGCAACGCAACGCCGTGGACGCGCTCGAACAGCGCGCTCACGGTCCGCTCGCGATCCGGGGCTGCGGGCGCGGCATCGAGTAGTACGGTGCCCACGACGGTCTCGCCCGCCGCCGTCTGGCGCCGAGCCTCCAGCGACACGTAGAATGGTGTGATGACGGCGCGCAGGTCCGCGGTGTCCCGCGCGGGAATGAAGCGGTGGCGACCGGCCCAGGCGACGGGCTGGCCGGCGGCGTCGAGGATGACGACGCCACGCTCCACTTCCCCCATGCGCCAGCCCGACCGGACGGCTTCCCGGAGCTGCTGGAACGTCGCGTCGCGCGGCAGCAGCGACGCCGTCCTTCCCCGTTCGGCGAGGCCCCGTGCGACCGCCTCGGCTGCGACGAGGGCCTGCTTCAGCTCCAGTGAGTCCCGCGGCATCCGCTCCGCGCGCACCTCGGTCCAGCAACACTCGATGCGCCGCACCTCGAGCACGCCCCGTACCAGCGCCGTGCCAAGCGCCACACACGCCAGCGCGGCCAACCCTGGGCCGACGGCCCGGGGCTTTCGCCCCAGCGCCAATACGGCGGTTGCCACGCCTGCGACACCGGCGGCCCACGCCCAGGGGGCGGCGTTGCCGTGCAGCCACTCGCCCCCCGCCACGGCCGCGATGCAGCCCGCGATCACGACGTGAGCGCGCCGCTGCACCTCAAGACCCTCATGCCGGACGAGGTCCGCTTGATCCTGGAGCGCGATTCCCGCCTCCTCGTGCCCGTGGGCACGTGTGAGCAGCATGGCCCCCACCTGCCGCTCGGGTGCGATACGATCATCGTCGAACGTCTCGCCGATGATCTCTCGGCCACTTTCGACATCCTGCGCGCGCCCACCGTCGAGTACGGCGTGAACACCGCGACCAAGCGCCCCTACCCGGGCAACGCCACGGTGCGCCGCAAGACCCTGCACCGTTGGATGAACGACCTGCTCGGCTCATGGGAGCAGGCGTGCGTAACCACGTTCGTCATCCTCACGGCGCACGGGTACGACCCGCACCAGGAGGCGCTCTCCACCCTGCGCACACAGCGCGCCCGCGTGTTCACGGTGGACGTCTTCGCGCTCGACTTCACGGGCCTGCTCGAGGACCCGTACGGCCCGATGCACGGGAGCGAGCTCGACACGTCGCTCCTTCTATACCTGGCGCCGGACCTCGTGCGGATGGAACGGGCTCAGGACTTCGTCCTGCCCCGGAGGGCGGCGCGGCGCCGCGCCATCCCATCGCTCCCGGCACGCTCCCCCGGCTCGATCGGCCGGCCGACGCTCGCGACCCGCGAGAAGGGGGAGCGGCTGTATAAGATGATTTACGAGCGCATCGCGACGCGAGTGCTCGGGGAGCCGTGACCGCGCTGCTCCTGGCGCTCCTCGCGCTCCAGACCCCGCTCGACGAAGGCACGCTCGTCATTCACGAGGATACGGTCGAGATCGCCCGCGAGGCTGTCCGCCTCGCGCGGACCCGAGTCGCCGGGTCCCCCGGCTGGAGGCTCGCCTCGACGGTGCGCTACGACC
>DASUAL010000077.1:0-78525 GCA_035763805.1 Gemmatimonadales bacterium
TGTCCACGATGATCTTGAGCGCGGGCTCGACGGGGTAGACCCAGGCGTGCTGCGCCATGTATTCCTTGAGGATGTCGTTCTGGACGGTGCCGCGGAGCTTGTGGGGCGGCACGCCCTGCTTCTCCGCCGCCGCCACGTAGAAGCAGAACAGCATCGCGGCAGGGCCATTGATCGTCATGGACGTCGAGACCTGGTCGAGCGGGATGCCGGCGAACAGAACTTCCATGTCCGCGAGGGAGGAGATCGCGACGCCGCACTTCCCTACCTCGCCCTCCGCGCGCGGGTGGTCGGAGTCGTAGCCCATCAGCGTCGGGAAATCAAACGCGACCGAGAGACCGGTCTGTCCGTGGTCCAGCAGGAACTTGTACCGCCGGTTCGTGTCCTCGGCGGTGCCGAAGCCGGCGAACTGCCGCATCGTCCAGAGCCGGCCGCGGTACATCGTCGGGTGAATGCCGCGCGTGAACGGGTATTCCCCCGGTCGCCCGAGCTGGTGCTCCGCGTCGAGGTCGGCGACGTCCTCCGGGAGGTACACAGGCTTCTTCTCGATGCCGCTCATCGGGGCGTCCCCGTCCGCACCTGGTCCAGGATTTCCGCCGCTACGTCGTACGGGCTTCGCCTCCCGTCGGCCACCTCGTCGAGGCGGCTGGCGAGGAGCTCCTCCGCCCGCGTCGAGTCCGCGATCCACTGTCGCACGGCTCGCTCCAGCACCGCGCGGGTCCGTTGCGCGAGCCGCCCGCGGCGTCGCTCGGCGAGCTTGCCGGTCTGCTGCAGATACACGTAATGTCGATCGAGGGCGGAGACCAGCTCGGCCAGCCCATCCCCGCGCGATGCCACCGTCGCGATCACCGGCGGCTCCCACCCCTCCCCAAGGCGGTCGGGCGGACCGGCGGACGGACGGTCAGAGGGCGCCGTTCCGTCCGCCCGTCCGCGGGACGGCCGGCCCGCCGGACGGGGGGCGTGGTGCGGGGTAACGTGGCGAAATGCGTTGCCACGCCGGATGCCCAGCATGACCTCCACTTCCTGTCGCAACTTGTCCGCTCCGGGGCGATCGCTCTTGTTGACCACGTAGATGTCGGCGATTTCCATGACGCCGGCCTTGAGCGTCTGGATGCCGTCTCCCGATTCGGGAACCAGCACCAGGATCGTCGTTTCGGCGGTGCGCGCGATGTCCAGCTCCGTCTGACCGACGCCCACGGTCTCGACCAAAATGCGCTCGAATCCGTACGCTTCGAGCAAGTCCGCCACCTCCTCGGTCGTGGTCGCGAGACCGCCGTGGGCGCCCCGCGTCGCCATGGACCGGATAAAGACATTCGGGTCGAGGCTGGCCGACTCCATCCGGATCCGGTCGCCGAGAAGGGCGCCGCCGGTGAACGGGCTCGTGGGGTCGACGGCGATCACGCCGACCCCGAGCCCCTGGGCCCGGAACTGCTGGATCAGGCGCTCGGTGAGCGTGCTCTTGCCCGCGCCCGGCGGGCCCGTGATGCCGATGCGGCGGGTGCCCCCCCGCCCCAGGCGCGCGTGCACGTGCGATAACACCCGCTCGAACCCGTCGCCCTGGTTCTCGACGAGGCTGATCGCGCGGGCCAGCGCGGCCGACTCACGGCGCTCCAGGCCCCCGAGGATGCGTTCCACGCTCATCGAAAGTTAACTATTAAGAGGACCCGCGCCTCCACCCCATCGGGTCACGCACGCTCCTCCGGCCGGTCGAGCGACAGCGTCGGCACCGGTTCCGGGCGCACGGCGATCCGCTCGACGCGCGTCGCCGTGGCGGCGAGGATGTCGAACTCGAGGCCCCGCAGCGCGAGGCGCTCCCCGGGCCGCGGGATCCGCCCCAATGCGTGCACGAGGAGCCCGCCCACGGTCTGCGCGCCGCGACTCCCGATCGCCAGCCCGAATACTTCCTCCAGCCGACTCGCGGGAGTGCTTCCCTCGAGCTCGACCACACGGATCGGTGTCTCCCGGGCGGGCTCGGGCGGGCCGGGCTCGAAGATCTCCGAAACCAGGTCGCGCAGCAGGTCCTGCAGGGTGACGAGACCCGCCGTGCCGCCGAACTCATCGAGCACCACCGCGAGATGGCTCCGGCCCGGCTGCATCTCGAGCATCAGGTCCGCCGTGCGCGTCGTCCCCGGCACTACGAGGGTCGGCCGCACCGGGACGGGGGCGTCCGGCTGGAGCTTGAGCAGATCGAACGCATGGGCGACGCCCACGACCTCGTCGAGCGACCCACGGTACACCGGGTAGCGGCTGTACCGCGACTGCATGCACACGTGCGCCGCTTCGGCTGCGAGCAGGCCCTCCGGGATCGCGACGATCGCCGTGCGCGGCGTCATCAGGTCCTTGATGGGCCGGTCGGCGAACGCGAGCACGCCCGACACGACCGCCAGCTCGTCCGCCGACGCGAGGGCCTCGGTGTCGGCGTTGGTGAGCACGGCGGCGAGCGTGGTGCGCTTGGAGGGATCCCGCCACGGGATGAACGGAGCGAGAGGTCGCGCAAGCCGCTCGAGCCACGGCACGGCGCGCGCCACGATGGGCTCGGCCCAGCGGCGGCCCACGACGCGCGGCACCAGGTAGGCGGCGCTGACGAGCAGCGGCACGCCCACGGTGAAGGTGAACACGCCCAGGAACGTGGGCGTCGTCTGAGCGAGCAGCGCCGGGACCGAGGCCGCGGCGCAGATGATGCCCAGCGTGGTCAGCGCGTTCGCGGTGGCGAGCACGCGGCCTGGATTTTCGAGCACCTCCGCGGAAACACCCGAGCCGCGCAGCTTGTAGGACACCCAGCGGGTGAGCTCTACCTGGCTGACGGCGGCCGTGGCCACGCCCACGGCCGCCGAGGCGGCGGCGAGCACGATGCCGAGCACGAGCGTGACCAGCGAGCCGGTCATGCCTGGCGCTCGAAGCACACGCGGGTGACGCGCCGCCGATCCACGCGTTCCACCACGACCCGGAACCCGTCCAGCGTCAGCTCTTCACCGGTGCGCGGCACTCGGCCCAGGGCGGAATAGATGAGCCCGCCCACGGTCGACACCTCGGCATGCTCGAATGTTCGCCCGAGGGCGTGAGACAGCTCGTCCAACGACACCCGCCCGTCCACGAGAAAGCGATTGCCCTCCTTCCGGATGCCGGGTGCCGGCTCGAGGTCGTGCTCACTGCGGATCTCGCCGACGATCTCTTCGAGAATATCCTCGAGCGTGATGATCCCGGACGTCCCTCCGAACTCGTCCACGACGACCGCGAGGTGCGCAGGACCCCGCTGGAAGTCGCGCAGCTGGCTGTCCAGGGTCTTCGTCTCGGGGACGTACGACGCGGGGCGTATGAGGTCTTGCCAGCGACCCGTACCGCCCGCGACGCCCATGACGAGCGGGACGAAGTCCTTCGCGAACACGACGCCGACGATGTTGTCCGGCGTGCCGTCGTACACCGGCAGGCGTGAATGCTCGCTGCGGCGAAATGCTTCGAGCACCTCGTCGGCGGTGGTCGCGACGTCCACTGCGACCATGTCGAGGCGCGGCGTCATCACCTCGTCCACGGAGGTGTCTGCGAGCGTGAAGACGCCGAGCAGCATGTCACGCTGGGCGGCGCCGAGGTCCGGCTCCAGGGGCCGGGGTGTGGACACCAGTGCGTGCAGCCCCCTGTCCACCCAGCCCAGCAGCCAGAGTAGCGGGCGGAACGGCGCGAGGGTGCGGCGCGCCAGCGGGAGAGCCGCGGTGGTGAGCTCGGGCGCGAGGCGCGCGATGCTCCGCGGCAGCGCATCGCCGACGACGAAGAGCAGGCCCCCTGCGGCGCCGAACGCACCCAGCCCTTCTGCCCACGGACGCTCCCACCAGCGCAGCAGATGCGCCGCGGCCACGGCCCCGAGCACCAGCAGGGCCAGGCGCGCCACGTACAGGACCCGGTGCAGCGGCACGCGCCCGCCCACCGTGGCGGGCGGTGCGTCGCCGAGAGTGTGGCGCGCTTCGCCCACCGCCGCTTCCTCCCCGAGCGCCAGCAGCGCTGCCCAGAGCACCGCGGTCGCGGCGATGAGGACGCCGGTGAAGTACAGCGCCGTCGCCGTGAGCATTAGGCGCGCCCGTTCAGGAGACGCCGCACATAGCGCTCCTGGCGGCGCCACATGGCGGAGCGGGTACGCCCCCGGCCCTCAGGGTGATCGTAGCCGAGGACGTGCAGGGTTCCGTGCACCACGAGCCGCACCAGCTCGGCGCTCATGGTTTCCTCTCCTCCCGACTTCCGTCGCGCGACATAGCGCTGAGCCGCTTCGGGACAGATGTAGATGTCGCCCACGAGCGAGCCGTCGGGTTGGGGGAGCGCGAACGCGATGACGTCGGTGAGCCCGCGGCGGCCGGTCGCCCGCCGGTTGAGACCGCGCATCGCGGTAGCGTCCAGCAGCGTGAGCTCGACCCGTGCGCGTGGGGTACCCTCCCACGCGAGCACGCGCCGCGCGACGCGCACGAGGCGCGTCCGCCGCTCAGGTCCGCTGCGACGCCGGCTGCCACGTAGCGGTGATCCCACCGCTGGACTCCGGGTAGTCGATGCGGTTGTGGTACATGCCGCTGATGATACGCACGAACTCCCGTTTCACCTCCTCGATCTGCTGCAGCGTCATCGGGGCTTCGTCCAGCTGCCCGGCGTTCAGCTTGGTGCGCACGATATGATCGATCACCTCTTCGATCTTGGTCGGGGTCAGGTCTTCGAGCACCCGCAGCGCCGCCTCCACCGAGTCGGCGAGCATCGTGATAGCGGTCTCTTTTGAGCGGGGCCGGGGCCCCGGGTATACGTAATCCGCCGGGTTGGGGGGTCCGCCGTCGCCGCTCTTCTTTGCGCGGTCGAGGAAGTAGGTGATCTCCATCGTGCCGTGATGCTCGGGAATGAACGCCGCGACCGCTTCCGGAAGCCGCGCCTCGCGCGCCAGCGTCAGGCCGTCGGTCACGTGCGCCTTGATGATCTGCGCGGACTGGTAGGCCTTGAGCCGGTCGTGCGGGTTGTTGCCGCGCGTCTGGTTCTCGACGAAGTACTGCGGGTTCTTGACCTTGCCGATGTCGTGGTAGTAGCAGCCCACGCGACCGAGCAGCCCATTGGCGCCGATCCGGTTGCACGCCGCCTCCACCAGGTTCGCCATCGCGACCGAGTGCGCGTACGTCCCCGGGGCCTCGAGCGACAGCCGCCGCAGGAGCGGCCGGCTCGGGTCGGAGAGCTCGAGCAGGGTGAGGTCGGTCGTGATGCCGGTGATCGACTCGGCCATCGGGAGGAGGAAGAATGCGACCCCTGCCGACACCAGGCCGTTCGCGGCGCCCCACAGGCCACGCAACCCGATCTCGACCGCGCTCCAGTCGGCCGTGACACCCAGGGCGAGTTCACCCGTCAGGTAGCCAAGGGTGATGATCGCCACCGGCACGTAGAAATTGCTCCGCCGCCGCAGCCCGCGGATCGACAGTGCCGCCGTCACTCCACCCACGATGCAGAGGAACTGCGCCGGGATCTCGTGGAACGCCGGCTGCAGGCCGATCACCGCCGCGACGATCATCGCGGCGATCATCGAGACGCGGCCGTTGAACAGCACCGTCATCATCATCGCCATGAACGGCAGCACGATGATCTCGGGGTACTGCGGGAAGAAGCGCGCGACCGCGGCGGCCTGCAGCAACACGAACCCGAAGAGCCCGCCGATCAGTGCCACCTGCCGCGCCTCGCGATACGTCTCGCGGCGGTAGAACACCAGCAGCGCCCAGAAGATGCCGAGCACGAGAGAGTCCCGGAGGATCGGGCCGAACACGCCCCCCACTGTCCGGCTGGTGGCCGCGCCGCGACGCACCAGATCGTTGTGCAGGGCAACCAGCTTCTCGGAGGCCTCGTTGGTCACGACCTCGTGCGCGCCGACGATCCGGTCCCCCGCGCGCACGATGTACTTGCTGGGATCGACGCTGCGCCGCAACTCGTCGCGCCGTCGCTCGGTCTCGAGCGTGTTCAGCACCAGGGACGGACGGAAGAAGCGACTCGCGAGCCGCACGTAGACCGCGTCGGCGACGCTCGACCCTCGGTCCGGATGCAGGGTGCGCGCGCGGGCGAGGTACTGGGCGTGCGACAGCACTTGATTGCGGGACACCGATACTTCCGAGGAGCGCCGCCGGATGATGAGCTCCGACGCCTGCTCGACCTGGAGCACGCCGGGCGCCGTCACCCCCACGGCGAGCGTGCGGTCGAACAACTGCGTCAGCGCCCGCTCAATGCCGTGGCGCTTCCCGCTCTTCGCGAGGTAGGCCGCTTCCGGTGGGGTCAGGTTGACGCCTATGTCCTTGGCGGCCTGGAGCACGGCCGCCGGGCCGCCTTGGTCCGCCGCGCTGTCGATGGTCGCGAAGAAGCCGTGCATTACGATGGTGGCACTGTCGACGGTTCGCTGCTGGAACTCGTAGATCGGCTTGACGGTGCTGGCGAGCTCCTCCGCTTCGCGGGCGAGCTCGGCGTCGGACTTGGTCACCGGGAAGGTGAACGGCGCGATCACCTCGCGTTCGGCCACGGCGCCGGGCTTGAGAAGCGGCGCCAGGTTGCTCGCGCTCGAGGGGAAGGCGACGTAGGTGAGCGTCGCGAGCCCGACCACCCATGCCCAGCGGCTGCCGTGAAAGCGCACTTGCTCCTTCGAGGGAAGCTTCATCTCAACCCTGGGCGTCCTCGGCGTAGGCGCGGATGATGTCTCGCACCAGCCGGTGGCGCACGACGTCCGTGTCGGTGAGGTAGCAGAACCCGATGCCCTCGATCCCGGGCAAGATCCGCTCCACCTGCAGGAGCCCCGAGTCTTCGCGGTTGGTGAGATCGATCTGGGTCTTGTCGCCCGTGATCACCGCCCGCGAGTTCACGCCGAGGCGCGTCAGGAACATCTTCATCTGCATCCCGGTCGCGTTCTGGGCCTCGTCGAGGATCACGAAGGCGTCCGACAGCGTGCGGCCGCGCATGTAAGCGAGCGGCGCGATCTCGATGGTGCGCGTCTCGATCGCTTTCTGGACGCGGTCGCGCGGCATCATGTCCTCGAGGGCATCGTACAACGGCCGCAGGTACGGGTCCACCTTCTCCTGCAGGTCGCCCGGAAGGAAGCCGAGGCTCTCGCCCGCCTCCACGGCCGGCCGGGCCAGCACGATCCGGCGCACTCGCTTGCGCGCGAGCGCGTCCACCGCTGCCGCGACCGCGAGATACGTCTTGCCGGTGCCCGCGGGTCCGATGCCGATCACGATGTCGCGCTGCACGATCGCCTTGAGGTAGTCGCGCTGGCCGCCGGTCTTGGGCTGGATCACGCGGCGCAGCCCGGGCAGGATGATGCGACAGTCGTCCTCCGTCGTCCGCCCGAGCGTCCCGCGCGCTTCCTCACCCACGACGCGCCCGACATCGGCGACGGCGAGCGTCTCCCCCATGCGCGCGAGATCCACGAGGGCTTGCGCCACCTGGGCCGCCCGCTCCACGGCGCCCAGCGATCCCTGGAGCGTCAGCGTATCACCGCGCAACGACACCCGCACGCCCAGCCGCTTCGCCAGCTCGATCAGGTTGCTGTCGTTCACTCCGGCAAGCGCGAGCGGGTCGACGCCTTCGGTCGACAGTCGGTGGGTGATCTCGTCGCTCATCGCTTCAGCTCGATGTGCAGCGCGGCGAGGTCCGACGGGCTGGCGGGCGCCGGCGCTCCTTCGAACAGCGCGCGCGCCGCCGTCGTCTTGGGAAACGCGATCACGTCGCGCAGGCTTGCCGCACCGGCGAGCAGCATCACGACACGGTCGAATCCGATCGCGAAACCCCCGTGGGGCGGCGCTCCCGCTTGCAGCGCCTTGAGCAAGAACCCGAACCGGGCCTCCGCCTCCTCGGCCGTCAGCCCCAGCTGAGCGAACACCTTGCGTTGCACGACGGGATCGGTGATGCGGATCGACCCCGAACCGAGCTCGTTGCCGTTGTATACGGCGTCGTAGTGCAGCGCGCGGCACGCGAGCGGATCGGCTTCGAGCCGCCCCGCCGCCAGGTCGTTGGGATGCGGCGACGTGAACGGATGGTGCGCGAACACCGGTGTCCCGGTCTCGGGATCGGGCACGAACAGCGGGAAATCCACCACCCATACGAATGCGTGCGCCACCTTGGGCTGCGGCGCGAGGCGGCGGATCACTTCCTGCCGCACCCGGTCGAGCACCGGGGACGTCACGCGGTCGGGCCCTACGGCGATGAGCGCCGCGTCGCCATCCCCTACGCCAAGCTGCCCCAGTGTTTCCGCACTGAAATGTTTACCGACGGATCCCGAGATCTGCTCCCCCGCGCGCTTCACCCACGCGAGCCCGGAGCCGCCCAGTTGTTTCGCGGCTTCGGCGAGCTGGTCCACGTCGTTACGCGACAGGGCGCCGCCCCCCTTCACGGCCAGCCCGCGGACGCGCGCGCCGTCCTTGAGCGCAGACTGGAAGAACGGCACCCCGAGCGGTTTCACGTGCGCCGTCCAGTCAGCGATCGGCAGGTCGTAGCGCAGGTCGGGCTTGTCCGTGCCGAAGCGCTCCATCGCCTCGCGCCACGGGAGCCGCGGGAAGGGGCGCGCGACGGCGTGGCCCGCCTCCTCCCACAGCGCGATCAGCACTGCCTCGACGAAGGCGAGCACGTCGTCCATGCCCACGAACGACGCCTCGAGGTCGATTTGCGTGAACTCGGGTTGTCGGTCGTTGCGGAGATCCTCGTCCCGGAAACAGCGCGCAAGTTGAAAGTAACGGTCGAAACCGGAGATCATGAGAAGCTGCTTGTAGATCTGCGGCGACTGCGGCAAGGCGTAAAACTCCCCGGCGTGCACTCGTGAAGGCACGAGGTAGTCGCGCGCGCCCTCGGGGGTCGGCTTCGTGAGGATCGGTGTTTCGATCTCGAGAAACTCGAGATCGGAGAGCGTCTTGCGCGCCCGCTGCAGCAACCGGTGCCGCAAGGTCAGCGCCACCTGCATCTCCGGCCGCCGCAGGTCGAGGTGGCGGTGCCTGAGCCGCAGCTCCTCAGCCGGCAGCTCCTCGCCCTTCGTGCGGGCCACCGGGATCGCAGGGGTGACCGCGGGACCGACCACGACGAGCCTTGTCGGGTGGACCTCGATCTCACCCGTCGCGAGGTCCGGGTTCCGCATGTTGGCCGGCCGCGCGACGACCTCACCCTCCACCTCCACTACCGTCTCGCTCGACAGCGATCCGGCGCTGCGACGCACCTCGTCGGGGGCGCCCGGACCAACCGCGACCTGGACGATCCCGGCCCGGTCGCGCAGGTCGAGAAACACGATCCCCCCGAGGTCACGGCGCCGGTGCACCCACCCGCCCAACCGCACCCGCTGCCCCACGTGCTGCGAGCGGAGCTCGCCGCAGCGATGCGTGCGCCGGGACGTCCGACTCACGTTATCTATGCTCCCTCCGCTTCGCACACGACGCGGTAGAACTCCTCGGGCGTCCGGGCGCCCAGCAACCGATCCCGGAGCGGCTCGCGGCGCACCAGCCGCGAGATGCGACTGAGCGCCTTCACATGCGCCCCGGCCGCCGACTCGGGGCCCGCCAGCAGGAAAAACAGCCGCACCGGCTGCCCGTCGATCGTCTCGTACGCCACCGGCGCGGGCGTCGTGCCCGCCACGACGACCAGCGTGGACAGGGCCGGCGTCTTGCCGTGAGGCACAGCCACCCCGTACCCGATCCCGGTCGGGAATTGGCGCTCCCGCTCCAGGATCGCCCCCAGCACTTCCTCCGTCTGGCCCCCGTTCCCTACCATGTCGGCCAGCTCACGCAGCACCCCCTCCTTATCACTGGCGGTAAGGGGTACCCGGATTCGGGCGGGAGTCAGAAGCTCGGACAGGCGCACCGTGTTGTCCAAGTGTCCTAAACGATTGAAGATAGTTAAGTTGCTACACGTTCGCCATGCACCGCATCTTTGTGCTCCTCGCGGGGTTCGTGCCAGCGGCGCTCCCGGCCCAGGGCAGCGCCGGCACCGCGCTGTGGCGGCTGGCCGCAGCCACGCTCCCGCTGCCGCCAGCGCTCGCGACGGGCGGGACGGGCGCGTTCTGGAACCCCGCGCAACCGGCGGGAACGGAGCGGGCGAGCTTCGCGCTCGATGCGATTGAGACCCCGCCCGAGGTCGGTGCGGCCGGAGTGTTGGTCACGGCGCGTGCCCGAGTGAAGCCGTTCGGCCAGATCGGGCTGGTCTACGGCCGCATGGGGATCGGCGACCTGGTGCGTACGTCGCTCAGCCCTGAGCCCGATCCTGGTACGATCCCCTACCACACGCAGACGGTCGGCGCCAACTGGAGCGCCGCCACGGGCGGGGCGACGTTTGGCGCGACGCTTGCCTATCAGGACACGAAGCTCGATCTCACGAGCTCAGAGCGCTGGACGTTCGACGTGGGCGCGCGCTACGATGTGTCCGGTGCGCTCACGGTCGCCGCCGCGACGCACTTCTTCTCCCGACTCGCCACCGACGATCCGGCGCAAGACCTGTACGGCGGTCTCGACCTGCGGGTCTGGCGAGGTCCGCTGTGGGGCGGTCGCGGGACCGTGCGGGGGCGCTACGGCGTTTCGACGGGGCACGGGTTCAGGGCGGATCACCTGCTCGGCGCCGGGTTCGAGCTCGGCAGGCCATTCAGCTCGGACCTCGTCGTGGCCCGTGAGGGGAGCCACGGGGCGGCCGCGTGGCGGGTTATCGCCGGAGTGCGGGTGGCGGTGGGCCGCTACCGCGTGAGCTTCGCCCGCGACGCCGGCCTGAACGACGTCGGCGCCGCCTACCGGGTGGGGCTCGAAGCCACGCTCCCATGACGGACCTGCTGTCCCTTACGCCCGACGAGGCGCGTGGCGCGCTGGCCGACTGGGTCGCCGCCCGCGGCGAGCCCGCGTACCGCGTCAAGCAGATCGTGCCGCGGCTGTGGCAGCGGCCGGTCGGCTCGTGGGACGACGCGCGCGAGCTTTCCGCCCCACTGCGTCGCGACCTGACCGAGGCGTTTCCGCTGGTGCGCCTGCAGCTGGGCGCTCATCAGGTGTCGCGCGACTCGACCGAGAAGTTCTTGTGGCGGCTCGCCGACGGCGAGGCGATCGAGTCGGTACTGATTCCGGAGGGGAAGCGCCGCACCCTGTGCATCTCCTCGCAGGTTGGATGCGCGCTCGGATGCGTCTTTTGCGCCACTGGACGCATGGGGTTCCGCCGGAACCTTACGCCGGCTGAAATCGCAGGCCAGGTTCGCGAAGTCGTGCTGCGTGATGCCGCCGCGAAGCCGACCAACGTCGTGTTCATGGGCATGGGCGAGCCGCTTCTCAATTGGGATGCGGTGGACACGGCCCTGACCATCCTCAACCGGCCCGAAGGACTCGGGATTGGCGCACGCCACATCACGGTGTCCACGGTGGGCATCCTCCCGGGCCTCGAGCGGCTCGCGCAGCGACCGGAGCAGTTCCGGCTTGCCCTTTCATTGCACGCGCCGACGCCCCAGCTGCGACACCAGCTGATGCCGATCGAGAAGAAATACCGGCTGCCGGACGTGCTCGCGGCGCTCGCGCACTTCCGGCGGCGCATCACGCTCGAGTATGTGCTGATCGGGGGGCAGAACGACTCGCTCGAGCAGGCGGACGAGCTGGCGGCGGTGGCGCGGCCGCTCGGCGCGCTCGTCAACCTGTTGCCGCTTCACCCCGGCGGCGCGCCGGACCTCGCGCCGAGCTCTCGCGCGCAGATGGTCGAATTCGAGCGCCGGTTGAAGCGACGCGGCGTCGACGCGGTGCTGCGCAGGAGCCGCGGCCTCGACATCAGCGCCGCGTGCGGGCAATTACGGGTGGAAGTCGACGCGCGGCGCAAAGTCCGCGCCCAGGAACACGCTCGCGTCGAGTAGCCGGGTACTGTCGAGCTCGACCAGCACGCGGCCCGCGCCCAGGGCCTTCCGGATCCGCTCGCCCGCACCCGCCAGCCGACGGCGCATCACGATCCGCGTCGAGTCCAGCGCGCCGAGCGAGGGCGGCGCGTTCCCGAAGGTCACGACGTCGATCCCCGCCCGGCGTAGCACGCGGGAGCCCGCCCTGGCGAGGCCCGGCTTGCCGCTCGCGTTCAACACCTCCACGGTGATGCGCGGGCCGTCGTCGCCCGGGACGGGGAACGCGATGACTCGTGCGCGCTCCTCCCGGCATGCGGCGACGGCCAGCAGCAGCGCGCTCAGCGCGCGACGAGCGAGTTCCAAAAGGCGACCGTGGCCGGGGTGAGTTGCCAGCCCGAGCGGAGCACCCACTCGATACGCCGGCGGGCGACCTCCTGCAGCACGGCGTCGCGCTCGCGCGGCACTCGCGCGACAAGCGCCGCGCGGTCGGGTGGGTCGAGCGTACGGGCCGGCTCGAGAAAGTCGGCGAGGTACAACATCCGCCCGGCGTCATCCCAATGGGCGTAGCCGACGCTGTGGTAGCGGACTGCGTCCAGCACCCCGCGGTCCCGCTCGCCGTCTTTCGCCGCGCGTGCCGCCGCGCGCACTCCATGCGCGAGCGCATCGCTTCGGTTCTCATCCCGCAGGGCGTCGTGGAGCCACGCGGCCCGAAGCCAGCGAGCGCGCTCGGCATCCGGGACGCCCATCGCCGCCGCCCACTCGGTGAGCAGCGCCGCGACACGCTCGATGTGGGCGCGACGCTCCGGAGTCACCACTGCCCACGAGGGGAGACTCACGCGTCGTTATCCCGGCTCACTACACCGACGGACACATCGCCGGCCACTCCCTCCCCCAGCACAACATTGTCGATCAGCCGTGTCGCGCCGACCTTCGCCGCGACCATCACAATGGAGCGGGCCTCGGCGCGGGCCACAGGGCGCAACTGCTCGTCCGCGAGTTCCAGGTACTCCGCAGCGACACCCGGGGCCTTGAGGACGTCCATCCCGCGCCGTTGCAGCACCTTCGGATCGGCCTCACCGGCGCGCCACGCCTGCTCCACGGTGCGCAGCGCGCGGGACAGCGCGAGGGCGGCGCGGCGCTCGTCGCCGTTCAGGTAGGTGTTGCGCGAGGAAAGGGCCAGGCCGTCGAGCTCGCGCACCGTGGGCGCGACGTCGATCTCGAGCCCGAAATCGAGGTCCGCCGCCATCTGCCGCACCAGCATCGCCTGCTGGAAGTCCTTGCGCCCGAACACGGCGAGGTCGGGTTCGACGACGTGAAACAGCTTCGCCACCACGGTGAGCACGCCGGCGAAGTGCCCCGGGCGCGCCGCGCCCTCGAGCGTGTCCGCCATCGGCCCCGGGGCGACACGCACGAGCGGCTCCCGCGGGTACATCGCCTGCACCTCGGGGACGAAGAGACAGTCCACCCCCCGCTCCAGGGCGAGCGTCCGGTCCCGGGCGAGGTCGCGCGGGTAGGTCGTGAAATCGTCGTTCGGCCCGAACTGGAGGGGGTTCACGAAGACGCTCAGCACCACGCGGTCAGAGCGCTCCTTCGCGCGATCGACGAGGCGCAGGTGCCCTTCGTGCAGGTAGCCCATCGTGGGCACGAACGCGATGCGCCGGCCGCGGGCGCGCTCAGTACGGGACCAAGCGCGCATTTCCTTCGGTCGGGTGATTTCCTGCATGCTATTTCGGAAACGAATGCTCCGGTCCCGGGTACCGCCCCTCGCGCACCTCCGCCGTGAACAACCGCACCGCTTCGCGCACGTCCTCCGCCAACGCCGCGTAGCGCTTCACGAACTTCGCGGTGAACCGGTCGTTCAGGCCCAGCATGTCGTGGAGCACGAGCACCTGGCCGTCGCACGCGGGCCCCGCTCCGATGCCGATGGTGGGGATGCTGAGCGACTTCGTGATCTGGGATGCGAGCGGCGCCGGCACCAGCTCCAGCACGACCGCGAAGGCGCCCGCCTCTTCAAGCGCCCTCGCGTCGTCCTTCAGCCGCTCCGCCGTGCGCTCGTCCCTCCCCTGCACCCGGTAGCCCCCGAGCGCGTGGACCGATTGCGGCGTGAGGCCGAGGTGGCCCATGACCGGAATGCCCACGTCGACGAGCCGCCGCACCGTCTCCGCCAGCGGTCGGCCGCCCTCGAGCTTCACTGCCTGACAGCCGGTCTCCGCCATGACGCGCCCGCAGTTTCGGACGGCGTCTTGCGTGGAAACTTGATACGTGAGAAAGGGCATGTCGCAGACGACCATCGCGCGCTCGGTGCCGCGGCGCACGATCGTCGTGTGGTAAATCATCTGCTCGAGCGTCGCGGAGAGCGTGGTCGCCGCGCCCGCCAACACCTGATTCACGGAGTCACCCACGAGCAGGATGTCCACCCCGCTCTGATCCAGCAGCCGCGCGAACAGTGCATCATAGCAGGTGAGCGTGACGATCCGCTCGCCCCGCTCTTTCATCTTCAGGAGCTCGAGCACCGTGACCGCATTGGGCTGGTCAGTCACGAGGCGCGTCGAGCTCCGCGATCTCGCGCTTCCAGAAGTCGCGGTTCGGGAGCTCCGGGTGCGGCAGCGTGAGGTCCGGCTCATGCATGGCGCGGTCGCCGTAGCGCACGATGTCGAGGTCGAGTGTGCGTGGACCCCAGCGAACCTTCCGCTCGCGGCCGCGCTCGGCTTCTATGGCGCGGAGCTCCCCGAGAAGGTGGGCGGGTGAGAGCTCGGTTTCGAGGAGGACCATCTGATTCAGGAACGGTCCCTGGGGGACGGGACCGAGCGGCAGCGTTTCCTCCACCCGCGATGCGCGGATCAGACGCGTGCGCGGCAACGCGCCCAGCCGCGCGCGCGCGTGCGCGAGATGTGCCTCGCGGTCTCCCACGTTCGACCCCAGCGCCACGTAGACCCGCTCCCCCATGGGCACCGGGAGAATGGTAATCGGCTAGGCGATGCTGGCAAAGCCGCGGGTCAGCTCCCGCAGCATGGCGGCCACGTCCTCGAGCTCGCGGGTGGCGCGCTCCAGGTCCGAGAGACCCCGGGCCGCCTCGCTCGCGCGCGTAGCCACGTCGTCGGCCTCGGCGCGGTTTTTCCCGGCGATCTCGGCCACCGCATGGATCCGCTGCCGCAAGTGTGCGAAGGCTTTGTCCTGGTCGCCTGCGGCTTCGGCGATTCGCTGGGCGTGCGCCGTCGCTTCCGCCGTCGCCGCCACGATCGCGTCCAACGCCTCGAGCGCCCCAGCCGAGAGCTCCTCTACGCCACCGACGTTCACTTGCCCACGCCGCATCTGCTCCACGACCTCGCCGACCTGGCGATGAATGTCCTGCACCAGGTCGCCGGCTTCCAGCGCGGCGTTGGCGCTCTGCTCGGCCAGCCGCCGCACCTCGTCGGCCACGACGGCGAACCCCTTGCCGTGCTTCCCGGCGCGCGCCGCCTCGATCGCGGCGTTCAGCGCCAACAGGTTGGTCATGTCCGCGAGCTCTCGGATCGACGCGATGAAGCCGGTGATGCGTCGGCTCACGCCGCCCAGCTCTTGCACCTTGGCCGAGCTCTCGCCCACGAACGTCTTGAGCGCGACCAGCCGCTCGATGGCGTCGCGGATGCGCCGGCGGTTCTTGCTCGCCACGTCGCTGGCTGTGCTGGAAGCCTGGGCCGCCTCCGTGCCGTCCTCCGACACGCGGCGTGAGACCTGCGCCAGGCTCTCGGTCGCCTGCAGCCCGCCCGACACTTCCCCCTCTTCGGCGAGCACGCCTTCCCGAATCACGCCCGTCGATTGGGCGACGGCGCTCGCTGCCTTACGCAGCGCTTCAGCGGCGCGCGCCAGCGTGGCGAGCTGCTGGGTCATCTTCTCGACCGTGTCGACCAGCGGCCGCCGCAGCTCGGTGATGTGGATCGCCGTGGCCAGCTGGTTCGCGAAGGTCGTGATCGTGAGGATGTCCTTCCCCCGGTACACCTTGCGCTTGTGGTGCTCGAGCTCGAGCGTGCCGATCACCTGGCTCCCGAACTTGAGCGGCACGAGGACGAGGCTCTGCACCGTGAGCGGCGCATCCGCGATGCGCTTATCGCGGGTGGCGTCGTCGATCACGATCGTCTCGCCGCTCTGGAAGACCTGCTCGCGCAGCACCACCGTGTCGGCCGACGGCTCCCCCCGCTGGGGACGGCCGATGGCGCCGCGATAGGCGAGCCGCAACCGGCCGTCCTGTCGCCGATAGATCCGGAAGTCGCCCCAATCCACGAGCCGGTGCGCGAGGCGCTCGATCCGCGCGAACGAGTCGTCGAGGCTGATGTTGCTGGTGATCACCGCCTCGACGGCGTGGATCTTGTTCAGCTCCTCCGCCGAAATCGCCTCCTCGAGCATGGTCTTGAAGAGCAGCCCGAGAAACGTCAGCAACACGGCGACGATCACCCATACTTCCGGCGGCCAATAGACCACCGTACCGACGATGGTCGCGCACACCATGATCGTCGCGCCGTAGCTGATGCACTCGTACCGGAAGATCAGCATCTGCTCGTCGCGCTCGAGCTTGGCGCGTATGATCAGCGCGAAATAGAACAGGACCCGGCTGAAACCGAAGTAGAACAACGCGTACAAGAGCAGCGGCAGCAGCAGCTCGATGTGCAGGGCCGGCGTCTCGATGCCCGCGGCGCGCACGATCCAGGCATAGATGCCGTAGGCACCGACGAGCGCCAGGATCTCACGCCCCAGGTTCACCAGGGCCGCACGGACCATCTTGCGGTGCCACACCCAGTCCGCGACGAGCACGCTACCGGCGACGGCGAGAACCGTCGCGGGAAGGCCCACGAGCAGGCTCCCCGCGAGCCCGACGAGCCCGGTCTGCGTCAGGTACGAGTACTTGCTCAGGGGGATCTGGAGCCCACGGAGCGCGATGCCGGCGGCGAACACGATGCCGACCTCGAGCAACTGGTCCGTCCAGCGGGGGTCGGCCACGAGCACAGCGATCAGGACCAGCGGCCCCGCGATCGCGAGCCCGCGACTGTACAGCGTGACCAGCCGGTTCGCCGTCATGCGGGCGCCTCGCGCACCGCCGCCGCGAGGTCGCGCATGAGCCGTTCCGCCGCGACGAGGCCGCCCGACCCGAGCGCCTCGACGAGCGCGCTTCCCACGACCACGCCGTCCGCGAGCTGCGCCGTCGCCCGCGCCTGTGCGGGTGTACCGATGCCGAAGCCCACGGCCAGGGGCAAGTCGCTCGCCGCCCGCGCGCGCGCCGCGTGCTCGGCCAGGTCGGGCGGCACGCGGTCGCGCGCGCCCGTCACGCCGAGCCGCGATATCAGGTACAGGAAGCCGCTCGCTCCCCGGACCGCCCGCGTCAGGCGCTCGGGGGTCGTGGTCGGTGCGATGAGCCGGATCAACGCCAGGGGGCTCTCCCGCACCACGCGCTCCACCGCAGGGTCGGCCCCGGCCGGGAAATCGGTGAGCAGCAGCCCCGATGCGCCGGCGGCATGCGCGTCCGCCACGAAGCGCTCGAGCCCGTAGGCCATCACCGGGTTGACGTACGTCATGATGATCACGGGGATTTCGAGCGCCGCCCGGCGGATCTGCTCCAGAACGCGTGGGACCGTCATCCCCTGGTCGAGCGCCGCCTGGGTGGCGCGCTGGATCGTCGGGCCGTCGGCTAGCGGGTCCGAGAACGGGACGCCGACTTCGACGAAGTCCGCGCCCCACGTCGGGACGAGCTTCAGTGCCTCGAGGGAGCGCGTGGCGTCGGGGTAGCCTGCGGTGAGATACGGGATGAGGGCGGCGCGGCGTCCTCCTCCTGCCTCGCGGATGGCCCGCCAGCGCGCCGCGATCGGATGCTCAGACAAAATAGTCGCTGACGTTGATGCCGTATTTCGCGGGGTCGGTGACCTTGACGATGGTGCGGGGGAAGCTGCCCTGGGCATCACGCTGCGCCAGATCCGCGAGAAACCCGGGTTGGTGCAGCGCTCCCTCGGGCGAGGCCACGATGCGCACCACCGGCCGGTGGACCTGACTCACGTCGGGATTCGCGCTGTGGACGATCGCTACCTCGTAGCTGTCGAGAATGACGCACGTGCCCACGGGATAGATGCCGATCAGGTTGATGAACGCCTTGACGACGACCGGATCGTAGCCGCGCCGGGGGTTCTCCCACATCTCCTTCAACACCTGGTCGGGCTGGATCGCAATCGTCTGATAGACACGTCGGCTGGTGGCGGCGTCGAAGCCGTCCGCCACCGCGACGATTTTCGAGTAGATAGACAGGTCGCGCGACCGCAGCGACTTGGGGTAGCCAGTGAGATCCGCCTTCATGTGGTGTTCGTAGGCCACGACCATGCCCCGGTAGGGGATCTCGCCATAGCCCCGCAGCCCGAACAACGTGAGCACGCCGAGCCAGGGATGCGCCTGCATGATGCGCCACTCCTCATCGGTCAGCCCGGCCTGCTTGTTGAGCACCTCGAGGGGCACGCGCGATTTGCCCACGTCGTGAAACAGCGCCGCGATGCCGAGATCATAGAGCTGCAGCTTGGTGAGCCCGAGCTTGCGGCCCAGGGCGACCGAGAAGATGCACACGTTGACGGAGTGCGTGAACGTGTATTCGTCGTAGTCGCGCAGCGTCGTGAGACCGACGAGCGACGCCTCGTTGTTGAGCACCTGGTCCACGATCGCCTGCACGGCGCGCTTCACCTTCTTCACGTTCGCGGTGCGGCCCATGCGGATGCTGTTGATGACCTCCTTCGTCACCGCCACCGAGCGGGCGTAGGTGCGCTTGGCGGCCTCCTTCTGCCGCTCTTCCTCTTCGACGTCCTCTTCGGTCTCGAGCGGCGGCTCGACACTGATCAACGACACGCCCGCGTCCACGAGTTTCTGGCCGAGCTCGAAGACCTTGTTCGGGTTGGCCTCTTTGGCCGCGTACGAGAGGAGCAGCGTGACGAACAGCTGGAGCTGGCGGCGCTCCACGCCCTCGTCGATGCGCACCGCGCCGATGCCGCACTGCTGCAGCACGCCGAGGATGTGAGAGAAGGAGGCGTAGTTGTCGAGGTCGAGCCGCAGGCGGATGGAGTTCACGAAGATGAATTCGCCCTGCAGTCGCAGCTCGAGCTCTTTCTCCACGTCGAGCAGGTGCTTGGTCGTCGCGGAGAGGTCGTCGAGCGCCTTCTGGACCTGGGCGTTCTCGAGTGGGTAGAGCTTGAGCGATCGGAACGCGGTGTACAGCACGACGAGGAAGTCACGGCCCGCGTGCCGGAGGAAGCCGTCCGTGGTTTGGACGGTCTCGGCAATGGATGGGCGAGGGCCGCCCGGGGTCACTGGCCGACCTCGCGCAGCGCCCTGCTGACGGCGTTGCGCACGAGCGGTTCCTTGTCCTGCGCGTTCTTCTCCAGCGCCGCGCGCGCCTCCGGGTTGCGGATCTTGCCGAGCGCCATGGCCGCGCAGGCGCGGGTCTCGGGGTCCTCTTTGCGACCGAGCAGCCCTTTCGCCGAGAGCATCTTGTCGAGTGCCGCAACGCCTTTCGCTCCGACGAGCGAGCCGAACGCCTCGAAGAACGCCATCTTCTCGGTGAGGTCGGCGCCCTTCAGTTTTGATCCTGTGACGATCGATTCGACCCGCGCCGCGGCGTTGCGGTGGCCGCGCGACGCCACGAATCGCACCGCGGCGATCCGGACGTCGCGGTCGGAGTCATCGATCGCCCTCTCGAGGAGCCGCATCGCGGACGGGCTCGCGATCGCGGTGAGCGCCTCGACGACGGCGAGCTTCAGCGAGCGGTCCCCCGTCGCGAGCAGCGGCTCCATCCCGTCCGGCGCGCCCGTCAGCTTCAGCCGGCCCGCCAGCCTGACCATCTCGAGCTGTGCGGCGGCATCCTCGCTCCCGAGGGCCTTCAGCACCTCGCCGGCGTGCGCCTGCGCGAGCCGCGAGGCGGCTCCCTGCACTAGCTCCCGCACCCGCTCGTTGTTCAGCTTCGGAATCCACGACATCAAGGTGGGCAGCGCCTCGGCGCGGAGCTCTTGGAACAGCTCGGTGAGCTCTTCCTCGGTCGGGTGCACCGTGGCTTCGTCGAGCGACTGCAGCAGCTGGGACAGCGCGTCGCGCTGCGACAGCCGGCTGGGCAGGCTCTCCAGCGTCTGGCGGTGCTCCGGGATGAGCTCGCGGGCGCGTTGCAGGATCACCCGGCTCTCCCGCAGGATCAGCGCGACCGAGCGGAAGTCCGCCGCGCCCAGCAGGTATGGAATGAAGTTCTCCAGGATGGAGATCAACTCCGCCCGCACGGTCCCGTAGGTCTGTAGCTCGAGCAGGTCGAACAGCATCGACAGCACGTTGCGGCGCAGGTCCTGGGAGTATTCCCGCTCGACCTCGTCCTTGAGATAGTTGATCTCTTTCTCGTCGAGGAAGTACAGCGTGGTGTCGAAGTCGTCGATCGACACCAACCCCTCGCGCTTGGGCGGGGCTTCCTCCTCTACGTACTGCCGCACCGTCGTCGGTGGGGTGGACGGGACCGTTTCGCCCGCCTCGATCGGGACCGCGTTCTCGGTCGCGAGCTCGCGAAACGTGTAGGCGATGAGCTGGAAGTCCTGCGCCCACAGGAGCGTGAGCAGGTCGTCGGGTGCGTCCGCCTGGAGGTTCTTGGCCTGCTGCAGCACGCCCAGGAAGCGTACGATCTCGGCGTCTTCGACGCCCGGCTTGAACGCCAGTGAGCGGACCCCGTCCTTGTACAGTGTCCACGCGATGCTCTCGCTCCGCTGCTCCTGGCTGTAGACGACGGCGTCCTCCCACCGGAGGTCGGTCTCCCCGATGTCGAAGATGAGGTCGTCCGTCGCCTGCCAGATCTGGCGGAAAACGTTGCGGATATTGTCGACCGCGCGCTGGTACACGGGGTTGTTCGGCAGGTAGAGCTGGGTGGCGCGGAGCCCCTTCGACAGGACCAGCCACAGTTCCTCCACCTGGGAAGGGGGGAGGGCCAGCTCCGGTGTGGGCGCGGGCAGGTTCGTCAGGCCGTTGCTCCCGTCAGTTCGGCGACCATGGCGACGTCCTTGTCGCCGCGGCCGCTGAGGTTGATCAACACGATGTCGCCCGGGTGCCAGTGCGACCTGTGACCCATCACCCACGCGACGGCATGCGCGCTCTCCAGGGCCGGGAGGATGCCCTCGAGGCGGGACAGCGCGGCGAAGGCGTCCAGCGCCTCTCGATCCGTCACCGCATCATACAATACGCGCCCGCTGTCCTTGAGAAAAGCGTGTTCCGGCCCCACCCCCGGGTAGTCCAGGCCGGCCGACACGCTATGCGCCGGTTGGACCTGCCCATCCCGATCCTGAAGCAGATAACTCAGGCTCCCGTGGAACACCCCTGGCCGCCCGCACCCGAGGGATGCCGCGTGGCGTCCGGAGGCGATCCCCTCCCCGGCCGCCTCCACACCCACCAGCTCGACCGCCCGATCCTCGAGGAACCCCGCGAAGATCCCGATGGCGTTCGACCCGCCGCCCACGCACGCCACCACCGTGCCCGGCAAGCGGCTGTACCGCTCCAGGGTCTGCGCCCGCGCTTCCCGCCCGATCACCGACTGGAAGTCGCGCACGATGCGCGGAAACGGATCGGGCCCCACCACCGAGCCGATGATGTAGTGTGTCGTGGTGACATTCGTCACCCAGTCGCGAAGCGCCTCGTTGGTCGCGTCCTTGAGCGTCTTTGTTCCAGACGTGACGGGCACGACTTTCGCGCCCATCAGGTCCATCCGATAGACGTTGAGGCGCTGGCGCCGCATGTCCTCCTCGCCCATGTACACGACGCACTCGAGGCCGAACCGCGCGCACACGGTAGCCGTGGCGACGCCGTGCTGCCCGGCGCCGGTCTCCGCGATGATGCGCGGCTTTCCCATGCGTCGCGCGAGGAGCGCCTGACCGACGGTGTTGTTGATCTTGTGCGCACCCGTGTGGTTCAGGTCCTCGCGCTTCAGCAGCACAACGACGCCGTCGCCGACCCGCGCCGCGAGCCGCGGCGCCTCGGTGATGGGCGTCGGTCGCCCGACGTAATCCCGGAGCAGCGTGTCGAGCTCTGCCCAGAACGCGGCGTCGCCCCTCGCCTGGTCGTAGACGCGCTCCAGCTCCTCGAGCGCCGCCATCAGCGTCTCAGGCACGTAACGGCCGCCGTAGGGTCCAAAACGACCCGTCGTGCGCGCGTCGGGCTCAGGTTTCAAGCGACCCTCCGGTGCGCAGGCCACTGCCAATGCGGAGTGCGGAATGTGGAATGCGGAATTGACCGCGCGGTCGTCCTGCCTGTTGGCGGGCTCTCGGCATCGACCCCGCCCTGCAATTCCGCACTCCGCATTCCGCACTCCGCATTTGTATTACCGGTTCCTCCCCTGCCTCCGCACGCCCGTCAGCGCCCGCACCGCCTCCGCAGGATCGCTCGTTCGCGCCACCGACGTCCCCACGAGCACGAGGTCCGCGCCTGCCCGGGCCATGCGTTCGACGTCGGCGCGCGCGGCGATCCCGCTCTCGGCCACCGCCGGGACTGCGTGGGGGACAAGGCTCAGGAGCTGCTCCGCCAGCGCCAGGTCTACCGCGAACGTCGCGAGGTCGCGGCTATTCACGCCCACGGCCGTGGCCCCGACAGCGAGCGCCTCGTCGAGCTCGCCCGCCGAGTGAACCTCGACGAGCACGCCCAGTCCCTGGTCCCGCGCGCTGCGCGCCAAGGCCTCAAGCCGCGGGCGCGCGAGGGCTCGCACGATGAGCAACACGGCGCTGGCCCCCGCCGCACGAGCTTCGAGGAGCTGGAGCTCGTCGAGGATGAAATCCTTGCGCAGCACGGGTACTGCCACCCTCCGGGCCACCTGCGTCAAGTCCTCGAGCGAGCCGCCGAAATGCGCCTCATCGGTCAGCACGGAGATCGCGACCGCCCCTCCCCGCTCGTAGCCCAGCGCGTGCGCGACCGGATCGAGATCCTCCCGGATCGCTCCGGCGGATGGGGAGCGCCGCTTCACTTCCGCGACCACGCCGACCGTGGTGCCGCCCAGCGCCGCGGCAAGTTCACGCGGCGCGGGCGCGGCGGCCGCCGCGCGCTCGAGCTCTCGGGCCCTCGGCCGGAGCAGCGCCACTCGGTCACGCGTGGCACTCAAGATGGCGTCGATACGACTCGGGGTCATCCTTGCATTCGGTCGATTTTCGGGTAGATTATCTTCGGGTTATTTTCGGGAGACCGTGTGTCGCTCACTCGCCGCCAGCGCCAAATCCTCGACTTCATCTCCAGCCACATTGCAGCGAACGGGTACGCCCCGAGCTTCGAGGAGATGGCCCGCCAATTCGGGTTTCGGTCCCTGGCCACTGTCCACGAGCACCTCACCAATCTCGAGCGCAAGGGCTACATCCGGCGCACCCACAACGAGAGCCGCGCCATCGAAATCGTGCCGCCCAAAGGTCAGACCGGCGCGAGCGAGCTGCCACTCCTCGGTCTCGTCGCCGCCGGCGAGCCGATCGAGGCGATCAGCGGTGCCGACACCCTTGCCGTGCCCGACGAGCTGATTCCGCGCCGCGGACGGAGCTACGTGCTCAAGGTGCGCGGGCAGTCGATGATCGACGACCACATCAAGGACGGCGACTTCATCGTAGTGCACGAGCGCAACCAGGCCGACAACGGCCAGACCGTCGTGGCCCTCGTGCACGGCGCCAACGCGACCGTGAAGAAGTTCTACCGCGAGCCGGGCGGCTGGATCAGGCTCGAGCCCGCCAACCCTGCCATGAGCCCGTTGCGGGTGAACGAGCGGGACATCGTCGTACAAGGCGTCGTGGTCGGCGTCATCCGCAAGTACTAGCGCTCGCCGTAGCCCGGCGCAGCCGTTCCAGGGCCTCGTGGGCCGCCCCGGATTCGAGCACGTCGCGCGCTTGCCGCACGCCGGCATCGTACGAGCGTGCGAGCCCCGCTGCATAGATCGCGGCCCCACCGTTGAGCACGACGGCTGCCACGCCGAGTGCGTCGCTCTGCCCTCCCGCGAGCAGCCGCTCGATGCGTCCCGCATTGGCGGCCGGCTCCCCGCCAGCGAGCGCGCGCGCGTCCTCCAACTCCAGGTCGTAGCGCGCCGGGTCGAGCTCCCAGGTCGTCACACGTCCGGTGCGCACTTCCCACACGTCGGTGATTCCGTGTGGAGAGATCTCATCCATCCCGATGCGGCCGTGAACGACCAGCGCGTGTTCCGTGCCGAGCCGGGCGAGTGCCTCGGCGACCAGCGGTGCTCGGTCCCCGTCCGCGACGCCTACCACCTGGCGGCGGACGCCTGCCGGGTTCGCGAGCGGTCCCAGCAGGTTCATGATCGACGGCACAGCGAGCTCTCGCCGGATCGGGCCTGCGTGCTTCATCGCGGGATGGAAGGAGGGGGCGAACAGAAACGTGACGGACGCTTCGCTGAGCACGCGCGCCGCCTGGGCGGCGTCGAGGGTGATACGCACTCCGAGCGCCTCGAGGACATCCGCCGAACCGCACTTCGAGGTGAAGGAACGGTTGCCGTGCTTCGCGACATGGGCGCCAGCCCCCGCGGCCACGAACGCTGCCGCGGTCGAGATGTTGAACGTGGAAACCGACCCGCCGCCGGTGCCGCAGGTGTCCACGAGATGGTCGCCCGCGGCCTCCACCCGAACCATGACCGCGCGCAGTGCGCGGGCGGCACCCGCCACCTCCTCGGGCGTTTCTCCCTTCACGCGCAGTCCCATCAGCAGGGCGGCGATCTGCGCAGCTGTGGCCTCGCCACGCATCACGGCTCCAAACACGTCGGTCGCGTGAGTCTCGCTGAGGGAACGGCGGTTTGCGAGGGCGGCGATCGCCTCGAGCAGCGGCGAAGGTGTGGCGGGCCGGGGGGGTTGGGGGTCTGGGGCGTCGGGCATCGCGGATCTGGGGCTCGCCAAAGCTTACCGTGAAAAATCGCCTTTTGTCAAATACGACAACGGGTTGCGTGGCTTGATCGGTCCTCCGTTTCGCCCTATCTTTCGCCCGTGACGAGCCGGCCCTTCCTCGCCGTAGCGCATTACGACGGGGCCCAGTTCGTAGGGTGGCAGCGGCAGCGGGAGGGGCGCACGGTGCAGGCGGAGTTCGAGGCCGTGCTCGAGCGCTTGATGGGTCGCCGCACGACGGCCACGGGCGCGGGACGCACCGATACGGGAGTGCACGCGCTTGGTCAGGGCGTGGGTTTTCTCGCGGACGGGCGTTGGGCGGGCGACGCTGCCGGGCTGCGGCGGGCGCTGAACGCATTGCTGCCCCGGGACGTGTGGGTGGAGCGCGTGCACCCGATGCAGTCGGGGTTTCATGCTCGGAAGAGCGCCGTGGCGCGCCGCTACCGCTACCTCATCGGCACGGACGACGCTGCCCACTCTCCCTTCCGGCGTTGTTATGAGTGGGCGCTCGGTCGCCCCCTCGACGTGGCGCTGCTCGCGCGCGCCGCGCAGGCCCTGCCGGGAGAGCACGACTTCCGCGGCTTGGCGGCGGCCGGGCAGCCGAAGCCCCACTACCGCAGCCGCGTCGCGCTCGCCGAATGGGCGCCGCGGACTGACGGCGCGGGGGTGAGCTTCACGATCGAGGCCGACCGGTTTCTGCATCGCATGGTGCGCTTTCTCGTGGGCGCGATGGTGGACGTCGCCCTGGGTCGGCGCCCGCTGTCGGACCTTCCCCGCTTGCTCACGGCGACAGACAACCAGGCGGCGAGTCCGCCCGCGCCGCCCCAAGGGCTCTACCTGGTGGCGGTACGCTATCCCGCTGACCTCTACGCCGAGGCCTGAGCCATGAAGTTCTTCCTCGATACCGCCAGTCTCAAGGACATCAGCTGGGCGGCGCAGGCCGGTCTGATCGATGGCGTGACCACCAACCCGTCGCTCCTCTCGAAGCAGGCAGGAGATCTCGATCCCAAGGACGTGCTCAAGGAGATCTGCTCGCTCGTCGAGGGGCCCGTATCGGCCGAGGTCGTGGCCGTGGACACCGAGGGGATGCTGAAGGAGGCGCAGGAGCTGGCGAAGATCGCCGACAACGTCGTGATCAAGATCCCGATGATCGAGGCGGGGATGGTGGCGGTGCGGCGGCTCGCGGCCGACGCGATCAAGACCAACGTCACGCTATGCTTCTCGAGCGTGCAGTGCCTGATCGCGGCGAAGGCGGGCGCCACCTACGTGAGCCCGTTCATCGGGCGCATCGACGACGTGGGCCAGGAAGGCATGGAGGTCATCCGAGAGGCGCGCGTGATCTTCGACAACTACCAAATCGGCACGGAGATCCTCGCGGCCTCGCTGCGGCACCCACGTCACGTCGTCGAGGCGGCGATGATCGGCGCCGACGTGGCGACCCTCCCCCCCGACGTCCTGAGGAAGCTGCTGCTGCACCCGCTCACTGACCGCGGGCTCGATCAGTTTCTCGCCGACTGGAGCAAGCTGGTCGCGCGCGCGAAGGCAGAGGTTTGACCTACACATCGCCGCTCGGCCAGCGCTATGCCTCTCCGGCGATGCAGGCGCTCTGGGGAGAGCGCCGGCGGATCGGCTTGTGGCGGCGGCTGTGGCTCGCCCTGATGGAGACCGAGCGGGAGCTCGGCCTCGACATCCCCGAGCGGGCGGTCGACGAGCTGCGCGCCCACCTGGACGACGCGGACCTCGAGCGCGCCGCCGAACACGAGAAGCGGCTGCGGCACGAGGTGATGGCTCACATCCATCACCTCGGCGACCAGGCCCCAGCGGCCCGGGCGTACCTCCACCTCGGCGCGACCAGCGCCTACGTCACGGACAACGCCGACCTGATCCTGATGCGCGAGGCCCTGGTGCTGTTGCTCGGCCGGGTCGCGGCGGTCCTCGTCGCACTTTCGAAGCTCGCGCACCGGTACCGCGACGTGCCCTGCCTCGCGTACACGCACTTCCAGCCGGCCCAGCTCACGACCGTGGGCAAGCGCGTCACCCTCTGGATGCAGGACTTCGCGCTCGACGCCGAAGAGCTGCTCCACCGGCGCGACGCGCTGCAGTTCCGCGGCGCCAAGGGGACGACCGGCACCCAGGCGAGCTTCCTCGAGCTGTTCGAGGGAAACGACGAGAAGGTGCGGGAGCTCGATAGGCGCGTCGGCCGGCGGATGGGGTTCTCGAAGGTGCTCCCCGTCACCGGCCAGACCTACACCCGCAAGCTCGACGCCCAGGTGCTCGCCGCCCTGGCCGGGATCGCCGCGTCGGCGGCCAAGTTCGCAACCGACGTGCGGCTGTTACAGCACGAGGGCGAGATGCTCGAGCCGTTCGAGAGCGAGCAAGTCGGCTCGTCGGCGATGGCCTACAAGCGGAATCCGATGCGCGCGGAGCGGATCACGGGCCTCGCCCGGTTTGTGATCGAGCTCGCGGGCAACGGCTGGCACACGGCGGCCGAGCAATGGCTGGAGCGCACGCTCGACGACAGCGCGAACCGGCGGCTGGTGATCCCGGAGGCGTTCCTCGCGACCGACGCGATCCTGGTGCTCGCCACCAACGTGGCGGCAGGGCTCGAGGTGCGGGAGTCCGTCATCGCCCGACACGTCGCGGCGCAGCTGCCGTTCCTCGCTACGGAGCAGCTGCTGATGCGCGGCGTCAAGGCGGGTGGAGACCGCCAGCGGCTCCATGAAATCATCCGCACCCACAGCCTCGCGGTCGCGCAGGCCGTCGCCGAGCGGGGCGCGGCCAACGACCTGCTCGAGCGCCTCGCGCGGGACCCCGCGTTTAAGGCGCTCGGGGTCGCCGTCCGGTCGGCGGAGCTCGATCCCGCGGCGTTCGTGGGGCGCGCGCCCCGGCAGGTAGAGGAATTTCTCGAACAGGTCCTTCCGACGGTGCTCGAGCGCATAGACGCTGTCGCCCCTCCCGCCATTACTGCGACGGCGGAGGTCAGAGTATGACGGCGCCCCTGGTCGCGAGCGAGCTACCACTTCCCCTCGTCCGCCGCGGGAAGGTCCGCGAGGTGTACGCGGTCGATCGGGACACCTTGCTCCTGGTTGCAAGCGACCGGGTGAGCGCGTTCGACGTCGTGATGAAGGAGCCGGTAGCGCGCAAGGGCACGGTGCTCACCCAGCTCAGTGCCTTCTGGTTCCGGCGGCTCGCCCACGTGCTGCCGAGCCATTTCCTCTCGGCGGACGCTGACGACATCGTGGCGCGGATTCCGTCACTGGAAGTGTACCGCCCGGCCCTCGCGGGCCGGGCTATGCTCGTTCGTCGCACGGCGCCCGTGCCGTTCGAGTGTGTGGTGCGCGGGTACATCGCCGGGTCGGCGTGGGTGGAATATCAGCGGTCCGGGACGCTGGCGGGGGAGCCGCTGCCCGGCGGGCTTGTGGAAAGCGCACGGCTCGATCCCCCGATCTTCTCGCCCGCCACGAAGGCCGACGCCGGGCATGACGAGAACGTGACGCTCGCACATGTCGCGAAGGCGCTGGGCCGGCGGCTCGCCGAGCGGCTCCGGGCGGCAAGCCTCGCCCTGTACGAGGCGGGCCGCGGCTACGCCCAGCCGCGCGGCATCATCATCGCCGACACCAAGTTCGAGTTCGGCACGGCGCCGGATGGGCGACTGCTCGTGATCGATGAGATTCTGACTCCCGACTCGTCGCGTTTCTGGCCGGCCGACCGCTACGAGCCTGGGCGAAGCCAGCCGAGCTTCGACAAGCAACCATTGCGGGACTACCTCGCGGGCCTGAAGAAGCAGGGAAAGTGGGATGGCAACCCGCCCCCGCCACGCCTCCCGCCGGAGGTGGTGCAGGCGACGAGCGAGCGGTATCTGGAGGCGTACCGGCTCATCACGGGCGACTCCCTTGCGGCCGATTGATGCGGATCGCCCCCGAAGGCTGGCTCTTCATCCTCCCCGGATGGGCGCTGGTGGTGCTCGGCGCCTGGGCCGCGCGGACCTTCTCTTGGCTCTGGGTCCCGGAAGTCGTGCTCGTCCTGCTCGCGGTGTGGCTCGTCGTCTTCTTTCGCGATCCTGTGCGCGTCGGCCCGCGGGGCGACCAGTACGTGATCGCGCCGGCCGACGGGAAGGTCGTGGACGTCGCCGTGGTGGATGAGCCGATGTACCTCAAGACCGAAGCGACACGCGTCTCGATCTTCATGAGCGTGTTCGACGTGCACGTGAACCGCTATCCCGCCACCGGCACCATTGAGCTGGTGCGTCACAACAAGGGAACGTTTCTGCACGCGGCCGCGGAGAAGGCGAGCCTCGACAACGAGCAGACGTCGGTGGGGCTCGCCACGGGCCGCGGCCCCGTGCTGGTGCGACAGATCGCGGGGCTGATCGCTCGGCGGATCGTGACCGACGGGAAGGAGGGCGAGCGGGCCATCCAGGGCGACCGCATGGGCATGATCCGGTTCGGGTCGCGGGTGGACGTGTTCCTCCCGCTTGCCGCGCGCGCGAGCGTGCGCGCCCGCGTGGGCGAACGAGTGCAGGCGGGCGTTACGGTGCTCGCGGAGTACGGGCCATGAGGCGCTTCCCCCGGCCCAACATGCGACGGGCCGTCATCGTGGTGCCCAGCCTGTTCACGCTGTTCAACCTGTTCTTCGGCATCTGGTCGATGGTGCTGGCGGCACGCGGCGAGTTTTACCGCGCCGGCTGGTACATCTTCTTTGCCGGGATCCTGGACGCGTTGGACGGCCGCGTGGCGCGGCTCTCCAAGACCGGCACGCGGTTTGGCGCCGAGCTCGACAGCCTGGTGGACGTCGTGAGCTTCGGGGTGGCCCCCGCATTTCTCATCTACCAGCTCGAGTTCGCCAACGCGGGCGCGGCGGAGTGGATCTTCTGCTACTTCTACGTGATGGCGGCGGCGATCCGGCTCGCCCGCTTCAACCTCACGCAGGCGGGCCGGGCGAAGCAGTACTTCATCGGCCTGCCGTCGCCCGCCGCGGGGATGACGCTCGCCACGTTCTACCCCTTCACCACGACCGATCTGTGGCAGCAGGTCGCCCGCGTCATGCCGCGGCACCACACGATGCAGCTCCTGATGATCCTGCTCACGATCCTGATGGTGAGCAACGTGCACTACGCAACCCTGCCCCGGGCGGGCCTCCGGACCGTGCGCGGCCTCTTGGGGCTCGCCACCATTCTGTTCGTCCTCATCTTCGGGCTGCTCGAGCATGACGCGTTTTTCTTCCCGCTGGGAGTCACCTACATGGCGTACGGCGTGGTGCGCGCGGCCCTGCTGAGCTTCTTCTCCGAGGCGGCGGACGACGAGGAAGGGGAGATCGCCGGGCCGATCGTGCTTAGCAACGGCGAGCCGGGGGAGGAAACGTTCGACGAGCGGCCTCGCGGCATCGCGCCGGGGGGAGGCGCTCCGTGAGCGCGTTTCGGGTCGAGGTGCGCGTGATGCCACGGGCTTCGCTGCTCGACCCGCAGGGGCAAGCGGTGGAGCACGCCCTGCATGCCCTCGGCTTCGGGGAGGTCGACCGGGTTCGGGTGGGCAAGCATCTCGTCCTCGAGGTCGAAGCCGGAAGTCGGGACGAGGCACTAACCCGCGCCCGGGCGATGTGCGACCGGCTGCTCGCGAATCCCGTGACCGAAGACTACGAGCTGGCCGTGGAGGTAGCGGCCTGATGAAACGCGTCGCGGTCATCGTGTTCCCCGGATCTAACTGCGACGCCGACACGGTCGCCGCAGCGCGCGGCGCGGGGTCGGACGCCTACTACGTGTGGCACCGCGAGCGGGATTTGCAGCACGCCGACGTGGTCGTCCTTCCGGGCGGCTTCAGCTACGGCGACTACCTCCGCTCCGGAGCGATCGCCCGGTTCTCGCCGATCATGGCCGCCGTCGCCGAGCACGCGCGCGCCGGCGGGCCGGTGTTGGGCATCTGCAACGGGTTTCAGATTCTGTGCGAGGCAGGGCTCCTGCCCGGCGGATTGATGCGCAACGTCCGGCTGCGTTTCCTGTCGCGGCCGGCGTGGGTGCGTGTGGAGGCAACGGACACACCGTTCACCGGCCTGTACGAGCACGGGGAGATCCTGGAGATCCCCATCGCCCACGGCGACGGGCGGTATGTGGCGGACGAGCGCACCGCGGCCGAGCTCGAGGCGAACGGCCAGGTGGTGTGGCGTTACGTGCGCGAGAACCCGAACGGCTCGACGAACGCCATCGCCGGCTTGTGCAACGCCGCGCGAAACGTCGTGGGGATCATGCCGCACCCGGAGCGCCGCAACGCCCCGGTTTTGGGCGGCCAGGACGGAGCCGGCGTCTTTCACTCGATGGAGGCTCGACATGCGACGCAGCACGCTGTGGATGTGCGCGCTGTTGGCGATCGCCACCTTAGGGTGTGAGCAGATCAACGACCAGGTCGGCAAGATCAAGCGGAAGATCGACGATTGGCGCGGAGTGGCTCCCGCGACGCCGCGGCCGGCTGCGCCGCAACCCCAGACTCCCCAGCCCGCGCCCGGCACCGAACCCGCCGAGCCGCGCGAGCGGCAGGCGACGCCACAGCGGGAGTTCCCGGAGCGTCCGCAGGCCCTGCGCGACGTGCCGTACGACTCGCCCGATACGGGCACGATCGCCCCGGGGATGACCGAGCGGGACGTCTACTCCCTCTGGGGTCCGCCCGTCGCCGTGCGCCGCCACGGTGAGTTCACCTACCTCTTCTTCCGGAACGGGTGCGAGTACTCGTGCGGGACGGAGGACGTGGTCACGCTGCAAAACGGCCAAGTGGTGGACGCTGTGCTCCGCTGGCACGGCCACGGCTACAGCGGGCAATCCTCTTCGCCGCCCGGCACGATACCGGTGCCCAACCTCGGCGGCGACACGCTGATCATGTCACCCTCAATACCGTGATCCGATGACCGAGAAACCGAGCAGAAACGAGGACGAATACTTCGCGAAGCGCGACGCGGAGCTGTTGCGCCAGCAGCGCGAGGCCATGCGGAAGACCGCCGTGGAGGCGGAGCGCCGGTCGCACCACATGAAGTGCCCCAAATGCGGCTACGACCTGATCACCGGCGAGTGGCACGGCGTGCAAATCGACCAGTGCACGAACTGCCACGGTATCTGGTTCGACGCGGGCGAGGCCGAGAGCGTGCTGACGCACGCCGAGCCGAACGCTCTCGCCCGGGTGTTCAAAGCGGTGATGCGAGGCGTGTCGGGGGCGAAGGCGTCCGACGCGTGACCGGGGCGACCCCGTTCCCGGGCGACCCACCGATCACGCCGGACCTGGTGCGCGAACACAACCTCACCGCCGAGGAATACGGTCGCATCGAGGCGATCCTGCAGCGGACGCCCACGTTCGCCGAGCTCGGCGTGTTCTCCGCGCTGTGGAGCGAGCATTGCTCCTACAAGCACTCCAAACCGATTCTCAGGACCTTCCCCGCCGCCGGCCCGAACGTGATCCAGGGCCCCGGCGAGAACGCGGGCGTCCTGCGGCTCCCCGGAGGCTGGGCCGTGGCCTTCAAGATCGAGTCGCACAACCACCCGTCGGCGGTCGAGCCCTACCAGGGCGCGGCGACCGGCGTGGGCGGCATCCTGCGCGACGTGTTCACGATGGGCGCGCGCCCGGTGGCGCTGCTCAACAGCCTGCGTGTCGGGCCGCTCGAGGACGCGCGCAACCGGTACTTGCTCGCGGGCGTGGTGCGGGGTGTTGGCGACTACGGCAATTGCGTCGGAGTCCCCACGATCGGCGGCGAGGTGGACTTCGCCCCCGGCTACAGCGGCAATCCGCTCGTCAATGCGATGTGCGTCGGGCTGGTCCGGGAGCAGGACCTCATTCGGTCGGCGGCCCACGGCGTCGGCAACGTCCTCCTCGTCGTCGGCTCCCGTACGGGCCGCGACGGCATCCACGGCGCGGCGTTCGCGTCCGAGGAGCTGACGCACGAGAGCGAGCGACGCCGGCCGCAGGTCCAGGTAGGCGACCCTTTCACCGAGAAGCTGTTGCTCGAGGCCAGCCTCGAGCTGATCGCCTCAGGGCACATCGTCGCGATCCAGGACATGGGCGCGGCGGGATTGACGTCATCTTCGGCCGAGATGGCGGCGAAAGGCGGCGTAGGCGTCGAGGTCGACTTGGCGCTCGTCCCGACCCGCGAGCCGGGAATGACCCCCTACGAGATCCTGCTCTCCGAGTCCCAGGAGCGGATGCTCGTAGTCGCGAAGGCGGACCGCGTGACCGAGGTCCAGGCGATCGCCGCCAAGTGGGAGCTCGCCGCTACGCCGATCGGTCGGGTGACGGACCACGGCCTGTACCGGGCGACGTGGGGCGATCAGGTCGTGGTCGAGATTCCGGCACAACGCCTGATCGACGACTGCCCGGTGTATCATCCGGCGGCACGCGAGGACGAGGCGATCGCCCGTCTCCGGGCGGGGCGTCCCTCTCTCCGCTCCCCGCTCCCCGCTCCGGACGACGTGCTGCTCCGGCTCCTCGACCACCCGCCCGTGGCGTCGAAGCGTTGGGTGTTCGAGCAGTACGACTCGACCGTCCAGGCGAGCACGGTCATCGCCCCCGGGGGCGACGCCGGCGTGATTCGAGTCCGCGATGCGGAGTTCGGCATCGCGGTCACGACCGATTGTAACGCGCGCTACGTCCTGCTGAATCCGTACGAGGGCGGAAAGGCCGCCGTGGCGGAAGCGGCGCGGAACGTCGCATGCAGCGGCGCCCGGCCCCTCGGCATCACGGATTGCCTCAACTTTGGCAGTCCCGAGCGGCCCGCGGTGTTCCACCAGTTTCGCGAGGCATGCCGCGGCATCGCGGACGCCTGCCGCGCTCTCGACACGCCGGTGACGGGCGGCAACGTGTCCTTCTACAACGAGAGCCCGACGGGCGCCGTCGATCCGACCCCGGTCGTCGGGATGGTCGGGCTGCTCGAGCGGGCCGACCGCGCGGTGCCGAGTCACGCGCGCGCCTCGGGCGACGTGGTGTACGTGCTGGGCGAGACCCGCGCCGAGTTGGGCGCGTCCCAACTCTGGGAGTCGCTGTACGGCTTCGTGGGCGGCGAGCCGCCGCGCGTGGATCTCGCCGCCGAGCGGCGCCTCGTGGACTTCCTTGTGGCGGGCGCCGAGGTCGGCTTGTTCCGCTCCGCGCACGACTGCTCCCACGGCGGGCTGGGCGTCGCGCTCGCCGAGGTCGCGATGGGCGGACCCTACGACGAGTCGGGCTTCGGCCTGCACATCGACCTCGCGACCTACGGCGCACCGCTCCAGGCGCACGAGCTGCTGTTCAGCGAGTCGCACGGCCGCGTCGTGATCACCTGCCATCCCGACCGCGCGGGTGCCGTCGCCGTCCTTGCGCAGGAGCTCGGCGTGCCGGCGCACCGCGCCGGCACGGTGGGCGAGCGCGCCGGTGCGCTGCGCATCCGCATGCGGGATGCGGAGCTGCGTCACCGCGTCGACCGTCTCCGGAAGGTATATTTCTCGAGCATCCCCCGTCGCATGGGAGACTGACCCCAGCATGTGCGGTGTCATCGGCGTCACCGGCGTTCCCGACGCGGCCCACGTCGCGTATCTCGGGTTGTACAGCCTGCAGCACCGCGGGCAGGAGTCGGCGGGGATCGTCGCCGTGGACGGCGACGGCGTGGCGCGCCCGCACCGCGGCATGGGCCTCGTCTCCGACGTCTTCGGCGAGCGCGTGCTGAATGAGCTCCCCGGCGACGTCGCGGTCGGGCATACGCGCTACTCCACCGCCGGCACGTCCGTCCTCGCGAATGCCCAGCCGATGCTCGCAGGCTACCGCGATGGCCCCCTCGCCCTCGCGCACAACGGGAACCTCACGAACGCCGTGCAGCTGCGCACCGATCTCGTCGCCAAGGGCTCGATTTTCCAGAGCTCCTCGGACAGTGAGGTCCTGGTCCACCTCATCGCCCGCTCCGAGGCACGCGAGCCGGAGGACCAGCTGCTCGACGCGCTGGAGCGCGTGGAGGGCGCGTTCTCCCTCGTGATCACCATCGGGCGGACGCTCTACGCGGTCGTGGACCCGCGCGGCTTCCGGCCGCTCGTCCTGGGGCGCCTGGGACGCGGCTGGGTGGTCGCGTCGGAGACGTGCGCGCTGGACATCACCGGCGCGAAGCTCGTGCGCGAGCTCGCGCCGGGCGAGTTCTTGCGCATCCACGACGCAGACGTCGACGTGCTGCCCCCCTTGCCGGCCCAGTCGCACCGGCGCTGTGTGTTCGAGCTGGTGTACTTCTCCCGGCCGGACAGCACCGTGTTCCACCGCTCCGTGGATCGCGTGCGCCGGGCGCTCGGCCGCGAGCTCGCCCGGGAACACCCGGCGGCAGGCTCGGACTGCGTCTTCTCGGTCCCCGACTCGTCCAACGCGATGGCCCTGGGCTTCTCGGAGGAGTCCGGGATCAAGCTCGAGCACGCGCTGATCCGGAATCATTACGTCGGTCGCACCTTCATCCACCCCGCGCAGGCGGGCCGGACGGCCAAGGTGCAGATCAAGTTCAATCCGGTCCGTGAGGTGCTCGAGGGCAAGCGAGTGGTCGTCGTGGACGACTCCATCGTTCGCGGTACGACGAGCCGAGCGCTCGTTCAGCTGATCCGCCAGGCGGGCGCGAAGGAGGTCCATTTCCGCGTGGCCTCCCCGCCCATCACCGGGCCCTGCTACTACGGCATCGACACGCCCACGAAGGGCGAGCTCATCGGCTCGAGTCACACGGTCGAGGAGATCCGGGAGCATCTCGGCGTGGATACGCTCGGGTACCTGTCGCTCGAAGGCATGCTGCGCGCCGCGGGGGGAAATGACCCTGCCGAGTTCTGCCACGCCTGCTTCTCGGGTGACTATCCGACACCGATCCCGGACGATCTGGTACGGGCGCGCCACGCGGCGCCGCCGCAAGTCGCGATCGCCGTCTAGTGCGCCGTGCCGTCCCTCGAGCGCTGGGTGTACTTCTTCGGGCCGGGCCGGGCCGACGGCTCGGCCGCGATGCGCGACATCCTGGGCGGCAAGGGCGCGGGGCTGGCCGAGATGGCGAACCTCGGCCTGCCCGTTCCGCCCGGTTTCACGATCTCCGCCAAGCTGTGCCTCACCTACCTCGAGCAAGGCACCTTCCCCGACCAGCTGCGTGAAGAAGTCACCCGCCACCTGAAGCAGCTCGAACAAGCGACCAAGAAGAGGTTCGGCGATCGGGAGAACCCGCTGCTCGTCTCGGTGCGCTCGGGTGCCGCGGTTTCCATGCCGGGGATGATGGAGACGATTCTGAACCTCGGCCTGAACGACGACACCGTGCAGGGGATGATCGCGGGCTCGCACAATCCCCGCTTCGCCTACGATTCCTACCGGCGCTTCGTCCAGATGTACGGCGACGTGGTCTTCGATCTCGGCAAGCGGCCGTTCGAAGAAGTGCTGGAGGAGGCGAAGCGACGGCGCAAGGTACAGCGCGACATCGACCTGCCAGTGGAGGACCTGAAGGGCCTGGTGAGCGAGTTCAAGTCCATCATCCAGGCAAAGCGCGGTCTCCCCTTCCCCGACGATCCTACGGCGCAGCTGTGGGGCGCGATCGAGGCGGTGTTCAAGAGCTGGAACACGCGCCGCGCCGTGGACTACCGGCGCGTCCACGGTATCCCGGACGACCTGGGCACGGCCGTGAGCGTGGTCGCCATGGTGTACGGCAACCTGGGCGACGACTCCGGGACCGGCGTCGCCTTCACCCGGGACTGCCGCACCGGGGAAAAGGTACTGCAGGGCGACTTTCTCACGAACGCACAAGGGGAAGACGTCGTGTCGGGCGCGCGCACCCCCGAGCCGCTCGCCAAGATGAAGCGCGGCAAGCTCGCGAAGGTGTACCGCGATCTCGAGCGCATGGCGGCGAAGCTCGAGCGACACTTCAGGGACGTGCAGGACATCGAGTTCACATTCGAGCACGGGAGCCTGTACCTGCTCCAGACCCGCCGGGCTCAGCGCACGGGTCTCGCCGCCGTGCGCGTCGCGGTCGAGCTGGTCGAGGAGGGGCTCATCACGGAGGACGAGGCCGTGCAACGCGTTCCGCCGGAGGACCTGAACCAGATCTTCCACCCGATGGTGGACCCCAAGGCCGCGGTCACGGTCGTCGCGAAGGGCCTCCCTGCCTCACCCGGTGCCGCGACCGGCGAGGCCGTGTTCGACGCGGACGAGGCGGAGGCGCTCGCGAAGCAGGGACGTCAGGTCATCCTGGTGCGCCCCGAGACGAGCCCCGAGGACTTTCACGGGATCGTCGCCGCGCGGGCAGTGCTCACCGCGCGCGGCGGGATGACGAGCCACGCGGCCATCGTGGCGCGCGGCATGGGGAAAACGTGCGTCGTGGGCGCCAAAGAAATCGAGGTGGACGCGAGTGCCGGCCGGTTCCACGCCAACGGCCGCCTCGTGAAGCGCGGCCAGGTGATCACCGTGGATGGGACCACCGGGCGGGTGCTGCTCGGCGCCGCGAAGCTCGTCGAGCCGAAGATCGGCGTGCACTACGCCAAGCTCATGAGCTGGGCCGACGCGCGCCGCCGGTTGCGGGTCCGCGCCAACGCCGACACGCCGCCGGACGCGAAACGCGCCCGCGAGCTCGGCGCCGAAGGGATTGGGCTGTGCCGCACGGAGCACATGTTCTTCGAAGGCGACCGGATCACGGCCATGCGAGAGATGATCGTCGCGCCCGACGAGGCCGGCCGCCGCCGCGCGCTCGCCAAGCTGCTGCCGATGCAGCGCGCCGACTTCGAGGGAATCTTCGAGGCGATGGCCGGCCATCCGGTGACCATCCGGCTGCTCGACCCGCCGCTGCACGAGTTCCTGCCGCATACGCGGCAGGAGGTCGCGGCCCTCGCGAAGGTCATGAAGGTGCCGCTGCTCACGCTGCAGCGGATCGTGGACTCGCTGGTCGAGGCGAATCCGATGCTCGGCCACCGCGGCTGCCGGCTCGGCATCACCTATCCCGAGATCACCGAGATGCAGGCGCGCGCCATCTTCGAGGCCGCGTGCCGGGTCGTCGGCGGGGGGAAGACCGTGGTCGTCGAGGTGATGATCCCGCTGGTGGCCCACGTGGAGGAGCTGCGGCACCAGGCGGGGATCGTGCGCCGGGTGGCCCAGGAGGTGTTTCTCGCGGAAGCCCGCGCCGTGCCGTACCTCGTCGGCACGATGATCGAGCTGCCGCGGGCGGCCCTCACCAGCGACGAGATCGCCAAAGAAGCCGAATTCTTCTCGTTCGGCACCAACGACCTCACCCAGACGACGTTCGGGCTATCCCGGGACGACGCCGGCCGGTTTCTGCCGTTCTACGTGGAACGCGGCATTCTGAAGGACGATCCCTTCCGGGTCCTCGACCAGGAAGGGGTCGGCAAGCTCGTCGAGATCGCCGTGCGGCTGGGCCGTGGCACCCGGAACGAGATCAAGATCGGCATCTGCGGCGAGCACGGCGGCGAGCCCGACTCCGTGAAGTTCTGCCACCACGTCGGGATGAACTACGTGTCGTGCTCGCCGTTCCGTGTCCCCATCGCCCGGCTCGCCGCGGCGCAGGCGGCGCTCGAGGAGCAAGGCGTCATCAACCGGACGAAGGCTACCGTCTGAGCGCCATGCCGAGGGACAGGCGCGGCGTTACGCGAACACCACGAGGAGCGCCGAGATCGCGAAGGGGGCCGTCAGCGCCGAGCACATAGTACGGCCGCTCCGGCAGATACCGCACCACTTTCCGCGCCAGGCAGGCGCGCGTCACATCGAAGAATCCCGCGATCTCCCTCCGCATGCGCTCGACTTCTTCGGCCGGTAGGCCGTGAGGCATGAAGCTGTCATCGTCTTCAACGCCGCGGCGTTCCGCTTCCGCGTGGTGCAGGAGATCCGCTCCTGCAAGCGCTCGAGACCCACGGAGCAGCGGCTCCGCGCCCGCGTCGCCGTGCAGGTTGAGTGTGAGCTCGATCCTCTCCCAGCTCAGTTCCGGCGGCAGTGGCTCTGTCGCGGCGCGCGCCTCGATCGCCTGCAGACGGGCGCGCGCCTGCCTCGCCGCCGCATACTGCTGGCGCCACGCGGAGAACACCTGCTCGCGCCACGCCGCATCGAGCCGGGGCAACACAGCCTGAGCGGTGCCTCTAGCAACTCGGCGGCCGCGGAAGGCCCCTCCGTTCCGTGGATCGGGGCGACCCTGCTCGACGCGACCGCGAGGGCAGCCAGTCGCTCCGAAAGCGACGGGTGCGTGTCCTCCGTGCCGGTCTTGTCACGCAGGGCCTCCTCGAGCCACCTGCCGACATCCGCCGCCGGCGGCCCGGCGCGCACGGCGCCGACCATACGCGAGACGACGCCCTCGGGCGGCGCCTCTTGCTCTCGCGCCAAGCGACTGACCGACGGCCAGTACCGCCGCCCCAAGAGCGTCTCGCCCAGCGCGAGCTTCACCAACGCCCGGCCGATGGTGTCACGCCCTGCCAGGTCGGCCGCCACTCGGTCCGCCTCGTATTCGCGGGTCCGTGCGAGCACGAACGAGTACGCGTTGAAGCACGGTGCGAACCGCTCGAGAAATGCTTCGAAGATTCCCCGCCAGCCGTGCTGGGTTTGGTGCAGGGCTCTCGAGGAGCCGACCCCAGGTGGAGCGGATCCGATAGATCCACGAGCCGAACCGGCCGTGGTTGCGCATCGTAGCGGTCCCTGGTCATCCCCGTGTCCGCGTGGCGCCCAACGATGGCCTGGACTGGATGACGTGAAAAGGGGCTGCGTCCACTCGTGGCGCAACCCCTCGAAATGCCATGGAGGCGCGGGGAATTGAACCCCGGTCCGAGAATGACTCCGATGCCGCTCCTACGTGCGTAGGCGAGGCTTTGAAGGTCTCACCACCGCGGCACCTCGCCGGCCTCGGCAGCGACTAGCCCTTGAAAGCTCTTACGCGACCCGTTCGGGCCCCAGGTCACGCCAGCCCGATTTTGCGATACGTGAGCGCCGCCTCAGGCGGGCTGCTACTCACGCAGGTGCGTGAAGCCGAAGCTTACGCAGCCAGTGCCAATTCAGAGTTGGCAGTTATGATGTTTGCCAGTGGTTTTACCAGGTGACTGACGACCTGGGCACGCAGCGACAACCTCGCCGAACCCGTCGAAGCCTGTCGCCCCCTGACGCCTAACCTAGCCGGCAGCAGGTGCTTTTTCAACCCGATTGCGGCCAGCCTGCTTGGCGCGGTACAGCGCGGCGTCCGCCGTGCTCCGCAGGTTGGCCACCTCCCGCACGCTATCCGGGTAGGCCGCGACCCCGCAGGACAACGTGAGCGGATATGTGTCACCGTTCCAGTGCCACGTCGTGCGCTCGACGGTGTGACGGATGCGCTCGGCCACCTCGAGACCGGACTCGATCGGGGTGTGCGGCATCCAGATCGCGAACTCCTCTCCCCCGATCCGCGCCACCAGATCCTTATCGCGCACCGCGCCCTCGAGGATTCGGGCTATGTGCCGCAGGGCGGAGTCGCCCGCCCCATGGCCGAACGTGTCGTTCAGTCGCTTGAAGTGGTCGAGATCCGCGTAGATGAGCGTGGCGATGGCGGGTGGCTGGCCGGCGGAGTGCTTGGCGAGCGCGCGGTCGAACTCCCGCCGGTTGCGCAGCCCCGTGAGCGGGTCGCTCACCGCCCGCTGCTCCGCCTCGTACACGGCGCGCGCGGCTGCGAGGCGAGACCCCAACTCCGTGACGAGCCGCTGGATCTGCTCGGCGACGGGGCTGGCGGGCGGGATGGGCGGCCCCATGAGTACCAGCGCGCCGACCACGAAGTGACCGTCGAACACCGGGTACGCCGCGCCGGCGCGGTCCTGGCGCCGCCGGTCCGGCAGGGCGCTCCCGAGGATGTCCTCCGCGCCCTCGGTGACGACCGGCACGCCGGACTGCACGGCGCGCAGCGCCGGCGCGTCTGCCGGCAGCGTGAGCCCCGCGACCCGGCCGTCGGCGGCGGTCGAGACCGCCACGACCCGGGCACCGCCGGCGGCGGAGCCCATGCCGTGGAGCACGATCGCCGCGCCCCGCTGGGACAGCTGCTGGGCGAGCTCGACCCCGGCCTTGGCGATGCCTTCGAGCGTCTTGGCACCGGCGGCGATCGCCGCGAGCTGCTTGGCGACGAGCTGGCCCGCCTGCTCGCCCGGCTCCTCCAGCTGCGCCAGCCGCATGCTGGCGACCAGCCGCCGCAGCTCGTCGACGACGGCCTCGGCCAGCTCCGGTGACGCGTCTGGCTGTCCCAGCAGCAGCCCCGCGCCGAACGGAAAGTCGCCGACCGCGACGTAGGTGCCCTGCGGCTCGCGCGCCACGTGAGCGCGACCGTCCACGGAGGCGAGCTGCACGATCGCCGCGCCGCGGCGCCGCATATCGCTGCTCACGTCGTCCCTGCCCACCACCTCGACGTCCTCCTCGCGCAGCCCGACGACCCAACCGGCCTTCGCGCCGTGTGCGCGACGCAGCAGGTCGATCGTGTGCTCGAAGTCGGAGGGCCGGGTAACGGGCCTGTCCGAGAGCCAGATGCGGACCAGCGGCGCGAGCGCGAGCCCACCGGCGGCGAGGAAGCCGCCCGCGGCCGCGAGCAGCGCCCACAGGCTCGCGTGGAGCACCGCGTACACTACCCCGGCGAGGCCGAGCGCGGCGAGCCCGCGCCCGACCCATACCCCCTGCCGTTTCATGAGTGGTTGATACGGCTCGCGGCGGCGGCGGCGCCGAACCCGTTGTCGATATTGACCACGGTGACGCCCGAGGCGCAGGAGTTGAGCATGCCGAGCAGGGCCGCGACGCCGCCGAACGAGGCCCCATAACCCACGCTCGTCGGCACGGCGATCACGGGTACGGGCACCAAGCCCCCGACGACGCTCGGGAGCGCGCCTTCCATCCCCGCCACGACGATAATGACAGCCGCGCGCCGCAGCGCGTCCGTCTGCGTCAGAATCCGGTGGATCCCCGCGACGCCTACGTCGGTAAGGCGGTCGACGCGGTTGCGGAGCGCGCGGGCGGTGACGGCCGCCTCTTCGGCCACCGGCAGGTCGCTGGTGCCGGCGGTGACCACGAGAATGGTGCCCCGCCCCGTCGGCTCGGGCTCGGGATCGGGCGGCAGGTACACGGTGCGACCCAGCTCGTTCACTTCGGCGCGCGAAAATCGTCCGCTGAGCGCCTCGCGGTGTGCCGCGTCCGCCCGGGTCACGAGGAAGCTGCCGCTCGCCGCCGCGAGGCGGTCGGCGATCCCGGCGACCTGAGCGGGCGTCTTCCCCTGACACAGGATCACCTCCTGGTACCCCTGCGTAACGGGCCGGAGATGATCGATCGTGGCGAAGGGGAGACGCTCGAGCAGCCGTCCGAGATCGTCGAGCATCACGCGGCCCGCGCCGTCGCGGGCTCCGCCAGGTATGCCGAGAAGATCGCCTCGGCCTGGCGCATCGATTCGACCTGAAGCAGCTGCTCGCGGAGCTGGGCAGCGCCGGGGACACCCTTCGTGTACCAGCCGAGGTGCTTGCGGAACTCGAGCACGGTTTTGCGCGTGTCGCCCTGAAGCCGGAGCGCCAAGCGGGCGTGCTCAAGGGCGGTCGCGAAGCGCTCGCTGGGCGTCGGATCGCAGCGCTTCGCCCCTCCGTCGAGAAGGTTCCTAGCCTGTGCGAAGATCCACGGGTTGCCGAACGAGCCGCGCGCGACCATGACGCCGGCACACCCGGTGTGGCGCCGCATCGCGACGACGTCCTCGGGCGTCGTGATGTCGCCATTGCCGATCACGGGGATGTCGAGCGCCGCGACCACCCGAGCGATCTCGTCCCAGTCGGCGCTCCCCGAGAACATCTGGGTGCGGGTGCGGGCGTGCAGCGTGAGCGCCTGGGCCCCCGCTTCCCGGCAACGCAGCGCTATGGTCACTGGGTCGCGCTGGGTCTCGTCCCAGCCGCTTCGGATCTTCACGGTGACCGGGAGATGGGTCGCCCCGCGCACCGCGCGGATGATGCTCTGGACCAGCCCGAGGTCCCTCAGGCACCCCGACCCGCCGTTGTTCTTCACGACCTTCTTGACGGGGCATCCGAAATTGAGGTCGATAAAGTCGGGCTTGCAGACCGCCGTCACCATTTCGGCAGCGCGCGCCATGACGGTGGCGTCCGCGCCGTAGAGCTGGATCCCGATCGGACGCTCCTGCGCCTCGAAGCGCATGTCCTCGAACAGGTGCTCGATGCCGCGGGCGACGCCCACGGCCGAGATGAACTCGGACACGACGACATCTGCCCCGAACTGGCGGCACAGCAGCCGGAACGGGGACTCCGACACCCCGGACATCGGCGCCAGGAAGAGCGGAAACTCGTGTGTGACCGGGTAGGGAAACCGCATGCGGGACAACGTAATGATGCGTTGCATAAGGGGCAACCAGTCATTACGTTACGCGGCCGTCCTGACCTTGAGCGAACGCCTTGCGCCTGCGCGAGTTCTTTTCCGAAGACGGCATCAACCTCCAGCTGCAGAGCACCGCCAAGGACGAGGTGCTGAAGGAGCTGGTCGGGCTGCTCAAGCTCGACGACAAGGCCGAGCAGACTCTCGTGAAGATGCTCAAGCGGCGCGAGACACTCGGTTCGACCGGTATCGGCCAGCACATCGCGATCCCGCACTGTCGGGCGCTCGCCGTGAACCGCCTCCGGGTCGCCTTCGGCCGCAAGCTCCAGGGCATCGACTTCAACGCCATCGACGGCAAGCCCGTCCATTATTTCTTCCTCATCGTGGCGCCTCCACTCGAGGTTTCCAACCAGTATCTCCCCGTCCTGGGCAAGATCGCGCAGTTCGCCAAAGAGGCGGACGTGCCCGATCGGCTCGCCAGGTTGAATACCGCGCAGGAGTTGTTGCAGCTGCTGGAAGAGAAGAACATCTGAAGGCGTTGCCGGTTGCCGGAGAGGCGTTGCCGATTGCCTTGCCGACAAGTGATACAGGCGCGCGTCCGAATGATGATGCTCTGCCGAGATTTCTTTCTAGCTTTGCCACGTGGGCGATTTCCGAAAGCTCGTCGCCTGGCAGGAGGCAAAGCGACTGGCCGTCCTGTCTCGTGATGCCGTCCAGTCGCTGCCGCGGGCAGAGGTTTTCGCGCTTGGCGCGCAATGGCGCCGTGCGGCTTACAGCATTGCCCTGAACATCGCTGAGGGAGCGACTCAGGCCAGCCCACGCCAGTTCAGGCGTTACTTGGAAATCGCGAAGGGCTCCCTGGACGAGCTCCAGGCGGTGCTGGAGCTCGCTGAGGCCCTGGGCTACCTCTCCGGCGCCAGACTCAGCGAACTCCGTCTGGCCCGCACCCACTGCGCCCGACTGGTTACGGCCCTAGCCGGGAGCATTTCACCTGGCAGAGACGCCTCTCCCGGCAACGCCCCTTCCGACAACCGGTAACGCCTCACTCCCACTCGATGGTCGCCGGCGGCTTGGAACTGACGTCGTACACCACGCGATTCACCCCGCGGACCTCATTGATGATCCGGCTGCTGATCCGCCCCAGCATCTCCGGCGGGAACGGAAACCAATCCGCCGTCATGCCGTCGCGGCTGGTCACGGCACGCAGGGCAACCACGTGATCATAGGTCCGCCCATCTCCCATCACGCCGACCGACTTGATGGGGAGGAGCACCGCGAACGCCTGCCAGATCTGGTCGTACAACCCCGCGGAGCGGATCTCCTCGATGTAGATGGCATCCACCCGGCGCAGCAGGTGGAGCCGCTCCTCCGTGACCGGGCCCAGCACCCGGATCGCCAGGCCTGGACCGGGGAACGGATGACGCCCGACGATCTCTTCGGGGAGGCCCAGCTCGCGCCCCACCTGGCGCACCTCGTCTTTGAACAGTTCGCGCAGCGGCTCGATCAGCGTCCACGGCAGATCGGGTCGCAGCCCTCCGACATTGTGGTGCGTCTTGATGGTGACCGACGGGCCGCCGAATGGCGACGCGGATTCGATGACGTCCGGATAGAGCGTCCCCTGCACCAGAAACCCGACGTCGCCCGCGACCTGCCGGGCCGCGTCCTCGAACACGTCGATGAACGTGTGCCCGATGCGGCGCCGTTTCTCCTCGGGATCCTCGACACCCGACAGCTCGGCGAGGAACCGCTCGCCCGCATCCACCACCCGGAGGTCGATGCCGAGGTGTGCCCGGAACGTCCGCTCAACCTGGTCGCGCTCGTTGAGGCGCAGCAGTCCGTGGTCCACAAACAGGCACGTGAGCCGGCTGCCGATGGCGCGGTGCACCAGCGCCGCGGCGACGCCCGAGTCCACACCGCCCGACAGGCCGCAGATCGCGTGCTTGGCCGGACCCACCAGGGCCCGGATACGCTCCACCTCCTGCGCGATGAAGTGACCCGGGGTCCAATCGGGCGTACAGCCGCAGATCGCGAACAGGAAGTTGTGAAGGATCTCGCCGCCCCGCGGGGTGTGGGCGACCTCGGGGTGAAACAGGACGCCGAATAGCGGCTTCGACTCGTGCTGCATCGCCGCCACCGGAGCGTTGGCGCTCGAGGCCAGCACGCGGAACCCGGGCGGCGGCGTGTCGATCCTGTCGCCGTGACTCGCCCACACCTGGATGCAGGTCTGCGGCTCGAATCCCGCGAACAGCCCTCCCGCCGTCGCTTCGCGGATCGCGACGTCGGCGCGGCCGTACTCGCGCTCGGGCGACGGCGTCACCCTGCCACCCGCCAGGTGCGCCACGAGCTGCATGCCGTAGCAGATGCCGAACACGGGAATCCCCAGGTCGAGGATCTCCGGGTCCGCGGTGGGCGCGCCGCGGTCGAAGACGGAGTTCGGCCCGCCCGAGAGAATGATGCCGCGCGGCGCGAACTGCCTGATGAACGCGAGCTCGGTCCCCCGCGCGGCAGGATGAATCTCGCAGTACACGTGCGCCTCGCGCACTCGGCGTGCGATCAGCTGGGTGTACTGCGACCCATAGTCGAGAATGAGGATGCGGTTCACGCCCGGTACCACGTGGTGGGCTCGAGGATCTCCCCCCGTAGCAGGTCGTCGAGCGTCTCGCGTTGCCGCGCTACGTAATAGCGGTCGCCCTCCACGAGCACCTCGGGCGGCCGCGGTCGCTGGTTGTAGGTCGAGCTCATCACGAATCCGTAGGCGCCGGTGCCGAGCACCGCCAAGTACTCCCCCGGTTCCACGGGCGGCAGCCTGCGATCGAGCGCCAGGAAGTCGCCGGATTCGCAGATCGGGCCCACGACATTCACCATCTCCTCGGGTCCCTCCACCCCCTTGCCGTCCTTGAGCGGCACGATCTCGTGATGCGCGTTGTAGTGGCTCGGGCGCACGAAATCGGTCATCCCGGCATCCACCACTACGAAGTCCTTGCCTCCCGCGTGCTTGCGGTACAGCACCCGGGTGAGCAGCACGCCCGCATTGGCGACGAGGTAGCGCCCCGGCTCGCACAGCAGCGAGAGCCCTGCCTGGCTCAGCGGCGGCGCTACCGCGTCGGCGAACGCCTTGGGACTCGGCGCCCGCTCGTTGTGGTAGCGAACTCCCAGCCCGCCCCCGACGTCGATTGCTTCGATCGTGGCGATGCCGGAGGCGCGCAGGGCCGTCACCAGCTCCAACAGCTTGATGGTCCCCCGGCGGTAGGGCTCCACGTCCGTGATCTGCGAGCCGATGTGCATCGCGAGCCCCCGCAACACGAGCACCGGCTCGGCCGCGATGCGCTGCGCGACCGCGACCACTTCGTCGTAGGGGACGCCGAACTTCGCGGTCTTCTCTCCGGTCTTGGTGTAGGGGTGTGTCTCGGTGGCGACGTCGGGGTTCACGCGGATGCCGAGACTCGCCCGTTTCTTGAGCTGGCGGGCGACGGCGACGACGACGTCCAGCTCGGCGGGCGACTCGATGTTGAGAAACCCCACCCCGGTGCGCAACGCTTCCTCGAGCTCGGGCATGGTCTTGCCCACGCCGGAGAACACGATCGACCCTGCATCGAAGCCGGCGGCGAGCGCGCGTCGTAGCTCGCCCACCGACACGATATCGGCGCCCGCGCCCAGCTGCTTGAGCACCTTGAGGACGCCGATGTTGCCGTTCGCCTTGACCGAGTAGCAGATGCGGTGAGGCACGGCCTGCAACGCGTCGGACAGGGCGTGATACTGGGCCCGGATGAGATTCGCGCTGTAGACGTATACCGGCGTGCCCACGCGCTCCGCGATGCCGCGGAGCAGCGCGGGGTCGAAGCCTAGTACGCCTGCCCCCACACCGCCTCCGCGACGCTGGGCCTGCCGCACCACAGGCACGTCTTGGGCGCCTCGGGCGAGCGAAATTCGGGATCGGGGAGCACACGCACCGTGGCGGCCGTTTCCCGCTTGATCTGGGCCTCGCATTCGACCGAGCCGCAGAAGCCGCCGTAGGCGAACCCGCCGGCGTCCTTCATGAACTCGATGAACGTCTGCTTCGTGGGGCCGCGGATCGAGTGCGCCTCGCGCCGCTCCCGCGCCGCGTTGAACAGGCCCGCCTGGATCTCGCCCAGGGCCGCGCGCACCGCCCCCCCCCGGCCGATCGCGTCGAGCCGCATCGGGGCCTTGCCCCCGGTGCGACGGGCGGCCACCGCCTGACCCGCCGCGACGTCCCGGGGCCCGACCTCCAGGCGCAGCGGCACCCCCTTCGCCTCCCACTCGAAGTACTTCGCCCCGGGCTTCAGGTTCTCACGCAGGTCGAGCTCCACCCGCAGCCCCGCCTGGGCGAGCTCGTCTCTCAGCTGGCCCCCGATACCTGACACCTGCGACCTTTCCTCGTCAGATTTCCAGATCGGGACGATCGCCACCTGCACCGGCGCCAGCTTGGGCGGGCAGATCACGCCGTGGTCGTCCCCGTGAGTCATGACCAGCCCGCCGATCATCCGCGTCGAGACGCCCCACGAGGTGTTCCAGACGTACTCCAGGCCGCCCGCCGCAGTCTGGTACTGCACGTTGAACGCCTTGGCGAAGTTCTGACCGAGGTTGTGCGAGGTGCCGGCCTGCAGCGCCTTGTTGTCCTGCATCAGTGCTTCGAGTGCATAGGTGCGCAACGCACCGGCGAACTTCTCGCTGTCGGTCTTGCGGCCGGTGATGACCGGCATCGCCATCCACTCTTCCTGGAACCGGCGGTAGACGCCGAGCATTTGCCTCGCCTCGGCCTCCGCCTCGGCTTCCGTGGCGTGCGCGGTGTGCCCTTCCTGCCAGAGAAACTCCGTCGTCCGCAAGAACAGCCGCGTGCGGAACTCCCAGCGCACGATGTTCGCCCACTGGTTCATGAGCAGAGGCAGGTCGCGGTAGCTCTGGATCCACTTCGCGAACATCGCGTAGATGATCGTCTCGGACGTCGGCCGCACGACGAGCGGCTCCTCGAGCTTCGATTCGGGGTCCACCGCGATCGCCTCGGCGCCGGTTTTTCCCGTCGCCTTGAGGCGCGTGTGGGTCACGAGCGCCACTTCCTTCGCGAAGCCCTCCACGTGCTCGGCCTCCTTCGCGAGGAAGCTCATGGGGATGAACAGCGGGAAGTACGCATTCCGGTGGCCCGTCGCCTTGAACATGTCGTCCAGGGCGCCCTGCATCAGCTCCCAGATGCGGTAGCCGTGCGGCCGGATCACCATGCACCCGCGCACCGGCGAATAGTCCGCGAGCTCGGCCTGCATGATGACGTCGTTGTACCACTCGCTGAAGTCTTTAGCGCGCGGGGTGATCTTCTGGGCTTGTGCCATCAGCGGAAGAATCCGTTGAGCAGCGTGGCGACCGGTACCTTCTCCTCCGTGCCCGCCTGGAGGTCCCGTACGACCACCACGCCGGCGGATCGCTCTTCGGGCCCGACGATCACCGCCCGTGGCGCGCCGCGCGCCGCCGCGAGCTCGAGCTGCTTGCGGATCGGGGCGTGCCGGAGCCCGTACTCCACCGCGATGCCGCGGTCGCGCAGCTCGTGGGCGAGCTTGAGCACGTGGGGCAGATCCTCACTCCCCACTGCTGCCAAGAAGGCGTCGACCGACGCCGACGCCTTGAGCGGCAGGCCGCGCTCCTTCAACAATTCGCCGAGGACGACATCTCCCATACCAAAGCCAAGTGCGGGCAGATCGACGCCTCCGAGCGCCTTGAGCAGCCCGTCGTAGCGCCCGCCGCCGCAGATCGCCCGTGACGACTTCCCCGTGTCGAACAGCTCGAACACAATGCCTGTGTAGTAGGCCAGCCCCCGAACGATGGTCAGATCGACTTCGACGAAATCGCACAGGCCCATCGCCTCGAGCGCGCGGAGAGCCTCGGCGAGCGGCTCCCCCGCGGCGGCCGTCTGGACGCCAGCCAAGGCGCGCTCCACCGCCTGCAGGCCCTTGAGCTGCGCCACGTCGAACACGGCTTCCACTGCCTTGCCGGTGACACCTTCCCGCTTCAGCCGCTGCGCTAGCGCGTCCCGCGGCTCCCGCTCGCTCTTGTCGATCGCCGCGTATGCCGCAGGCAGGTCTCTTTCGCTCAGGCCGTGGCCGAGCAGCAGCGCCCGGAGCACGCGCCGGTCGGACACCCGCAACCTCACGTCCGCCGTCCCGAACCCGAATGCCCGCATGATGTCGATCGCCGCCGCCATCAGCTCGGCGTCAGCGAGCGCCCCTGCCTCGCCGATCAGGTCCATGTTGAGCTGGAAGTGCTCCCGCAAGCGGCCCCGCTGCTGTCGTTCGTAGCGGAACAACTGGGGGATCGAGAACCAGCGGATCGGCTTCTTGAGCGCTTGGGCCCGCGCCCCGACCATCCGGGCCAGGGTTGGCGTCATTTCGGGGCGAAGCGCCACCTCCCGGTCGCCCTTGTCCCGGAAGGCGTACAGCTGCTGCACGATCTCGTCCCCGCTCTTCCGCGTGTAGAGCTCCAGAGGCTCGAGCGGGGGGCCATCGTACTCCTGGAAGCCATACCGCCTCGCCACGTCGCGCCAGGTGGCGAAGATGTGGTTGCGGAGAGCGGTTTCTTCAGGGTATGAGTCGCGAAAGCCTGGTAGGGCTTGTCCTTGCATCACAGCAATTTACCCGACCGGCGCGAAGCCCGGCAAGCGGGCGAGCGCGTCGCCGACGGTGTGGAACGAGCCCGTGACGACCACCGTCTCGGCTCGATCCTGCACGACGTCGAGCGCGCGGTCGAAGTCGGGCTCGAGCGCGCAGGCGTGCGGCAGCGCCGCGAGCTGTGCGAGCTCGCGCTGCAGGCGGTGCAGGTCCCAGCGCCGCTTCGCGGGCGCCGTGTCGGGCATCGTGAATACGAATCCATCCACCTCCGGCGCGAGCCGCTCGATCATCCCGAGGTAGTCCTTGTCGCCGAGCACGCCCACGAGCGCGCGCCGGGGGCGCGGCGGATTGCAGTCACGCAGCGTGTCGGCGAGTACCCGCGCGCCGTCGGGGTTGTGCGCGACGTCGAAGATCCACTTCCCCCGCACGTCGAACCGCCCGGGGACATACGCCTGGGCGAAGCTGTCCGGCCACGCGTCGCCCACGGGCCCGAACGGCGGCGGCAGTGTGTTGAGCGCTGCGAGGGCGACCCAGGCATTGGCGTACTGGTGTCGGCCCCGCAAGGCCAGGGCGCGCGGGGGCCGACGCTCGGTGTCCACGAGGATCACCGGGTCCGCGCCCCGTCGCTCCGCCTCGTCCACCAGCGCCCGGCGCACGTCGGGATCGCGCTCGCCCGTTACGAACGGTACCTCGGGCTTCGCGACGCCGGCCTTCTCACGCGCGATGGCGTGCAGGTCCGAGCCCAGGTAGTCGGTGTGCTCGAGGGCGATCTTGGTGACGACGCTGACGAGCGGCGTGATCACGTTGGTGGAGTCGAGCCGCCCCCCGAGCCCTACCTCGATCACCCCGACGTCCACGCGCCGGGCCGCGAGGTCGGCGAACGCAATCGCCGTGGTGGCCTCGAAGAAGCTGGCGTCGAGACGCTCGATGTGCGCCTTCAGGAAGCGCGTCCACTCGACGAACGCCTCCTCGCTGATAGGCACGCCGTCCACCACGACCCGCTCCCGTACCGTGACGAGGTGGGGCGACGTGTACACGCCGACGCGCAGCCCGCGTGCCTGGAGTTCTGCCGCCATGAAGGCGCACGTCGAGCCCTTGCCGTTGGTGCCGGCGACGTGAACGCAGGGGAAGTGCCGCTCGGGGTGGCCGAGCACGTCGAGGAGCCCTTCGGTCGGCCCGAGGCTCCACTTGATACGGCTCCCTTGTCGCGCGAAGAGAAAGCGGCAGGTGTCCTCGAAGGACAGCCGGCTCAGTCGGCCGCCTCCGCCGGTCGCCGGCCGGCCATGTGCCGGAGCAGCTGCGCGGTGGTATCCCGCAGCTCGCTGCGCGGAACCACGGCGTCCACCATGCCGTGCTCGAGCAGGAATTCGGCGGTCTGGAAACCCGGCGGCAGGTCCTGGCCGATAGTCTGCTTGATCACGCGGGGGCCCGCAAATCCGATCACGGCCCCCGGCTCGGCGAGGATCACGTCCCCCTGCATGGCGAAAGAGGCGGAAACGCCGCCCGTGGTCGGATTCGTGAGGATGGAGATGAACGGGACGGCGGCCGCGCGCAGGCGCGCGACTTCAACGGACGTCTTGGCCATCTGCATGAGGGAGAGCACGCCTTCCTGCATCCGCGCGCCCCCCGACGCCGAAACGACGATGAGCGGGATCCCCTTCTCCGCCGAGCGCCGCGTCAGCCGGGCGACCTTCTCGCCCACCACCGACCCCATCGATCCGCCCATGAAGTTGAAGTCCATCACTGCGAGGTCGATGGGCATGCCGTCGAGCCGCGCGTACCCGCTCCGGACCGCCTCGAGCGGGCCCGCCTTCTGCACCGCGACGCCCAGGCGTTCGCGGTACTTCTCGAAGTCTAGGGGGTCGGTGGACTTGAGCTTGGCGTCCAGCTCGCGCCACGAACCTTCGTCGATCAACAGATCAATGTATTCCTGGGCGCTGATCCGGCGATGATGCCCGCAATTGGGGCAGACGTTCAATGCCCGGACGAACCGGTCCTTGATGTCGATGTGGCCGCACTCATCGCACTTCTCCCAGGCATCGGGCGGGATCTCCAGCTTGACCCGCTCCGACGTGCGCGGCTTCCGCTCCTTTTTGAACCAGGCCATTCGCGCCATAGGAGGGTGAATGAAGGCGACAATTTGGGAGGGGGCCAGGACCGGCGCCAGTCCCGATCCCGTAACTCGTTGTCACAATTCGGCGTAGCCGGACTGGCGCGACTCCCAGGCGACCCGCAGCGCGATCCCGATCGCCACCGAGCAGGCGAGCAGGAACGAGCCACCGTAGGAGAAAAACGGCAGCGGGATGCCGGTGATGGGCAGCAGGTTCACCGTCATCCCGACGTTCTCGACGATATGAACGAACAGCATCCCCGCCACCCCGAACACGCAGAGGCTGGTATAGGGGTCTGTGGCGCGCCGCGCGACGCGCAGGAGGATGAGGATCAGCGCCGCGAATAGTGCCAGCGCCGTAACCACGCCGAGGAACCCGAGCTCCTCTCCCACCACCGGGAAGATGAAGTCGGTGTGCTGAGCCGGGAGGTACGCGAGCCGCTTCTGGGGCCCGTGGGTGAACCCCTTGCCGAACAAGCCCCCCGAGCCGATCGCGATCTTCGACTGGATGACGTGCCAGCCGGTGGCACGCGGGTCGACCTCCGGGTTCAGGAAGGCGAGCAGCCGGTTCTGCTGGTAGGGAGCGAGGTGACGCCACAACGGGAGGGCATAGGCTCCCGCCAGGAAGCTGAGCATCATCACCGCCAAGCCCTCCCACATGTAGGGGCGCCACCACAACAGCAGGGCGAAGAGCAACACGATCCAGGAGCCCCAGGCGACCGTGGAGAACGCGAGCAGCAGGCTGATCACCGGTGAGGCGAGCAACAGCAGCAGAGAGGGCTTGGTTCCGGCCCAGAAGAGCATCGCGAAGAAGATCGCTACGAACACGATGGCGCTTCCGAGATCCGGCTGTGCCGCCACGAGCCCGAGCGGCACCAACACGATAGCGATGGGGGGGAGGAGCTCCCGCAACGTGGCCGGCGGCTCGCGCCGCCCGGCGAGCCAGCGCGCGAGCATGAGGATCACGGCGAGCTTCGCGAGCTCGGCCGGTTGCCCGAGGCGCACTCCCCCGATCGTGATCCAGGACCTGCTCCCGGCCGCCGTCCCCGCACCGCTGCCCACCACGAGCGTGAACAGGAGGATGACCACGCTGATGGCGTAGGCGTACGGCGTCGCCCACTCGAGCAGTCGCGGGGACACGCGGAACATCAGCACCGCTGCGACGACGCCGATCCCGAGCCAGAGCAGCTGCTTGTGCCAGATCCCGGCTACGAACGTGGGCACGTCGGTCTGTCCCGCGGAGTACAGCGTCGCCAGGCCGTAGCCGGCGAGCACGAGAGCGACGCTGGCGAGCGGCCTATCGATCTCGCGGAGGCGGAGTCGCATCGGTCGTGTCGGCGGGCGTAGTGTCGCGGGCGGTCGTGTCTTCCTCCGGTATGCCGGGGAGAATCGACGTCGGTTGCGGGGCGGTGTCCGCAGGGAGGGCCTCCCTGATACGCACGGCCACGGTCGTATCGGCGCCGAGGTATCGCGCCACCACGCGCGCAACGAGGGGCGCCACCGCTGAGCCGTGCCGCCAGAACTCCACGATAGCTCCGACGACGATCTCCGGCTTATCCGCGGGCGCGAACCCGATGAACCAGCCGTGATCCGGGCCGTGCGGGTTCTGGGAGGTCGCCGTCTTGCCGGCGATCGTGACCGCTTTGAGCCGGGCGCCGCGCGCCGTGCCGCGCTCGACCACGTTGATCATCGCCTGCCGCAGCCCGGCGAGCTGGTCGGGCGAGAGGCCCAGGCTCGCGCTCGTGCTGGCCGCCGGCCGGACGATGTAGGGGGAGCGGGCGTGCCCGTCGCTCGCCAGCATCTGGTAGAACCGCACCATGTTGACGAGTGTCTGCGCGTTCTCCCCTTGGCCGATCGCGAGGTTCAGCGTCACGGCCGAGGTCCAGCGGCGCGGGCCGTAGAAGCGGTCGTAGTAGTCGGTCCCCGCTGGGAACTCGGACGTGATCTCGCCGGGCAGGTCGATCCCGGTGCGCGTGCGGAACCCCAGGGCGGTGGCGTCCTCGAGCAGCGACGTCAGGCCGATCTTGAGCCCGAGTTGGTAGAAGTACACGTCGCAGCTCTGCGCGATCGCGTCGCTGAGCGGCAGGTCGCCGTGCCCAGCGGCGTCCCAGCATCGGAAAAAGCGATTGCCGTACTGCAGCCCGCCCCGGCACGGGATCGGCATCCGGCTCCGGAAGTTGACGATCCCGCGCTTGAGAGCGATCGCCGCCATGGCCAGCTTCCACGCGGAGCCGGGGGGATAGCGCGCCTGGATCGTTCGGTCGAACAGCGGGTGGCTCTCGCTCTCGCTGAGGCGCCGCCAGTAGTCGGGATCGACCCCGCCGACGAATGCGTTGGGATCGAAGCCCGGCGAGCTGTAGAGGGCGAGGACCTCCCCGGTGTTGGGGTTGAGCGCCAGCAGCGCGCCGCGCTGCCCCGCCGGGAAGATGTCGGCGACGTAGCGCTGCAGGTCGAGGTCGATGGTCGTGTGCAACGGCTTCCCGGCCACCGGGGCGAGCCGCGACGCGGGGTCGGCCTCCCGCACCACGTGGCCGAGGGCGCTCACCTCCACGAACCGGACGCCGTCGGCGCCGCGGAGCGAGTCGTCATACTGGCGCTCCAGCCCGTGCTTCCCCACGAGGCCGCCGAGCCGCACCGCTGCGAATCGGCGCTGGGAGCGCTCCGTCTCCGTCACCTCACCCACGTAGCCCACGAGGTGGGCCACCAGCCCCGAGTCCGGATAGAAGCGCTTGGGCTCGGGCTGGATGAGCAACCCGGGAAAGATCAGCCGCCGCTCCTCCAGCGCCGACACCACGTCGAACGTGGCGCGGGGCAGCACCATCACCGGCAGATACGGGGCCCGTTGGTAGCGGCTCAGGATGTGCTCGATCCCGAGGCTGTCCAGCTTGACGATCGGTGCGATGCGCGTGAGCGTGGCGCGCAACGAGTCCTGGTTGCCCGGGAGCAGCGACACCGTATAACCCGGGACGTTCTCGGCGAGGACTCTGCCGTTGCGGTCGGTGATGATGCCGCGCGGCGCGGGCAGCGGGATGGGCCGCAAGCGGTTCGTTTCGGACTGGAGCTCGTACTTGCCGTGCTCGAGGATCTGGGTGCGGAAGAACACGAGCACCACCACGCCCGTCACCGTCCACACGACGGCCCGCACCACGCGCAGGCGGCGATCGAGCAGGTGCGGGTGGAAGACGTTCATGCGTCGCTCAGACGGATCGCGAGGTGGCGCCCGAACAGCCACAGCACCAACATGCCCGCGACCGCCGTCGTGAGGCTCTGCAGCGGCGACCACACGAGCAGCTCCCAGCCCAGTACGCCGGCCGTCAGCTTTCCCGAGAAGAGCGCCACCACGAGATTCCGGAACCAGGTCCCCGCGAAGAACAGCCACCCGTTCACGAACAGATTCTCCGCGAAGAAGACCGCCTTGCTCCAGGACGAGAGATAGCCGATCACCGTGTGCGCCAGCGCCCCGACGCCGAACGATGCAGGCGTCAGCGCGTCGCGCAACAGTCCGACCAGGAATCCCACGCCCGCGCTCGGGCCGGGCTGGGCCCGGATCGTGTAGATCAGCAGCGCCAGCAGCAGGAAATCCGGTGCGATCCGCTCGTCGCCCAGCCGGCCACGCACCGAGAACTGCAGCACGACGAGGCCCGCGAGGATCACGAAGAAGCGGTACTTGTCGCTGCGCCTCACGGCGTCTTCCCCTCCGACTGGAACGCCGCTCGCAGGTCACCACGGATCGATTGCCCGGTGAGAATCATCACGTGGGTAACCGCTGCAGGGTGCACTGCCGGCCGGACGAGGTAGGTGCGCTCCCAGCCTTCCGCTTCCCCAGCCACCCGCACTACGGCACCGATCCGGATGCCGCGGGGCAGGACGCCGCCCAGGCCCGAGGTGATGATCGGCGTCCCATCCGGTACGAGCTGCCGGTACGGCACGCCCTGGAGCTCGAGCAGCCAGCTCCAAGGTCCGTCACTGCCGTACGGCGCGACGATGCCGTACACGCTGCCATCCTCCGCCATGGCACTGGCGCGGAATTCCGGGTGCGCCCACGTGACCACCACGCTCGTCTGGGCATCCACGGATCCGACCATCCCGACGAGTCCCTCCGGGCTGACCACGGCTGCCAGCGGCTTGACGCCTCTGGCCCGCCCGGCGGAGACCACGAACGTGAGCGCGTTGGTGGGCTCTGCCTGGTGCAGCACTTCCGCCGGCACGTAGCCCGATGCAAGGCGCGCCCCGAGGCCGAGCAGGCTCCGCAGTCGCTCGTTCTCGCTGCGCAGCTCCGGAAGGAATGTGGCGGCGAGCGCGGCCGAATCGCGCTGGGCGACCACCGCGTCGTAGCGCTCCAGCGAGGCGGACAGCAGCTCGGTCTGCTGCTGCAGCGCCAGGAACGGCGCGAGCACCGTCTGGCGCAGCGCGCGCGCAAACGGATCGCGGAGGCGATCCGGCAGGCTCATCGCGGCGAGGGACAGGAGGACGCACCCGATGAAGACGAGGGTGTCGGCGCGTGACGCGTAGCGGTCCGCTGCGAGCGCCATCCCGCTAGGTCGTCAGGACGTTGCGGTACTTCTCCGGATCGTCGAGGATGCGACCCGTGCCGCGCACGACGCAGGTCATGGGGTCCTCGTCGAGGTGAATCGGCAGGCCGGTCTCCTGCTGGAGCAGCACGTCGAGCCCCCGGATCAGGGCGCCACCGCCGGTCATGACGATGCCCCGGTCCACGATGTCGCTCGCGAGCTCAGGCGGAGTGATCTCCAGCGCGCGGCGTACGGCATCGACGATCTGCTGGATCGGCTCCTGCACGGCCTCGCGGATCTCGCTCGAGTGCACGCGCACGATCTTCGGGATCCCGGAGACGAGGTCGCGCCCCTTGACTTCCATCTCGCGCTCCTCGCCCACAGGGGCGGCGGACCCGATCTGGATCTTGATCTGCTCGGCCGTAGGCTCGCCGATCAGCAGGTTATAGTTCTTGCGCATGAACTGGACGATCGCCTGATCCAGCTCGTCCCCACCCGTCCGGATCGAGGTGTCGGACACGATCCCCGAGAGCGCGATCACCGCGATCTCGGTCGTGCCGCCGCCGATGTCGATGACCATGTTGCCCGTAGGGGTCTCGACCGGCAGGCCCACCCCGATCGCGGCCGCCATCGGCTCGGCGACCATGTAGACCTCCTTGGCCCCGGCTGACTGGGCGGAATCGCGCACGGCGCGCTTCTCCACCTCCGTGATCCCGCTCGGCACGCACACGATCACCTTGGGCTTCACGCGGAACAGATGGCGGTCGATGATGGTCTTCAGGAAGAAGCGGAGCATCTTCTCGGTGACGTCGAAGTCGGCAATCACGCCGTCCTTGAGCGGTCGCACCGCGAGGATGCCGTCGGGAGTCCGGCCCAGCATCCGCTTCGCTTCGAGCCCGATCCCCTTGATCTTCCCCGTGGACTTCTCGATCGCCACGACGGACGGCTCGTTCAGGACGATGCCCTCGCCCTTCACGTAGATCAGGGTGTTGGCGGTGCCCAAGTCCACGGCAATCTCATTTGCCGGACTCCAGGCACCGAGCTTCAAATTCGGCCAGCGTAGCGGCACGAGGGCACGAGGTCGTCGGGTGAAAGTTGGTAAGGCGGGCGCGGCCTTGGGCGCATCAAGCTAATGAAAAGCGTAACTCCAAGCAAGGCTGATGCTTGACGCCCCTCACGACCACCGCTAGCGTACGGCCATGCGACCCGCGCTGGCGGCCGAAGTGGCGGTAGTGGACCTGGAGCTGTGCGACCGCTGCGGCCTGTGCCTGCCACTCTGTCCCCCCGAAGCGATCCACCTGGAGTTCAACGATCTGGTGGTGGATCGGACCACCTGCACCGGCTGCCGGAAATGCGTCGCGCCCTGCCCCGTGGGCGCGCTGGCGATGGTCCATGCCTGACGTCGATGTCCTCGTCGTGGGCGCCGGTCCAGCCGGCTGCGTCGCCGCGCGGGAAAGCAAGCAGGCGGCGCCCGAGCTCGACGTGGTGTTGCTCGAGCGCGACAGGGCGGTGGGCGCGCCGGTGCGTTGCGCCGAAGGCGTGGGCGACGCTGGCCTGCGCGAATTCGTCAGCCCGGACGGGGCGCCGTGGGTGGCCCGCAAGATCACCCGCGTGATCTTCATCGCGCCCGACGATACGGAAGTGAAGGTGGCGGAGCGCGACGTTGGCTGGATCCTCGACCGCACGCGATTCGACGCGTTCCTCGCGGGAGCGGCATGCGCGGAGGGGGCGGAACTGCTCGTGGGCACCGAGGCCGCGGGGATGGAGCGCGCCCCCGATGGGCGCTGGGACGTCCGGGTGCGCGGCCCCTACGGCGAGGCCACCTATCGGGCCAAGCTCGTGGTAGGCGCCGACGGAGTCGAGGCGATGGTCGGCCGCTGGGCCGGGCTCGATACCCGCGTGCCCGCGCGCGACATGGAGTCGTGTGCCCAGTACGTCATTCAGGGAATCGAGTTCGACCCGGACGCCATCTACCTCCAGTTCGGGCGCCGCATCGCGCCGGGCGGGTACGCCTGGATCTTCCCCAAGGGCGTCGGGATCGCGAACGTCGGGCTCGGCATGGTCGCCCTGAAGAGCGACGGGCGGAACGCCCGTGAGTACCTCGACGCCTGGATCGCCCGGCGCTACCCCCGGGGCGCGCGCACCGCCTACACCGTAGGCGGCGTCATCGTCCACACCACGGTCAGGCAGACGTACACCGACGGGGTGCTGGTCGCGGGCGACGCGGCCCACATGATCAACCCGCTGTCCGGCGGCGGGATCGTGAATGCCATGAAGGCCGGCCGGCTCGCCGGCCGCACCGCCGCCGCCGCGGTCCGCACGGGAGACACGAGCGCGCGTGCCCTCGCGGCCTTCCATGCGAGCTGGATGGACCTGCTGGGCGAGGACCACCTCAAGTACTACCGCATCAAGCGGGGGCTCGAGGAGCTGGACGACGAGTTCTTCAACTCACTGGCGCGCACGGTGAACCGGATCCCGCCGCACGAGCGCACGCTCGGCCGGATCTTCACGCACGCGCTGGTGCGGCATCCGCAGCTGATCCCGGTGGCGGCGAGGTTCTTCGTGTGACAATGCGGAACGCGGAGTGCCAAATGCAGAACGGCAATGAAGGGTCGTTCGCGGCATGACGCGAGTCCGTCCATTCCGCATTCCGCATTCCACATTCCGCATTGGGGGCGGGGGCGATGCTCGCGATTGATCTCCGGGGGAAGCGGGCTCTGGTTGCGGGGGTGGCGGATGATGGCGGCTACGGATTCGCCATCGCCAAGGCTCTCGCCGAAGCGGGCGCGACGGTCTGCACGGGGACCTGGCCCCCGGCGTTGAACATTTTCCTCAACCTGCTCGAACGACGCAAGATCGACGAGGCCCGGCGGATGTCGGACGGCTCGTTGCTCACGTTCGAGAAGATCTACCCGCTCGACGCAGCCTACGACACGCTCGCCGACGCCCCCGAGGACGTGCGCACCAACAAGCGCTATAAGGATGTGGGCGACTTTTCCGTGTCCGGGCTGGCGCAACGTTTCACGCAAGACTTCGGCGACACGCCGCTCGACATCGTGGTTCATTCGCTCGCCAACGGCCCCGAGGTGAAAAAGCCGCTGCTCGAGACGAGTCGCGGGGGCTACCTCACCGCGGTGAGCGTGAGCGCCTATTCGCTCGTGTCCATGGTCGCGCGCCTGGGGCCGCTGATGCGGCCCGGCGGGTCGTTCCTGTCGCTCACCTACATGGCCGGCGAGCGAGTGGTCCCGGGCTACGGCGGCGGGATGTCGTCGGCCAAGGCTGCGCTCGAGAGCGACACCCGCACGCTCGCGTTCGAGGCGGGGCGGAAGTACGGGCTGCGCGTGAACACGATCTCGGCGGGCCCGCTCGCCTCCCGCGCCGCGAGCGCGATCGGCAAGATCGAGAAGATGGTGGCGTACTACGCGGCGAACGCCCCGCTAACGGAGCCGCTCACGGCCGGAGAGGTCGGCACCACCGCGGCGTTTCTCGCAAGCCCGCTCGCGAGCGGCATCACTGGGGCGACGATCTACGTGGACAAGGGGTACCATGCGATGGGTGTTGCGGTGACGGGGGGAAACCTGCTGTAACGGCGGGTCAGGTGTCAGGTGCTGGGTGTCAGGCATCCCCGCCCCTGGCACCTGGCACCCGACGCCTGACACGCGTCATAAGGGACGTCCCCACCGCGCACCGGTTCGCCGCATATGCGACCAATCTTCCCACCGCGCCGACCGTATCCCGTTGCAGGCCGAAGGGCACGCTCCCAACGTCCCACATGTACACCGGGACCCGCGGCAGGCGCATGGCGGTGCCGGTGTCCCGCACGCCGCCGAAGCCCAGCTCGTAGCCGGCGGCGCGCGCCAGTCGCTCCACGCGCTCGTTCGCCGCGCCGAACGGATAAGCGACTGCTCCTCCCGCGCCCTCCCCCAGCCGGGCCACGAGCGTGGCGCGCGAGCGGGCCAGCTCGTCCGCCGCCCGGGCGTCGTCGAGCCATGTCAGCCGCGCGTGCGTCGCCGTGTGCGAGCCGAAGTCGAAGCCGCCCCCCCGGTCCCCGCCCCGCCTCCGCCACCGCTCCACCGCATCCCAGTCGAGGTGGTCGAGCCGCCGCCACGTGTAGCGTGCGTCCCACGTGTTCGTCCCACCGACGTGATCGGTGACGAGGAACGTGGTGGCCGTGAAGCCCAGGCCGGCGAGCACGGGGTACGCGCTCTGGGCGAGGCTCGCGTAGCCGTCGTCGAAGGTGAGGAGGAACTCGTTGGCGGACGGTACGACGCCGCGTTGGACGCGGCCAGCGAACTCGGACAGCGTGAGTGTGCGCCACCCAGCCTTGGCCAGCGCCGTCATTTGGCGCTCGAACACCGAGCGGGAAACGCGCGTGACCCCGAGCTCGAGCGGGCCGCCGATGCGGTGGTAGCAGAGGACGGGAGGAAGCACGCCGGGCGACGGCGAGGCGGTCACTGGCGGCCTTGGAGCCCGAGGATTCTCCTGGGGGTAATCCCGAGGGCTTTCATCTTTTCATTGTAGGTGAAGGCGTACCCCACGACGCAGATCGCGCCGAAGAGAGTCAGGCCGAGAGCCGCGAAGAGCCTCGGCAAGGCGAGGGGGCCGGCAACACCCAGGAACAGAAGGAAGCTTGCCACCCACGAGAGATATCCCGTGCCGGCGATCGCCAGCGGAGGATAGTGGAAGCGCCGAATACCGAGGAAGCAGGCGAGGCCAGCCCAGGTGAACACGGGGATGGTCAAGAGCATGAGGAGTCGGATCATGGGGGGAGGGACCGGTGCTACATGCGCTCGACCCAGGGCGCGCGCCACTCTGGGGCCGGGAACGGCTTCGACCAGTAGGCAATCTCTTTGGCGATCAGGGCGTCCCGCATCACGAAGACGAAAACGCACTGATACGGCTCTCCATCGCCGTAGTCGAGGTTGGCCTCCAGCACCCAGACGTCACCGCTGCCGGTCATCCGCCGCGGCGTGACTCGAGGAAGGGAGGGAAAGCGGCTGTAGATGGCCCGCCGGTTTTGCCCACCCCTGATCCGCTCGCCGGACTGCGGCCACTCCATGACGACGTCCTCGGTGAACAGCCTGTCGAGTGCCGCCAGGTCTCTCCCGTTGATCGCCGCCGCGAGCGCTTCGATGGTTGCGCGGTTCCTCGCCTCACTCATCCGAGCCTCCTCAGGCTACGCTGCGATGCTGCGAAGGTGCGGGCCAGACGCTGCGGGCGCAACAGCGTTGGACCCATCACGCCGGCCTCGTCACGGCAGACGCCGCCATGTCCCTGCAGTAGCGGTGAATGAAGTGCACGGCCATCGCTCCCTCACCGGCGGCCGATGTCAGCCGCTTGACCGAGCCCTTGCGGACATCTCCGGCGACGAACACGCCCGGCGTGGTCGTCTCGAGCAGGTAGGGTTGTCGGTCCAGCGGCCACTCGGGACCTGCTCGACGACCACGGTTCGCAGTCCTTCCGAAGCAGCGTAGATGGATGCCGACAGCCCCGCGGGCCCTCCTCCGACGATGATCAGGTCGTAAACGCGCGCCTCCGGCTCGGTCTCGAGCCCGAGGCGTTCCGCGACGGCGCGCACGTCCGGATCCGCAAGGGCGGACCCGTCCGGGAACAGGACGATGGGAAATCGCTCGGGGCCGGGGACCGCGGCCTTCGCCACGGCCCGTGCCTCGGCGTCACGCTCGACGTCGAGCCACCGGTAAGGGACGCGGCTCCTCGCGAGAAACTGCTTGAGCTCGTGCACACGGGGCGACCAGCGCTGCCCGATGACGCGCACCTCCCCTTCGACGAAGGTGGGATGAGAGATCACGGCGATCGCCCTTCCCTTTCCCCGAGGAGCGTGGCGACGAGCGTCGCCAAGGTGTCCGCCTCGAACGGCTTGCTGAGAAAGTGATTGGCCCCCAGCGCCAGCGCGTGCCCGCCGACATCAAGCGATCCCGTACCCGTTACCCCGGACATCGCGATGATCTTCACCCCGGGCCACTCGCGGCGCAGCCGGTCGATCGTTTGCAGCCCACCCTGCCCGGGCATGAAGATGTCCACGATCACCACGTCAGCCGCGTGGCGCTCGTGCGCCCGGATCCCGGCATCCCCCTGCGCGGCCTGGCGGACGTCGTGACCGGCCAGCTCCAGATATTTCGTCACGGCTTGTCGGACCGCGACGTCGTCGTCGATGATCAGGACTCGGGCCATGTCGTGCGAGAAGGAGTCGCGTGGAGGTGCGGCCGGACGCACAGGGCATAAGCTGTGCGCGAGCCGGCAGCACCACAAGCAGGCACTGTTACAGCGTCGGGCGGATTGACCGGTGCCGGTACGCTCACCGCTGCAGCTGCGCCTTGAGCGTGCTGACGAGATGCGATTCGAGCGTCCCGGTGGATGAGCACCGAACATACTCGCCGGACAAGGTGACCGGCTTTCCACTCGCTTCAATGGTCGTGGCCACCGTCGTGCTCCCCGACGCGCCCGGCTCCACGCGCGTGAGGATCGAGAGGTGTATCTCGTACGTCTCCGCGCTCGGAGCACCCTGCGAGTCCCCGCAGTCGAGGTAACGGGTGAGCGGGACGTTCCCGAGCCGCCGGCGCAGCTTGATGCCCGCGTTGCCGATGACGTGGTTCGCGGTATCGAGGCTGGTGACCGGGATCGCCAGTGAGTCGTACACCGCCGGCAGGACGCGCCACACCTGGTAGAGTGGATACCAGACGGTCTCAACTCTGGCGGCCACGGTCGGCGATGTCGTCAGCTCGATGGTTCGACCGGGACCGACGATCCGGACAGTCTCGTCCGGAGTCGGGCGTCCGGGCACGGGGTTCGCTGACGCGCAGCTCGAGAGCGCGACGATGGACAGCATTGCGGTAGCGCGCATAGGTCCTCCAAGGCAGAGTGGTGCAACAACTCCGGCGACGTCTTCGACGGCCTTCCTGACGGCCTCCCATCCAATGTCACAACATGCCACCGAGGTGCAGTAGCAGGACGACCAATGCCATGACTGCCACGCCGCTACGCACGGCGTGCAAGCGGCCCCATCTGGTCAAGAGTGCCGCGGTCCTCGCAGAGCCTGGCTTGAGGCTCGGGTCCAGCAGCTGCGTGTTCGTAGGAAAGACGACGACCAGCGTGAAGGGGATGACGGGGCCGAGCAGCAGACCGGCGACCACAACAGCAGTTCCGCGGCCTTGAACCCAGGCGCCGAGGCCGCGAGGAGTCCGACAGCCGCCAGGGTGGCCTGCATGACGGTCGCGCGGCGATAGCTCGGGCGCCACTGGCTGACGAGCTTCGGCTATTTCTTGGTGACGGTTTGTTCCCTCAGCACCTTCTTGGAGAACCAAAACACCAGCCAGGCCACGATGAGAAAGTCCATCCCCGCTCCGAGAACCGGACCGAGCAGGAAATGTACCGGGCCGACATGGAGGGTTGCGGTTCGCCATGCGCCGCCAGGGATGAAGAACGTCACGATGGGCATGAGGACGCCATCCACCAGCGCTGAGACCAGGGTGTTGGCCTTACCGCCGATAATGACCGCGATCGCCAGGCCAATTACTCCGTACTGTTTCAGGAACGCGACGAAGTCGCCGAGCATGAGTGGCTCCTCTCGGTTGGAGAACGGGCGACAACGCGCTTGAGAAGGAGAGGCGTGCGCCCACGCCTAACGGTCCGCGGTTGTGAGGCGAGCCGCAAGGGTCCCGAGGATCAGCATCGCCATCAGTTCGAGCGGCAGCTGCATTAGCGGACGCGAGAATGAAGCCGTGAATCACGATGCCGAGCAGCTGCGCCGCGAGGAACACTCCCGGGGTGCCGAGGATGAGCGGTTTGCGGGTCACGGTACACTCCGATGGAGAAGGGTCGATGCGACGCCCGGGCCTAGGACCGCGGTGCGGGATGATCCGTGAGGACGGGGAGGAATGGCACAAACGAGCCCACCGCCTCGCGATACTGCTTCGCCATGACTCGGGAGACCTGGGCGACGTGCCCGAGATCGTGCACCACCCAGGCGGCCAGCAACTGGCGGAGCGTTACCCGTCCGAGACTCGGGTGGGCCCCGGGCAGGTCCAAGTGGGCAGGCGTCAGCCGCCACGAGCGCAGCAGCCCCAGGTTGGCGGCACGCAATTGGGCGAACTCACTCAGCAAGGCACTCATGGAGCGGCCGACATTTCGGCCTCGATGCCGGAACCGGTCGTACGGCTCGAAGCGCAGGTCCGGCCCTCGGCCGAGGATGATCCGCGCCCGCGGAATCCAGTCGGTCTCTTCACCATCGATCAAGTGGCCCACCACGTCGAACGGGCTGAAGGTGTCGGGGCCTTCCACCGCTCGGACCCACGGCTCGGCGAGGCCTTCGAGCAGGGCCTGCAGCGTGGCCGGCGTCCGGGCGAGCACGTCCGTCGATAGATCGAGATCGAAGTGCATGAGCCCTCCGTGCGAGCCCGGTTACGAGCGGTAGTACGCACCCTTAGGCGGACCGACGAGAAGCTTCTTCACTTCCTCCAGCGCCCTGGGCGGGATGTTCTTCAGAGACGCCTGATGCGCTTCGGCACTGTCCCACACCTCGATGACCACGATCTGCGTCGGGTCCTCTTGGTTCTGGAGCAGCTCGCAGGAGTGACAACCGTCCGAGTATTTGATCGTGGGCACGAACGACCGGATGAGGTCTCGAAGAGCGTCGCCCTGGCCCTCTCTCGCCTGGAACTCGCTGATCCTGGTGATGGTCACTGAGCGGTCCGGTTGTCTCGCTGATCGAGCCGCGGAGTAGTCAGCCGTATGTTGAGACTACCACCGAGCTGCCCGGCGCACAAACGCAATTTCTCCCGCCTACGCTTCGCCCGCGACTAGCACCGATCGCGCGCACGACGGCGCAGAGCCCCGCCTTGTCCAAGATCGAGCGAATCACCTTCCCACCACCCGTTAACCAGGGCACGGTCTCCTTCTGGGGCCCTGTGCTCCATCGGAGCCCTCTCCCGGCAACATCAATCCACGAGGGTCGCGACGCCGCGCAGTGAGGAGGGAGCCATGGTGACGCCCAGGGAGCCTTGGGGCTTGAGCTTAGGCGCCCTCGCCGGGGGCACCGGTCACACCTGCGGGCTCACCAGCGCAGGAGAGACCTGCTGCTGGGGTGACGGCCACTACGGCCGGCTCGGCCGCGGCTCGTTCGGCCACTCTCCGGTTCCGGTGGCGGTTGCGCCTTAACCCGCCCGCGCCACCTCGTACAGGTACTCCACGTACGACCGCACCGCCCCATCGATGCCCTGCACCTTTGAATTCGTCGACTCGATGAGGTAGTACTCGTCAGGGGCATGCGCGCCGCTGCCGTGGCCGAGTCCGAAATGGCCCGCGGCGAGCCGCAGCGGATCGCCGGTGAACACATAACCCGGCCAAGACCCGGCGCTGCGCGGCAGGAGGATCGGGTCGATCCGGGAGCGTCGGTACACGCCCTCCTGCGCCCGGATCAGCGTCGCGTCGGCGGGTGTGCTGGTGGGATCGTAGCCGCCCGTCATGTTCACCTCGATGTCCCCGAACCCTCGCTTCGCCAGGTGCGCCTTGAGCGCCGCCAGCGACTCCGCAGCGGTCATGTCCGGCACCAGCCGCAGGTCGAGCTTGGCCACCGCCTTGTGTGGAAGGATGGTCTTCCCACCCGGCCCGGTGTATCCGCCGACCAGGCCCTCGATATTGACCGTGGGGCGCGACATCAGCAGCTCCAGTGCCTCGGGCCAGCTCACGTCACGCACCCAGCGCTCGACACCGAGCAATTTCTTCGCGGCGTTCTCGTCCAAGCGACGGGCCGCCGCGGCGATCATCGTCTTCTCGGTTGGGGAGAGCGGACGCGCTTTGTCGGCGAATCCGTCGATCGCAGGATCATTCGCGTCGGGCGAGACCAGGGTCGCGAGTGCCTGCACCAGGTGCCACGCCGGGCTATCCACGCGAGCCTTGTTGCTCGAATGAATGTCTCGCCGTGGCCCGCGACCCCAGCGCTCGCCGCTCGACACCAGCTCGCACTCGATCACGCCCTTGGCACCGAGCGTGATGGTCACCTGTCCATCGAGCCCCTGCGCGGCACTGGGCATGACGATTCCGACCGAGCGCCTGAGCGCGGACAGCACTTCGGGCCGGCGCACGATTTGGGGAAAATGGGGCGAGCCGATCTCCTCCTCGCCCTCGGCGACGAGCACGACATTCACCGGGGGCTTCCGGCCGGCCCCGCGGATGGCGTGGAGGGCGGCGAGAAACGCCGCCTCCGGGCCCTTCTGATTCACCGCGCCACGGCCCACCAGCACCTTCCCCAGACCAGCCTTGTCGACGAGCAGGGCGTCCCAGGGCGCTGAGGTCCACTCCGCCGGGTCCGCCTGCTTCACGTCGTACATGAAGTAGAGTGCCAGCGTGCGAGGAGCGCCGGCATCGAGCGTGGCGAAGATGCCGGGCTGGCCGTCGGTGGGCACCTTGGTGACCTGGCCGAATCCCGCATCGCGCAGCATCCGCATGGTGAGTTCGCAGCCGTCGTTCACGCCCCGGTTCTCGGCCGCGATCGATGGCTGCCGGATCCATTCCTGCAGGCGCTGCACCGTCTCGTCGTGACGCTTTTCGATCTGCTCGAAAATCGGGGCGAGGTCGGGCTGATTGGTCTGGGCGCGACCCGGCAGGGCGATGGCCACGGCCGTGGCCGTCGCGTCCTGGAGGAAGGCACGTCGATCGATCAGAGGTGGCTGCAAGCCCATAAGCGCCCTCCCGGTCCTGGTGTGGCAGCGTTTCAAGCTGCGGCGCGGCGGGGCACAGCTGCCGCGAGAATTGAGACTAGCACCCGGCACGCCGGCACACAAACGCAACGCTCGTCGACAGCGCTCTCGGGGAAGCGTGGCGTTAGACCATCTCCCACAGGCCCGGATACCGGCGGACGCGGAAGCACCTCGAGAGTGCCGGTCGCCAGGTTGAGCCAGGCGACCGGCACGTCCGCGGCTTGACCTTCAGCCAAGGCCAACCGGCGGAGTTGTTGCAGGTTCGTCGCTGGAGTGAAGCCGAGATCGAGATCGACGTAGCTCTCCAGTCCCGGCACAACCGCACCGTTGAGAGTCCACACTCTTCCGGCCGTCCGGACGACAGTGACGTCGACAGCCAGCCGCGGATCTGTCCGTGTCGAGTGCGCCACGCCTGATCGCACGCCACATGATTGCTGAGCCGCGCGGGGGAGCCGTTGTGGCGGAAGACGGCCGTGCCGTCAAGCTCCCATCCGGCATCGCTTTCCTCGAGGCGACACGCATCGTGCCCGGGGTCAACCCACCAGGATCCCGGCCGCGATCAACGACGCGCAGGCTCGCGGCGTCACCGCGCAAACGAGAGGCGGACGCCGACCAGGTGGCGATTCAAGGGAACATCAAGGCGGTGATGATTGCGAGGCCCACGGCGGCCGCAACCCTACGCCCGAGTGGCGACTCCCTTGGATGACAGGGTCAGCAGGGTAAGGAATCCCTGGCAGATCATCGCCAGGCCCGCGACGACCATGTACCACTCCATGTCGCCGGTCCGCATGGCGAGGCGTGCTGTACCGACGATGGTCAGCCCACCGAATGGGATTAGGCTCGCGGCGAACGCGAGAATGCGGCGGTCGCTCAGCGGTTTTGCGGGCCGCGACGACCAGAGCCGCCGAACCGTGGCCGCGCCAACAGCCAGAATGAATGTCCCGGCCTCCAGCTTGGTGAACATCCACGGTGCTCCGCCCTCGCGATCGAGAAGCGACACGATGATCAAGACCCCCAGCGCGATGAAGCTCGTGAATGCGGCGCGCTGCGGAGCCCCTTCACACCCCCGTACTCCCAAACCCTCCCCCGCGTCACCGAAACCGGCTCGGTGCCGCAGTCTGCTTCGCGGGTAAGGCAGCCCTTCATGATGCGGCGGCCGGCGCACCTGCACCACCGGGGGAGGCCGCACCGTCACAGGAGCGTCTTCGGATCCGTGTACGCGAGACCGAACGCCTCGGCCACGGCGGGATAGACGACCTTCCCCTCGATCACGTTGAGCCCGAGAAACAGCGCGGGATCGTCCCTGCAGGCGTTCTTCCAGCCGTTCCGGGCGAGCTTCTTGGCGTACGGGAACGTAGCGTTGGTCAGGCCGAGGGTCGAGGTGCGCGGCACGCCGCCCGGCATGTTCGCCACGGCGTAATGGATGATGCCGTCCACGACATACGTCGGGTTCTCGTGCGTCGTGGGTCTGATGGTCTCGATGCACCCGCCCTGGTCCACGGCGACGTCCACGACCACCGAGCCCGGCTTCATGAGCTTCAGGTCGTCGCGCTTCACGAGCTTCGGCGCCTTGGCGCCGGGCAGTAGCACCGCCCCGATGACGACATCGGCCTTGCGCAGCTGCTCGAGCAGATTGTGGCGGTTGGAGTAGAGGAGATCGACATTCGGCGGGAGTACATCGGCGAGGTAGCGCAGGCGGTCGAGCGAGAGGTCGAGCAGCGTGACGCGCGCCCCCAGACCAGCCGCCATCTTGGCGGCGTTGGCGCCGACGACCCCGCCACCCAGGATGAGCACCTCGGCGGGGAGCACGCCGGGCACGCCGCCCAACAGGATGCCGCTCCCTCCGTACACCTTCTCCAGGTATTTGGCACCCTCTTGCACCGCCATGCGCCCGGCCACCTCGCTCATCGGCGTGAGCAGCGGCAGCTCGCCCGACGGCAACTGCACCGTCTCGTAGGCGATCGCGATGATCCGGGACTCGATGACGGCCTGCGTGAGCGCTTCGGACGCGGCGAAGTGGAAGTAGGTGAATACGACCTGCCCTTTGCGCATGCACGGCCACTCGGGCTCGATCGGCTCCTTCACCTTGACGATCATCTCGGCCCTGGCCCAGACGTCCGCCGCCTTGGGAACGAGCGTCGCGCCGACCGCCTGGTAGGCGTCGTCGGGAAAGCCCGATCCCACCCCCGCGCCCTGCTCGACCAGCACGATGTGCCCGTCGCCGCGTAGCGACTCCGCCCCCGCCGGCACCAGCGCCACGCGATGCTCGGCGGTCTTGATCTCTTTCGGCACCCCGACGATCATGAGCACCCCGTTGTACGTCGTACGTTGTACGTCACACGAGGCGCGTCATCCGACGTCGCATCGTACAACGGAGCGTCGTAGCGTCGCATAACGCCTCTTAACCTCTGCTGTCCGGGCCAAGCCACACGACCGTTTGTCGACCCGGATCGAAGAACTCCGCCGCCGCGCCCGCGATCTGGTCTTGCGTGAGCCCGCCGACGGTGGCGAGCACCTGGTCGAGACTCTGATACGCCTCCCCGTGGATCGGAAAGGCCGCCAGACGATACATCCGCGCGGAGGGACTCTCCAGGGAGAGCATCAGCTGTCCCTGGGTCTGCTGCTTCGCCTCGGCGAGGGCGTCGGGTGAAAGCCCCTCCCGCGCGAGCTTGGCGTACTCTTCGCGAATCGCCTCCACGGCCTGCGCCGCCGTCTTGGCCTGTGTGCCGACGTACACCCCCGCCACGCCGATCTGACGGTAGAAGCTCGTGAACGCGTAGATCGCGTACGCGAGCCCCAACTCTTCGCGGATCCGCTGGAACAGGCGGCTCGACATCCCGCCGCCGAACACGTTACCGAGCACGAGGAGCTCGTACTTGCGCCGGTCGGCGTAGGGAACGGTGTCGGTCGCGAACACGATATGCGTCTGGGCCGTGTCCTTGGCGTGCCGAGCCTCGGCGCCGCGGACGGCGGGGAGCACGGGGGCTGGCGCGGGCGGCTCCTGCCTCCCGTTTCCCGTCTCCCGATCGAACCACCCTTGCTTGCCGAGCTCGTCCAGCAGTCGCTCGTGCTCCAGGTTCCCCGCCGCCGCGATCACGCAGTTCCCGGGGAAGTAGGCGCGCCGGTGCAAGTGCTTTAGATCGTCGGCGGAGAGTGCGCTCACCGTGTGGCGCGTGCCGAGGATCGTGTAGCCGTAGGGATGCTCGGGCCAGAGCGTCTGATAGGACAGGTCGAACACCTGGTCGTCGGGCGTGTCGTCGACGGTGTTGATCTCCTCGAGCACGACGTTGCGCTCGAGCTCGAGGTCGCTGGACCGCAGGACGGGGTTTGTGACGAGGTCGGTGAGGATGTCGAGGGCGCGCGGCAGGTCGGCGTCGAGCACGCGCGCGTGAAACGCGGTGGTGTCGCGCGAGGTGTAGGCGTCGAGCGAGCCGCCGCGGGACTCGAGCGCCAGCGCGATCTGCTGCGCCGTGCGCCGCTCGGTCCCCTTGAACACCATGTGCTCGAGCAGGTGCGACACGCCCATTTTGGGGCGCGGCTCGTGCGCGCTGGCGCTGCGCACCCAGATGCCGACCGCCGCCGAGCGGACGCTCGGCACGTGTTCGGACAGGACCGTGACGCCGTTCGCTGCGGTGGTCTGGAAGATCTCCCGGTCGAGTCGGACCGTCTCCATCACCGCGAGCGGGCGGGGGCCGGCTCCGGCTTCTCGAGCAGCGCCTTGCGGGACAGCCGCATCCGGCCGCGCTCATCCACCTCGAGCAGCTTCACCCGCACCTTGTCGCCCTTCTTCACGACGTCCTCGGTGCGCTCGGTGCGGCCGTGCTGCAGCTCGGAGATGTGCAGCAGCCCCTCGACGCCGGGGAGGATCTCGACGAACGCGCCGAAGGCGGTCGTGCTCTTCACCACGCCCTCGTAGATCTTCCCGACCTCGGGCGTCTGGATCATGCCGGAGATGATGTCGCGGGCGCGCTCGCCGCCTTCGCCCACCGCGGAGATCGTCACCAGGCCGTTGTCATCCACGTTGATCTCGGCGCCGGTTTGCTCCTGGATCGCGCGGATGGTCTTCCCTTTCGGCCCGATCAGGTCGCCGATCTTGTCCACCGGGATCTGGATCGTGATGATCCGGGGCGCGTACTTGGAGAGCTGGGAGCGGGGTTGCGGGATCGCGCGGTCCATGACATCGAGGATGTGCAGCCGGGCCTGCTTCGCCTTGTCGAGGGCCTCGCCGAGGATCTTGAAGTCGAGCCCCGCGACCTTGATGTCCATCTGGATCGACGTGACACCCTCGCGCGTCCCCGCCACCTTGAAGTCCATGTCGCCGAGGGCGTCCTCCGTGCCGAGGATGTCCGTGAGCACGGCGACGCGGTCGCCTTCCTTGATCAGGCCCATCGCGACCCCCGCGCACGCGGCCTTCACCGGCACGCCGGCGTCGAACAGCGCCAGGGAGCCGCCGCACACCGTCGCCATCGACGACGAGCCGTTGGACTCGAGGATGTCGGACACGACGCGGATGGTGTAGGTGAACTGCTCGTACGGGGGGAGCAACGCCTGCAGCGCCCGCTCGGCGAGGGCCCCGTGGCCCACCTCGCGCCGCGACACCCCGCGGATCGGCCGCACTTCACCGGTGGAGAACGGCGGGAAGTTGTAGTGCAGCATGAACGATTTCGACGTCTCGTCGGGCACATCGATCGAGTCGATGCGCTGCTCGTCGCTCACGGTGCCCAGGGTGACCGAGACCAGCGCCTGCGTCTGGCCCCGCGTGAACAGCGCGGAGCCGTGGGTCCGCGGCAGCACCCCCACCTCGCAGGTGATCGGCCGCACGGTGTCGAGGTCGCGCCCGTCCACGCGCTCGTGATGCGTCAGCACCTGCTCGCGCATCGTGCGGTATTCGATGTCCTCGATGGCGCTCGTCACGTCCCTGAGGTTGTCGGGGAACTGGGCCGCGAGCTCTTCCTGGATCGTGGACTTGAGTGCGGCGAGCGCCTGCGCCCGCTCGGCCTTTTCCGGCAAGTTCAGCGCCTCGGCGACCCGCGCCTCGGCCAGCTCGCGCACCCGCGCCACCAGCTCCGCCGGCGGCTCCGTCTTGGTCCACTCCATCTTCGGCTGCCGCATCTCCGCCACCAGCTCGCCCGTCGCGCCGAGCAGCTCGCGGATCCCCTTGTGCGCCACCTCGAGCCCCTTGACGATCTCCGCCTCGGTGAGCTCGAGCGCCCCGCCCTCGACCATGACGATCGAGTCGCGAGAGCCCGACACGATCATGTCCACGTCGGAGAATTCGAGCTGCTGGAACGTGGGGTTCAGGATCCAGGCGCCTTCGACGCGGCCGACGCGCACGGCCGCTATCGGGCCGTTCCACGGCACCTTGGACATCTCGAGCGCCGCGGAGGCCGCCGTCAGGCCGAGCACGTCGGCGTCGTTCTCCTGGTCCGCCGAGAGGACGTAGACGAAGACCTGGACCTCGTTCTTGAACCCCTCGGGGAACAGCGGCCGGATCGAGCGGTCGATCACCCGGGCGGCGATGATCTCCTCGTCCGACGGCCGGCCTTCGCGCTTCAGGAACCCCCCGGGAATCTTGCCGGCGGCGTAGCTCTTCTCGCGATACTCGACCGTGAGCGGAAAGAACGGCAGGGTGGAGATGTTGTCCGACACGGTCACCGTCGCGAGGACGACCGTTTCCCCGAATTGCAGCAGGCAGGACCCCGCGGCCTGCTTGGCGAGGCGCCCCGCTTCGAGCTTCAGGGACCGGCCGGCGAAACTGCGTTCGACGTGCTTCACTCTGTCGCCTGTCTAGAGCACATAGAAATACGCCAGGCGTCCCGGTGCTCTGGCCGGGACGCCCAGCGCGACGCCTCGTGCATTAGTGGCGGAGACCCAGCTCGTCGATGAGCTGCCGATAGCGCTCCAGGTCCGTACGCTTCAGGTACTCCAGCAGCCGGCGACGCTTGCTGACCATCTTCAGCAAGCCGCGCTGGCCGTGAAAGTCCTTCCCGTGGACCCGGAAGTGATCGGTGAGGCTGTTGATCCGCTCGGTGAGCAGCGCGACCTGGACCGGGGCCGACCCCGTGTCTCCCTCGTGCCGCCCGTACTTCCTGACCGGCGTCGTCTTGTCGTACATCTGTTCCAGTTCCCTAATTATTGAGAGCGCACTAACTTAGACGGCCAGCGCGCGTTTGTAAAGCCCCGCATGGAACACACGCCTACCGACCTCGTGGGCCGTACCGTCGGCCCCTACCAGCTGGAGCGTTTGCTGGGACAGGGCGGATTCGCCTGGGTGTTCGTCGGCCGTGAGGCCGACGGCACGCCGGTGGCCGTCAAGGTCCTGAAGCCCCGCTACGCCGGCGAGCCCCAATTCGAAAGCCGGTTCCTGAACGAGGCCGAAACGGCGGCCAAGCTGCAACACCCGAACATCATCCGCATCCGGGCCGTGGCCCGCGCCGGAGTGCACGTGTACTTCGCCATGGACCTGTGCGCCGACAGTCTCGCGGCCCGCATCGTGCGCGAGGGCCCGCTCCCAGAGGCCGACATCATCCGCATCGCACTCGACGTCACGCGCGGCCTCGGGTTCGCCCACGAGCGGGGAGTGATTCACCGCGACCTGAAACCCGACAACATCCTGATCCACTCGGACGGCAGCGCGGTCATCTCGGACTTCGGCATCGCCCGCGCGGTTTCGGGCTTCGTCGCCTGGACCGGCGTCAACATGACGATCGGCACGCCGCAGTACCTCTCCCCGGAGCAGGCCCAGGGGCGGTCGCTGGATCAGCGCGTGGACTACTACGCCCTCGGCGTCACGCTCTACAAGGCGGCAACCGGCGAAGTGCCGTTCAATTCCAACGACTGGTTCGAGCTGGCGCGGATGCACGTGGAAGATCCCCCACCCTCGCTCCGCAAGAAGCGGCCGGAAATCTCCAAACGGTTCGAGCGGGTGGTGATGAAGTGCCTCGCGAAGCATCCGGACGACCGTTACCCGAACGCGACGGAGCTGGGCGCCGACCTGACAGAAGTCCAGGAGCGACAGCGGGCCACGCTCGAGCTGGTCGTGGCACCGGGAGGAGCGGACACGCGCGAGGTCCCTGGGGGCAGAGCCACGGTCGGGAACACGCCCTGGCGCCTGATCGCGGCGGTCGGCGTCGGGCTGATCCTGCTGGTCGCGCTGCTGATCGGGTTGATGCGTTAATCACTCCGCGCCGGATGCGCAGGAGGAGCGGGCGCGCGCCGGACAGAGCGCTTCCGGCGCGCGCCTCGCAGATGAGTTGACGGATGTCGACTACTGCACGCTCACAGGCTCGACCGTGTTGCGGACCTCCACACGCAGCCGTGAGCCCAGTAGCCCACCGGCGAGACTGACTTCGTTGTAACGGAACACGCGAATCTGCTGCGCCGCCTCCGCCGGATTGCTTCCCGCCGGGATCACATAGGCGCCCGTGTCGGGCAGGGCCTGCGGACCGAAGTTCTTGGTCTCCACTTCGGCCTGCGTCGCCCGCGAAGGCACGGTCCACCGCACGGTCAAGGCCTGGTTGGCCGCCACCGTGGCGTTCGTGACCGGCGTCGTGATCGTATGCACGCCGGGCCCGCCGAGAATCACGTCCCGCACGTTGTCGGTGCCGCGCACCACGTTGAGCCTGAAGTCGCCGCCGGGGAACCCGCTGCCGGCAACGAAGTAGTCCCCCGAGCCGGCGCCCGTCTCGGGCAGGGTGAGCGTCCCGATGCTGGGGTTGCTGATCGTCACGGTGGCGCCGCTGACTTTGTTGCTCGCGCCATCCCGCACGGTCACGAGGTACTCGGTCGTGAAACCGCCGACGGCCCCGGCGTCGTCCTTGGCATCGATATCGGCCGTCACCCTCAGCGTGTTCGTCCCGGTGCCGGGGCTATTGCGACTGGCCGCCGGCCCGGTGTTGTCGCCGCACGCCAGCACGGCCGCCATTGTCACCGGACTGAGGGTCAGGGTCAGGACTCGGTGAAACGCCTTCATGGTAGCTCCTCACGGATCAGGGTTGTGCCGGCCGTGTGGTGGCAAGCGGCGCACCCGTTCGGGCCCCCCGAAGCAACTCCAGCACGCAGAAGCAAATGCGCCGGCCCATGTGAGCCGGCGCACACTCCAGGTCCGCGTCGGTTTGTCGCAGCCCTGCGCTATTTCGGGTCAACCTTCATTCTCGGCCTTCACCTTTGACCGAACATCCGTCCGATCGCCTTGACAAGCCGCGCCACCAAGCCTGGCCGCGCCGGCCGCACCCTTCCTTCGTCCCCCGTCCCCCGCGCCCACGCGGTCGCGAGCACCGCCTGCGCCGCGCGACGTAGGTCCGGCTCGTACTGCTTCGGGAATGACCGCTCGGCAAGCCGCACCTCGAACCCCGGGTTCGACGCGACGCTCCCCAGCTCCACGATGCCCGGCGAGGCTCGGTCGATGATGTCGATGATCGGCTTCAAAGCCTCCCCCTCCCCCTGCCCCTCCCCCTTTCCCCCTTCCCCGTAATACGCGACGGTCGCCGCGATCACGACCCGCTCCGCCTCGACCCGGCCGGCGACATATGCCGCTATCGTTTCCCTAACGGCCGAAGACATTCCCGATCACGCGCAGGATGTCGTTCGACGTCGCGAGGATCATGAGGCCCACCAGCAGGACGAAGCCGATCTGGGTCAGCCGCAGGCGCAGCTCGAGCGGCAGCGGCTTGCGGCGCACGGCCTCGGCGAGCAAGAACACCACCTGCCCGCCGTCCAGGATCGGAATCGGCAGCAGGTTCAGGATCGCGAGGTTCACGGAGAAGAAGGCCATGAAGCGCAGCAGCCAGTCGAACCCCATGCGCGCAGCCTGCCCGGACGCCTGAGCCACGAAGATCGGCCCCCCGACGTCCTTCATGGAGACCTCGCGCAGCACCAGGCCCTTCACGAACCCCACCACGAGGGCCCCGGTCCGCCAGGTCTCCTCCCACCCCGCCGCGACGGCCTGCGCGGCCGGCAGTTTGATCCGCACCTCCCACGGCGCGACATCGGCCCCGATGAACCCGTACTCCGCGGGACGCTGCGGAATCCTTGCGTCGGCACCGGTGGCCCGGTCCGGAACGACGGTTACCGACAAGTTGTCCGTGGCGCGCAGGACGTCGAGCCGTAACGGCCGCTCGGGGCTCTGCCAGATTCGCCCGAGGAACTGCGTAACCGAGCGGACGGGCTCGCCATCCACTCCCACGATCACATCCCCCGGGTGAATACCGGCCCGCTCTGCGGGACGCCCGGGCGCGAGGCGCCGGATCATGACCGCAGTGCGCGGGATCAACGCCTCGGCCACAGCCTGCCGGGCGGTCAGTCCTCCTCGGTCGAACCGCGCAACGATCGGCTCGACCCGTCCCGCGATGTGGAAGCGCAGCTCGTCCGGCCCGCTCACGATGGTTCGAAACACGTCGTTCCAGGTGCGGACGGTGTCGTCGTTGATCCGCACGATTCGGTCGCCGGGCGCGAGGCTCGCGAGCGCCCGGGCGCCCTCGGGAAGGGCGTCCGTCGCCACCGAGTCGACCTGCGTGGTGTTCAGCTCCGGGCTTCCCACGGTCGCCGCGAGCCCGGCGAAGATGACGAAGGCGAGGATCGCGTTCATGGTCACGCCCGCGCAGATCACGATCAGCCGCGCCCACACGGGCTTACGGTCGAACGCGCGGGCCGGGTCCACGGGGACGGCGGTCCTCCCGCCCTCCAGCTCCCCGGCGACCCCCTCGTCTTCCAGGCCGGCCATCTTGACGTAGCCGCCGAACGGGATCCAGCAGATCATGTACTCGGTCTCACCGCGGCGCCAGCGGACGATCGGCTTCCCGAAGCCAAGCGAGAAGCGTAGCACCTGGATACCCACCGCCTTGGCCGCCGCGAAGTGACCCGCCTCGTGCACGAAGATGAGCACGCCGATGACGATGATGAACGCGACGAGCGTCGTCACGAGCTGCATGCCACCTCCCGCGCCAGCCGGCGGGCCGCGGCGTCCGCGGCGAGCACCGTGTCGAGCGTACCGGCGTCCGTCGGCTGGTGCGCGTCCAGCACGCGCGCGATCGTCTCGGCGATCCGGCCGAAGCGCATCTTCCCCTCGAGGAACAGCCCCACCGCGACTTCGTTGGCCGCGTTGAACGCGGTCGGCGCGGTGCCGCCCGTCGCTCCCGCGGCGCGCCCCAGCCCGTAGGCCGGGTAGATCTCGGGGCGGACCGGCTCGAAGGTGAGACTACCCGCGGCCACAGGATCGAAGCGCCGCGTGCCCGCGTCGGCGACGCGCTCGGGATGGGTCAGGGCGTAGAGGATCGGCAGCTCCATCGTCGGGAACCCGACCTGCGCGAGGACCGAGCCGTCCACGAACTCGACGAAGGCGTGCACCAGCGACTGCGGGTGGACGACCACCTGCACCGCGTCCACCCCGAGTCCGAACAGGAAATGCGCCTCGATCACTTCGAGCGCTTTGTTGACCAAGGTGGCCGAGTCCACGGTGATTTTCCTGCCCATCTTCCAGGTGGGGTGCTGCAGCGCCTCCGCGACCGTGGCCCGCGCGATGCGCTCGGGCGTCCAGGTGCGGAACGGCCCGCCGGACGCGGTCAGGATGAGGCGCGCCAACTCGGCCGGCCGCCTGCCCGTGATGCACTGGAGCACCGCGCTGTGCTCCGAGTCGATCGGCACGATCTCGCCGCCTCCCTCGCGCGCGGCGCGAGCCACGAGCTCGCCCGCCATCACGAGCGTCTCCTTGTTGGCGAGCGCCACGCGCTTCCCGGCGCGCAGCGCGGCGAGCGTCGCCTCGAGCCCGGCCGCGCCCACGATCCCGTTCACGACGATGTGCACGTCCGGGCGCGTCGCGGCCTCGACGAGACACCCCACCCCCGCTCCGCCCTTCCCCGCTGCCCGTTGCACGTTGCGCGTCGCACCGTTCACGATGCCTACGTAGGTCGGCTTCCATTCCGCCGCCTGCTGCTCGAGCAGCGCGGCGTTGGAGTAGGCGGTGAGAGCCGCGACGCGGAACCGGTCCCGCTGCCGCGCCAGCACCTGGAGGGCCGAGCAGCCGATCGAGCCGGTGGAGCCGAGGATCGCGACGCCGACGCTCATGCGAGGCCGAACAGCCGGAACAAGCCCGCAGAGACGGGCAGGACGAAGTACAGCGAGTCGAGCCGGTCGAGCACGCCGCCGTGCCCGGGGATGAGCGTGGACGAGTCCTTGACGCCAGCCTCACGCTTGAAGAGCGACTCGGCGACGTCACCCACCTGGGCCGCCACCGCGATGACCGCCCCCACCATCACGAGTTGCACGATGCCGAGATGCAGCCCGAGGCGATCCAGGATCACCGGCCCGAACACGAGGGCGACCGCCAGCGCCCCGACCGCGCCGCCGACGGCGCCGGCCCACGTCTTCCGGGGCGACAGCACGGGCGCGAGCTTCGGCCCGCCCAGCAGCGTTCCCGCCGCCATGGCGCAGGTATCGCACACCCACGTGGCGATCAGCGGCAGCAAGGCCAGCGCCACGGAGCCGCGCGGGTGCGCGTCGCTCTGGGGGCCGTGCCGGATCGCCACCAGGAACGCGATGAGCCCCGACGCGTACAGGCCGCCGAACACCGTGACCGCGACGGCCGTCAGGGGGCGGCGCGTTGGACCCCGCCTCATC
>DASUAL010000078.1:0-2113 GCA_035763805.1 Gemmatimonadales bacterium
TATCACCAGCACACGGTGAACGCGGCGCTCAATCCGAAGCTGCCGTACCACCCGGTGGACAGCTTCACCCCGATCACGCAGCTCACCTCGGCCGGCCTCATGCTCGTGGTCAACCCGTCGGCGCCGGTGAACAACCTGGCGGAATTCATACAATGGACGAAGAACTTCCAGGGCGCCCTCAACTTCGGCTCCGCCGGCATCGGCAGCGGCGGCCACCTCGCGGGCGAGCTATACAAGCTCATGGCCGGGGTCAAGGCCGAGCACATCCCCTACAAGGGCGCCGGGCCGGCAATGGCGGACTTGATCGCGGGGCAGTACCACTTCAACTTCTCCGGCCTGCAAGGATCGCAGGTGCAGGTACGCGCGGGCAGGCTGCGCGCCATCGCGGTGACAACGCCGACGCGTCTGCCCTCAAATCCTGATTTGCCGGCAATGGCGGAAGCGCTGCCGGGCTTCGAAGTGGTCGGTTGGTACGGCGTAATCGGACCCGCCGGCATGCCCGCACCGATCGTGGCGCGGCTGCACGAGGAGCTCGTGAAGATCCTCAATCAGCCCGACGTGAAAAGCCGAATCGAATCCGACGGCTCGCAGCCCGTCGGCAGCTCGCCCGAAGAGTTCCGGCGCTTCATGCGTGCTGATATGGACAAATGGGCGAAGCTCGTGAAGGAGAGCGGCGCGAAGCTCGAGTGACCCCGGCGTCCCGACCTGGCAGGCCAAGAATGGCTTCGCTGAGCGTCTACCACATCCCGGTCTGCCCGTTCTCTCAGCGCCTGGAGATCCTGTTGTCGCTGAAGGGCCGTCGAAGCGACGTCGACTTCCATGTCGTCGACATCACTCAGCCCCGGCCCGCATGGCTGCTCGCCAAGACCCGTGGCACCACGGCGCTGCCTGTTCTGGAGACCGCGGCCGGGCAAATCCTCAAGGAAAGCCTGGTCATCCTCCAGTATCTCGAGGACATCTACCCCGAGCGTGCCGTCGCTCAGCGCGACCCATACCGCCGCGCCGTGGAGAACATGCTGGCCCGCATGGAAGGCGAGTTCGCCACCCAGGGGTACACGTTCGTGATGAACCAGACCCCGGAGCGGCGCGACGTCCTTCGCGAGGGGATGCTGTCGCAATACGCGCGGCTGAACGCATTCCTGGTGGAGCATGCTCCGTCCGGGGTGTATCTGTTCGAGGACTTTGGATGGGCGGAGACAGTGTTCACGCCGCTATTCATGCGGTTCTGGTTCCTCGAGTACTACGAGGACTTCTACTTGCCCGAGGGCAACGAATACGCACGGGTGCGCAGGTGGCGCGACGCTTCGATCTCGCAGCCGGCCGCGCAGCAGGTCACGAAAGAGCAGATCGTGAAGCTTTACTACGACTACGCCAAAGGCGCCGGAAACGGCGCGCTGCTCCCGGGTCGGGCGCAATCGTCATTCGTGTTCGCGCCCGACTGGCGAACTCGTCCGTGGCCGCCCAGGGACAAGTACGGGCACAGCGCGACCGATGCCGAGCTGGGATTGTGAGGCGCATGCTATGAATCGCCTGCCGGCGTGCGGCTCAGTACTCGACGTTCTGCAGCCTTGCGTCTTTCGGCGGCCGGTCGCAGCCAGTCCTTTAGCTCTTGCCACCACTGTGCCGCCGACGAGGAGCGAGATCGCCACGGCGACCAGTATCTGAGAAAGCGGACCTTTGCCTTCCGCCATGGCGTTGCGGTTCGTTCGGACTAGCGGCTCGCGGCGTAGTACTCGACGCGGCGCTCGCAGTAGGCGATCGCCTCGGACACGGCGAAGGCGAAGAAGAACACGATGACCACCAGCGCCCAGAACTCTTCCATCAGAAAGTTGTTCGAGTAGACCTCGAAGAGCTCGCCCACGCCGATGATCGCCACCAGCAGCTGGCCGATCACCACGCCCTTCACGCCGCGGATCGCACCGAGGCGGACACCGGCCAGAATTTCCGGTAAGGCACTCAGGAGCAAAACCTTCGAGTAGAGCTGGTGCCGAGTGGCGCCGAAGGAGCGCGCCATCTCGACGAGCGAGCGGTCGGCGTGGGTGATGCCGACCTGGGTGTCGAGGATGATGACGAACACGGCGAACAGGAACACGGTGACGACCACCGTGGTCTC
>DASUAL010000079.1:0-3077 GCA_035763805.1 Gemmatimonadales bacterium
GCGCTCATCTTGGGACTTCGTACGCGTTACGTGGCGCTGGCCAGCGGCGTCCTCCTGGGTCTCTTCGCGTTGGGCATAACGGTCGGCACCGGATTGAAGGCCGCGCTCAATTACTCGGTGTTCGCCGCATCGGCCGGTGCGTTCGGCCTCGCAATCGTCGACTCACTCGCGGATCAGTCGAAACACAATCTGACCCGAGGGTGAGCACCTCGGACGGAGTTGTTCAATAGCGTGCGGGCCCCGGCCACGCTCTGCATGACCGGTGGCGCCGACGGCTTGGTGTTCGAGCGTCGTGGACGTATGCCTGCGACACTTTTGCCGATCGGATCGCGAAACGCGCGGCACGGACATAGCCAAGAAACAGCCAAGCGGACCACCGTTGACCACCTGAATAGTGGCGGAGGGCCGGGGATTCGAACCCCGATACCGGATATCCGGTGGTGGATTTCAAGTCCACTGCCTTACCAGTTGAGGCTAGCCCTCCGGGTCTCTAGGATCGCATACTTACGCGGGGCGAGTGACTCCGGCAGATGGAATCGAGTCCAAGTTCGGTCCAAGTTCTGCGACAGATAGCCTCTCGACGGCCGCACGAAGGTGATTGGGGGCAAGGTGGGCGTACCGCTGAACCATAGAGAGCGTACGCCAGCCTCCCAGCTTCTGGATGCTCAGCAGGTCGACGCCAGCCATCACGAGACGACTCGCGAACGTGTGGAGCGGGGCTGAACTGACCACCGGGAGTTGACTACCGAGCGGGGCGAGTCGAGTTATCGGCCTCCCACTTGCCCATCCGGACGCCTTCGCCTAGAAAGAAATGTGCGTTACGCCGCCCGGACTTCGACGGCGAAGCCGAGGGCATGAAGGCGCTGGATCAGGCGGTTGGCAAGCTTGGTTTTGTCGCGGCGATCGAAGTGATCGGCGCCGAGGTCGCGGTAATCGACGTCGTGCTTGAGCATGTGATAGGCGGCGGTGAGCATGGAGGCGGCGACGGCGAGGATCGCTTTTTTGGGGCCGCGGCGGCTCTTGAGGCGAAAGAACTGCGCGCGCAAGTAACTGTCCTTTTTGCGGGTGGCGGCCCAGGCGGCTTGCACCAGCGTCGTCTTCAGCCAAGGATTGCTGGGGCGCGTCCGGGTGGACAGGCGTTTGCCGGCACTCTCGTCGAGGCGGGGGCAGAGCCCGGCCCACGAGACGAGATGACCGGCCGTGGGAAAGCGGGTCATGTCGAAGCCGATCTCGGCGACGAGGACGCGGGCGACCGTCTCACTCACGCCCGGCATCGTGATCAGTCGGTCGAGGGCGGTGCGAAAGGGAGCGAGGGCGGCGCCGAGGCGCGCCTCCACCTCGCGCACGGCCCGCTCGAGGGCGTCGACGTGGGCGAGGTGGAGTTGGAGCAGGAAGCGGTGGTGGGCGGTGACGCGCCCGTGCAGGGCGGCGACGAGGTCCCCGCGCGAAGCCGTGAGGCGGCCGTGGACCAGATCCGCCAGGCGCTCGGGATCCTGCTCGCCGGCCACCAGAGCCTGCAGGATGGCGCGGCCACTGACGCCGAGGATGTTGCTGAGGAGTCCGGTGAGTTTCAGGTTGGCGTTCTCGAGGGTCTTCTGGATTCGGAGGGTGTGTTGGGTGATCTCCCGCACGAGTTGTTTGCGGGTGCGGGTGAGATCGCGTAGCTCCTGGATGGGGGCCGGTGGCACGAAGCTGCCGCGGATGAGACCATGCGCCAGGAGGTCAGCAATCCAGGTGGCATCGCTCACGTCGCTCTTGCGGCCGGGGATGTTGCGGATGTGCCGGGCGTTGGCGAGGACGAGCACGAACCGGCCTTCGAGGACCTGCCAGATGGGTTTCCAGTACACGCCCGTCGATTCCATCGCGACGTGCGTACAGCCGTGGGCCGTCAGCCAGTCGCTCAGCGCCACCAGCTCCGCGGTGGTCGTGCCGAAGGTCCGCCGGTGGTGCGTGACGGACGAGCCCGTCACGACTCGCGCACAGGCCACCACGGTGCGCTGATGGACATCGAGCCCCGCACACCTCGGATGCAGCAGGTCCATGACGCCCTCCTCGAGACCGTCGCGTCGGCGTGGAGCCCGCGTCAGCGAAGTCTAGAAGGCGCGCTCTCCGGCGTCGGGCCGGTGGCGGCAGTACGGGGTGCTCGCGGGGCTCCGGGTCCAACTAGCCTACGGGCTTTGCGCACCAATGCGAAGCCGACCTCAGGGCCGACACGTGCCGCAAGACTAGCGCATTTCATGCGCCGTGGGTCCGCGATGCGGGTGGGAAACTAGCCTGTCGTCGATCTCTGCACCGAGGAGAGGCCGATGCGCCGTGGTGCCAAGCCCGCGAAGGCGAAGGTCGAAGCCAAGCTCCCTGTCGCCCGCAAATCGCCCAATAGGGACGGCGCTAAGCTCCGCGACCTTGAGAAGCGCCTGGCGGAGGCCCTGGGGCGTGAGGCGGAGGCTCTCAAGCGCGAGACCGAGGCGCTTGAGCAGCAGAGCGCGACGGCCGAGATCCTCGGGATCATCAGCCGCTCGCCCTCCGACGCTCAGCCGGTCTTCGATGCCATCGCCGTGAACGCTCTCCGACTCTGCGACGCTGAGGGCGCGGTGGTCATGCGTTACGACGGCGGGCTCCTGCACGTGGTCGCTCACCACAACGTCAATCCCGAGGCCGTCGACCGCCTGAGGCACCGCTATCCGCGAGTGCCCGATCGCCTCAACCCCGCGGGCCGGGCCGTCCTCGACGGAGCGGTTGTTCACGTGCCCGATCTCCAGACCACGACGGAGTTCGCGGACTCGGTCTCGCGCCAGTCCGGCAATCGGAGCTACGTGGCCATCCCGCTCCTGCACCAGGGCCGCGTCCTCGGGACGATCGGGATCTCGCGGCGAACGCTCCGTCCGTTCTCCGACCGGGAGATCGTCCTGCTCCAGACTTTCGCCGAGCAGGCGGTGATCGCTATAGAGCACGCGCGGCAGTTCCGGGAGCAGGAGGCGGGCAACCGGGACCTGCGCGAAGCGCTGGAGCAGCAGACGGCGACCGCCGAGATCCTGCGGCTCATCGGCACCTCGCCCACGGACGCCCAGCCGGTCTTC
>DASUAL010000080.1:0-11269 GCA_035763805.1 Gemmatimonadales bacterium
CTGCTCCGTCAGTACCTCCCCAAGCGCCGGAGCATGGCGCACCTCACCCAGCACGACTGCCATCGGATCGCCACCAAGCTCAACCGCCGGCCGCGCAAGCGACTCGGCTACCGGACCCCGGAGGAATGCTATGCGCGATGAAGCTCAGTGTTGCACTTCAAAGTTGATATCAGACGGCTGGCAATGTAGAAGATCGCCCTGGTGATGTCGTTAATGACGTCCGCCGAGTGCAACGACGACCACGTTCATGTACCACGTCCATGCGCCTAGGACGAAGGCAATCGTGCCGAGAGTAGCGACGCCTACATTCGTCCCCGTGCGAAGGGCGGGTTCGCGAACAAGGCTGCGAATAGCACGCACCAGGGCATAGGCGAGGACTAACACTAGAATGGCGGGTACGAGAAGATCCACGATGAGCAACGGGAGCACGAGGGCCAATTCGCTCCCCCCTCGATCGACTATAGAATAGGCAGCGCGGGTGAGCACGAGGTGAAGCAACCAGAGCGCAATCGCGACGAGATACGCACGGACAATAAGCTTACTCTCGGTCGACGTCGGTGCCCCCTATTGATTATGCGAGGCCAGCCGCCTAATGGACCGCGCGTAAGCTGCGTGCGCCAACCAGCCAGGCGCAAGGAAGGTGGAGCGCCGCAGCCGACCAAGCGACCATGCGATCAAACAGACGGCTTCCTTACTTGGTGGCGCACGCCAGCTTCACGCGCGGGTTAGGCCGCACGCTGATCGCACGAAGCTCCGTCATCGTGTGATGCGTCGCCCCGATGGACTTCACCCTTCCTGCTTGGGCCACTTCCACGCATACCAGACAACCAGCGCAGTAAACAGCAGGTACATCAGCGACCAGAACGTCTCGTAGGCGGAGAAGGTCCACGCAAAGAGGGCCAGGCCGAGAAACGCGAGGTCAAACGCCACAAAAACGATACCTACGGTGCGGTTCGTCCAGCAATTGGCTCGATCCTTCAATGTCAGAGATAGGAAGCTCATGAGGATCGGAATCGCGAAGATCACCGACATGAGGAACAACAGCTCGTTGGTCACTGGCACAGCGGAAGTTCCCGCTACCAGTTCACGTAACGCCGCGGGATCATGCAGGCGGGTCGAGTCCCCTTGTAGACCGCTGAGCATTCGCGCTGCCCACAGCGCCGAGAGCTTCAGCTTCACGTCGTTCACGATTCTGTCTCCAGTCTCTGCTGGAGCGAGCCCGCACCACCGGCAACTGCAAGGACATGCCGTGTGCCTAAGTACTCTTCGCGTCACGTGGTTGCGTGCGGCCTAACTCATAGTAGACTGAGTCTTCTGTACCCCGCCATCCGCTGCACTGGCGTCATTCGCCCTCCCGATCTCGGACGCCCCCGCGTCGTCTAAACTCATCCAGTAAAGTACGCTGCGAGCTGCGGCCCTAACAGACACATGGGAATTAGGCAGACGAATGTGTCCTCTAATCTGCGATCCGCCTAATCGCGTTGGGGACGCTCCTACATGTCGGCCGGGCTTCGGACCGCCAACCCGCCCCGGTTGAGGACGTGGGTATACACCATCGTAGTGCGCACGTCACGATGACCTAGCAGCTCCTGCAAGGTCCGGATGTCGTACCCCGCCTCGAGGAGATGCGTGGCGAATGAGTGGCGGAAGGTGTGACACGTCGCCCGCTTGGCGATCCCGGCGGCCATGACTGCACGGCGGACGGCGCGCTGGACGGCCGACTCGTGCCAGTGATGACGCTGGGTAGCGCCACCTTCGTCCCCGCGGCGCGCCCGGGTTGCAGGAAACACCCACTGCCACGGCCAGTCTCGCACGGCGCCGGGCAACTTCCGCGCGAGCGCCCCGGGCAACGGCACGGCCCCACCCCCAACCGCTCGGTCGCTTTCGTGCAGCTGGCGTACCCCTCACGAGATGCGCCCGCAACGGCTCGGCAACAGCGACCGCCAGCATCGTCACCCGCGATCCGCCACCTTTCGCGCTGCGCACGCGGATCTCACCGCGCTCGAAATCGACGTCCTTCACGCGTAGCTCGAGCGCCTCGAGCAACCGCAGCCCCGATCCGTACAGCAGCAGCACGACGAGGCGATTGACCCCCCTCAGCTCGGCCAATACTCGGCGCACCTCGTCCTTCGTAAGAACGACGGGCAGACGACCCGGCTCCTTGGCCCGTACCATCCCCTCGAGGCCACCCGCGCCGAGCCGCCGCCCCAAGACCGCCTCGTACAAAAATCCTAGCGCGCTCGGCGCCTGATTCTGACTCGCCGCGCTCAACCCCTCCCGCTCCGCCAGGTGCGACAGGAACGCGGTCACCTCGGCGCGGCCCAACTCGGCAGGATGCCGCAACCCGCTGAACCGCACGAATCGCCGCACCCGTGCGACCTACGCCTCCTCGGTCCGCCGGCTGTAATGCCGCAGCCGAATCGCCCGCCGCACGAGAGCCAGCAACCGCGGACCACGATCGGGCGACCACACGAACGAGCGAGCCATCGCCTAACAGGGAGGGCGAGGGCACCCCACGCAGCGACTGTGCTGTCTTGTCGCGCAGTGGGGAGCCCTCGTCCTCCCGAATCGCCTGCCCCACCTCGCCAACCGGGGAGCACACCCGGGCGGGAAAACGAACCCGGCGACCATCTCTACAACCCTAGGGAACACCGCCGCAGCCGCATCGCCGCAATCACGCGGTTGTCATCCTTCTGTTGCACTAGGGGGTGCCAAGAAGGTCACAGGTGCTGGGTTGCTCGCCTTGACCAGGCCCTTAGATGCCCGTATATGAACCCGATGGCCGGCACGCTCGGCATCTCCCTCGCGGCGCTGCTGCTCGCGCCGGCCGCCGCGCTCGCGCAGGACTCGATCGCGGTCGGCACCCGCGTCAAAGTGAGAGCGCATTACGTCCCCGGGATCGAGGGGCAGCAACCCACCGAGCTGCGGGGAACGGTAGCGGGCCACGCCGGCGACACGCTCCTGCTGCGCATCGAGCCCCAGAAGGCGCCCGCGGCCGATGTGGTCGCCATCCCGCTCGCCAGCGTGAGTTACCTAGCACGGTCCCGTGGCCATGGGCCGCAGCCACTCCGCGGGGCGTGGTATGGCTTTGGGAGCGCGGTCGGGCTCGGCCTCGTCACACTATCCGCCCTGTGCGGCGAAGAGGACATCGACCCGGGACCGGGGGAGGACACGCCGGAAACGTGCTCGCTGTCGGACGTGGGCCACATCCTGCTCGGGACGGCGGCGCTCAGCGTCGTCGGCGGGGCCGTGGGACTCGTCGTGGGAACGGTGGTCGGCGGGGAGCGCTGGAAGTCAGCGCCGCTCGAGTCGCTCCGGATTTCCGTGCGTTCGGCCCCGGATGGCAGTGTAGGCCTCGGCTTGGTCGTGCACTTCTGACGCCCTCACAGCCCCCCGCGCACCAGCCCTAAAACCGGAACCGCCGGGCCACGATCTGCCGATCACCCTCGCGCACATACACCGTCGCGGTGACGTGGTCCAGGCCGTAATCGGGCGAGCGCTCGTCGAACCACAGGCGCCCGAGCTCCTGGCCGTCTCGCTGATCCATCAGCACCAGGCTGAACCCCTCCTGGTCGAGTGAGTCGGGTGACTGCGTGAAGAGATAGTGGTAGTTCTCAGCCGTCGCCGCGCGGGCGTAGCGGGCCGCCAGCACCGGATTGCCCACAATCACCGGCGCGTAACCGCCCGGCGGCGTCAACGCGATCGACCCGACATTCGCCGCCACGATCAGCGCCGTGCTCGCGAGCTTGGCCAGGAGACTCGTCCCCGGTGCCTGGTAGTAGCGACGGTACGCCACTCGCCCGTCCAACCACACCCGCATGATGTTCTGCCGCGCCCGCAACACCAGTCCGCCACCCTCCACCGTGTCCATCCGCACCGGATGCTCGCCCCCCTGGAAGCCGACCTCCGTCAGGCGCCGCACGTCGCCGGTGGCCAGCGGCACCGCCGAAAGTGCGCCGTCGTTGCTCACGTACACGGTGTCGCGCAGGAAGTACGCCGTCGCCTCGCGTTTGAGCTCGACGTCCCGCGCCCACTTGCGCGCGCCGGTCGCGGCGTCGAGACAGGCGAGAAACGGCTTCTCCCGCCCGAACCCGCCCACCATAATCATCCCGCTGCTTGGCACGATCCAGGTGGGCTCGTCCCGAAAATCGCGTTCGGTCTCCCAGCGAACCCGGCCGCTCCCCAGCTCCAGCGCCACCAGGCGCCGCTCGACTCCGATCAACGCCAGGCCGCCCGACACCCGCGGCACGGGATACCCGCGATCGCGCCCCGGTACCGAGCGCCCGGCCAGCTGCTCGGCTCGCCACAACACCGCCCCGGTCCGCTGATCGAGCCGCATCGGTCCGTCCTCGGAGAAGTACAGCAGGATCGTCGTGTCCCCGAACTCGTGCGCCTGGAAAGTGGCCAGGTATTCGATGCCCCGACGCTCCGCGAAGTGGAGCGGCCGACGGAAGAGCGAGTCGCGACGCCACAGCACTCGCCCCGAATCGAGCGTCACCGTCAGTAACGCCGCGTCGCTCAGCGGCGTCTGCGCGATGAGCAGCGCCGCACCCAGATCACGCAGCCGGAAGAACTCCCGCACGCCGACGCGGTCGGGCAGCGCGGTGGAGTCCCATAACGTGACGCCGCTCCGCAGATCGAGCGCCATGAGGCTGCGATTCGCCTGAACGATCCCGTACGGATCGGCCGCGCTCATCCCGAGCTCGGCTCGCGAGAGATCCGGGAGGTCCACCCGATGCCACACGGTGTCCCCCGTGACCGGGTCCACCGCCGTCAGGACCCCACCATGACCGACGAGCAGATGCCCCAGCGGGCTAACCCTGAACCACGCTCGCCCACCCGCAGGATAGGCCCACGCTACACTCCCGACCTCGGGATTCAGCGCGATCAGCCCCTGCTCTGTTGCCACGAGCAAATGACCGGAAGGACCGACCCGCGTGTACCGGATCTTGGCGGGCGCGTTGAAGGTCCAGAGCGTGTCGGATTGGGCACTGACGACGGCGGGACCGACCAGACAAGCGAGACCGAGGCAGAGCCGCTGAGGACGAGCGCGCATCGCGACCTCCGGAATCCGGCTGAACCTAGATCACGCTGGCTTGTACACCCCCCACACCCCCCGCAACACGTCGCCGATCTCGCCTACGGTGCAGCGCGCCCGCACGGCGTCGATGATCGGCTCCATCAGCGGCGCCGCGCCATCGCGCGCCGCCTCGGCCAAATCATCCAGCACTCGCCTCACGCATCCCGCATCCCGCATCCCGCGCTTCTCCGCCACCCGCCGCTGCTGCGCCGCGGCGAGCGCCGAGTAGTCGGGTGCCGCAACCGACAGCACCGGATCGTCCGTGACATACTCGTTCACCCCCACGACCGTCTGCTCTCCGGACTCGACGGCCTTCTGCTGCGCGTAGGCGCTCCATGCGATCGCCTCCTGAAACAGCCCGCGCTCGATCGCGCGCGCGGCGCCACCCGCGCGCTGCACCTCCTCCACCAGCGCCCGCGCCCCGCGCTCGATCTCGTCGGTGAGCGACTCGACATACCAGCTGCCCCCGGCGGGATCCGCGGCCTCGGGAACGCCGGTCTCGTGCGCGAGAATCTGCTGGGTCCGCAAGGCCAGCGTCGCGCTTTGCGCGGTGGGAAGCGCCAGCGCCTCGTCGTAGGCGTTGGTGTGCAACGACTGCGTCCCGCCCAGCACCGCCGCGAGCGCCTGGATCGCCGCCCGGACGACGTTGTTCTCGGGCTGCTGCGCGGTGAGCGTCGAGCCGCCGGTCTGGGTGTGAAACCGCAGACGACAGGCGGAGTCCGTTGCGCCAAACTGCTCCTTCATTAGGCGCGCCCACAGCCGGCGCGCGGCGCGGAACTTGGCGACCTCCTCGAACAGATCGGTGAACGCGGCGAAGAAGAACGAGACCCGGGGCGCGAACCGGTTGACGTCCAGCCCGGCCCCCACGGCCCGGCGCAGGTACTCGAGCCCGTTCGCGAACGTGAACCCGATCTCCTGCACCGCCGTTGCCCCCGCTTCGCGCATGTGATAGCCCGAGATCGAAATTGGATTGAAGCTCATTCCCTCGGCGTCCACGAACCGGAACACGTCGGTCACCAACCGGAGCGAGGGCTCGATCGGATAGATGTACGTCCCGCGCGCGATGAACTCCTTCAGGATGTCGTTCTGGAGCGTCCCCTGAAGCTCCCTGCGCGCGACCCCCTGCTCTTCCCCTACCACGATGTACATCGCGAGCAGAATGGGCGCGGTGGCGTTGATGGTCATGTACGTGGAGACCTTGTCGAGCGGGATCTCGTGGAACAGCCGCGCGAGATCGTCCACGGTGTCGATCGCCACTCCCGCCCGCCCGACCTCCCCCTCGGCCATGGCATGGTCCGAGTCGTAGCCCATCTGGGTCGGGAGATCGAACGCGACGGAGAGGCCGGTCTGGCCCGCGGCGAGCAGGTGGCGGAACCGGGCGTTCGTCTCTTCGGCGGTCCCGAAGCCGGCGTACTGGCGCATGGTCCAGAGCTTGCCGCGGTACATCGTGGGATGTACGCCGCGCGTGAACGGGAACGCGCCGGGGCTCCCGAGGTCCTTCGCGGGATCCCCGCGCCAGTCCTCGGGCCCGTACACCGGCTTGCGCTCGGTCACGCGGGCACGCCCTCGGCGGCGAGCACCTCGGCGGCGAACGCGACGTCGGCCTTGCTGCCGATCACGAGCGGCGTCCTCTGGTGCAGGCTCTTGGGCACGATGTCGAGAATCGGCCGGCGCCCGTCGGTCGCCAGCCCGCCCGCCTGCTCCACCACCAGCGCGAGCGGCGCCGCCTCGTACAACAGCCGCAGCTTCCCGTCGGGCGACTTGGTGTCCGCGGGATACAAAAAGATCCCGCCGGAAATGAGGTTGCGGTGAAAATCGGCGACCAGCGAGCCGATGTAGCGCGCGTTCTTCGCCTGCACCCGGCCGTCGCCGTTTTTGAACGCCCCAACGACGCGCTGGATCGGCGGCGTCCAGCGGTTCCAGTTGCTCTCGTTCACGCTGTAATATCTGCCGACCTCGGGCGTCCGGATGTCGGGGTGCGACAGCAGGAACTCGCCGATCGTCGGGTCGAGCGTGAAGCCGTGCACCCCCTGCCCTGTCGTGTACACCAGCATCGTGCTCGAGCCGTACAGGATGTATCCCGCCGCGATCTGCCTGCGCCCCACCTGGAGACAATCGACGAGCCCGGGCTCGCCCTTCACCGGAGTGACCCGGCGGTGAATCGAGAAGATCGTCCCGATCGAGACGTTGACGTCGATGTTGGTCGAGCCGTCGAGCGGGTCGTACAGGATCACGTACTTGCCGCGCCGCGAGCTGGGCGGACACAACATCGGCTCCTGGTCCTCCTCCGACGCCACGATGCAAACGCGGCCCGTGTACTGGACCGCGTTCTGGATGGTGTCGTGCGCGAACAGGTCGAGCTTCTGCTGCAGGTCGCCGGAGACGTTCACCGCGCCCGCCCCCGCGCTCCCCAGAATGTCGGTGAGCCCGGCGCGGCGCACGTGCCGCGAGATGATCTTGGCGGCGAGACACAGATCGTACAGCAGGTTCGACAGCTCCCCCGTCGCGTCGGGGTGCAGCCGCTCCTGCTCCATGATGAACCGCTCAATCGTGATGACGGAAGTCGATGAGTGCACGCGCGCTGTCCACGACTAAGGTGACGGTACCCGCTCGGTCGGTGCGGAGCACCTCGACGTTGTGCTCGGCGAGTCGCGCGAGCACCTCGGGCGCGGGGTGCCCGTAGCGGTTCCGTGCCCCGACACTGATCACCGCCCGCTCGGGACGCAACTCCGCGAGCCACTCGGGCGACGTGGCGCTGCGCGAGCCGTGGTGGCCGACCTTCAGCACGTCCACGTCACCCACGCGCCCCGCGAGCCGGGCCTCGACCGGGATACCGGCGTCCCCGGCGAACACCAGCCGCGCCCCGCCGAACCGCACGAGCAGCACGACCGAATGCTCGTTCACGTCTCCCGACCACGCCATCAAGGCGCTGTCGGGACTCAGCACCTCGAGCGCCACGCCGTCGACCTCGAACCGGTCGCCCGCGCGCGCCGGTCGCCAGCGGGCGCGCGCACCCTCGACGGCGGCCAGGAACTCGAGGTAGAGCGGCTCGCCCACGGGTTCGCCCGGCTCGATGACGAGCGACGAGTCCCCGAACGTCTCGAGCAGCGCGGGCAACCCGCCGTAGTGGTCCGCATGCCCGTGCGTCGCCACGACGAGGGCGAGGCGCTCGACGCCATGGCGTCGCAAGAACGGGACCACCACCGCGCGCCCCGCGTCGCGGTCGGCCGTCCGCGGCCCACCGTCGATCGCGATCCAGCGACCGTTCGGGGTCCGCAGCAGGGCCGCGTCCCCCTGCCCTACATCGAGAAAATGTACTGTCAGGCAACGGCAAGCGTCGAGGGCGACGACGCCCCGGAACGACATCCCGACCGCAACCGTGGCCATGAAGGCCACGCGCGCCGCCATCAGCCAGGGACGCCGCGGCGAGTTCCAGAGCCACCACGCGGCCGCCGCGACGGCCAGCCACGTGCCGGCCGCGCCCCAGCCGGGCACCATGACGACGTGGCCGAGCGGCACCGCCGCCGCCAGCCGCGCCGTCACGTCGAGCAGCGCGAGCCCCAGCCCCGATCCCGCGGCGAAGAGCTGCGCGAGCCCGGGAACGACCCACGAGAGCGCGAGCGACAACACCAGACCGGGGACGGCGATGGCCGCCAGCGGAATCGCGACGAGGTTTGCGAGCACGCCGACCGGCGCCACCGTGCCGAACGCGAACGCGGTGATCGGCGCGGTGACGAGCGTCGCCGCGATGGCAGGCGCGACCAGGCGCAGCGCGAGCGGGCGGCGCGCCGTCGCCCGATCGGCCCAGATCACGGCGCCGATCGCCGCGACCGAGAGCCACGCCCCGACCGAGCGCATCGCCCAGGGATCGACCAGCAGCACGAGCAACGCCGCGAGCGCGACGGTCCCCGTGGGCGCGACGACGCGCTGCCGCAGCTGTGCCACACCGGCGAGCACCAGCATCACCGCGGCGCGGGTCGCGGGTGCCGGGAAGCCCAGCAACCACAGGTAACCCAGCAGCACCAACGTCGAGGCGCCGAGCTGGCGGCGCGGCGCGAGCCGCAGCTTGCTGAGCAGGAGCCCGAGCCAGGCGGCGAGAAAGCCCACGTGCAGCCCGGAGATGGACAGGATGTGGGTCAGCCCGGAGCGTACGTAGCGCTCGCGCACCTCGGCCTCGAGCGCCGCGCGCGGCGAGAACACAAGGGCGTTCACGATCGGGGCGTGCCCGCCGAACAGCGCCGCGCTGCGCCCCGCGAGCCGGTCACGCAACGCCCCGCGCCCCCGCGGCGCGGCGTCGAGCTCCCGGGCGCGCCGCACCACGAGCACCCCGCGCGCGTCCGCGCCGAGCCAGCGTCCCGCCACCGCCCACGTTGTCCCCCCCGCGGCACGGATGCCCTCGGGCCAGCGCAGCCGGAGCGCGCCGGCGCATCCGCCGTTCGCGAGGACGTCGGCATCCACGACACCACCGCCCACCGGAGCGGGATCCGCGAGCCGCACGATCGCCGCGCGCGCCGTCTCCCGTCTCCCGTCTCCCGCCTCCCCCCAGAGGCCAGCGCAGGTGGCACCCCGCTCCCGCACCGCCGCCCCACCCCAGAAGAGGCCCGCGACCCCCATGATCCCGAGCGCCGCGCCGAGCGGCGCCCGCCGCGCGAGGACGAAGGCGGCCGCCAGTACTGGTGCAACCGCGTACAGCGCATCGCGCACCAGAAACGCATCGAGGCCAGCCCAGAGGCCAGCCCCGAATGCCACCGTGACGAAGAGAATCGGCGGCCGCACCGGGGGCCGCGTTAGTTGGCTAGATCAGCTGGACGGGCTTCGCCCCGCAGCGGGGCGCGAGCCCCACCTTGCGGAACCCTTCGAGCAGCGCCACGTCGAGCTTGGCCCGCTCCTGGTCGGTCTCGAGGTTCAGCTCGGTGAGGACCTCGCCCTGCCGCGTCGAGACGTAGTGCGGCGACAGCCGGTTGAGCGCGAATACCAGCACGTCCCCGCGGCAGGTATCGCAGCCGCAGAACCGCGGCAATTGCAGGCGCAGCTTGTCGTACTCCCGCTGCACCACTTCCCACGTGACGTTCGTTACCCCACGACGGCGAGCTCCCCCACCCCCGCCCGGTCCGTGGGCCAGGCGGTGAACGTCGAGCCGGTGGTGCCGGTGAGCCGCACGCGCCGGTACGTCCCAACCCAGGCGTCGGGCCCCGCCAACAGCGCGACCTTGTTGGTGCGGGTGCGCCCCTGCAGCAGGTCGCCCCGCTTTGCTTTCCCCTCGACCAGCACTTCGTGCGTCGTGCCGACCAGCCCGACGTTCTTGCGGCGCGCCACGCCGCGCACCAGCGCGATGAGCCGTCCGAGCCGCTCCCCCGCCACGTCGTCCGGCACGGCATCCTTGATCCGGGTCGCGGGCGTGCCCTCGCGCGGCGAATACTTGAACGTGTACGCGTCCTCGAAGCCCACGGCCTCGACGAGCGACAGCGTCTCCCGGAAGTCATCCTCCGTCTCGCCGGGGAACCCGACGATGATGTCGGTCGTGACGGCGATCCCCGGCACGGCGCGCCGCAACCCGGCGACGACCTCGAGGTAACGCGCGCGGTCGTAGCGCCGGCGCATCCGCCTGAGCACCCGCGAGCTGCCGCTCTGCACCGGCAGGTGCACGTGCTCGCACACCGCGGGCGTCCCGGCCATGGCCCGGAGCACCCGGTCGGTGAAGTCGGTGGGATAGGGCGACGTGAACCGCACGCGCCGGATCCCCGCCACCGCACCCACCGCGCGCAGCAGGTCGGCGAAGTCGTGCTCGCCGTCCGTGTAACTGTTGACCGTCTGGCCAAGGAGCGTGACCTCCGTGGTGCCGCGCGCGGCCAGGTCCGTCACCTCGCGCACCACATCGGCCAATTTGCGGCTCCGCTCGGCCCCTCGCGTCATCGGAACGATGCAGAAGGTGCACCGATAATCGCAGCCACGCTGCACCGTCACGAACGCCGATGCGGCACCGTCGCGCACCGGCGGCACGTCTTCGTAGTGCTCCCAGCCCCGGAACTCCACGTCCGCCGCGCGCTCGCCGCCACGCGCCCGCGCGATCAGCTCGGGCAGCCCGCGGTAGCCGTCCGGCCCCACCACCAGATCCACCTGCGGCACGCGCTCGAGCAGCCGGGCGCCGAGCCGCTGCGCCATGCACCCCACCACACCCAGCACGCCGCC
>DASUAL010000081.1:0-10693 GCA_035763805.1 Gemmatimonadales bacterium
TCGACCGCGCCTACCGCGTCCTGTGATGCGTCGTGCAGGTTCCCCGGAGAACGAATGACCACTAGCCCACGACCCGCGCCCAACTCGATCGACGAGACGCTGGCGCTGCTCACTGGCGCCGACTACGTCGCCGACCGGGCGCTGGCGACGGTGCTGTTCCTCAGCCTCAGGATGAAGCGGCCGCTGTTCCTCGAGGGCGAGGCCGGCGTCGGCAAGACCGAGATCGCCAAGGTGCTGGCGAGCGCGCTCGGCCGCCGGCTGATCCGGCTGCAGTGCTACGAAGGGCTCGACGTCAACACGGCCCTGTACGAATGGAACTATCAGCGCCAGTTGTTGCGGCTGCGGATGGCGGAGCGGGAGGGCCGGGACCCTTCCCAGCTCGAGGCGATCATTTTCGGCCGGGAGTACCTCCTGGAGCGCCCGCTGCTGCGAGCGATCACGCGGCGCGAAGGCCCGCCGGTGCTGCTGGTGGACGAGGTGGACCGAGCGGACGACGGGTTCGAGGCGTTCCTGCTCGAGCTGCTGTCCGACTTCCAGGTGACGATCCCGGAGCTTGGCACGATCCGCGCCACGCACGTACCCCACGTGGTCCTCACCTCGAACCGCACCCGCGAGATCGGTGACGCGCTGCGGCGGCGCTGCCTGTACCTCTACATCGAGCATCCCACCCTCGACAAAGAGGTCCGCATCCTGCGCACCAAGGTGCCGGGAGCGAGCGAGCGTCTCGCGAACGAGATCGCCCGATTCGTCCAGACGCTGCGCGGACGCAAGCTCACCAAGCTGCCCGGCGTGGCCGAGTCGATCGACTGGGCGGAGGCGCTGGTCCGGCTGCACCGGGACCACCTCGATCCCGAGACCGTCGAGCAGACGCTCGGCTGCGTCCTGAAAGACCACCACGACCTGCACGAGCTCGGCCGGGAGGAGATCGCTTCGCTGGTCGGCCAGGTGAGCGAGGCGACGCGATGACGGACCGCACCCTGCTTGCTCACGTGGCGCGGTTCGCCGCGGCATTGCGAGAGCGCGGGGTGCGCGTGGGTCTCTCCGACGAAGTCGATGCGGTGACCGCGCTGTCGCTCGTGGACGTCCTGGACCGGGACGAAGTCCGTCGCGCGCTCTCCACCGCGCTCAAAATCCAGCCTCGAGACTGCGCCGCATTCGAGGAACTGTTTCGCCGCTTCTTTGCGGTAGCGGCAGACCGGCACACCGGACCGTCCACCGACCGCGCGGGCTCGCCCGCTCCGAGAAGCACCGGGGCCCCGTCCGCCGACCGCGGTGACCGGAATTCGGAGGCGGCCGACGCCACCACGCCGGGCTGCAGCCCGGAGAGGTTGCTGCGGCGCAGGCCGTTCGACGAGTGCTCGGCCGCGGACCTCGCGGCCATGGAGCGACTCCTCGCCCGCCTGTCCTTCAAGCTCGCCACGCGCAAGAGCCGCCGGCTCGTCCCGTCCCGGGAACGGGGTCTGGTCGATCTGCGACGCAGCCTGCGGCGCGCGGTCGGCACCCGCGGAGAGCTGCTCTGGCTGGCGCGGCGCGCACGCGCGGTCGAGACACCGCGCCTCGTGGTGCTGTGCGACACGAGCGGCTCGATGGACCCGCACACGCGCTTTCTGCTGACGTTCATCCTGTCGCTCAAGCGGGTGGCGCGGCGCACCGAAGTGTTCGCGTTCAACACGGCGCTCACTCGGCTCACTCCGTGGCTCGCGACCGGGAAGGTCACGCTGACGCTCGATCGGTTGGCCGCGGGCGTGCCGGATTGGTCGGGCGGAACGCGGATCGGCGCGAGTCTAGCGGAATTCGTCGCGCGCCACCAAGATGAGCTGGTCAACCGGGACACGGTGGTTGTGATCCTGAGCGACGGGCTCGATCGCGGGGACGTGGGCGAGCTGGCCGAGGCGATGCGCGCGATCCACACGCGGGCGCGCAAGGTCGTCTGGCTCAATCCGCTGCTCGGCGATCCACGCTACCAGCCGCTGGCGCGCGGCATGGCAGCCGCGCTGCCGTTCATCGACCACCTGGCCTCCGCCCATAACCTGGAGTCGCTCGAGCGTCTCCTCACGCTCGTGGCTGCCTGACACGCCATGCAGATCACGAAGACTTTCACCGTGCGGGCGGCACGGGACCCGGTGTGGGCCTTCCTCACCGATCCGCCGCGCGTGGCGAGCTGCCTGCCCGGAGCGGCGATCACGGGGCAGACCGGCGAGGGGGCCTACACGGGAACGATCACCGTCAAGGTGGGCCCCATCTCCACGAGCTACAAGGGGACGGTCACCTTCGAGCGGCTCGATCGGCACGCCTGGACCGCCGAGATCGTGGCATCGGGTCAGGACGTCCGCGGCAAGGGCGGCGCGGAGTTGCGCATGACGAGCCGGCTCGTGGCGCAGGGGCCGTCCGAGACCGAAGTGACCGTCGTGTCGGACGTGAACGTCACGGGCATTCTGGCCCAGATGGGGCGCGGGATGATCCAGGACGTCAGCGATCAGCTGTTCCAGGAGTTCACCACCTGCACGGCCGCGGCCCTGGAATCCACGGGCGCGACTCCGGGAGGGGGGCCCGCCCGGAGAGACGCCGCGCCCACCGCCCAGCCGATTCAGGTGGTCTCGTTCGGTGCCGGCATCGTTGGACGCGCCGCGGGCCGTGCGGCGCGACACCCGGCGACATGGGCGGCGATAGTCGCCGCAGCGCTCCTCCTGTGGCTGCTGTGGCTGCGCTGAGCCGGCGTCTCTCATCGGGGAGGAGAGTGTCATGATTCCCGCTGCTTTCGACTACCACGCGCCCAAGACCCTGGCGGATGCCGTGGCACTGCTCGAGCGCTTCGGCGAGGGCGCGAAAGTGCTGGGCGGCGGCCAGAGCCTCTTGCCGCTGCTCAAGTTGCGCCTCGGGCAGGTGAGCCATCTCGTCGACATCGGGCGCATCGCGGGACTCGACTATATAAAGGAAGAGGACGGGTTCCTGAGGATCGGCGCAGCCACCCGCGAGGCCACGCTCGAGCGCTCGGAGCTCGTCCGGTCCAAGTATCCCATTCTCATGGACACGGCGGCCGTGGTCGCGGACCCGCTGGTGCGCAACCGGGCGACTGTGGGCGGTAACCTGGCGCACGGCGACCCCGCCAACGACCATCCCGCCACGATGCTCGCGCTCGGCGCCCAGGTCGTCGCCAAGGGGCCGAAAGGTGAGCGCACGATCCCCATCGAGCGGTTCTTCACGGGGCTCTTCACCACCGCGCTCGCCGGGAGCGAGATCCTCACCGAAGTCCGCATCCCGATCCCGCCGGCCAAGAGCGGCGGCGCCTACGTCAAGCTCGAGCGCAAGGTGGGCGATTTCGCCACGGCCGCCGCGGCGGCGCAGCTGACGCTGGGGAAGAAGGGCGAGGTGGAGCGGGCCGGCATCGGGCTCACCAACGCCGGCCCGACGCCGATCAAGGCGACCGAGGCCGAGCAATACCTGCGGGGCAAGCAACCGGACGAGCGGACCGTCGCCGAGGCCGCGCGGCTCGCGGCGCAGGCGACGGCTCCCGCGGCCGATCGGCGCGGATCCGTAGAGTACAAGCGCGAGATGGCGCGCGTGCTGACCGGCCGGGCGCTGGCGCTGGCGGTCCGGCGGGCGGGAGGCAAATCCTAATGGCCAAGCACACCATCACCGTCACCGTGAACGGCGCGGCGCACACCGTCGAGATCGAGTCGCGCCTGCTCCTCGTGCATTTGATCCGCGACGTGCTGCGGCTCACGGGCACGCACATCGGGTGCGATACGACGCACTGCGGGGCATGCACCGTGCTGCTCGACGACGAGCCGGTCAAGTCCTGCACCGTGCTCGCGGTCCAGGCGGACGGCCGCCAGGTGATGACGGTCGAGGGGCTGGAGCGGGACGGAAAGCTGCATCCGATCCAGGAGGGGTTCTGGCAGGAGCACGGGCTGCAGTGCGGCTACTGCACGCCGGGGATGATGATGACCGGCTACGCGCTGCTCGAGCGCAACCCCCGGCCGACCGAGCCGGAGATCCGGCAGGCGATCTCCGGCAACCTGTGCCGTTGCACCGGATACGTGAACATCGTGAAGGCCATCCAATACGCGGCGGCGCAGCCCCGCTAGGAGGAGCGATGGCGCCCAAGACCTCGGCCGAAGTAGCAGGGATGGGTCACGCGATGAAGCGCAAGGAAGATCCGCGCTTCATCCGCGGCAAGGGCACTTACGTGGACGATATCCAGCTCCCGGGCATGCTCTTTCTGGACATCGTCCGGAGCCCCTACGCCCACGCGAAGATCAAGTCCATCAACACCGCGAGGGCTCTGAAGGTACCCGGGGTGCTGGGAGTGATCACCGGCGCCGACCTGGCGAAGTACAACCTCCACTGGATGCCCACGCTGATGTCGGACACCCAGATGGTGCTGCCCACCGATCGAGTGATGTACCAGGCGCAGGAAGTGGCCGCGGTGATCGCCACGGACCGTTACACGGCGGCGGACGGGGTCGAAGCGGTGGAAGTCGACTACGAGCCGCTCCCCGTCGTAGTGGACCCCTTCAAGGCGCTCGAGCCCGGCGCGCCGGTGCTACGAACCGACAAGAAGGACAAGAAGGACAACCGCATCTTCCACTGGGAGGTCGGGGACCGCGCCGGGACGGACCGCGCGTTCCAGGACGCGGAGGTCGTCGTCAAGCAGGACCTCTATATCCCCCGCATCCACGTCGCCTCGATCGAAACCTGCGGTTGCATCGCGGACTTCGACCGCGCCAAGGGCAAGCTCACCGTGTACATGACGACCCAGGCGCCGCATGCCATCCGCACCGTGTTCGCGCTCGTCGCCGGGCACGTGGGGCTCTCCGAAGAACGGATCCGGATCGTGTCCCCCGACATCGGCGGCGGGTTCGGAGGGAAGGTGCCGGTCTATCCCGGCTACGTGATCGCCGTTGCGGCCTCGGTGCTGCTCGGGAAGCCGATCAAGTGGATCGAGGACCGCATGGAGAATCTGCAGGCCGATTCGTTCGCCCGCGATTACCACATCACGGCGGAGCTCGCGGCCAAGAAGGACGGCACCATGACCGCGCTCCGGATCAAGACGATCGCGGACCACGGCTACGCGGACGCCGCCGCCAATCCCTCGAAGTTCCCGGCCGGCCTGTTCTCGATCTGCACCGGCTCCTACACCCTGCCCCACGCCTTCGCCGAAGTGGACGGCGTCTACACCAACAAGCCGCCCGGCGGGATCGCGTACCGCTGCTCGTTCCGCGTGACGGAGGCGGTGCACACGATCGAGCGCATCACCGACATCCTGGCCCACGAGCTGAACATGGATCCGGCCGAGCTGCGCCTCAAGAACTTCATCCCGCCGGAGCAGTTCCCCTATCACTCGGCGCTCGGCTGGGACTATGACAGCGGCAACTACTCGGCTGCCCTGCGGAAGGCCATGGACAAGATCGGCTACGCCGAGCTGCGCAAGGAGCAAGCCGAGAAGCGCAAGCGCGGTGAGCTGATGGGGATCGGCATTTCCAGCTTCACCGAGATCGTGGGGGCCGGACCCTCGAAGCACTTCGACATCCTCGGTATCAAGATGTTCGATTCGGCCGAGATCCGCGTCCACCCCACGGGCAAGGCGACGGCCCGCTTCGGCACCAAGTCCCAGGGCCAGGGGCACGAGACCACCTTCGCGCAGATCGTCGCCGAGGAGCTCGGCATCCCCGCGAAGGACGTCGAGGTGGAAGAGGGCGACACCGACACCGCCCCCTACGGCCTCGGCACCTATGCCAGCCGCTCCACTCCGACGGCGGGCGCCGCGGGAGCGATGGCGGCACGCAAGATCCGCGACAAGGCGAAGAAGATCGCCGCGCACCTGCTCGAGGTGAGCGAGGAGGATCTCGTGTGGGAGACCGGCAAGTTCTCGGTCAAGGGCGCCCCACAGAAGGCGAAGACGATCCAGGAAATCGCCTTCGCCGCCTATACCAACCACCCGCAGGGGTTGGAGGCAGGTCTCGAGGCGGTTTCCTACTACGATCCGCCGAACCTGACCTTCCCGTTCGGCAGTTACATCTGCGTCGTGGACATCGACCGCGGGACGGGCGAGGTCAAGATCCGCCGGTTCGTCGCCGTGGACGACTGCGGCAACATCATCAACCCGATGATCGTCGATGGCCAGATTCACGGTGGCCTGACGATGGGAATGGCGCCGGCGCTGCTCGAGGAGATCAGCTATGACGAGAACGGCAACGTGCAGGGCGGCAGCTTCATGGACTACCTCCTGCCGACCGCGATGGAAACGCCGAAGTGGGAGACCGACAAGACGGTAACCCCATCACCGCATCACCCCCTGGGCGCCAAGGGGGTCGGCGAGTCGGCGACGGTCGGGGCTCCCCCCGCCATCGCCAACGCCGTGGTGGATGCGCTCTGGCACCTGGGGGTCCGACACATCGACATCCCGATCACTCCGGAGAAGGTCTGGACGGTTCTCAAGGCGAAAGGGGTCGCCCTGTAGGCCATGCCCTTCCTCGACACCAACCACCAGCGCGCCGCCCTGCTCGTGCTGTTGCTGGGCGCCGCCATCGTCGTCGCCCTGTCGCCCTACGCCACCGGACTCATCGGGATCCCCGTCCTCTACGCCGTATTCGCCCCGGTGCACGACTGGCTCACGAGGCGCGTCAAGGAGAAAGTCGCGGCGAGCCTGGTCGTGGCGTTGGCGCTGTTCCTGATCGTCGTACCCGGCTTGTCGTTCGCGGGCCTGATCGTGAACGAGGCCCAGGAGATCGCGGGCAACGTCGTGCGCAGCCCGATCCTCAAGCGGCTCGCTCAATTGAAGCCCGGGGGCATCGAGCTCGGCCCGCGTCTCGCCGATCTGGGCGCCACGGTCGTCTCCTGGCTCGGCTCCTCCGCCTTCGGGCTGATCGGCACCGCCACGCGGCTCGCGCTGAACCTCACGATCTCGCTGTTCGGCCTGTTCTACCTGCTGCTCCGGCCGCAGGAGGTGTGGGACTCGGTACGGCCCTACATCCCCTTCTCCGCGAGGAACACCGAGAAGCTGCGCCAGCGGTTCAAGGACGTCACGACGTCCACGCTGATTGGCACCGGGCTCACCGCGGCGATCCAGGGAACGCTCGTGGGCCTCGGGTTCTGGGTCATCGGACTCCCCAACGCCGTGTTCTGGGGCGTGGTGACGGCGGTGTTCGCGATCCTTCCGGTCGTGGGCAGCGGGCTCGTGTGGGGACCGGGCGCGATCGCCCTGCTGCTCGATCAGCGCCCCGGGGCGGCCGCCCTTCTCCTCTTATGGGGCGCGGTCGTCGTGGGGAACGTGGACTACGTCGTCCGGCCCATGGTGTTCAGGCGCTGGGCGAGCATCCATCCGTTGGTGACGCTGGTGGGAGCCTTGGCGGGCGTGCAGTACTTCGGGATCCTGGGGCTGCTCATCGGGCCGCTGGCGCTGAGCTACTTCTTCGAGCTGGTGAAGATGTATCGGGAGGAGTACCTGGAGAAGTAGGATGACTCACCACCGTAGATTCTCGATCCTCAGGAGGTCGAGCGGATCCACCGTGACGCCCCCGTAGCCGGCGAGCCAGTGGAGGTGGGGGCCGGTCACGCGCCCCGACGCGCCCACGTGGCCGATCAGCTGGCCACGAGCGACGGTGTCCCCGGGGATGACCAGCGCGCGGCTCAGGTGCAGGTAGCCGGTGACGATGCCCGCCCCATGGTCGAGGTACACGGCGGTCCCGCTGTAGTACAGATCCGCGACGAAGGCCACGACGCCGCGGTTGGCCGCCCGCACCGGCGCGCCCCGCTGGCCGGCGAAGTCGACTCCGAAGTGACGGCTCCGCACGACTCCGTTGAAGACCCGCGCGGCGCCAAAGCCGCTCGTCACCAGGGCGGCGCGCGGGCGCACGAACGGCTCGCTCCACAGGCGCGGCGTGGCGTGCGCCCGCGACCGGACTTCCTCCAGCAGCTCGCGCTCGGCTCGAATGCGCTCGGCGAGCGACTCCGGTGGCTGGACGAACTCCGGAGCGGTGCGCAGTCGCTCGCGCGGCGCCCGGCGCGGCCCCACCGGAAGCGCGACCATCATCGTGTCGCTCGTACCGCCAGCACGCTCGATCACCACACGGGCCGGCACGCTAGCCTCCGCCTCGAGCGGCACGCCCCCGACGGCGCGGAACCCGTCCGCAGCGCGCTCGAAATGGAGCGGCTCCCCCGCGAGCTCGCCCTGCACCGCGTCGACGCTGTCGGTGCCGTCGGAGAGCACGACGAGGAGCACGAGGGATCCCTGGAGGGGGACGCTGGGCCGCCAGGTGAGGTCCGGCCGTCCGACGCCGCTCTGCGCGGCCGCCACGCCGGCGGAGCCGAGCGACACTGCGAGCGCGAGCAGATAGGAAGGAAGGGGCGGCATGCGGCAGAATACCCTGCCCCGGGTCCCCCGATCCACGACGCGCTCTAGGCGGCGGCCTGCGCGGTTCAGCACCGGGCCGCGCGATTCGGATGCCAAACGAGCCCGTCCGCCAGCCCAGATTCGGGGACCACGAGGCTCGCGCCGTGTCACTCGAGCACAGCGAGCTCTCGGTTTTCAACCCCGGGACGCCGCCCCGGGGTTAACCCACCCAAAGGACCTCACGATGCGGGCACGCGGTCCGCACAGAGCCCTTGGCTTGTACGCACATCTCACGTGGCACACCTGGCGCCGGGAGCCGGCGATTCGGCGCGTGGAAGCGGCTACCGTGGCTGAAGTCGTGCTCGAGGCCGCGCGTCGCTGGCGGGTCCGCGTCCATGCTCAGGCGGTGCTCGCCGACCACGTGCACGTGCTGGTGAGTTACGCGCCGGACGCTACCCTCAGTACGTTCATCCGGCATGCCAAGTCGGAGTCTGCGCGCCGTATCAACCTGGGGCGCTCGCAAGCACTTTCCTTCCGTTGGGCTCGCGGCTTCTACGCTGGCTCGCTGTCACGTTCCCACGTTCGCGCCGCACGAACGTACCTGGCCAAGCAGCGCGTGAGGCACCCGGACCGCATCCCCGCGTGCGGACGCACATTCATCCGGGTGGGTTGACCCCGGGGCGGTGCCCCGGGGTGCACAGGGACACTTAACGGCTCGCCAGGAACGCTCGAGCCACCTGCAGCTCCGGGCGGTCGCCGTCGGCCCGTTCCATGAGCTGCAGGAACTCCCGGTATTTCGCCTGTGCCGCCGTACGGTCGCCCGCGAGCTCGGCCGCGCGCGCGGCGCCGAACACGCTCCGGGCGCGGTGCGGCTCGAGCGTGAGAACCGACTCGTACGCCCGTTGCGCGTCGGCGGGCCGGCCGACCGCGAGCAGCATGTCCGCCTCCAGCTCGCGGGCCGGCAGCACTTCGCCGGGCGTGACGGCGTGCTTGCCCACGATGTCCTCGGCGTCGGCGGCCGCGCGCGCCTGCCGCAGCGCCGCCGCCGTGTCGGCCGCGGCGAGCGTGAGCCAGGCGCCGATAGCCTCCCGCTTGATACGCGTCACACGTGGCCAGTACGGGTCCCCGCGCCGCGCGAGCTCCGCCTCGATCGACCCGAGCGCTGCGATCTCGGCGCGCGCCAGCGTCGTGTCGCCACTCCGGGCGGCGCCGATGCCGCGAGCGAACCGAGTCACCATTTCGGCAGCGGGCGTCTGCGGGAAGGGCCGCACCGCAAGGCGCGCGGCTTCGGCCCAACGCTCCCGCTCTAGCGCGAGCCGCGCGGTCATCGCGTTGCGGTTGTACGCCGCGACGAAGGCCTGGGTGGGCGACGCCGCCGTGTCCGCCTGCGCCTCGGCGGCAACCCCCGCCGCGGCGGCGTCCTGGCCGCCCTGCAGGTACGCGTAGACCATGTAGTCCATCGCGTGGAGCTGATCGGCGTTGAGGGCACGTCCGCCCTCAACCATGGCGGCGCGGTAGGATGCCCGGTTCGAGCGCACGGTTTCATCCCAGTAGCCCAGGCGCACGAAGATGTGGGACGGCATGTGCTGTGCGTGCGGGGCCGTCGGCGCGATCTCGGCGTAGCGCCGCGCGGCCTCGAGCCCCAGGTGCGCGAGCTGCGGGGAGTCGTTCGCGTGAATGAGGTAATGCGCCAGGCCGGGATGTTCGGGGTGCGCCCGGAACAGTGGGTTGAGAATGGCGGCCGCCCGCTTCTGCTGCGCGAAGGTCGTGTCGCCCGCGGGCGACGCGGCCGTGAGCGCGATCGCGAACAGGATCCCCGCTTCCGGATCGCCGGCGTTGCGCCGGTAGACTCCCTCCATCGCGTCAACGTACCGGCGCAGGCGCACGATGTTCGGAATCGTAGCCGTGTCGCCGTACAAGGCACCCACCGCGCTGACGTAGTCCCGCTCCCGCGCCGTGCCACCCCCGAGAACCGCCGCCCGCCGGGCGGCCTCCTGCCCCGCCCGCAGGTCGGCTGGCCCCGGCCCGCCGGCGATCGGATTCCGCCAATACGTCAGCGCCAGTCCCCAGTAGGCCATGGCGCACGCCGAATCCACTGCCGCGACATCGCGGAACGCTCGTTGCGCCGACTCCCACCAGAAGGAATGGAGCAGCGCCACGGCGCGCCCGAACCGTTGCGTGGCGTCGGCGCTGCAGGAGACGGGGAATTCCACGCGCCCGAGCTGCTCCGCCGACCGCCCGTGGTCGTGCCCCTGGGCGGCGAGGGACGTGAGTGAGACGACAAACGGAGCCAGTGAGGCGCAACAGCGCGTGAGCCGTGACATGGGCCCTCCTCTCCCCTCATACCTTGGCGTCGCC
>DASUAL010000082.1:0-12182 GCA_035763805.1 Gemmatimonadales bacterium
GCCGCGCGCTCGAGCTGGATCCGAGCCTGGGCGAAGCGCGCATCTATCTCGCGAACCTGCTGTACGACCGGGGCGAGTATGAGGCGGCGCTGTTTCATCTCGAGCGGACCGGGCCCGAGGAGCATTACGACGCGCTCGCGATCTGGCGCCTCGTTGAGCTGAAGAAAAGCGTCTACCGGCTGCCCGAGGACGATCCCGAGCTGGTGCCCTGGAACGAGCGGCTGAACGAGCTCGCGGGCGACGCCGCCCCGGAGGATCTCTTGCTCTCGGAAATCGAAGCGATGACACCCGACGGCCAGATCCGCGATCCGCGTCAGCTCGAGCTGTTCGGCACGCTGCTCACCGAGCTGCAGGGGATGAAGACCCGCGCGGGGCACGGGGACATCCACCGGGTGAGTACCCCCGCCGGCATGACCTACGTGGGCACGTGGGAGGAAATCGTCCGGCAGATGAAGGACGACGCCGGGGAGTGGGCGGGGGGCTCGCTCGAGCAGTACATGGCCGCCGCGGCGCAGCGCTGCCGCAAGCAGACGGGCGTCGCGATCCCGGTGACGGACCCGGAGAGCTTCATCAGGGGGAGCGCGGACGCGGGACTGCTGAGAATCCTGCACTGAGAGCAGACGGGCCGGGTCTCCCTCCGCGACAATAACGCGCAGTCGCTGCGGGAGACCCGGCCTGTCTGCCGTCCCGCGTCAGGTCTCCCGATGTTTCAACCGGATCGCCACCGACAGCGGGCCATCCCCGAGCGCCACCAGGGTGAGTGCGCCCGCGAACAGCAGCGCTTCGAGCTCGAGATTTCCGCCACGCGGCAGCTTCACCGCGAGGATCGCCACGACCATCTCGACAGCCATGCAGATGGCCCAGAAGCGTGTGAACATGCCGACCACGACGCACGCCGCGCCGATCGTTTCCACGGCGATCAGGACGACCGCGAAGACGACTGCAAGCGGGAAGCCGACGTCGCGCAGGAACGCGGCGGTGGCGGGGATGCCGCGCTGAAACTTGCTCACACCGTGCAGCAGGAAGACGCCGCCCACCGCGAGACGCATGAAGAACGCGGCGTAGGGAGTGAGTCGGTTCATGAGCCCTCCGGGTTGGTCGCTGGGGTGACCGGTCCGCGGCGTCGCGCGTCGCTGCGCACCTCACGCGCACCCAGGCGCTTGACGATGACCTCGAGCCCGCGCTGCGGATGGACCGCGCCCAGGCCCGCGATGTCCGCGAAGCAGAGGCCGTCTTCGGGAAGCGCGTGCAGCGCCACGTGCCCGCCGTGGCACACGAGCGCGGCGGCGACGCCCCTGGGACCCGTCTTCACCACCGGCGCCGCGGCCGGGCTCAACCCGACCGCGTTCGCCGCAGCGAGGAGCAACCCGGCGAGGGCCTGGGCGTCGGTCAATCGGTTCGCCGGGATGCCGCCGAGATCGGCGAACACGTGCTCGAAGCTCACGGCTGGCACGTGGGCTGGTTGGTGATCAGGGGCGCCACGAACGTGCCGCGGATCGTGAGTGCGCCCAGTGGGTCCGAGTAAAATTCCGTACGCTGCGCCCGGAATAGATACCGCCCGCTGATCGCGTACCCTCCGGTGACCTGCTCGTACCGGGTCACGCTGAGCTCGCCCACGGGGTGCCGGGAGAACGCCCGGATCTCAGGCCCGGGGCGGATGCTGTGCCATAAGGCCCAGGGACGCGGTGGATTGGACACGGCTGGTATGCACGAGGACCCCTCGGGCGCCTCGGCAGGGTTGAGGGAGTCGATGGTGAAGGTGCCGGTACCGGTGACGGCGTCCGGCAGGGTGATCGTGAGCTTTTCGTAGAAGGTGTTGCCGATGATGAGCGAGTCCACCAGCCGGAAGGCGAGCCCGCCGCCGGCCTTGGCGTAATTCATGGCGCGGGCCGGCCCGCCCTCGTGTCGGATTGCCGTGCCGAGAACAGTGAAGAACCCCCGGCCCGCCGTAAGGCCCACGAGCGTCATGACGTGGATGGCGCCTGTGTCTGAGACCGTCCGAGTGCCGTCCGTCACGTGCGCGACATAGTCAACGGGATTGCCGGGCTGCACGGCGGTCACCAGCCCCGAGGCCTCGTCGATCGTGTAGCGGGCGGGGTCGGGGCTCGGGCTGAACGAGACCGTGGCAGGTGTTGTCACGGGGGCCTTCTGCAGCACCGCGCGTGGCAGCGTGATCGTATCCCCCGGCATCACGTACACGGTATCGAGCAGCAGCGTCAGGTCGAGCGAATCGGACACGATGATCAGGGCGCGCGCGGGCGCGCTGACGCCGCCGGCCTGCGCGTACGCGATCGCCGCCCCGCGCTTTAGCCCCACCACGCGGCCCGTGGCGGCGTCGATCTCCGCGACCGTGTCGGGATCGATGCTCCACGCCAGCGGCCCCGGGGGCTGCGGCTGACCGTTGGCGTCGAAGTAGGTGACCGTAAGGTCGAGCGTGTCGCGGACGAACAGCGAATCGAGGATCGGCGACACGACTAGGAACGGTGTGCCCGGGTTGGAGGTATCGACGCATGCACCGAGGAGCGCGGCGGCGAGGGGCACGACGAGCGAGGGTCGCATCATAGCGGCCTGAAGTGTAAGACGCCCTGGTCGAGCGCGGCCAGGGCAGGGTCTCCGTACATCCCGGTGGCGGCGACGGCCGTCGTCCCCCCTCTAGAACATGGACATGGCGAGGAACGACCGGAGGTTGTCGTTCGTCACCCGCAGTCGCGCCGACAGCAGGCGCACCACCGACCAGAGCACCTTGTAGGCGATGTCACGGTTGAAGTCGAGCAGCAGCTCGAAATCGGATCGGGAGATGGTGATCAGGGTACAGGAGGTGTTGGCGATGGCGTCGGTGGAGCGTTCCGAACGGTCGAAGATCGCCATCTCGCCGAAGCAGGAGCCGGCCTTGAGCACGGCCAGCGCCTCCTCGCCCGATCCCGGGATGGTGCGGGAGATCCGAACTTCGCCGTCCGCGATGATGAACAGGCGGTTGCCCGGCTCGCCTTCCTTGAAGACGTTCTGCCCGAGGGTGAACTTCTGTTCCCGGCACACCTCGGCGACACGGGCGAGCTCCCCTTCGTCGAGGTCTTGGAAGATGGCCGCTTGTTTCAACAGATTGAGGTCCACGCGAGCAAGGTATGCCGCCGGGGAGGGAGGGGCAAGTGAAACCGTGGATGACGTGGGCCGATCTGCTTACGGCGCTTCGGGTTCCTCTGGCGGCCGCGTTCCCGTTCGTGCACCATGCCGGGTGGCAGCTCGCGTTGGTCGGCGCCGTCGCCGCTTCGGACTTCTTCGACGGCATGCTCGCGCGGCGGCTCGGGAGCTCCCGGGTCGGTGCGCTGCTCGATCCGATCGCGGATAAGATCTTCATGGCCGTGGCATTTCTTACCGTGGCGCGCCGCGGGCTGCTCAACCCGATCGAGATTCTCGGCGTGCTGGCGCGGGACCTCGTGGCGGCGCTGGGCGGGCTGGGTGGCTGGCTGTTGCGGCGCCCCGTGGCGCTGCCGGCGCGGGCCGGTGGCAAAGCGGTGACGGTGTTGCAGCTCCTCACGCTCGTCGCCTTCATCGCGGAGTCGCCGCTCGTGCGCCCGCTGGCGTGGGCGACGGCGGCGGTGGGCCTGTACGCGATCTGGGACTACGGGCGGGCCGCGACGCGCGTGGGCGTCGGGCGCTGAGACGCAGGGGGGACCAGGGAGCCGTGATGCGCGACTTGTGGCTGGTGGGTTGGGTGCTCATGCTCGCGACGTCGCTCGCGGCCCAGGATTTTCATCCGCCTGCGGTGCGCCGGTCCGCCGACGGGGGCACACGCCTCGGGCTGTACGGTTTCGGGGTGCGAAGCGGGATCGACCTCAAAGGAAGGACCCAGCTGGTGTTGGGCGCGACGCTCGATGCGGGCAACCTCTTCACCAGCCGGTTCCGGATCCGGCCGGCCGCTGAGATCGGCGTCTTCAACGGGGCCAACAGCTACGTCGGCAGCCTCGAAGGCGTGTTCCGCTTCACCGGCGACGAGGAGGTCGCGACCCCGTACGTGGGCGGAGGGTTCAGTATCGCGGGGCACGAGGCGTGCGGCGTCGACCCGGACTGCCCCGACCTGTGGGTGAACGTGGTGGTCGGGTTCGAGCTACACTACCGCTCCACGTTCAACTGGCTGCTCGAGTACCACGGGATGGATGCGTTCCGTCGCAACCGGATCTACGTCGGACTCACCACGCGGCGGGGGAACTAGCCGTGGCGGGCAACGTGCGCGAGGTGGCGGTGCGGTGGCGCGACGAGCTCCTGTTCGACGGAGGTCCGCCCAGTCGGCCGGTGATCCTCGTGGACGGCGCCGGCGCCGCCGCCACCTCGCCCGTGGAGCTGCTGCTGCTCGCCGCGGCGACCTGCTCCGCGTCCGACGTGGTGCTCATTCTACAGAAACAGCGCGTGGCGCTGCGCGCGCTCGAGGTAGCCGTCCAGGGGACGCGCCGCGAGACCGAGCCCCGGCGCTACACCGCGATCCATTTCCGCTTCGCGATCGCAGGGGAGGGCGCGGACGAGGCCAAGGCGCGTCGTGCCATCGACCTCTCGCTCGAGAAGTACTGCTCCGTCGTGGCCTCGCTGGCGCCGGACACGCGCATCACCTACGACGTCGTACTCCACTAGCACGCTCGCCTGCTCGCTCGCCCTCGCGCTCGCCGGCGTCGGGGCCGCGCGCGCCCAGCGACTCAGCGCGACCGAGGCCGCGGTGGGCGCGACGGCGGTGCTCGCGCGCCGCTCGTTCTGGGGCGCGGAGCTGGCGATCGCGCGACGGCCGGGCGGCCAGGGCCGGCTGGCCCTCGCGGCGGCGGGCGGCACCCACGGCGGCACCGCCGGGATGCGGCTCGAGGCGAGCGCCCAGTTCCTGCTCAGGCCGGGCGAGCGCGCCGGGACGAGCCTGTACGGCGGGCTCGGCATCGCGTTCGTAGGGACCCGGTCGGAGCAGGGCGCGGGCTATCTCATGGCGCTGATCGGGCTCGAGTCCGCGCCGGGGCGGCCGAGCGGCTGGTACGCCGAGGTGGGCCTCGCGGGGGGCGTGCGGGTTGCTGGGGGACGGCGGTGGCGACGATTTCCCAGCTGGTGGAACAAACAGGGGCGCCCGTAAGGGAGCGCCCCGGCAGCGCGTGGCGGCCCGCGACGGTCAGGCGTTCGCGCCGACGGGCGCGTTCCGCCCCATCACGGGCCGACAGTAGCGCTCACCCAGGACCCGCAACTCCGCAAGCTGTCCCTCGTCTAGCTCCTCGTAGCGATCCGCCAGGTACAGCATCGTGTCGTCGAACCATTCCTTCTGGTGTTCGGGCGTGGCTTCCAGGACACCGCAGCGCAGGATGTGGGAGAACAGCTCGTCACGCGCTTGCTCGAAAGGGGTGGGACTGTACTTCCTGGGTTCCGAACGCTTTTTGGCCATGCAAGGGTGCTCCTCTCGTCTCGAGCGTGGGGGTGCGGGTGAATCGGCGCCGCAATGTAACAGGGCTCCGGGAGCGGCGCAAAGGGCGGACGTCGGCAGCCGGTCATGGTATAATGAAACGTGGCGCCGTAGGGGCGAGGGCAGAGGGTGGAGGTGGGAGGCACGGACAGGCGCCCGGTTCAGGGAAGGCGGACGGATGAGCGACGACAGAGAAGAAGTGTACGGCCCCGATCGGGCCGAGCGGCTGGTGGCGCTGCTGCGGGCGCTGGCGGAGCGGATCGAACAGCTCGATCGTGCCGGACAGCTTCTCGAGCGGGGACCTGAGCTTCAAAAGCTCCTCGGCAACGCGCGCAGCGAGCTGTTCCACTACGAGGTCCGGCTCACCTACGACACGCCGGAGGTCGCTGAGAGCCGGCGGATCGTGGAAGAGGCGGAGCGGGGTGCGAGCGACGCCGCGGCAGGCGTGGACGACGACGAGGACGATGAACCCTGGCGGAGGGGTCCAGACGCATGAAGGGCTTCTACGTGGTGCTCGTGACCGTAGCGGTGGTCGGCGGCGGCGTGATCTGGTACGGGTCGCGCGCGCAGCCGGCATCGGCACCGCCGCCCGGCGCGTCGCCGCGGGTCGCCGCCAGCGACGGGTTCCGCGGGTTCACACTGGGGTCCGATGTCGCCCCGGTCGAGGTCACCGAGTACTCGGACTTCGAATGCCCGTTCTGCGCGTCGTTTGCGACGGTGCAGATGCCGGTGATCCGCGACCAGCTCATCACGACCGGGCGGGTGCGCTGGCGCTACCGTGACTTCCCCCTGTCGGACACTCACCGCTGGGCCCGCCTGGCCGCGCTCGCCGCGCAATGCGCCGGCGAGCAAGGCAAGTTCTGGGAGATGCACGACCAGATGTTCCTGCACCACCGGTGGGCGCAGACCTCCAAGAACCCCCGCTCGCTGTTTCGCGACTTCGCGGAGGGCGTCGGCGCGGACCTCGACAAGTACGACGCCTGCGTCGACGGGGACCGCTACGCCGGCCGCGTTCAGGCCAGCTTTGAAGAGGGCGCAGCCCTCGGTGTCAGGGGGACACCCACCTTCTTCGTGAACGGCAAGCGCTTCGAGGGGCGCCCCACCTCCGACGGTTTCAAGGCCCTGGTCGACAGCCTGACGAAGCCCGGGAAGTGACGCGGCGCCGCCAGGCGATCGCGCTGCTCGCGCTGGTCGGGCTGCTCCTCGCCAGCTACCTGTGGCTGTACAAGATCGGCGTGGTCGGCACGCTGCAGTGCGGCGCCGGCGGCGGGGAATGCGAGTTCGTGCAGGCGAGCCGCTATGCCGATGTGTTCGGTGTTCCCGTGGCTCTGATCGGAGTGGCGGGGTACGGCGCGCTGCTCGCCGTCGGGCTCGTCGGCCTGCAACCGGCGTTTGCCGAGAGTCGCCGCGTGAGCGTCCTGCTCGCGACCCTCGCCTCGGTCGGGTTCGCCTTCACGCTGTATCTCACGTACGTCGAGCTGTTCGTGTTGCACGCGATCTGCCGCTGGTGCGTCGCGTCGGCGGTGATCATCACGGCGATCTGGGTGCTCTCGCTCGCCGCGCTGCGCGACCGCTGAGCGCTCTATACGGCGCCGCGGCGCTGAGATTATAGTTAGCGCCCATGGATTGGTGGTCCGTCAAGCGTTTCCTCGTAGGAAAGCCGCTCGAGACTCTGCGTTTGGAGTCGGAGCGGCTTTCGAAGGTTACGGGGCTCGCCGTCCTCTCCTCCGACGCCCTATCCTCGTCCGCCTACGCCGCGGAAGCGATGCTGCTCATCCTGATGGCGGCCGGGACCGCGGGGACGCGGTACGGTCTGCCGATCACGGCCTTCATCGTAGCGCTCATGGCGCTCGTCATCATGAGCTACCGGCAGACCGTGTACGCGTACCCGCAGGGCGGCGGGGCCTACTTCGTCGCCCGCGAAAACCTCGGCACAGGAGCGGGGCTCGTGGCTGCGGCTGCGCTGCTCGTGGACTACACCCTGACGGTGACCGTGTCGGTCGCAGCCGGCGTGGACGCCATCACGTCGGCGTTCCCGGGGACCGCAAGCCATCGCGTAGCGATGGGGTTAGCGGCCATCGCGGTGATCGCGCTGGGCAACCTGCGCGGCGTGCGGGAGTCGGGGGCGATCTTCTCGGCGCCAACGTATGTCTTCATCGCCATGTTCGCGTTGATGCTCGCCGTCAATTTGATTCACCCATTCGGCGCGTTCATCCCGAGCGGGCTCCCGCCGGGCACCGCGGCACCGGTGACTTTCTGGCTCCTGCTCCGCGCCTTTTCGTCGGGCTGCGTGGCGCTGACCGGCGTCGAAGCTGTCTCGAACGGCGTCCCGGCCTTCCGGCGGCCCGAGGCCAAGAACGCGGCCACGGTGCTGGCGATGATGGGCCTGATCCTCGGGAGCTTCTTCGTAGGATCGGCGTTTCTCGCCGACAGGTACGGCGTGGTGCCCGTCGGCGAGCAAACCGTGATCTCCCAGCTGGGCCACGGAGCCTTCGGCGACGGCGTCTTCTACTACCTGCTCCAGTTCGCCACCGCGCTGATCCTCATCCTCGCGGCGAACACGGCGTTCGCCGATTTTCCGCGCCTCGCATCGATCCTCGGGAGTGACGCGTACTTGCCGCGGCAGCTCGCGAACCGCGGCGACCGGCTCGTGTTCTCCAACGGGATCATCATGCTCGCGTTCGTCGCGGGCCTGCTCCTCTGGCTGTTCGGTGGCGACACGCACGCCTTGATCCCGCTCTACGCCGTGGGCGTGTTCTGCTCATTCACGCTGTCCCAGGCCGGGATGGCGCGGCGCATGTTCGTGCGCCGCGAGCGTGGGTGGCCGCACCGCGTGACGCTGTCGGCGATCGGCGCCGCGGCGACGGGACTCGTCACCGTCATCGAGCTCGCGACCAAGTTCACCAGCGGCGCCTGGATCACCGCGCTGCTCATCGGGCTGCTCGTGTTCGCCTTCTACGAGATCCACGAGCATTACACTTCCTACGGGCGCGCGCTTTCGAGCAAAGAGTGGCAGCCCGTGTGGCCGCGCAAGCACGTCGTGGTCGTGCCGGTCGCCGGCGTCTCGAAGAGCACCGCGTCGGCCCTGGCGTACGCGCTGCTCCTGTCGCAGAACGTGCGGGCCGTGGCGGTGGCCACGGATCCGAGCCAGGTGCGGAAGCTCCAGGACGAATGGGATCTCTGGGATAGCGGGGTGCCGCTCGAGGTGATCGTTTCGCCGTACCGCTCGATCGTGCGGCCGCTACTCGAGTACATCAACAAGGTCGATGGCGAAGAGCGCCCGGACTGGCTCACGGTCGTGCTGCCGGAGGTCGTTCCCGCCCGCTTCTGGCACGCCTTTCTGCACAACCAGACCGTCTACGCCATCAAGACCGCGCTCTTGTTCCGGAAGAACATCGTCGTGACGACGGTCAGGCACCACCTCGAGCGATAGCCGAACGGCCCAGGCCCCACTGCGCGACAAGAAAGCACAGTCGCTTCGTGGGGCCTGTGCCGTCCGGCTGCGGGACGGGACGCATCATTCATTGTCGCCGAACTTCGCGATGTCCTCCGGCAATTCTTCTTGCGTTGTGACTGCTTCTTCGCCCTGCACCATCGTGCGGATTTGCTCGACCACGTCGGGGTTTGCCAGGGTCGTCACGTCGCCGACGTCTCGGCGATTCGAAATCGCCGCGAGCACCCGGCGCATGATCTTGCCGGAGCGCGTCTTGGGCATATCCGGCACGACGTACACATGCCTGGGTCGCGCGATCTTGCCAATTACTTCTTCATTCGCTTTGATCACGCGGTCAATGACGTCCTGGCTCGGCTCCACGCCCGGCTTGACCGCGATGTACACTTCGGGCATCCGTCCCTTCAACTCGTCTTGGACTGGGACAACGGCGGCCTCAGCGACTTCCGGGACCGTGAGACAAGCTGACTCGATCTCCTTCGTGCCCAGGCGGTGACCGGCAACATTGATCACGTCGTCAATCCGGCCCAGAATGCGGTAGTAGCCGTCTGCCGCTTGCACCGCGCCATCGCCACACATGAAGGGCCAGGCGCGCCAGTCCTTGCTATGGGGATTCTTGTTGTACTTGGCGAAGTACGTCTTGACATAGCGGTCGCGGTCGCCCCACAACGTCTGCATCAGGCCCGGCCAGGGGTTGCGGATGCAGATGTTTCCCGCCTTGCCGGAACCCTTGGGAACTTCCTTGCCGGTCTCGTCGTAAATGACCGGATGAATCCCCGGCGCGCCAGGACCGCAGCTGCCCGGCTTCATGGGATGAATCCCCGGAACGGTGGTGCCGAGAAAGCCGCCTGTTTCGGTCAGCCACCACGTATCGGTGATGACGGCTTCCCTCTTGCCGACCACCTCGTGGTACCAGCGCCACGCTTCCGGTTCAATCGGCTCGCCCACCGTCGTCATCGATTTGAAATGGTAATTGTACTTGCGCGGTTCCTCGGGACCGAGTTTCCGCAACATTCGAATGGCCGTCGGCGCCGTGTGAAAAATATTCACGCCCAAACGCTCGGCAATGCGCCAGGGCCGTCCCGCGTTGGGAAACGTCGGCACGCCTTCGTACAGCACGCTCGTCGCCGCGTTCGCAAGGGGACCGTAGACGATGTACGAATGCCCGGTGATCCAGCCGATGTCCGCCATACACCAGTAGGTATCTTCCGGATGAATGTCGAGGATCCACTTGGAGGTAGCGGTGACGTAGGCGAGATACCCCCCGATGCTGTGTTGCGCGCCCTTGGGCTTGCCCGTCGTGCCGCTGGAGTACATCAGAAACAATTGCCCCTCCGACGGCAGGGCAACCGCCTGTACGTTCTGGCCTTGGTAGTCCCTTAGCAGGTCGTTCATGAAGAAATCCCGACCTGGAACCATCGGGGTGTGAGCAGAATACCTTCCAGGATACCGCTGCCACACGAATACCTTATCAACGTCCTGCCCTAACTCTTGCGCGGTTCGCACCGCGATGTCGGCATTCGCTTTGTGATCAATGAGCGTGCCGTTGCGCCAGTAGCTGTCCATCGTAATCAGGATACGGCTGCCCGAATCCTGAATGCGCGAGCCGCATGCCTGACCGCTGAACCCGCCAAAGACTTGCGAGTGGATGATTCCCAGGCGCGCACACGCCAGCATCGTGATCGGCAGCTCTGGGACCATCGGCATGTGCAAGGTGACGCGGTCTCCTGCCTCCAGTCCCAAACCGCGGAGCAGCGCAGCCACTTCATTCACGCGGTTATACAGCGCCTGATATGTGATCGCCACATCGGACTCATGTTCCGGCTCGGGTACGAAAATGAAGGCTGCTTTGTTCCGGTACCGGTCCAGATGGCGGTCCAGGCAGTTGTAACACGCATTGAGCTTGCCACCGACGAACCATTTCCAGAACGGCGCCTCGCTGGTATCGAGGACGGTGTGATACGGCTCGAACCAGCTCAGCATATCTGCATATTCCTTGAAGCAATCGGGAAAGTTGGCGAGCGCGAACTTTTCAAGGATGTGCTTGTCTCGCATGTTCGCTTGTGCTTTGAAGCTCTCGGAAGGTTGATAGAACTCCTCTTCCTTCCAATGCACGGCAATCTGCGCTTCGCTGACCTCGGTCAGTTCCTTTTTCTTAACTCTGTGTGCCATGCGATTTGCCTCCTGGCCAGCCCCTTTTGCTCAAGCATGCCCAAATGTCGTGTGTTCAGCGGCGTCTGCTCCGCGCAAGGCCGGCCCCGGAACCGACCGCACGGCCACCCTCCTCAACGAAGGCTACGGACATAAGGGGAGGCTATCATAGCGGTCCCCCCCGCCTTGCCGCCCCGCTACCTGCCCCCTCGGGCCTTGCAATATGCGCGCCGCCGCTCGCTCTGCGGCACGGGGCGGCGGGCGGGCGGCCTCACGGGAGTTTTGACAAGCGGTTGACGAGCCGCAGGTTAGCATGGCGGCGCCAGGGCTGGCACCGGAGTGGCACTGGGATGTCCGCCGGCCATCTATGGAGCCGACTGTGGAGGACGTGATCTCGATGTCCACGCGCACGACCGAAAAGGTCCTGGCTGCCCCCGAGGAGCTGGGCCTCGATTCGCGGACCGCGTTCCGTCGCGCCGCCACCGAGCTGCTGGAGCAGCTGGCGGAAGGGCAGGGGCGTCTGGTCATCGATCTGTCGGCCACGCGCCAGGTGGACAGTGCCGGCCTGGGCGCCCTGATGCTGATTCAGCGCAAGGCAGCCGAGCGTCGCCTCGCGGTGTGCCTGCGGGGCGCGAACGATGAGCTGCGCTTTCTGCTGGTGCTCACCAAGCTGGACGACCTGTTCGAGCTGGAGAGCGGCGCGTCGTAGCATATATTGGCCCACGATGCGGGCACCCACGGCGCGGCGCAAGGTGTTGTTTGTCGAGGACGAGACAGCGCTGCGCCGGACGTACAACCGGTTCTTTGCCGAGCGCTACGACATCGCCTTCGCGGCGAGCGGCACCGAGGCGCGCCGTCAGCTCCAGGAGTTCGACCCCGAAGTGCTGGTGTTGGATCTCCGCCTCCCCGATACCGACGGCGTGACCCTGCTCCAGGAAATCCGCGCCTCCCACCCGTCGCTCCCCGTCGTCGTGACCACCGCCTACGTGAGCATGGAACCGCTGATCAATGTGCTCGACCTCGGGCACTCGGGGTATCTGATCAAGCCGTTTGACATGGAAGACCTCGCCGCGCGCATCGATGCTGCGCGTTGAAGGGCTGCGACATACGTTCGGGCGAGTCATCGCGCTCGACGACGTCACCTTCAGTCTCGCGGCA
>DASUAL010000083.1:0-76507 GCA_035763805.1 Gemmatimonadales bacterium
CCCTCGCGGCCCAAGGCGACGATCGCGCCCCCGGCGTCCACGAAGGCGCGCAGTACGTCGAGTGGGAATATCGATCGACTCTCCGAGTCGAGGATGAAAACGGTGGGTCGCTCGTCCACAACCAAGTGGCGCGGCAGGCGCGCTTCGCGCACCTCGATCTGCGCACCCTCGAGCATCGGGGCGACGTTCGCCAGCTGCCAGACCGGCGTGCGGAGCAGCAGGTATCTCACAGCTTGGCGCTGCCTGAGGCGGCCAGGGGAACTTCGGTCACTTCCTTGGACAGCCGGCTCGCGACCTCACCGCGCGGTCACGAGCTCTTCACCCGCTGGAGTCCCTGCTGCGCCTCCGCGTAGTCCGGGAAGACGACCAGGGCCTTCTGATACATCTCCACCGCCTTGTCCCGCTCCCCGCGGTCCTGGTAGAGCAGGGCCCTCGAGTAGTAGGTCAGGGCCTCGGTCGGGATCTGGCGGCTCATCCGCTGATCGGAGGCTTGCTTGGGAAGCGGCGGCAGGTTCGCGTCCTTCATCAACTTGGTCGCCACCGTCCGGATCAGATCGAACAAATGATCCCGCTGCATCCGGTCGGATTCGACCTTGATGATTTCGCCGGTCTCCACATTGATGAGCCGCGCGTCGAGCCGGAAATCGCCGTAGAAGTCAATGAACACGCCCGTCACCACGTAGCGCGCGCCCACGAGCTTGCCGATCTTGGCTGCGGTCGGGGGATCCACCCGACCGGCGGAGCCGAGGTTCTGCTCCTCGAGGAGCTTCTGGAGCTGGTCACGCTCGACCACGCGGACTGCGGCGTTCGTCGCCAGCTCCGAGATCACCATCCCGGCGATGCCTCTCTGCAGGGCGTCGAAGTTTTCCCGGTCCTGCCCGTAGGAGCCGCCGTTGTCGAACGGGAAGACGGCGATCCCGGGGCGTGCGTCCTGGCCCCGCGCTTGGGCGCGGAGTCCGGCCGCGGCCCCTACGAGCACCGCCAAGGATATCAGGGTGGCTGTCGAACGGGAGTGCATATCGTGCTCCTCACGTCAGAGGGTCAGGGTCATCCCTTCTTGCGCCGCGATCACCTCGGCTGGCCTGCCGCGCTCTCGAGCCTGCTTGCGGGCCCCGGCGAGCAGGTCGTCAATCGCCGCGTCGCCGTGCTCGGGCTCGTGGTGGAACAGCACCAGCCGTTTGACCCCGGCGTCCGCCGCGAGGGCGACTGCCTCTTCGAAGGTGGAGTGGCCCCACCCGCGGTGCTCCTCCAGCTCCTGAGGCGTGTACATCGCGTCGTGGATCAGCAGCTCCACGTTCGCGAGAAACGCCGTCAGGTCCTTCCGCCACGACGCGGGGGTGTTGTAGTGACCCCCCGGCCCCAGCTCGTTGTCCGTCATGTACGCCATGCTCGGGCCCCCGGCGGAGGGGGTGAGCCGATAGCCGAGCGTCGTTCCGGGATGGCGCAGCTTCATCGCCTGCACCCGGAACCCGCGCACCGTGAACTCCCCGGGCTCGACCTGCTGCACCGTCAACTGCGCCGACAACGCATCGAGCGGCACCGGGAATACCGCCGGGTCCATCTGCTGGCGCAGGATCGCCTCCAGCGAGGTCGTCCCCTGACGCGAGCCCCAGATGCGCACCGCGTTCCCCGGCGCGAAAAACGGCTTGAAGTGCGGGAGACCCTGGATGTGATCCCAGTGCGCGTGCGACAGCAGGATTTCCGCGCTCACAGCGCCGTTTTGCCGCTCCACGAGGTCGAGGCCCAGCGCGCGGATTCCGGTACCCGCGTCCAGGATGACCAGCTGACCCCCGGCGCCCTCTACGGCGACGCACGGCGTGTTGCCGCCGTAGCGCGCGGTGTGGGCCCCGGGGGTGGGGATAGACCCCCGTGTACCCCAGAAGGTCACCGTGTAGGCCATCCGATCCGGCACGCCGTATCTTGAGGAGCTAAGTTACGGAGAATCCTGGACGTACAACAAGCCGCAGCCTCACCCGGCACCGGTGACGCACCTCACGAGCGTCCGGCGGACGCCTCGAGCGCGGGGCGGTCGCGGATCAGGATCTCACGGCGGCTGATCTCGATGTAGCCCTTCTCGACCAGCTCGCGCATCGTGCGGCTCACCGTTTCGCGGCTCGAGCCGATCATCTGCGCGATCGTGTGGTGGGTGAGGCGCCGCGTGATGTGGTTCGACCCCGCCTCGTCGGCGAGGTCGAGCAACAGCTGCGCCACGCGGCCGTTTACGTCGAGGAGCACGAGGCTCCCGACCTTCTCGTCGACCCGCCGCAGCCGCCGGGACAGCTCGCGCAGCAGCGCGAGCGCGATGCCCGGCGACTGCTGCAGGATGGTCTGGAAGTCCTCTCGCCGGATCACGAGGAGATTCGAGTCTTCCATTGCGATGACGTGCGCCGAGCGCGGCTCCTCGTCAATGAGGGACATCTCGCCGAAAAAGTCTCCCTCGCCCAGCACCGAGAGGATCACCTCTCGGCCATCCTCGCCGATGAGCACGACCTTGACCTGCCCTTTGGCCACGACGTAGAGGGCGTCGCCGGGGTCGTCCTCGAAGAGGATGACGGAATTCTTGGGGTAGCTGCGCTCCCGCGTGATCTCGGCTACCCGCTCCAGCTCGGAGGGCGAAAGCTGGCCGAACAGCGGCACTTTCTGGAGGATCGCCGTGATCGACACGGTGGCTGTCCCTGGGGCTTGAGGGCTCTGGGGCTTGAGGGCTGTGGTGCGCAAGCTTACGTCCAAGGGTGCTCGGTGTCAATTCACGGCGGGGTCGGCGGCTTGCTGGCAACTCACGGTGCCAGTTATATTTCCGGTCTTCACATGGATTCGAGTTCTCAGCAAGGATACGAGCAGTGAAACCCGGGATTCACCCTGCCTACCAGCGCGCCACGGTCCAGTGCGCGTGCGGGAACAGCTTCGTGACGCGGTCCACGGTCCCCGTGATCCACGTCGAGATCTGCGCCAAGTGCCACCCCTATTTCACCGGGAAGCAGAAGCTGGTGGACACGGCCGGGCGCGTGGAGCGGTTCCGCCAGAAGTACGGCCCGGACAAGAGCGCGGGCTGACGCGTGGAGGCCCGACTCCGCCAGGCGCTCGCGCGGGCGGAGGAAGTCGCCCAGGCGCTGGCCGACCCCGAGACCGCGCGGAATCCGGCCAAGCTCAAAGAGCTCGGTCGCGAACACGCGCGGCTGGAGGCGATTCGCCAGACCCACGACCGTCTCACCCGGCTCCAGAAGGAGCTGGCCGAGGCCCGCGAGGTGCTCCAGGACGAGGATCCCGAGCTGTCGCAGCTCGCCCGTGCCGATGTCGAGCGCCTGCGCCCCGATGCGGAGCGGCTCGAGCGCCAGCTCGCCGAGCTCCTGACCCCCACCGATCCGATGGACGACCGCGACGCCATCGTCGAGATCCGTGCGGGCACGGGGGGCGACGAGGCGGCGCTGTTCGCGGCCGACCTGTTTCGCATGTACACGCGGTTCTGCGAGCGGCACGGCTGGAAGGTGGAGGTCGTTTCGCTCTCCGAAGGCAATCTGGGAGGTCTGAAGGAGGCGATCTTCGCCGCCCGGGGGCCCCGAGCGTACGGGACGCTGCGCTACGAGTCGGGCGTGCACCGGGTGCAACGCGTGCCCGTCACTGAGGCGCAAGGCCGCATCCACACCTCCGCCGCCACCGTGGCCGTGCTGCCCGAGGCGGAGGAGGTGGACATGAAGATCGAGGAGAGGGACCTGCGCATCGACGTGTTCCGCTCCCAGGGTCCGGGAGGGCAGAGCGTCAATACCACGGACAGCGCGGTGCGCATCACGCACCTGCCGACCGGTCTCGTGGTCCAGTGCCAGGACCAGAAATCCCAGCTACAGAACAAGATCAAGGCGCTCGAGGTGCTGCGCTCGCGCCTGCTCGACAAGATCCTCGCCGAGCGGGAGGCCGCACGGGCGCGCGAGCGGCGGGCGCAGGTCGGCACCGGTGACCGCTCGGCCAAGGTCCGGACCTACAACTTTCCGCAGAACCGCGTGACGGACCACCGCATCCACTTCACGGTTCACAACCTCGCCGAAGTCCTCGGCGGGAACCTCGACGAGCTCATCGGCGCGCTGCGGCTCGCGGGAGAGAAGGAGCGCCTCAGTGCCTGAGCGCGCGACGCGGCCTCCGGCGCCCCCTCGCATCCGGTCGATCGGCGCGGTGCTGGAGGAGGCCGCCCAACGCTTGGAGCGATCGGGCGTGCCCCAGGCACGGCGCGAGGCGACCTCGATCTGGGCGGCGGTGGCCGGCCCGCGCGTGACGCCGGGCGACGTGTGGCTGCAGCACGCCGCAGAGCCTGCCGCCGGCGTCGCGCAACGGTTCCGGGACGCCGTGGAGCGGCGTTCGCGCGGCATCCCGTTCGCGTATGCCGTCGGCCGCGCTGGGTTTCGCGATCTCGAGCTACGACTCGACCCGCGGGCCCTGATCCCCCGGCCGGAGACGGAAGGGTTGGTCGATCTGGTCTTGCGGTGGACGCACGAGGGGGGGAAAGGGGAAGGGGGAAAGGGGAAGGGTGGTGTGGCTGCCGATATCGGAACGGGGTGCGGCTGCATCGCCCTCGCGCTGGCCGTTGAGGGGCACTTCGACCGCGTGGTCGCCGTGGAGCGCTCCGCGGCCGCGGCGGCGCTGGCGCGCGAGAACGTCGCGCGAGTGGGCCCGCCGACGCCGGTCGAGGTGCGTGAGGGCGACCTGCTGGCGCCGCTCGCGGGCGCGCGCTACCGGGCGATCGTCTCCAACCCGCCGTATCTGACAGAGGGCGAGTACGCGGCGCTCGACCCCGCGGTGCGCGGGTTCGAGCCGCGGGAAGCGCTCGTGAGCGGGCCCGAGGGGCTCGACGCGACGCGCGACCTTCTCGTCGGCGCCGCAGCCCGGCTCGAGCCGGGCGGCCTCCTCGCGCTCGAAGTCGACGAGCGACGCGCGGAGCGGGTGCGGGCGCTGGCGCGCAAGTCCGGCTGGTCCCGCGTGGCGATCTACGAGGACCTGTTCGGCCGGCCGCGGTTCTTGCTGGCCTTTGCCAAGGAGGAATCGTGATGGACCAGAAGGCGCAAGAACTGGGTCGGATGCTGGGCCAGAGCGACGAGTATAAGGCGCTGCTCCGGGCCAGCGAGCGGATGCGCGAAGACGCGACCTGCCGTCAGCTCCTGGCCGAGGTGGAGCGGATCGCGCAAACCATCGAGCAGGCCGCGCAGCAAGGGCGGGAGCCGGCCAAGGAACAGGTCGAGAAGTACGACCGAGCGCTCCAGAGCGTGCAGTCGAATCCGGTGTATCAGCAGGTGGTCGCCGCGCAGGCCAACTTCGAGAAGCTGATGGCCAAAGTGAACGCCCGGATCTACGAGGGCATGAAGCAGGGGTCCGCGAGCCCCATCATCACTCTCGGATGAACGGGGGGGCGACGGGGGCGGGGGCTGGCGTGTTCATCGTGGTGGAGGGCCCCGAGGGGGCAGGCAAATCCACCCTGGTGCGCTGGCTCGCCGCGCGGCTGCTGGCGGACGGTCGTCAGGTGGCCACAGTGCGCGAGCCCGGCGGCACGCCGGTGGCGGAAGCGGCGCGCAAGGTGGCGCTCAAGTTCCCGCACGAGATGGCGGCCGCGGCGGAGCTGTTCCTGTTCCTCGCGGCGCGGGCCGACCTCGTGCACCACGTCATCCGGCCGGCGCTTGAGGCGGGTCAGGTCGTGCTCGCCGACCGCTTTGCGTTGTCGACCGTGGCCTATCAGGTTGCGGGTGGGGGTTTACCGTACGAGGAGGTGGCCTCGGCCATCCGGCTGGCCACCGGCGGTCTCGTGGCGGACATCACGCTTGTGCTCGACGTTCCCGTTGACGTCGGCCGCGAGCGGCAGCGGGCGGCACGCAAGATGCAGGATCGCTTCGAGCGCCAGGACGATGCATTCCACCGCCGCGTGCTCGAGGCCTATCGCGCGGCGGCGGGTCCCGGGGTGGTGCACATCGATGCGACTCAGTCCAAGAAGGCCGTGCAGGAAGCCGCGTGGCGCGAGGTCATGGCGGTGACCGCACTCTCAACGCGAGGCGTCTCATGAAGCTCCGCAACGTCGTGGTGGTCGCGCTCACGTCGGTCGTCGCGCTCGCGACCGGCGGCTGGCTGCTGCAGCGCGAGGCCGTGCCCGCAGGCTCGGTCTACCAGCAGGCACGCCTGTTCGAGGATGTGCTGGCGCACGTGGCCGACTACTACGTCGATTCGCTCGACGAGCGCCAGCTCTACCAGATGGCGATCGACGGCATGCTTGACCAACTGCAGGACCCGTACTCCGTCTTTCTCAAGCGCGACGACTTCCGGGCCCTCTCCGAAGCGACCACGGGCAACTACGGCGGCCTCGGCATTCAGATCGACGTACGCGACGGCTGGATCACCGTTGTGGCCCCGCTTCCCGACACGCCCGCGGAGCGTGCCGGCATCCAGTCGGGCGACCGGATCGTGATTCTCGACGGTCGCTCGACCGAGGGCTGGAAGAACGACCAGGCGGTGAAGGAGCTGCGTGGCCAGCCGGGCACCCAGGTGGAGCTCAAGGTGCGGCGTGTCGGCGTAGAGCAGCCGCTCACGTTCACGCTCACCCGCGCCACGATTCACATCCGCTCGGTGCAGGTCTCGATGATGCTCGACGACAAGGTCGGGTACATCTCGCTCAGTCCGGTGAGCGAGACGTCGGCGTCGGAGCTCACCCAGGCGCTGGGGAGTCTCGTGCAAAAGGGCCTGAAGTCCCTGATCCTCGACCTGCGCGGCAACCCGGGGGGACTGCTCGATCAGGGCGTGGCAGTGAGCGATCTGTTCCTCGATCCAGGACAGGAGGTCGTGGCGACGCGGGGTCGCGCGCCCAACACGACGCGCACATTCAAGGACGCCAAGCCTCAGCTGTGGCCCAGTCTCCCGATCGTCGTGCTGGTGAACGGCGGCTCCGCGAGCGCCGCCGAGATCATCACCGGAGCGCTCCAGGACCACGACCGTGCGGTCGTTGTGGGCACGCCGACCTTCGGCAAGGGCCTCGTCCAGTCCCTGTGGAACCTCACGCCCGAGACCGGCCTCAAGCTCACGACGGCGCGCTGGTACACGCCCAGCGGACGCACGATCCAGCGCAACAGCAAGAGCGAGGCGGAGCAGGAGGCGCAAGTCGCGGCCGCCGAGGAAGGCCGCGACACTACGAAGGTCGACTCGTCGCTGGTGTTTCGCACCGATCGGGGTCGCATCGTGGTCGGCGGCGGCGGTATCCGGCCGGACCTGTTCGTGGCCGCCGACACGTTCACCACCGCCGAGCGCGCGTTCATGAGGGCGCTGGGAAACAAGATCCCGGTGTTCCGCGACGTGCTCGCGAGCTACGCGCTCGAGCTCAAGGGCGCGAACCGCGTCACGGGCCCGACCTTCGCGGTCACCGACGATATGGTGAGCGAGGTGCTGCGCCGACTGCGGCAGCGCGGCGCCGGCGTCGCGGACAGCGCGGTCGCCGGGGCGCGGACGCTCATCGCCCAGGAGCTGGGCTACGAGACGGCGCGCTACGTGTTCGGTCGACCCGCCGAAGTCCGCAGACGGATGTCGGAGGACCCTCAAGTGCAGGCGGCGCTCACGCTCGCCCGGCGCGCCCGCTCGCCGGAGGATCTGCTCGCCCTCGCTGCGGCGCGCGGCCCCGCCACCCCGCGGAACTAGCGTGGGTGATCGTCGGGCCCCCGCCGTCGCCCCGGCGACGGTCGGCATCATCGGCCCGGGACGCGCGGGCGTCGGCCTTGCACTCGCGCTCGCTGGGGCCGGCCACGAGGTCCTGCTGTACGGGCGCCGCAAGAAGGCCGTCCCGCGGCCCCTCACGCTCACGGTCGGCCCCGCCGACGCTCCTCCCCCGCCCGCCTGGATCGCCCAGGCGGGCGTTGTGCTTCTGGCCGTGCGCGACGACGCGATCCGCCCCCTTGCGGGGTTGCTGGCTCGCGCCGGTGCCATCCGCCCGGAGCACGTCGTCCTGCACCTCTCGGGGGTGCAGGGCCAGGAAGCGCTGGGCCCGCTCGTCTCTTCCCGCGCGGCGCTGGGGTCGCTGCACCCGCTGCAGACGATTGCGGAGCCCGAACTGGGGCCCGAGCGCCTCAAAGGTGCGTGGGCCGCGGTGGAGGGGATGCCGCGTGCCGTGGAGGCGGCGGAGGGCATCGCGCGAGAGCTGGGGATGCGACCGTTCCGTCTGACCGGCAAGGCGAAGGCGATTTATCACGCCGGCGCGGTGTTCGCGTCGAACTACTTCGTGGTCGTGGAAGCCGTGGCGCAGCGGTTGCTGCGGCACGCGGGGCTGACGGATGCCGAGGCATGGCAGGCGCTGCAGCCGCTCGTAGAGGGGACGCTCGAGAACCTGACGCGGCAAGAGCCGAAGGACGCGCTCACCGGCCCGGTGGCGCGCGGCGACGTGGACACCATCCGGCGTCATCTCGAGTCGCTCACGAAGGACGACGCGCTCCTGTACCGTGCGCTGGGGCGCGCGGCGCTCGAGCTCGCGGAGAAACGGGGAATGGACGAGGCGATGGCGGCGCAGGTCGCGGACGCGCTGGCTACTGATCTACCACTTGTACTCCGTCCGGAGGCGAGTACACAAACTCGCGGCCCGGGACGCCCGCGTTCACCTTCAGATTCTTGAGGATCACGGTGCGCCGCTGCCCCGAGGTCTCCGTGATCTCGATGCGCCGCACCAACCCGTCGTCCCGGTCCACCCAGATCACCGCCTCCGTGTAGGGCTGGTCTGTCTGTTTCGGCACGAGCGCGACGACGTCCGCCATGCCGTCCGGCAGCGAGTCCGCGCGCAGGTAGCGCGCGTGGTAGCGTTCCCGCGGATGCTCGACAAACTGTCCGATGAGGTTCGGTCCCGTGGTGCCGACGTCCGGGATGCGAGAGCGGATCACCTGGCCGGGGGTCGTGCTGGGGGTGTAGAGCCAGAGGTAGCGGCCATCGGCGACGATGCGATCGCCTTTGGGACGGGCGAAGCGCATGGCGAAGCGGTTGGGCCGCTGCTGATACAGCTTGCCGTGCGTGGTGTCCGGGCCCCCGATCATGGGGTTCGCGACGATCTGCACGAAGTCGGCCGCGAGCGTGCGGATGGTCTGGTAGGCGGCGCTCGCTCGGTCCAGGACCGGCCAGGGATCCTGGGCGGCTAGACGGCTCGATGGATAGACGGCGAGCAGCGCCGCGCATGCGCGTCCCACAGCGCTGGTCCGACCTCTCACCGTGTGCACTATCCGTCTACCCGTCTACCCGTCTAGCCGCCCGCCATCGCCGGTTCCGCCACCCGCCGCCCGATGACCTCCGCGATGACGCGCACGTCCCGCATCAGCTGGGCGAACTGCTCGGGATAAAGCGACTGCGCCCCGTCCGAGAGCGCCTGGTCGGGATGCGGATGCACCTCAACGATGATCCCGTCGGCGCCGGCCGCGACCGCCGCGCGGGCCATTGGGATCACCTTGTCGCGTAGCCCGGTGCCGTGCGAGGGATCCGCGATGATCGGGAGGTGCGACAGCTTGTGCACCACGGGGATCGCGGTCAGGTCGAAGACGTTGCGTGTGCTCGAATCGAAGCCCCGGATCCCCCGCTCGCACAAGATCACCTGGTGGTTGCCTTCGGCGAGCAGGTACTCGGCGGACAGGAGCAGCTCCTCGATCGTGGCCGACATGCCGCGCTTGAGGAGAACGGGCATCTTCGCTCGACCGGCGGCCTTGAGCAGGGAGAAGTTCTGCATGTTGCGCGCGCCGATCTGGACGATGTCCGCGACCTCGGCGACCTGCGCAACGCCTTCGGGATCCATCGCCTCGGTGCAGATCAGGAGGCCGGTCTCCTCCCGCGCTTTCGCGAGGAGCTTCAGGCCCGGCGGCCCCAGCCCCTGGAACGAGTAGGGCGACGTGCGCGGTTTCCACGCGCCGCCGCGCAGGATGACGGCGCCCGCGTCCTTCACTTGTCGCGCCGCCTCGAGGATCTGGCGTTCGCTCTCGACGGAGCAGGGGCCGGCGATCGTGACGACGTCGGTGCCGCCGACGGTGGTCCCGCCCGGGAGGCGAACCACGGTGTTCTCTTCTTTCCATTCCCGGCTCACCTGCTTGTACGGCTTCGAGACGTGGATGACTTCCTGCACGCCGGGCAGCGCCTCGAGGCGTGATGCGTCCACCCGGCCGTCGTTGCCCACGAGCCCCACGGCGGTGCGTTGCGCGCCCGGCATCGGGCGGGCCTTGTAGCCCAGCTCCTCGATGACCGCGACGACGCGCTGAATCTCTGCGGTCGTCGCCCCGTGCCGCATCACGATCAGCACCGCTCCGTTCCTCCGATGGTGAACCGGTCTCCGTCGCGCGCCGCCGTGACCGGCCCGGCGAACCGCGCCCCGGCGGCCCGCGCCGGGTCCGAAGTTTCTACCGGAGGATAGAAGTGCGTCAAGACGAGGTGGCGCGCCCCCGCCTCCCGGGCCAGATCCCCCGCCTGCTCGGGCGTGAGATGGATGTCGATCGCCAGCTCCTCGGGGAGCGAGCACTCCGCGAGCAGGAGGTCCGCGCCCCCGGCCCAACGGGCGAGCTCGCTCGAGGGCCCGGTGTCCCCCGTGTAGACGAGCCGCCCTTCGGGCGCCGTGAGCGAGAGCGCCACACTTTCGGGCGTGTGCGGCACGGGGAACGTCTCGAGGTTAACCTCGGCGTCGAGCGGGAACGGCTCGCCGTCGCGCACATCGAGGATGCCGATCGGGAACCCGGGGTCGAGCAGCCACGGTCCGTATCCCTCGGCCAGCGCCTTCACGAGGCGCACCACCCCCGGCGGCCCGAGGATCACGAGCGGCTCCGCACGAGGCGGCGCCGTCGTGTACTTGAGAGCGTACACGAGCATCGGGAGCTCGCCCCAGTGGTCCGGGTGGAAGTGCGACAGTACGACGTGCGTCACGTGTTGCCAGGGCAGCCCGAACTGCGCGAGGCGGTGCAGGGCGCCCGCGCCGCAGTCCAGCAGGATCTTGAGAGTGCCGCGGCTCACCCAGTGGCACGCCGAGGTGCGAGCAGGCGACGGGGCAACCGTCCCCGTGCCTACGGTGACCAATTCCATGGCGTTAGCGGTGCCTCCCCCGGAAGACCATTCGCCGGAACTGAATTATCCCCCCCGCCTTCAACTTGTACAGGTAGACGCCGGCCGGCATCTGCCGGCCGTCGTCCGCGCGCCCGTCCCACATGAGTCGGGGATCGCACGTGGGGCCGCCGGGTCCGCTCCGGCCGTACCGCCCTGCGGGCAGGATCCCGGGGAACTCAGGCCCCGGGACGAAGTGCCGGACGGCGTTGCCCCGGAGGTCCAGGATCTCGAGCTCGATCGCTGTGGTCATCGCGAGATCGAACCAGAGGCACGTGGAGTCGCGGTCGGCCGCCGGGAACGGGTTGGGGAAGTTTTGATACAGCTGAGTGGCGGGCGGCACCGAACCGTCCACCACCATAAACGCCCCCGTGCTGCGCACCAAACTGGTGTCGGGGTCGGCATGAACGACCAGCGACCAGACGTAGGGGAGGTTGCGTTCGAGGGGGCTCGGGATTTGGTAAGACATACTCCTCAGGCCCGCGACGCTGACGTCGGGGACGTCCGCGAACTGCGGCGCCGCGCGACGCACGAAGACATCGTAGCGAAACGGGCCCGGCGGCGTGCTGACGGCCGGCGAGAGCCACGTGAGCGTGGGCTGGGCGTCGGCCGTGTTCACGCCGCCGGGCGTCGAGAGCGAGGTCAGCGTGGCCCAGGGCGGAACGGCGATCGGCCCGACGAGGCCTGTCGTTGCGCCGGCCGCCGGGGCATCGACGTGCCAGAACAGCGGCTGGCCCGGCTTGAGCGGCCGCTGCAGCGCGTAGCCCGCCGTGTCCGTCACGGTATCGACGACGATGTGCACGAGCGCGGAGTCCCGGGCGATGCGCAGGCGATACGCGACGGGCGTGCCCGGTGGGGGCGGCGTGTCGAGCGACCAGGAGAAATCGGGGGTGACAGTGCCGAGCGCCGGGTCCACGGGCGCGAGCGGTGTGATGCCTGCGGGGGTGGCGGCGGGAGACACGGCAGGCCGCGGCGCCGCGAGCCCGGCCGGGACGGCGAGGGCGAGGAGCGCCGCGGCCCGGAGGGACCGATGCACGAGGGTTAGACCGGTTCCATCTGGCCCAAGCGCACGCCCACGATCGTGGAGACGCCGGGCTCCTGCATCGTGACTCCGTAGACGGCATCCGCCGCCTGCATGGTCCGCGGGTTGTGGGTGATGACGATGAACTGTGTCTGATCCTTGAACTCCGCGAGCAGACGCACGTAACGGCCCACGTTGGCGTCGTCGAGCGGCGCGTCCACCTCGTCGAGCAGGCAGAACGGGCTGGGCTTTGTCAGGAAGATGGCGAAGAGCAGGGACACGGCGACCAGGGTACGCTCGCCCGAGGACAGCAGGTGGATGCGCTGCGTGCGCTTGCCGCGCGGCGCCGCATGGATCTCGATCTCGCTCTCGAGGGGCTCGTCTTCGTTCGCGAGCCGCACGTCGCACTCCCCTCCGTCGAAGAGCGTTTGAAAGACTGTGCGGAAGTGCTCGCGCACCTTGCCGAACGATTCGAGGAACAGCGCCTTCGCCGTCTGGTCGATCTCGCGCGCCGCCTGCTGCAACGACTGGCGCGCAGCCACGAGGTCGTCGCGCTGGGTCATCAAGAACTCGAGCCGCTTCACCTCCTCGGCGTGCTCCTCCACGGCGAGGGCGTTCACCGGGCCCACCGCGTCGATCGTACTCCGGAGCCGCTCGTTCTCCTGGCGCAGCCAGTCTAGGTCGCCCGGCACCTCCGGCGCCTCGGCGAGGAGCTGGTCGAGCGGCTTGCGCCATTCCGTCTCGACGCGCTCGACGAGGCCGCGCTTGCGCCCCAGGGTCTCAGTCCGCTCGAGCTCGAGCTTGTGTTCCGTTGCGCCGAGCGCATCGAGGGCCTTGCGGGCGTCCTCGACCGCCGTCTCGGCCGCGGCGAGGTCGGCCTCCGCTTTCTCCACCTGGGCCTCGGCGTCCCGTGCCGCTCCGTCGAGCGCCGCCAGCGCCAGCCGGCGCTCCTTGAGTGTGTCCTCCCACTGGGCCTGCTGGGCCGTCAGGGCTGCCGAGTCACGGTCGATCGTCGCGATCTCTTCCGCGAGCGCCGCTCCGTGCCGCCGCCCCTCGTCGGCTTCGGCGGCGGCGCGTGCCGCGCGATCCTGCGCGGCGGAGAGCCGGGCTTCGACCTGCGCGGCCTCGACCTGCCACTGCACGCGCTGTTCGCGAGCGCCTTCCTGCTGCGCCTCGAGATCCACGAGCCGGGCGCGCTCCGCGCCCAGTCGCTCGTCGAGGCGGACGCGCTCGACCTCGTGGCGCTCGAGCTCGACGTGCAGGGCGGCGAGCCGGGCCTCGACTTCCTCGAGCCGGCGCGACAGGCGTTCGACCTGGGCGGCGGCGTCCTCCGCCTCACGGCGAGCATGCGCCGCCAGCCGTTCGGCGTCCCCCTTCGACGCCCCCGCCTCGAGCTCCTGCTGGCGCGTGCGTTCGGCCTGCTCGGCTGCGGTCGTGAACGCCGCTTCCGCCTCGGCCAGCCCTGCGAGCGTCTCCTCGAGGGTGGCGACGGCCCGGCCGCGTGATGCCTCGACGTCCCGCACCTCGAGCTCCAGGCCCTCGAGCTCGGCGCGGCGCCGCAGCGGTCCGCCGGTGGTCGGGCCGCCGTCCAGGAGTACCGCGCCGTTCCCGCGCCGCAGGGCCCGGCCGCCTTCCAGGACCTCCTGCCCGGCGAGCAGCGCGCGCGCCCATGCGGCTGCGGGGCCGTCGACCCGCAGGTCGTCCTTGAACGGTTGCCCGTCCGCCCCGAGCCGGGGGCCGGGGATGCACGGCAGCAGCACCAGCGGGCCGGGTTGCGCCTGCTCGTGCCAGTGGCGGATGGCGTCAACCGCCGACATGTCGCGCACCAGCACGGCGTGCAGCCATTCGCCGAGCAGTCGTTCGGCGAGCTCCGCGTCGCGCCGGGTCGTACGCACGAAGTCCGAGAGCGGGCCGATCACCGCGTCGCCGAACTGTGCCTTCGCCTTGAGGAGCGCCTGCGCCGCCGGAGCCAGTCCGACGCGCGCGCGCTCGAGCTCAGCGAGTGCGTCCCGCCGCGCCGTCGCTTGCGCCAGCGCCTCTTCGGTCTGGCGCCGGACCGCCCGCCCGTGCGTCTCCTGCTCCTTGAGCTCCGCGACACGGCGGCGCGCGCGCTCCAGTGCGTCCGCCGCCTGCGCCGCGGCCTGCGTCTGGGCCGCCGCGCTCTGCGCCAGGGACGCCGCTTGTGCGGCGGCCTGGTGCTCGGCGGCGTGGCGCGTCAGGCGCTCCTGCGACGCCTGGCCGAGTTGCTGGCGCAGCTCGGCACGCTCCCGCTCCAGGGCCGCGCGCTCGCCTTCGAGGGATCGGAACGCCTCGGCGCGGCGCTGCAGGTCCCCCTCCAGCTCGCGCACCGCACTCCGCTGGGCCAGCAGGCGGTCGCGCACGTCCTGTTCGAGCGCGCTGCGGCTCGCGAGCTCCTGCTGCACCGCCGCGAGGTCGCGCGCCGCGGCCTCCCGCTCGACGGCCGCTGCTTCCCGCTCTCGGTCGGCCTGGGTCGCGCGGGCCTCCTCCTGCGCGCGGCGCTGCCCTGCCGTCGTCCGGCGCTGGCCAGCGTTCCGCAGCCGCTCGGCCGCGAGCGCCAGGTCGCCCTCCAGCCGGCCCACGTCGAGCTTCGCGTCCGTGAGGCGGTGCTCCACCTCCGTGCGCCGCGCCTCAGCGGTGTGGCGCGCCTGGACCCGTGTCTCCCGCTCGCGCTCCGCCTCGGCCAACTGCGCCCGCTCGGCGGGGAGCCGCTCGGCGAGCTCCGCGGCGCGCTGCCCCAGCGCGCCCAGCGCGAGGTCGAAGTCCTCGAGCTCCCGTCGCACCAGGGTGAGCGCGATCCCGAAGCGCTCTTCGATCATCTTGCCGTAGCGCTCCGCCTTGCCGCGCTGGCGCGCCAAGCTGCGCACCTGCGTCTGCACCTCGCTGATCAGGTCTTCGAGCCGGGCAAGGTCTGTCGCCGTCTCCTCGAGTCGCCGTTCGGTGCTCTTCTTGCGGTCCCGGTACAGGCCGATCCCCGCTGCCTCTTCGAACAGTGCCCGCCGCTCCTCCGCCTTTTCGGAGAGGAGCGCCTCGATCATCCTCGCTTCCATCACCACCGCGGCGTCCGCGCCGAGCCCCGTGCCGCGCCACAGATCCTGAATGTCGCGCAACCGGACGGGGGAGCGGTTGAGGAGATACTCGCTCTGTCCCGAGCGAGACAGCCGGCGCGTGACCACCACCTCCTGGTACGCGATCGGAAGAGTGCCATCGGAGTTGTCGAACACCAGCGACACCTCCGCGACATTCACGGGGCGACGGCCGGTTGATCCCTGGAAGATCACGTCTTCCATCTTGCCGCCGCGCAGCAGCCTCGGCGACTGCTCGCCCAGCACCCACCGGACCGCGTCGGAGATGTTGGACTTGCCGCATCCGTTGGGGCCGACGATCGCCGTCACCCCGGCATCAAACGGCAGGTCCACGGCTCCCGCGAATGACTTGAAGCCCGACAGCTCCAGTCGGGTCAGCCTCATGGTGTCGTCCCCGTCCGGGTCACCAGGGTGGCCGGAACGCCGGCTCGCTTGAGTTGCGCCTCGGCTACAGTTGCCTGATCCCGCGTCTCGAAGGCACCCACCAGCAGCCCCCCGTCCTGGCCCCAGCGCACCGCGGGGATGCCGCGTGCCCGCAAGCTGTCCGGCCTGGTGGATCCCCTGACCGCGAAGGAATACGGCGCCCACAGCAGGTCGCCCTGGCCCTTCACAGTGACGCGGCGCTCCCAGAGGGCGGCGCGCGCCGCGGCGGCCCGGTCGCGCGTGGCGAACGCGCCCGCGAGAACGCGGTACCAGACAGCGGTGCCCCGCCGGCCCTCGAGAGTGATCGGCGTGACGAACGCGGGCAGATCCTCTGCCGCAACGCGGTCTGCGAGCGCGAGCGCTTTCTCGAGCGTCCCGTACGCCGCGAGCTGCACCGTCCACGGCACCGAGTCCGCGCGCGGCGCCGGCGGCGCCGGCCTCGCGGGTGCAGCGGTCGGCGGCGGTGGGGTCACCGCCGCGGCTGGCTCGCGCTCGGCGCCGCGCGCCAGCAGCACCCAGCCCGCCGCAGCCCCGGCTGCGAGGGTCGCGGTCAGGGCCACCAGGCGCCCGCGGCGCCGGTCGGTGGGCCGGGCGTGCAGCGGCCGAGTGCCCGGTGGCGGAGCGACGGAGACCGGCGTCCAACGATCGCGCACCACGCCGAGCAGCGGAATGCCGCGCTCCAGTGCCGCAGTGACTCCCTGGCCGATCGATGACTCGGGCTCGAACCCGTCGGGCGATAGAACGATCAACCCGTCTGGAACCGTCGCCAAGCGCGCCACGGCGCCGGCCGACAGGTATAACAGCAACAGCGCCCCTTCCACCCGAAAGCCGGCATGCAGCTTGCGCCACCGCTCGTGCCCGAACAGGTCGCCGGAATGCGTGGTGTAGGCGCCCGCCGCGATGAAGAACACGCCGTCCACTTCGTGTGCCGTCTTGGTGAGCGACACGCCGTACTCGAACGCGTCTACAATGCCTTCGGTCGGCGTGAGGCCTACAGGCTCGTGTAGCTTCGGCTCCTCGATCCAGAGATCGACGAGCGCCACCCGGCGCCCGTGCTGCGCGGCTGCGCGCGCCACGTCCCACGCGGCCGCCGCCGCCCACTTCAGGTCTCCCGTGGCGGGCACCAAGGCCACGAGCGCCTGCGCTTCCACGAGCGACGGCATCAGGTTGCCGAGGCGGGATCGCGGGAGGGGCCGGGCCGTCATTGCGTCGGCTGGTAGATCCAGAAGGGTCGCCCGAGCTTCCGCCCGATGGCCTCCGCCTGCGCGCGAGTGGGGTAAGGGCCCAGCACTACGCGATATCCATCGTCGGGCCCCCTGGGCGGTAGCACCTTGGCGGCGAGGCCGGCGCGCGTGAGCTGCTGGGCCATCTCGCTCGACCAGGCCTCGTTCTGCGAGGTCGAAACCTGCACGTAAAGGGGTCCCTCGCTGCCCGCCGAGTCCGTCACCGCCGCGCCCGGCTCTCCCGCCTCTCCCGGCGCATCGGCGAACGCGGAGCGGTACGTGCCGCGCGGCCGCCAGGACGTGAGAATCCAGAGGTCGGCCCCCGCGCCTTTCAGGCGCCCGGCCTGAACCAGTGAGTCCGACCGGTACGCGACCGCGTCGTCTGCCTGGCGCACGAGCAACGATCCGTCCGGTGCGATCGCCGGCAGGTCCACCCGCCACGTGGTCGGCACCGCCCCGACGAGACGCTTCACGGGCAGGTCGACGACCCACGCCGAGTCGCCGACGGTCGGGCGACCGAGCAACCAGCGGCCGACCGGGTCGAGGCGTATCGTCGCCACGGGTGTCGGCAGGGCCACGCCGTCAATCTCGGTGCGCTCGTATCGGTCAATTACTGCGAGCCCGGGCAGCGTCCGGCGCGCGACGTAGATGCGGTGGCCCGACGGGGAGAACACCAGCGCTCGCGGGTGGTCCTCGAGCGGGATGAAAGCCGGGTCGCGCCGTGCCAGCGGGTCGATGAGCAGCACGCCCGAGTCACTGGCCACCGCGATGAGGTCGCCCCAGAGCGTCGCGGTCACATCGGCCCCGGCCGGGATCGGGCGGCTCGTCGGCGGCTGGTTGGGCCCCGCCGTGATGAGGTGCGGGGGATCGACGGCGACCAGGCGCTGGTCCGTGGCGCCGAACAGTTCGCGCGGCACCCCGCCGAGCGGCTGCGGCCACGCGAAGCGCACGCGGCGCGCGACCGAGATCACGTGTCGCTTGGCGTCCACCGCGTAGAGCGTGCCGTCAGGGCCGAGGGCCGCCTGCGTGATTCCCGTCGCCACCGTATCGACACGCGCACTCCCGAGATCGAGCGACAGCACGTCGTTCTTGTCACTCAGTACGAACAGGAACTCGCTCTCCGGGTCGAGCCCGATGACGCGCCCCACCGCAGGGAGTTTGCCCCGGATCGCGTTCGGGATCTCGGTAAGACCGGGGAGGCGGTAGGCGCGCGCCGTACCCCCCTTGGCCGGGACGCGGATGGCGATTCCCGCGCTGCGCCCACCTCCGGCGGGTCGTCTAACTGCCTCGGAATGAGTGGCTTGGGACGACGTGGCGGCCGGCGCCGGGGACCGGCAGCCCCAGAGCGCTAGGCTGGCGAGGAGGAGATACCACCCACGGGTAGCCAAATGGCCTCGCTGGACAAAATAGACAACCAGCGAGGCCAACACAAGTATTTTAGCGATACGGAGTTAGAACGTCGGCCCGAGACTGAGCGTCCAGTAACTCTTGTCCGCCGGACGGGTCACGGGGTTGGTGTAATCCAACCGTAGCACGACGAACCCCAGCACATTGGCCCGGATCCCTAGGCCGTAGCTCTGCAGCGGGATGCGCACGCGCCGCGGGTCATCGGACGCGCTGCGCGACCACCGCACGTCCGAGTTGTTGCTCCACGCGATCCCGGCGTCGTAGAAGATCGCTCCTTCGATCGGCGGGAGGCCGATGGGGAGGAAGCCGAATACGAGGCTGCGCGTGAGCGGGAAGCGGAGCTCCGCATTGAACACGCCGATGCGCGAGCCGATCAGCTGGTCGAAGTAGGGGCACGTGCTCGCCGTCGCGCACTCGCGATTGAAGAACGAGCCCGCCGTGTAGCCCCGGATCAGTTCGGTAGAGCCGAGGAACAAGGGGAACAGTTCCGAGTCGCGCCCGAACCGGCCGTAGAACAAGGTGCGAAACGCGAACGTGAAAGGGCGCGCGAAGAAGTATCGCCGCCAATCGGCGAGCGCGCTATTGTAGCGCCAGTTGCCGAAGGTCGGAGCGATCTCGAAGCGATAGCGGGCGCCGGCGAAGGGCCCGACCCAGCCGAACAGAGACTTGTCATGCACGAGTGCGGCCCGGGGCTGCACGTACGCGATGGTCGCGGCGTTGTCCGTCTGGACGTCGGACGACCCGACGTAGTAGTTCGGGAACGCGGCGGTATAGAACGACGACTGGGACAGCAGCGCGTCGCCGATCGTGACGGCATGGAGGCCGAATTCCACCCGGTCGAACCGGTTGAACGGGTACGCGGTTTCAACGAAGGCGTCGCGGATGACGTAGCGGTGCAGCCGCGCCGTGACCCGGAGCAGCGTGTCGAGCGGGGGGGCGTCCCCCGTGGGCACCGTGTCGAGCGTGTAGGGCGCGTAGAAGTAGATGGGGTCCTGGGTGAACCCGGCGGCCCAGTTCACGCGTCGCGACTGGTTGATGTAGGCGATGAGCGCCTGGGCTTCGCCGAGGCGGCCGTTGACGGCTCCCGCAAAGACGAGAGTCTTGTTCCCGAGCATGTCCGAGAGCGAGATGGCCCCGCCCCCGAAAACGCCCCGCCCGAAGTTGTCCCGTTCGTACCCGATGACGGGGCGGGCCACGTAGTCTGCGGAGAAGCGGGTGCGGTACGGCTTGAACGTGAACTCGTTTGTGTCCGGCATCGAGACGGACGCCGAGTCGAGCAAGGTGCGAACCGAGATCGGTGCGGGCGCGAACGTGGACTCCGCCCGCTGGGGCGCGGCTCCGGAGGCGCGGAAGCCGGTGGGCGAACGGTACACCGATGCCGCCGCGCGGGGCTGCTCGGCGGGTGTGGCCGCGAGCGCCGGTGCCGCTGTGCGCGGCGTGTCGCGCCGCCCTGCGGCGAGGAGCGATGCCACGGGGGGCGTCGCGGGCTCCCGATAGGGCTGGCGCCGCAGAGACCGCGGGTTGTCCACACCGTAGACGTTGTACTCGCCGTCCTCGTAGTACGCGAACGCCAGCCGGTCGGCCTGGCGCGCCCAGGACAGAGCCGGCGAGAGGGGCGTGATGCCGGAGACGCCCGTGTACACCTCGGTCAGCTGGTAGAGGTTCCCCTCGGTGAAGTCGTACAAGTACAGATCGCTGATCCCTGTGCGGTCCGAGACGAACGCGACCGCCCGCCCGTCCGGCGCCCACACCGGGTTGATGTTCTTGCCTCGATCCATCCGCGGCAGCACCTCAATCCGGTCTGTGTCGAGGCGGTACAGGGCGATCCGCATGTTTCCGAACCGCAAAGTCTCGAAATCCGTGTCGGGCCCCCGGTCGGTGGTGAAGGCGATGGTCTTGCCGTCGGGTGACCAGGACGGCTGCAGGTCGGCGTACTTGTCGTTGGTCAGGCGGCGCAGGTCGCTGCCGTCGGCGTCGACGACGAACAGGTCGGACAGGCCGCCGTCGTAGCCGGTGAAGACGAGCTGCTTCCCGTCGGGGGACCAGGCCGGGGTCGTGAGCCCGTTCAGCGGTACCCGGATGCGCCGCACTTCCCGGTTCTTCCGGGCGTCGAGGATCACCAGATCGTCGCGGTCTCCGTGCTTCGCGCCGATGGCGAAATGGCGCCCGTCGGGCGAAAACGACCCGGCGGAGTTGATGAACCGCAGGCTCTCGTAGTTGCTGCTGATCGTCGATTTGGTCAGCCGTTGCTTGACGCGCCCGGTTTCAGCATCCGCGAGATACAGGTCCACGAAGAAGGAGTTCTTCTCGCTGAAGTAGGCAATCTCGCGGCCGTCTGGTGCCAGTGCCGGCGCGATGTGCAGCGTGCCCTCCGAGCGCTTGCGCGTGAGCACCGGCTGGGCAATGCGGCGGGCGCGGTAGTGCTGGGCGAGCTGGGGCAGGTAGGTCGTCTGTACCGCATCCCGCCACTCCGCGGAGAGATCGTCGAGCGCGAGTCCCAGCGCCCGTTTGAACGCGCCCTCAACGCCGCTCGCGGCCGACGCCTGGAGGATCTCCCCGATCACCTCGTCGCCCCACTTCTCGCCGAGGTACGCGAACAGCGCATGCCCGAACCGGTACGGGAAGACCCGCGGGTCGTAGCTCATCTCCTCGATCGTGGGCAGGTGACCTTCGAGCGACGCGTCGCGCAGCCACATCGCGGTGTGCGGGTCGATCGGGCCGATCGACAAGTACTCCGCCATCCCCTCCATGAACCAGAGCGGCGGATTCACGTTCACGAGCGTCTGCACACCCGCGCCGATGCGGCCGCGGCTGTACACGTCGTACTGGAACTGATGCACCATCTCGTGGCCGAGCACGTGCTCGAGCTCCGCGTATGAGCCCGTGAAGGGCAACACCATACGGTGCTTGAAGAACTCCGTGACGCCGCCGGTGCCCTCGCCGATCTCCCCGCTGATCGCGTTGGTCTGCTGGAAGTCCGAGTGCGACGCGTACAGGATGATCGGCTTGCGACCCCGGAACTCGTGGTGCAGCACCTTCGAGAGGCGCACGTACCAGCGCTCCGCCATGCGCGCCGCATCGAGCGCCGCGGCGCGCTCGGCCGGATAGTAGTAGACCTCGAAATGCTCGGTCTGAATGATGCGGAAGTTGAAGCTCTTGTACTGGACCTTGTTCTGCCCGAAGTACTGAGCGGCCAGCGGCGCCGCGCTCATGAGCGCCAGCGCCGCCACCGTTCCCACGATCCGTCGCATGAGGGTCATCCTTTCGGTCCGCGCGGTCGGGAACCCGCAGCGAGCACTGGCGCGTCGCCCCAGAGCCGCTCGAGCTGGTAGAAGTCCCGCAACTCGGGGTGGAACACGTGCACCACGAAGTCCACGTAGTCGAGCAACACCCACCGACCCTGCGCCAGCCCCTCAACATGATGCGGCGTGAGCCCGCTCGGCGCCAGCGCCGTCATCAGGTGCTCCGCCATCCCCCGCACGTGTGCGTCCGACGTGCCCGAGACGATCACGAAATAATCGGTCGCGGCAGTGAGCCCTCTGAGGTCCAGCACTAACGGGTCGACCGCCTTGCGGTCGAGCAGCGCCTCGGTCACGAGGCCCACCGCCCTCAACGCATCCACGCCCGGCCGCTTCGCCGGACGGCCTCCCCGGCTCTTGGTAGTCATAGCGCGCCGCTCACGCGTTTGTTCCGTCCTCGATCTGAAAGAAGACCCCCCACGCCCCGATCCCGGCGTGGGCCGCGATCACCGGCGTGATGGGACCGACGAGGCACTGCTTCGGCCGGTAGCGCGTGACCAGCGTGTCGCGTAGCTCCTCGGCGAACTCGGGGATGTCGGCGTGAGCGACGGCGAGCCGCAGCTGGCGCGGCCGGCCGGCGAGCACGCGTTCGAGCAGTTCGAGCACGCGGCGCAACAGCGTCGGGCGACCCCGTGCCCGGCCCACCGGGTCCACCGTACCGTCACGAGACAACGCCATGATGGGCTTCATGTTGAGCCTCGTGCCGAGCCACGCGCGCACCCGCCCGACCCGTCCCGAGCGGACCAGGCGCTCGAAGTTGTCAACGGTGAAGAACCCGCCGGATTGGTCTCGCACGCGGTCGAGCTCGCGGGCGATGGCGGCGGGTGCCCATCCGTCTCCCGCGAGCTCCAGTCCCCGGAGGATCAGGAGGCCCTCGCCGAGGCTCGCCGCCCGGCTGTTCACCACCGTGATCGAGCGGCCATCGGGGTCCACCCGCCGGGCGGCCGCCTCCGCACTGGCGTAGGTGCCGGACAGCGCCTTGGACAGCACGACGGCGATCACGTGCTCGCCCGCACGGGCGGCGTCCCGAAAGGCCTCCTCGAAGGCCTGGGGCGTCGGTTGGGAGGTCGTGGCGTCGTGGCCCGCCCGCAACCGCCCGAAGAATTCGGCCGACGTGAGCTCCAGCCGATCGCGGTAGACCCGGTCGTCGAGAATCAGCTGTGTCGGCACGAGACCAATCTCGTGCTCGAAGACGATGGAGTCCGGCAGGTCGCACGCCGTGTCGGTCACGAACACGATGTCGCGCTTCGCCTGCAGCGCCCGGTGCTGAGCGCGCATGTCCTCTGCCTTCGTGGACTCGACCGCGCCCCAGGTCCTGCCCAGTGCGAACACGGCGTCCGGCGTGTTCGTGTGAATGTGCGCCTTGAGCAGGTCGTCGGTTTGCAGGACGACGATCGAACCGCCGAGGGGGCGCAGCGCCCGGCGCACGTCGGGCCCCGACGGTAGCGCCGAACTTCGGACCATGACCTCGGTACAGAACCGGAAGTCCCGTACAGCTTCAACCTCGGTCTGCGCGGCCGCGTCCGGCACGAGCCGGTGCACCGCGCCCTCCGCGAGGTGCCCCTCCTCAATCAGCCGCTTCACCCCGTCGAGAAAGCGCACGAATCCCTGCGCGCCCGCGTCCACGACGCCCGCGCTCTTGAGCACGGCGAGCAGCTCCGGGGTGCGTCGCAGCGCCTGCTCTGCTCGATCCACGAGCCTCCGCATGAACACCTGGAGGTCGGGCTCCTCCCGGGCCTGGGCGGCTTCATCGGAGGTCTCGCGCGCAACGGTGAGGATGGTGCCCTCGACCGGCTCGTCGAGAGAGCCATGCAGCCGCTCGAAGCCCCGGCCGATGGCGCGGGCGAGGTCGTGGCTGGTCGCGGTCAGGCGGTCGCCCAAGCCGTCGCGCAGCCCCAGCAGGAACTGCGACAGCAGCATCCCGGAGTTGCCGCGGGCCCCGCGCACGCTGGCGCTCGCCATCGCTTCCGCCACGCGGGGGAGGGGGGCGTCGCCGAGATCGCGCAATGCCTGCGCGACCTCGCGGAGCGTGAGGCAGAGGTTCGTGCCGGTATCACCGTCCGGGACCGGAAAGATGTTCAGCCGGTTCAGCTCGTCGCGACCGGCCGCCACCCAGTCCGCCGCCGCAAGCAGCGAGCGGCGCAGGCGGGGACCGTCGACGTACGCGATGCCGGCGCTACGGGCCACGCGGGGATCGCTACTCCTTCACCACGCTCACCCGGATCTCGGGGCGGACGTCCGGATGGATCTTGATGGCGACCCGAAACTCGCCCAGCTCGCGGATCGGCTCGGGAAGGTCCACCTTGCGCTTATCGACGCGGATCCCGAGCTCTTCGAGCTTTCGCTGGACGTCGCTCGCCGTCACGGAGCCGTAGAGCTTGTCCTCCTCGCCGACCTTGACGGGGAAGCTGAGGTGGACTTCGGCGAGCCGGACCGCCTCCGCTTCGGCCGCGGTCTTCTCGGCGGCGCGCTGCTTGGCGATCCGCTCTGCTTCGTAGGTGATCTTCTTCTTGTTGGCCTCGGTGGCGGGATAGGCGAGTCCCTTCGGCAGAAGGTAGTTGCGCGCGTAGCCGTCCTTCACCTTGACGACCTCGCCCGCCGCCCCAAGGTGCTGCACGTCTTCCCGCAGGATGACTTCCATTGAGGATCCCTCTCGATGACGATTTAGGCCGGCGCCTTGAGGCGACGCCGGAATTCCAGCCAAGTATCCGACAGGCCCAGAGTTGCCAGTCCAGGCACGAGCAAGACCAGCGGCACTGCGAGCACGGCGGCGACGATCCCCCCCACGACGAGAACGGCCGGGGCGAGACCCAGCGCACCCGAGAACGCGACCACGATGGCGATGCCGCGGATGAGATAAAGTGCCCCGAGCACGATGAGCACGTTCACCGCGGCCAGCTTGAGCCCGGTCACCACCGGGGCGATCACGCAGCCGAGCGACGCCACGATCACCCAGACCCAGTGGTCGCCGAAGCTGAACTGGCGAAACGGCGCGAGCGGCGGCCCGAGGGGGCTGCGGGCGACGCGCCAGTGCCACTGCCACGCGAGCGCCAGGCCCGCAAGCGTCTGGAGCGCAAGCGTGGCCGGCAAGGTGTCGCTCGCGAACCGGACGATCGGCTCGAACAGCGCGAACGTCCGGGGCTCGATCTGAACGACCATCCGCATTGTGGCGCTCGCGACGCGCGTCGCCTCCCAGTGGAGCGCGCTCCACACGGAGTTGCCGAAGCGGGCGCTCGCAAGCGCGACCACCGCGACTCCGGCGACGAGGCTCGCGCGGACCGCCAGACGCAAGAAGCTCGCCTCCCCCCGGGCAAACCGTGTGAGCGTCGCGAACGCGGCCGTGACCAGCACGGCGTACGCGCGTATGAAGCCGGTCAGGAGGTCACCGCCGGGCACAAGCAGCAGGCCCACGCTCGGCAGCCCGACGGCGGCCGCGGCGCCCCACTCCACCGTCGTCCGCGGTCGCGTGGCGACCACCAGTCCGACGAACGGCAGTCCCACGAGACTCGGCGGCGCCCAGAGGGCGAAGGCCACGGTCGCGAGGACCAGGCGCCAGCTCAGCCGACGTACCCCTTGATGTACGGGAGCAGCGCGAGCTGGCGTGCGCGCTTGATTGCGGTCGCAAGCTGGCGCTGGTGGCGCGCGCACATTCCCGACAGGCGGCTCGGAAGAATCTTGCCCCGCTCGGTCAGGAACCGGCCCAGGGTGCGGTCGTCCTTGTAGTCGAGCACGCGTACCCCGGACTCGCACACGGGGCACGTCTTGGCAGGGCGTCTCATGCTTCATCCTCCTCGATCTCGTCGACCACGTCCGCGGCGATCACCGCGGCGGGGGCCTCCGGCTTCGCCGGCAGGCCTGCGGAGACCACTACGAGGAACCGCAGCACGCCCTCGTCGAGCTTGACCGCGCGCTCGTACTCGGGGAGCAGGTCGCCGGCCGCCTCGAACTGCGCCACGACGTAGTAGCCGGCGTCGCGCTTCTTGATAGGGTAGGCGAGCGAGCGCTTTCCCCAGTGGGCGACGTTCGTGACGCTGCCTTTGCCCTCCTTCGCCAGGAGGGCGTGAAACCGCTCGAGCTTCTCGTTGATGGCGGGCTCTTCCAGGGCACTGTCAAAGATGTAGACCGTCTCGTAGCGACGAGTCATGCCACCTCCCTTTGGTCATGGGCGACCCGGCGCAGGTGCGGCGCCGAGTAGGGGACTTGTGGGGCGAAACATAGGCCGTCCGGCCGTCGCGCGGTAGGCGGGCGGCTCTAGCGGAGCGGCCGGCCGTGGGCTGTAGTGTCGGAGCGAAGCAGGCGCGGCTCCCACACCACATCCCGTCCTCAGGTGTGCGTGATCCTTGTCACACTTTCAGCAGCGAAACGCGCGGTTTTGATGCTCGCTTGACACGGCGTGACTAGGATCACGGGACCTAATCGGGGGTCCAATCATTAATTCAGTAAGGAGTTGTGCCCGCCAGCGTTCGATGCGTCAGGCGCTGGCATTTGTCTTGCGAAGTGAAGCAACAGCGCAACAGATGAACGATCTCCAGCGCAGGTTCGTAAGGAAGGCCGCATGCAGGCTCTTGGTGTGTGGGTGCTCGGGCGCGTTGGGCGCGCCGTCGCTGCGACGGCGGGCTTGATGATGCTCCTTGCGCTGCAACCGGAGCCGGTCCGACCCCTGGAAGTCGCGTCGGCGCCGAGCGCGTCGAGCGCGGTCGTCGTCCGGACCCTGATCCTGTCGGAGCAGGCCCGGCGCTACCTTGCCCTGCAATACCGCGCGTATCCCACCGAGTTCATGGGCTGCATGATCGGCGAGATCCAGGGGGAGGCCGTGGTGGTCAGCCGTGTCGCCCCGGCCGACGTCGATCCGGCGAAGTCGACGTCGACCCACGTGATACCGAAGCAGACCTGCGAGGACGCGGGGTGGATGGGCACCGTCGGCGTCGTCCACAGCCATCCCAGCGGTGAGCGCTGCTGGTACTACTTCCCCGGGACCCAGGTGGCGAGCTCCGACGGGCAGTCGTTCTCGCGCCAGCCCTACCCGGTGGACGCCATCATGTGCGGCACCAAGGTCGTGTGGATCGGCCGCGACATGGTGCAGAGGCAGATCCGGCTCCAGCCGGAGCGGCAGGCGACCTCGGTTCGAGAACAGGAGCCCGGCAACCGCGTGCACGACGGGGCAGCGAGCCCGACGGGGCGGGACTAGCCGACCCTGGCACGGTAGCAGGCATCACCGGTATCATCCGAGGTGACGCGAGCGTCGGGTACGCTGCCGCATGGGCATCTGTGTCCCCGTCATCCCGAGGGGCGGCCGGCTGTGTATGCCGCCCTTGTATCTCGACGGTGGCTGCTCTCGAGCGAGGAGCTCGAGTCTTGGCGCGCGGATGACTTGGCCGGCGCGGAGATCTACCGGGGCGCCGTCAACGTGCCGTGGGACTTTCGGCGGGGGTTGGGACACGACTGCGGCGCTGTTGTGATGTGGAGCAAGTACTGAAGCAAGAACTCTTCTCCCGAACCCCACCCTAGCGCCGGACGCGGCCTCCGCATACCATCCGAGCCGTGCCCCGCGTGACGTTCACTCAGAACATTCAGCGGCATGTCCCCTGTCCGCCCGCCTCGGCGGACGGGCGCACGGTGCGCGAGGTGCTCGAGCACGTGTTCGCCACGAACCCCCGGGTGCGGGAGTACGTGCTCGACGACCAGGGGGCCGTCCGACGTCACATGGTCGTCTTCGTGAATGGGCGGCAGATTCGCGATCGCGCAAGACTCAGCGATCCCGTCCCGGCCGACGGCGAGGTGTGCGTGATGCAGGCACTCTCGGGCGGATGAGCACCCGCCTCTTCGTCGCCACCCGCAAGGGTCTGTTCACGATCGAGCGTCGCAAGGGGCGGCCTCGGGCGCGCTGGGCGATCACGCGCACGCAGTTCCTGGCAGACAACGCGTCGATGGTGCTCCCGGACCGCCGGGACGGCTCGGTCTACACCGCGCTCGGCCACGGCCACTTCGGCGTGAAGCTGCACCGCTCCAAGGACGGCGGCCGCACCTGGGAGCCGTGCGCCACGCCCGCGTACCCGCCCAAACCTGAAGGGCTCGACGACCGGGAGCCCAATTCCGGCCGCCCGATCCCCTGGAACACGGAGCTGGTCTGGGCGCTCGAGGCCGGCCACGCCTCGGAGCCGGGGACCCTGTGGTGCGGCACGCTCCCCGGCGGCCTGTTCCGCTCGCGCGATCGCGGCTCCTCGTGGCAGCTCGTCGAGGCGCTGTGGAACCATCCCAAGCGCCGGGAATGGTTCGGCGGCGGGGCGGAGCTGCCGGGGGTGCATTCGATATGCGTGGATCCGCGCGACCCGCGCTGCGTGAGAGTCGCCGTGTCGTGCGGCGGGGTGTGGATGACGCGGGACGGTGGCGCGGGCTGGGAATGCCGCGCCCAGGGGATGCGCGCGGCGTACATGCCCGCCGAGCGCCAGTTTGACCCGCACGTCCAGGACCCCCACCATATGGTAGAATCCCCGTCGAATCCCGACGTGCTCTGGGTCCAGCACCACAACGGGGTGTTCCGCTCCACCGATGGGGCGACGTCCTGGCAGGAGATCAAGACAGTCAAGCCGTCGGCGTTCGGATTTGCCGTGGCGGTGCATCCCGCCGACCCGGAGACGGCGTGGTTCGTCCCGGGCGTCAGTGACGAGCAGCGGATCCCGGCGAAGGGTCGCGTGGTGGTGGCGCGCACCCGGAACGGGGGCGAGAACTTTCAGGTGCTGACCAAGGGCCTGCCGCAGGAGCACGCCTACGATCTCACCTATCGCCACGCGCTCGACGTGGACGAAACGGGGGATCGTCTCGCCTTCGGCACGACGACCGGATCGCTCTGGGTGTCGGAGAATCAGGGGGACAGTTGGGAGGCGGTCTCGGAGCACCTGCCGCCGGTGTACTGCCTGCGATTTGGATAGCCATCAGGCATGCCGCATCTGCCAACGGCCAATGGCTGACGGCTCGATTCAGACGTTGAACCGAAACAGCAGAATGTCTCCGTCCTTCACCACGTAGTCCCGCCCCTCGCTCCGCACCAGCCCCTGCTCCCGCGCCGCCTTGTACGACCCCGCTTTCGCGAACTCCTCGAACGACACGGTCTCGGCACGGATGAAGCCGCGCTGGAAGTCGGAATGGATCTCCCCGGCCGCGTGAAAGGCCGTGTCGCCGCGGTGCAGCGTCCAGGCGCGCACCTCGTTTTCACCCACGGTGAAGAACGTGAGGAGGCCGAGCAGCCGGTAGCCAGCGTGGATCAGGCGGTCGAGCCCGGGCTCCGCGACGCCAGCGCTGGCGAGGTACTCGGTCCGCTCCTTCCCTGAGAGCTCCGCCAGCTCCGCTTCGAACTTGGCGGAGAAAGGGACGACCTCCGCTTCCTCATGATGTGCCTGCACTGCGGCGGAGAGCTGCGCGATCCACTTGCCGCCGCCCGAGGCGAGGTCGTCCTCGTTGACGTTCGCGGCATAGAGGATCGGCTTCGCGGTGAGGAGTCCGAGCTGTCGCAGGAACCGGACCGCCTGCTCGCCCTCGCCGGCTTCACGGGCGCCGCGGCCTGCATTGAGCTCCTCCACGACGCGCTCGAGCAGCACGACCTCGGCCTGGGCGTCCTTGTCGCCCGCGCGCGCGGTCTTGCGCGTCTTCTCGAGCCGGCGCTCGACGACCGCGAGATCCGCGAGCGCGAGCTCGCTGGTCACGACGTCGTGGTCACGCACGGGATCGACCGGTCCCATCACGTGCACGACGTCGGGATCCTCGAAGCAGCGGATCACATGCACGATCGCGTCCACCTCGCGGATGTGGGAGAGAAACTGGTTGCCCAGCCCCTCGCCCTGGGATGCCCCCTTCACGAGGCCGGCGATGTCGACAAACTCGACCACCGCCGGGACTCGCTTCTTCGGCCTGACGATCTCGAACAGCCTGTCGAGCCGCGGGTCCGGGACTTCGACGACGCCCACGTTGGGCTCGACGGTGCAGAAGGGGTAGTTCTCGGCCGCGGCCGCCTTGGAGGAGGTCAGGGCATTGAACAAGGTCGACTTGCCGACGTTCGGGAGGCCGACGATCCCCAGGCGGAGCACTTACCGAATGAGCCAGGGAGCGAGAACCAGACTGACCACGGACATCAACTTGATCAGAATGTTCATCGAGGGCCCCGCGGTATCCTTGAACGGATCTCCGACCGTGTCGCCCACCACGGCGGCCTTGTGGGACTCCGAACCCTTCCCCCCGTGCGCGCCGCCCTCGATGTGCTTCTTCGCGTTGTCCCATGCGCCGCCCGCGTTCGCCATGAACAGCGCGAGCAGGACGCCCGTGAGCGTGGCGCCCGCGAGCAGGCCGCCCAGCGCGTGGATACCGAGGCCCTTGCCGACCACGACGGGCGCGAGGACCGCGGTGACGCCGGGGACGATCATCTCCCGCAACGCGGCGCGGGTGGAGATGTCCACGCAGCGCGCCGAGTCGGGGCGCGCCGTTCCCTCCATCAACCCCGCGATCTCGCGGAACTGGCGGCGGACCTCCTGGACCATACCCTGGGCTGCGCGACCGACAGCGGTCAGTGTGACCGCGGCGATAAAAAACGGGATGCAGCCGCCGAGGAAGAAGCCGATCACGACCATCGGGTTCACGAGGTCGAGCCCGCCGGCGGGGAGCCGCACGGCGGTGGCGTACGCGCTGAACAGGCCGAGGGCGGTGAGCGCCGCCGACCCGATAGCGAAGCCCTTGCCCATCGCGGCCGTGGTGTTGCCCAGGGCGTCGAGACCGTCCGTGATCCGGCGGACCTCGGGCCCGAGCCCGCTCATCTGGGCAATGCCGCCGGCGTTGTCGGCGATCGGGCCGTAGGCGTCCACCGACATGGTGATGCCGACGGTCGCGAGCATCCCGACGGCGGAGATCGCGATGCCGTACAGCCCGGCGGACTGGAACGCCACGTAGATCGCGGCACAGATCATCAGGACCGACGGGACGGCGCTGCGCAGGCCGACGGCGAGCCCGGCGATGAGATTGGTCGCGGGACCGGTGCGGGAGGCGTCGGCGATGTCGCGGATCGGCGCGGCCGACGTGTAATACTCCGTGAGCAGCCCGATAACGATCCCGGCGAGCGTGCCCGAGACGACGGCGTAGAACGAGCCCAGCGCGGGGAGCGGGGAGCGGTCCCCTCCGACCACGCCGGGATCGACGGAGCGGCTGATCAGGTAGGCCCCGAGTAGGAACAAGCCGGCTGCGATGAACGTGCTCCAGCGCAGTGCGCTCTGCGGCGAGCCGCGCTCGAGCACCCGCAGCGACGCGATCCCGACGAGGCTCGCCGCGAGGCCGGCGAGGGTGTACAGCACGGGAAGCGCGACGGCGTTGAAGCGATTTCCCACGAGCTCGCTCGTGGCGCCGATGGCGATGGTGGCGATGGTCGCACCGACGTAGGACTCGAAGATATCCGCGCCCATTCCCGCGACGTCGCCGACGTTGTCCCCCACGTTGTCCGCGATGGTCGCGGGGTTGCGAGGGTCGTCCTCGGGGATCCCGGCCTCGACCTTGCCGACCAAGTCCGCGCCCACGTCCGCGGCCTTGGTGTAGATGCCGCCGCCCACGCGCGCGAACAGGGCGATGGACGACGCGCCCATGGCGAACCCCGAGATGATCTCGCTGAACGTGCGCCAGGTCGCCGCATCGCTCGCGATGCCGAGCCAGGCGCGCAACACCGCGCCGACGCCCAGGAGGCCCAGGCTCGCCACCGCGAGGCCCATCACGGCGCCGCCGTTGAACGCGACGCGCAACGCCCGGGCCTGGCCGCTCGCTCGCGCGGCCTCCGCCGTCCGCACATTCGCGCGCGTGGCGGCGCTCATTCCGAAGAACCCGGCGAGGATCGACGACACGGCGCCGCCTACGAAGGCCACGGCGGTGCGCCAGCCGATCGTCCAAGCGAGTAGGGCGGCCACGGCCACGATGAACGGGATGAGGACGCTGTATTCGCGTCGCAGAAAGGCCATGGCCCCCGTGCGGATCAGCTCGGCGAGGTCGCGCATCGCCGGCGAGCCGTCCGCCTGGCGCCGGACGCTCGCGTACAGCAGCCAGGCGACGACGAGCCCGACGAGGCCGCCCAGAATCGGGAGGTAGCGGAACAGACTCGCGGTCATCGAATTCCCTCACGTACCCACTGGTCCACGGCGTCGATCAACTGCGGCATCAGCGCCTCGACTTGGGCCACCTGTTCGGGAGTGAACGGCGCGAGCACGTACTCCGCCCAGTCGCCCGCGTCCTCGGGGAGCGGGCCCACGCCGATCCGCAACCGCGGGTATTCGCGCGACTGCAGGGCGCCCTCGATGCTCTTGAGGCCGTTATGGCCGCCCGCCGAGCCCCCGGCCCGCAGCCGGAACGTGCCACAGGGGAGCTGGAAGTCGTCCACGAGCACCAGGAGATCGGTGGCAGGGTTGAAGGAAGCGTCGGCGCGCAGCGAGGCGAGCGCGGCGCCGCTCCGGTTCATGAAGGTCGTGGGCTTGAGCACGCGAACCGGGACGCCGTTCACCACGCCTTCGCTGACGCGCGCGCGCTCGCCGCGCCGGAAGGGGGGAAGCCCCCAGCGCGCGACGAGCGCGTCCGCCAACCAGTAGCCGACATTGTGGCGCGTCGCCGCGTACTCGGGACCGGGATTCCCGAGGCCGACCACGGCGCGCAAGCGTCAGCTCTCTTTGCCGCCCTTGGGCTTCTCGGCCTTCTCGCCCTTCTCGCTCTTCGCCGGTGCGCCGGAGGGGGGGGCGCCCTTGGCCTCCGGCTTGGCGCCGCCCTCGGCGGCCGCCTCCCCCTCCTCCTCCTCGCCCTCGCGCACCTTGCGGATGAGCTCGGGCTCGGCGACCTCGGCGGCGGCCTCGGGCGTCGGCGCCGCCACTTCCTCGGCCCGCGGCGGGACGACCGTCGCGATCGTCAGCTCGGGCGCCGTGAGGATCGTGGCGTTGGGAATGAGGAGGTTATGCACGTGCAGCGAGTCGCCGATCTGCAGCGCCGTCACGTCCAGCTCGACGCGGTCCGGAATGTTCTCCGGCAGCACCTCGATCTCGACCTCGCGCGTCACCTGATCGAGCACGCCCCCGGCGTTGCGCACCCCATCGGGGCTGCCGACGAGGTGAACGGGCACCTTCAGCGTGACCTTCTCCTCCGCATGGATCTCGTAGAAGTCCACGTGGATGATGTCGGGCCGGACCGGATGGCGCTGGATCTCGCGGATCAGCGTCCTCGTTTGCTTCCCGTCCACGGTGAGCTCGATGATGGTGCTCGCGGGTTCGATGCCCTGGAGCGCTTTCTCGAGGGCCTTGGCCTCGACTTCGAGCGGCTGGCTGTCGCGCCCGTGCCCGTAAATCACCCCGGGGACCTTGCCCTTGAAGCGCGCCCGCCGCGCGGCCCCCTTGCCGGTCGCCTGCCGCGGGGTCGCCGCCAGGGATACGATTTGTGCCATAAAGTCAGTTACACGTTATAGGTTGCACGTTGCCCGGTGCGCTCAATCGAACAGCGAACTCACCGACTGGTTGGAGTGCTCGTACCCGATGGCTTTCGCCATCAGCCCCGCGATCGACAGCACCTTGAGCTTCTCGAAGTACCGGTCTTCGGGAATCCGAATCGTATTCGTCACCGCGACCTCGTCGATCGGCGAGGCGCGCAGCCGTTCCACCGCCGGACCAGACAGCAGCGCGTGCGAGGCGAACGCGTAGATCTGGCGCGCGCCGAGACGCTTCAGCGCCGCCGCCGCCTCGGTCATGGTCCCCGCCGTGTCGATCATATCGTCGGGGATGAGGCAGTCCTTGTCGTCCACCTCGCCCACCACGTTCACGACCTCGGCCACGTTCGCCGAGGGGCGGCGCTTGTCGATGATCGCCAGCGACGCGTTCAGCCGCTTCGCGTATCCGCGCGCCATCTTCGCCGAGCCGACGTCCGGCGCCACCACGACCGGATCGTACAGGTTCTTCTGGCGGTAGTGACTCACGAACACCGGCGCCGCGTACAGGTGGTCCACCGGGATGTCGAAAAACCCCTGCAGCTGGTGGGAATGGAAGTCTATCCCCAGCACCCGGTCCGCCCCTGCGTGCGTGATCAGGTTCGCCATCAGCTTCGCACTGATCGCGACGCGAGGCTGATCCTTGCGGTCCTGGCGCGCGTAGCCGAAGTACGGCAACACCGCCGTGACCCGGGCCGCGCTCGCCCGCCGCGCCGCGTCCATCAGCAGCAACAGCTCCAGGTAGTTCTCGGCCGGCGGGTTGGTCGGCTGGATGATGAACACATCCCGGCCGCGCACGTTTTCGTCGATCTTGACGAAAATCTCCCCGTCGGCGAAGCGGCGGATCGTCACGGCGCACAGGGGCTGGCCCAGGTGTTGAGCCATCTCTTCCGCGAGTGGCCGGTTGGCCGTCCCCGCGAGGAGCAACAGCTGGCTCCGCGACAGCGTGAGGTCCGCCATGTGAGCCCCGCAAGATAGACGCCAAAATCCTCGAAGCCAAGGGCTTGGGTGAGCCCCCGTACGCTACGGCGCGGCGGGTAGGAGCGCGCGGCTCGCGGGCGTGAGTCCGTCCACGTCCCACGAGTTCATGCGGTACACGGTGCCTGGGTCGCCGCCCGCGGCGGTGCCGCCGGTGCGCCGCGCCCAGAACCCGCCGGGGATGGAGTCGAAGACGAGGGCGAGGAGCGTCCCCCCGTGCGCGCTCCGCAAGGTGAGGCGGCGCGCGGGCCGCCGCCCGCGCACCGAGTCCGCCTGGGCGCGTGTGGCGAAGCCCGCGGAGACGATCGTGCGGTATCTCTCGAGCGCCCTGGGCACGGCGCCGGAGTCCGTCGCGACGCCGTTCAGCGTCCAGGTCTGCCCCGCGCGCTTCAGCGTGTAGCGGTCCGGGCCGCGCTCGACGGCGACGACCGCGATGCTGTCGGGCTCCACCGCCGCGATGCGCTTGTCGCGCCACTCGTCCGGCGTGCGGCTCACGAGCTGCGCCAGCCGGCCGCGCCACAGGTACGCCCGACTGTCGCTGGGGCGCCGGACGTATGCGCTCGAATACTCCGAGCCGCGCGCGCCGACGATGAGGTCGAGGAGCGGCCTGCCGCCGCCCCTGATCCGGAGCCAGCGGCCGGTTGCGCTGTCCACCTCGAGGCGGCGGAACGAGGAGGAGTCTTGGGCGACGAGCTCGGGTTGCACGGTGTCCTTGAGCGCCTGCACCAGCTCGTTCACGGCGTCGGGCCCCGCCCGGTAGCCGTTGACGACCCACACCGAGGACGATTGCTTGGCGAGCACGACGGAGTCCGTCCCGGTGGTGACGGCGATCGTGTCCACGTCCCCCAGCGCAAGCGCCGGAAGGGTGAGAGTATCCGGGGCCGCATGCGAGCCGCGGGAGAACAGCTCGCTCGCGCCCCAAGCGAGCAGCAGCCCCGCAAAGGCGAGCGCGATGATCTTCAGATGGCGCGCGCTCATGCTGTCTCCGGGTGGGGGGCGGCGAGCGGCCGGTATGCCTGCTGCGTGATCCGGCGGCGCCGCCAGAGCCTGAGGCTCCCCGCCACGATCACGAGCACCGGCACGCCGATGATGTTGCCGTACTTCACGACGTCGTGCTTCGTGGCGCTCGTGAACACGAGGCGAGGCGGCGAGCGATTCTTGGACCGGATCGTCACCAGCGCTTCGTCCTGTGCGAGCCAGTCAATGGCGTTCGCCACGAACACGATGTTCTCCGGCGAGTTCCGGGCGTAGCGGTCGCTTGCGAAGTCGGAGCTGCCCACGATCACGAGCCGGCCGCGCACCACGCTCGCGCTGTCGTGGGCGAGGGGATTGACCATGACTGCCAGGAGCCGCGTCTGGAGGCTGTCGCGGCGGAATTCCCGCGAGGGATCGAGGAGGGCCGTGGTCTCCTGCACGCCGCCCGCGCGACTCGTGACGAAGAGCGGCGTGACCGACCCCTGCAGCGCCTTGGTCGTGTCGACGCTCGAGGCCCACGGGAGGAGCACCCCGTCGAGCTCGGCGTTCACGGGGGAAGCCTTGGTGCTGAGCCCCCGCAACCACAAAGGATAGGACAGGAGCACCTGGCCGTACTGCGACGGGAATGCCACGCGCTCGTTCGAGGCGAGGTCGTAAACCATGTCGGAAGCGAGCGACACGCCGTACGGCGTGAGCAGATCGTTCCAGCCCACGAGTCGCGAGAACGCGAAGGGTCCCTGCGTCGAGAGCTCCATGCCGGAGGACATCAGGAGCAGGCTGCCGTCACGATCGAGGAACGTCTTCAGGGTGCTGAGCTGCCGGCTCGGAAGCGAATCCGGCGTGCCCGCGAAAACCAGCACCTTGACGTCGGGTGCGATGCTCGTGTCGGTGAACGCGACCGAGCGCACGTCGTAAGTGCGCTGCAGCTGTTCCCGCAGCGCGTCGAACGACCTCCGCGCTCGCGCCGCGGCCTGGTTGCTGATCTCACCGAACCCGATGACGGGCTTCTCGGGGCGCGCGAGCGACCGGATGTCCGAGGTGAGCCGGTACTCGAGGTCGTCCGTCTGCCGCACGAACGGAATCGTCTTCACGGCGTCGGCGTAACGCACCGCGATGCCGAGGTAGCCCTCCTTCACCTGCAGCTCGGCGCGTCCCACCACGTTGAACTGGACGGGCGGGATGCCCAGGGTACGGGCCTCGCGCAGCGCCGCGCTGTCAGCAGATGGGTCTTGTACCACGAGCTTCACCTTGCCGCCGCCCGCGCTACGGTAGTCGCGGAGCAGGTCGTCCACGTCGCGCTTCAGGAACGAGACCTCGGGCGGCAGCGCGACGGAGGCGAACAGCTTGATGGTGACGATGTCCGGGAGACTCTTGAGGATCTGCTTCGTGGCGCGCGACAGGGTGAACGTCCTTGCCGGCGTGAGATCGAGTCGGCCCGCGATGTGCCGCCCGAACAGGTTCACGACGATCATCGCCGCCACGAGCAGTACGGTTCCGAGCCGTAGCCGCTGCAGGGGCGCCCCGCGCGCCGTGAGCTTGCGGCGCATCAGGGCGAAGTAGGCGAGGAGCAGGAACAGCGCGGCGAGTGTTGCGAAGTAGACGGCGTCGCGCAGGTCGATCACTCCACGCTCGATTCCCGTGAAGTGCGAGAGCACGCCCAGCGACGCGGCGATGGCGCCGAGACGGGGCGGGAGTCCCACGATCAGGGGATCGAGCCCGACGAGGACGAGCACGAACATCGTCCCGACGGCCAGAATGAACGCGGTGATTTGATTGCCGGTGACGCTCGAGGCCCAGACGCCCACGCCGGCGAGCCCCCCGATGAGCAGCGCCGCGCCGATGTACTGCGCCACCAGAACCCCGACTTCGAGGTCCGCCCCGAGGGCGAGCCCGAAAGGCAGCGTGAGCGTGATGGCGAGCGCCATCAGGAGGAAGAGGAGTTGCCCGGCGTACTTGCCGCCCAGCAGCTCGAGCTCGGTGACCGGCTGCGCCAGCACGACCTCGAGCGTACCGCTGCGGGTATCCTCGGCGAGCGCCCGCATGGTGACCGCGGGGACGAGGAACAAGAGGAGCCACGGCAGGAAGTCGAGCATCGGCCGGAGCGACGCGACGCCGTACAGCTCTACCTGCCGGAAGAACAGAAAGCCGTTCACGGCCGTGAAGACGACCAGCAGGATATAAGCCGTCGGCTGGTCGAACAGCGCCTTCAGCTCGCGCCGCGCGATCGTGAGGACCGCGTTCATGCATCGCCTCGGGTGAGCTGATGGAACAAGTCTTCCAGGCTCGCCTGCTCCTGATGCAGCTCGTACAAGGTCCAGCCGCGCGACTTCGCAAGCGCGAAGATCTCCGGCCGCAGGTCGCGGCTGCCGTCGGCGGTGAGCGTGACCGCGACGCGGCCGTCGCGCGCGGCGCGCGCCGGCAGGACGTCCCGGACGCCGGTTAGTCCACCGAGCGCATCGGCGACGCCGTCGCCCTCCGCCTCCACCGCAATCTCGACCGCGCCCTCCGCCTGCTGGATCAGCCGGTCCACCGCGCCGTCGGCGACGATCTTGCCGCGGCTGATGACGAGCAGCCGCGAGCAAGTGTGCTGCACCTCGGAGAGGACGTGGGTGGAAAGGATCACCGTGCGGTCCTTGCCGAGCTCGCCGATCAGCCGGCGGATCTCCACCCGCTGGTTCGGGTCGAGGCCCTCGGTCGGCTCGTCGAGCACCAGCAGATCGGGGTGGTGCAGGATCGCCTGCGCCAGCCCGACGCGCTGGCGGTACCCCTTCGACAGTTCGCCGATCGGCCGGTAGTACACGCTCGCGATGCCGGTGGACGCCACGGCCGCGTCGATCGCGCGCCGACGCGTCAGGTCGGCGAGCTCCCGCAGGTCGGCGATGAACGCCAGGTAGTCCGCGACCAGCATGTCGCCGTACAAGGGATTGTTCTCAGCGAGGTAGCCGATCCGGCGCTTCGCCTCGCGGCCCGCTTCAGCCAGCGGCGTGCCGTCGAGTTTGATCTCGCCGCTGTCGGGCTCGTAGAACTGCGTGATCAGGCGCATGGTCGTGGTCTTGCCGGCGCCGTTCGGCCCCAGGAAGCCGACGACCTGCCCGCGGTCGACCCCGAAGGAGACGTGGTCGACCGCGGTCACGCCGGCGAATCGCTTGGAGACACCCTCTACGGAAAGAAAGGACATCGGCGACACGTGGAATTTATTGGCCGAAACATCCTAATCACCCGCCGCGGGGTTGTTCAACCCCCAAGGCTGGGCTCGCGCCACTCCGCCCTGCGGGCACGCCCCAACCGACCAGGGCGGCGCTGCCGGCATAAGCCACGGCGCCGACCAGGAAGAGCGCCCTGGAGCCGGCTTCCAACGCGACCAGGGCGGCGAGTGGTGCGGCAATGACGGAGGCAAAGCCGTTCGCCGCCCAGGCCCATGCCACCAGTGGCGGATCACCGCCCGCCAGCAGGCGGAGCCCGATCGGGAAGGGAGGCCCCATCGTAAACGCGAGCGGCACCAAAGCCAGGACGGCCACGGCGGCCCGCGCCATCCAGGGGCTCGGCTGGAGCAGATGCACGAGGTGGAGCAGGAAAGCGGAGCAGATCAACAACATCACCGCGACCGTAGCAGGCACGCGCCATCCGCGCGCCGGGCGCACGCGGTCGGACCACACGCTTCCTGCGCCGGAGGCGACGAGAAAAGCGGCCAGCGCCACAGCGACGCCGTAGATGGGGTGCCCCAACAGGAGACCGAGCTGCTGAATGGCGGCGATTTCAGCGGTGAGGTAGCCGAGACCGATCGCCGTGAAATAGCCGATGAGCCTGAGGGTCGGCCGACCCCCCGGCGCGCGGGAGCGCAGCGCGGCCGGCACGAGCAGGAGGAGGCCTGCCAGCACGACACTCTGGCAGAGCGTGGCCAGGAGGGCTACCGAGCCCCATTCCACGAACGGCAACCAGCTCCCCCGATCACTCGTCACAAACGCTCCGAGCGAGCGCGTGCGGACGAAGTGGTGCGGATACGGTCGCGCGTCGTCCGCGGGTCTCACATCGAACGGGTACGTGGAGGCGAATCGGGCAGCTGCGGCGCGTCCCGCCGCGGCCGCCGCCGCGGCGAGGAAAAGTGTGGGCTCATCGAGCTGGTTGAATGCGGGGGCGGGACGGCCAGTGCCGGGGAACCAGTCGACGTCGAAGCGGCACCGGGTCGCCCACGTTCTCAAGCCCTCGATCTCCGCCACCGTGAACCCGGCGGGCTTGACGAGAACCGTCCCCGTGGCCCAGGTGCGGACCACAGCGAGCCCCGGCGGCGCGTCCGGCTGCCTGCGCCGCAGCGCCTCGGCCGCGGTGAGAATCACGCGCACGTTCTCGCGGGGCGGCACGGTGAGCCAGCGCGTGATGGCGAGCACACCGCCCTCGCTCAGCCGGTCAAGGTAGGCCGCGTAAGCTTCGACGGTGTGCAAGAAGTCCTCGTTCAGGGAATGAATCCCGGCGACGCTCGCACCGAATCCTCCAGCGGGGCCGAGCGTTACGAGGTCGAACTGCTCGCCGGCGCGCGCCACATAGCTGCGTGCGTCCCCGACGATCCACTGCACGCGCGACCGAACGGCCGGCGGCGGCACCGGCCGCGCCAGCTCCTCGGTCAGCCTGGCGATGTCCGGATGCAGCTCGACGGCTGTGACACTCCGGGCCCCATGGGCCAGGGCGTTCGAGACTTCAGTCCCGCCGCCCGCCCCGATGATGAGCACTCGGCGCTGGCTCCCCAGGGCGTACGGCGCGGCGGACGGAAGCCAGTCCAGCACCTCGACCCCGGTGGCTCCGCTGTCCCAGCTGGCAACGGCCCCGGCGATTTGTCCGTCTACGAAGAGGGCCGTCTGGCTGGAGAACTGCCCGCGGAATGCGAGCGAGAGACCGGGAGCGAAGCGGAAGGCGGGCGCGGCCACGGCCACGACCCACCCCTCCGGGCTCGCGCGCTCGGCTGTCCGGCGCGCCGCCGGGTAGGCTTCCACCTGCGGCAACCCCTTGTACGGCGTGACGGCGATTCGCCAGAGGGGTCGCTGAAACACCGCGACGGCGACCAGGACGGGTAGCCACGCCAGAGACACGGTCCGCCAGGACTGCACGGCGCCGTGCGCAGCCACGACGCCCCCGGCGGACGCCACGACCGCCGGCAGCGCGAGCGCCCGCGCCGGCGACGCCACCCAGAGGATTCCCAGAGCCAGGGCGGCGCCCAGCCCCGCGCCCAGAAAGCTGGCGCCATAGATCCGTCCGAGGTGATCCGGCTCCAGGGTGAGAGCCAGGACAACCGCGAAGGCTCCGGCGCTGAATGGCAGGGCGAGAAGCAGGTACACCAGGGCCAAGCGCGGCCACTGCGCGAGATCCCACGCCAGCTGTGTCGGATCCAACGCGATGAGGTGCACCAAGGTGGGGCTCAGCGTGAGCGTCACGGCGGTCAGCGTGCTGGCCCAGACGAACCACGGTGCAGCGCGTCGGTATCGCATCCCTCCGGCCAGCGCCCATGCCGTACCACTCACGCCCGAGCCGAGCATGGCGATGCCGATCGCCATGTAGGCGAAGTGGTGGAAGTACTCGATAGCAAAAACTCGGGCGAGGAGAATCTCGTACGCAACGGTGCCGGCTGACAGCAGCATCACGGCCAGCGGTCGGGCGACTCGCGCCACGGGGCTCAGCGCAGGCCGCTCAACATCGGCACGAAGCGCACCGGCAGGAGGTTCCGTGTGCGCAGGTCGCCCGCCGCGTCCTGTTCGACCAGGATGAGGTTCTGGACGCCGTACACGCTTCCCACGGGAATCACCATGCGACCACCGGGCTTCAGCTGGCGCAGGAGTACCGGCGGGATGAATCCGGCGGCTGCGGTCACCAGGATGGCGTCGAACGGCGCCGCGGCTGCCCAGCCGTCGTATCCGTCCGCGTGACGGACAGTAACGTTCCCGAACCCCAGCTGCTCGAGGCGCTCGCGCGCGCTGGTGGCGAGGGCCTCGAAGATCTCGACCGTATACACCTCACACCCGATCGCGGCCAGGATCGCCGCCTGGTAGCCCGATCCCGTGCCGACTTCGAGGACCCGCATGCCCGCCTTGGGCCGGATCGTCTCGGTCATGTAGGCCACGATGTAGGGCTGCGAGATGGTCTGGCCGAAGCCGATCGGCAGGGGGTGGTCTCCGTAGGCGCGGTCGCGCTGCTCGGCCGGGACGAATGCGTGGCGCGGGACAGTACGCATGGCGGAGAGCGTCGCCGGATCGCGGACGCCGTGTGCGGCGATCTGCTGTTCCACCATGGCGAGCCGTTGCGCGCGGTAACGCGCGTCGGCGGCGTGCTGGAGGTCCTGGCCGTCCGCGGCGCCGGCGACCAGGGCCAGCGCCGGCAGGATGCGCACTACAACGTCTTGAGGAATGCGATCAGCGCGGCCCGATCGCGGGCGGGAAGGGCTTTGAAGCGATCGCGTGCAGCGGCCCCCTCGCCGCCGTGCAGGTCGATCGCCTGCTCGGGCGTCGTGGCCCGGCCGTCGTGCAGGAAACGTTTCGCGTCCCGCAGGTCCATCAGCGGCTCCGTCCGGAATTCGGAGGGAGTCGCGAGACCGAGGCAGATATCGGCCAGGTCAGGGCCCATGTCGTGCAGCAGGAGGTCCGTGTAGGCCGCGACCTCCTTGTTCCGCAGGGCGCGCACCGAGTGGTTGCCCGTGCGCAGCGTCGGGATGTGGCAGGCAGCGCAGCCGATCTCCGAGAACACCGCCCGGCCCCGTTTTCCCTCCTTGCCGGCCCGCGTGGGGGTCGGCGCCGCGAGAAAGCGCATGAACGCGTTGGTCAGGTCGAGCGCGTCCTGGTTGATCTCCGGGTCCTGGGTTGGATCGACGCCGGCCGGGATCGGCTGCCCGCCGATCGTTTCCTCGGTGCGCACCGCGGGGTTCGTGATGCCTTGCTCGAGGACGAACGCCCCCGCATTGAACTCGTCGAGCGTCGGCACGAACGCCTTGCGCCCCAGGCGACCCATCCGGCCGTCGAAGAACCGATTGGGTCGCCCCGAGATGCCATCGCCATCCCGGTCGTCGGGGTCGGCGTACCTCAGGAGCACCGAGTCGGGAACGGCGTCGAGCAGACCTCGGCCGAAGACCACCGGCGACGTCCGCGAGGCGCGGACGGGCGCGGAGGGCGGGAACGGCTCCCGGTCAATCCCGAGGGCTTGCTTGAGTGCGGGCGTCGTGGCCTGTTGGATCACGGGGCCACCTTCGCCGGCGAGCGGATCGCACAATCCGGCCCTCACGACGGTGGCGTGCACCTCGACTTCGTCGCCACTGCCGCCCGCGACGGGGTCTTCGTGACACTGCCCACACGCGATCGAGTTGAACAGGGGCCCGAGTCCCGTCTGCGGCGTAAACACCGAGTCGAACACGACCTTGCCCTGCTTGAAACGCTCGCGCTCGGCACGCGTGAGCCCAGGGAGCGGGTCGCCGGGCTTGAGCCGTTGGCAGGCGGCCGTCGCCAGTGCCAGCGCCGCGGCCGCCCAGACGGTCGCCCGGATCACGGGTCACCCCGCTTGACCTCGATCCGGTCGGCGAGCAGTCCGGCGTCGGTCAGCCGGCAGTCGGCGCGCACCACGGCGCCGGGCGCGAGGTCGCCCAGGGAGATGGACCTGCCTTCGCTCGCGATCAGCGCGGTGGGGAGGACGCGGATTTGTACGACCCGCACCGCGTGTCCCACCCCCGTGAGGAGGTCCAGTGAGCCCGTGCGGACGTTCACGGTGTGGACCGTGCCCTGGTAGGTGTAGGGCACCTCCCGTTGCGCCGGCAGCGCCGCGGCGGGCAATAGCAGGAAGGCGGTGAGCGCAGCCGCCGGTGTGAGGTGCTTCATGCAGCCTCCCGGGGTTCGTTTCCCCCCGCATAGTGGTGAGGGCGGGCCGGGGAGTCAATGTCGCGGGGTCACGACGCGCGGGCCACCGTTGCTCGTTGCTACGGCGTGAGCTGCTCGAGTTGCTCGGCGGCGCGGTCGATCAGCTCGGTTTCCGCCCCGAGCGTCTGCGACATCCGGCGGATCTGCTCGTCCACGTCCGTCCAAGCCTTCTGTTCGATCGCCTCGCGCACGCCGGGGAGCGTCTTGACGCCGTAGCCCGTGTAGAAGCCGGGTGCGTACACCTGATGGCGATACCACGGCCGGCGGGGCAGGCCGTCGGCGCGGGTGAGCGCGCGCTCGGCTCTGAGCAGCGTGCCGTTGAGCGCGCGCGCCTCGGGGCGAGCAAGCGCGGCGCGGCTCGCCTGCGCTGCGGCGAAGGCCTTCTCGTAGCGGTCGGCGGCGCGGGTGAGCGCGTCCACCGCGTTGCCGAGCGGGGCAAAATTGAGGTGCGGCGGGATCTCCTGTTTGGCGGGCGGCACGTAGCGCTCGCGCGGGTCCGCCGTTGCGGTGAAGACCCCTTCGTCGATCTGCCGGTTCCGCTCGCGCACCTCCTCCTGCTTGTCCTTGTGGAGCTTCTCCACCTCGCGCGCGTACCGTCCAACCGTCTCCGCGAGGCCGGTGAAGTCGTAGGGGACGACGTCGGCGTCGGCGAGCCGCAGCACCGCGGTCCCGACGGTCTGCGCGAGCGCGCGGCCGTACACGAACGACGTGTCGTTGAACGTCGTGTACCACTTGAAGTCGTCGTAGATCGAGTGGTAGATGCCGCCGTCGTCTTCTCCGCCGAAGCCGAGATGCAGCGACGCGATGCCGGCGTGCTGAAGGAACGGCGTGTAGTCCGATCCCGAGCCGAGCGCAGCGATGCGCAGCTCGGGGCGCTGGCGCGCCTCGTCGCGGGCCTCCTGGGACGCCGCGTCCCGGATGGTGCGGAGCTGACGCCGCTTCCACACGCTGAGCTTCGTCTGCGGGTCCTCGATGTCGCGCGCGACGGCGTTGATGAACTTCTCGAGCGAGTGGGAGCCGCCCATGAACAGATAGCCGCGGCCGTTGGTGTCGCTGTTGAGGTACGCGACGGCCTTGGTCGCGAGCTCATCGGCGTGCGCTTCGACCCACTCCGTCGAGCCCAGCAGCGCCGGCTCCTCGGCGTCCCACGCGGCATAGATGATGGTGCGGCGCGGTCGCCAGCCCTGCGCGAGCAAGGCCCCAAGCCCACGCGCCTCCTCGAGCAGGGGCACGAGCCCCGAGACCGGGTCCTCGGCGCCGTTCACCCAGGCGTCGTGGTGGTTGCCGCGGATGATCCACTCGTCCGGCGCGGAGGCGCCGGGGATGCGGGCGATCACGTTGTACAGCGTCCTGAGACCCCAGTCGAACTTGACGCGCAGCCGTACCTTCGCTGGACCGGGGCCGACGTGGTAGGTGAAGCCGAGCCCGCCGCGCCAGCCGTCCGGCGCCATGGGTCCCTTGAGCGCCGCGAGCAGCGGCTGGGCGTCGCCGTAGGAGAGCGGCAGGACCGGGATCTTCGTGAGCGTCGGGGCCTCCCTGACCGGGAGGCGCTTCGCGTCCTTGGTCGCGCCTACGCCGGGCGTGAGCGGGTCACCCGGATAGAGCGGCATGTCCATCACGCTGCCGCGCTGAACGCCCTCCTTCGGCCGCCAGGGGCCGAGCGGGTAGACGTCGCCCTGGGTGTAGCCGTCGTCCGCGGGATCGGAGTAGATGAGGCAGCCCACCGCGCCGTGCTCGGCCGCGAGCTTGGGCTTGATGCCGCGCCACGACAAGCCGTAGCGCGCGATCACGATCGCACCCTTCACCGAGATTCCCATCCGCTCGAGCCGCTCGTAGTCCGCCGGGACGCCGTAGTTGACGTACACGAGCGGCGCGGTCACGTCGCCGTCCACTGAGAAGGCGTTGTAGGTCGGGAGCTGCTCCGCCTGCTGGCTCGAGGTCGGATCGCCGGGCACGGGCGGCTCCTGCAGCCGGGCGCGGAACCGCGTCGGCTCGACCAGCTCGACCACGCGCTCCTGCGGGGTGGGGAACAGCACGTCGAACGTCTCGATCTGGGCGTCCCACGCGAAACTCTTGAACTTGGCCAGGATCCACTCGGCGTTCGCCTTGCCGTACGGCGAGCCGACGTGGTGGGGCCACGCGGAGAGCCGGCGCATGTACTCGCGCAAGCTGTCGGGGCTCGGCACCGCGCGGAACACGGCCTCCCGCTCGCGCTGCGCCCTGGCCGACTCGGCGGTGAAGCCGCGGAGATCGTCGGTGGTGGAAGGAGCGGCAGCGAGCAAGAACGCGCCGAGCGCGGACGCGGCGAGCGGAGTCGCGACGAGACGCATGCGAGGGACCTCGAGTGAGGGGAGCGAGGTTGGCCCCCTTGGATTCGAACCAAGATTCCCGGATCCAAAGTCCGGTGTCCTGCCATTGGACGAGGGGCCAGCGCCGACAGAGGCTACAACTTCGCCACATCAGCGACCGCGGGCAACGGCGGTCCCCCAAGAAAAACGCTCCGACGTGCGGCAGGGTCGGAGCGGCTGGGCGCGCGGGGTGGGCCCCTCGCCGTCAGTGCAGCCGCCTCAGCCGGTCTCCCACCAGGCGACTTCGCCGCGATGCCCGCACTCGGGGCACTTGGTCTCCCTCGGGTGGCCGATGAGTCGCACGCGAGTGCCCGACACGGGACAGACGGCGTAGATGCGCCCGAGATCGGACCGAGTCCCGAGCGCCGGGTTGGCGCTGTTCACCGCACGGTACACGACCGTGAACCGCTCCGGCCGCTGCGTGCGGACCTCGATCAAGTCGTTGGGCACGGCGACGTGCCGCCCCTTGACCTCGAGCACGATGCGCGTGCTTCCGGTGCTGACGATCGGATACCACGCCCCCTGCCGTGGCATCGGGGACGCATCGAACCGCGGTCCCGCCGCCCACACTCGGGCCCAGCCTAGTGGTTTGCTCATGAGGAAGTGCTTCTATTAGGTATGGCGTCGCCGCGGTCGGCGCTCTGTGATCCAACTTACAGACCGGGCCCGTTCAGCGCGTCCCGCAGCTCACTCCCGCGGCGGTCGGTCGACGGTGGTCACGTCACTTTGAGCACCTGATCGTGCGGCCGGGCACGGTCCACGATCTGAATCGCGACCTCGTCGCCCGCCTTGGCGCGCTCGACCTTCTGGTGGTTCACTTCCATCGAGGCGACCTGCTCGGTGAAATCGGTCGTGTGACCGTGGAAGCGGACGCGGTCGCCGACGGCAAGCTCGCCCTCCGTCAGCCGGACCACCGCGACACTCGGCCCCTTGAAGTAGTGGACGACGGTTCCGACGAGCTGCTCGGGCATGGGAACCTCCTCCTCCTTAACGTAGGGGCAGTCCGGCGCGCCGCTAGGGAAGCGGCTCCGGGCCAGGCGCTGGCTCCGCGCGGGTTCTCGTCTTGATCAGCTGCTGCTGCTTCTCGCCCAGCATCATGGCCGCGTCGTCGCGCAACCGTTCGTTGGCATACGCCGCGGCCACGGCGCTCCCCGAGCCGCACAGCCGCACCCAGTAGGGGTGGGTCTGCGCCAGCTTCTCGTACAGCGCGCGCAGCGGCGGGTGCTTGCCGAAGACGGGCATCTCGAAGTCATTGCCGCCCAGCCGGCCCACGCTGCTCCAGCTGGTGAACGCCGGCGCGTCGAGCACGACCGGCCCCCGTGTTGCCGGCTCGGGGTGGAGCTCGTCCCACCACTGGTAGGCGTCGGGTGTCGCGACGGCGATCGGGGGCACCGCGACGAGCACCGGTGCCGCGGGCGGGGGCTCGAGCCGGAACAGCCGCTCGCCGCGGCCCCAGGCGGCCGCGGCGGGGGCGCCGCTCGCGAAGAAGGCGACGTCAGCTCCGAGCCGCACGCCGAATTGCATCAGCTCGTGGCGCGGCACGACGCCTCCCGCGAGCGCGTTCACGGCGTGGAGCGCCGCGGCGGCGTCGCTCGAGCCGCCGCCGAGCCCGGCTCGCACGGGGATCTGTTTCGTGAGCTCGATCGTCACGCCGAACGTGTTGCCGGTTGCCTGGAGCACGGCGCGCGCCGCGCGTACGGCGAGGTTGTCGTCCGGCGACCCGAGGTCCGGCCCGTGGACGGTGAGCGTGACGCCGGCCTTGGTGCGCGTGACCACGAGCTCGTCGGCGAGCTCGAGGAGCGCGAAGGCCGTTTCGATCTGATGGAAGGTCCCCGACGCTTCCCGCGCGAGAATGCGCAGGAACAGGTTCACCTTCGCGTGGGCGGCGATCCGCACGCGGTCCCCCGCCACCGCTACTGCTCTGCTGCGCGCGGGGCGCGCAGCTCCGCGAGGTGGAGGCGCATGCCGGAAAGGGAGTAGAGGCCGAGCAGGGTGATCGGCAAGAACGTGCTGACATGGAAGGCGACCGCGTAGCTCACCGCACGGGTCGCGTCTATCCCGTAAAGCGCGAGGGTCGCCCGGGTCGCGGCCTCGAACACACCAACGAATCCCGGCGATGACGGCAAGGCGACGCCGAAGCCGATGATCCCCTGCAGCAGCAGCGCGCCCTCGGGCGGCACCGCGAGCCCGAAAGCCCGAAAGCAGACCGCAAACGCCGCCGCGTTCACGAGCCACAACGCGATGGACCACGCGACCACGCCCAGGAGCCGCCCCGGGCTCTTCAGCACCTCGAGCCCGGCCACGAGCCCCTCGGCGATCTGCGTGATCCGGTCGGCGAGCCGCGCGGGCAGCACGGTATGCGTCATCCGGCGCAGCAGCGCGAGCCAGGGAGCGGGCCGGTGCACCACGAGCCCGGCGATCACCAACGCGCCGCCGAACAGCGCGGCCGCCCAGGCCGCAATGCCGGAGATCGTGACGGTCCCGATGGTGGCCCGGCGCGGGAAAGAGGGTGACGCGATCGCAAGCGTCATCAACGCCACCAGCGTCAGCCCGTCGAACACGCGCTCCACCCCGACGGACGCCAGCGCGGTGCTGAAGCGGACGGGGAGCCGCCGGCTGGCGGCGTAGGCACGGGCGAACTCTCCGGCGCGCGCCGGGAGAAGGTTGTTCGCCATGAAGCCGATCGCCGTGGCGTGCCACAGGGGTAGGAACGGGAACCGGCTTCCCCCGACGTCCCGGAGGATCAGCTGCCAGCGCAGCGTGCGGAGGGCGAAGGTGAGCGTCGCGAGCACGACGGTGACGAGCATGAGCCAGGGGTCCGCCCGCCGCACGTGCGCGAGCAGCTCCCGCGGGTCGACATCGTGGAGCGCCCAGGCGAGGAGCGCGAGCGTGACTGCGAGCCCCACGATCCACGGCCAGCGCGAGGCGGGCGCCCCGGCGCCGCTAGGGGCTGGGGGGGCTGGGCTCGAGGGCGAGGGCAACGAGGTCGCAGACTTCGTCGATGAGCGCCTGCAGGGAATCGCCCGAGGTCTGCCGCGCTTGCGCGCGCAGCTCCTGGGCGCGCTTCAAGGCGCGGTCGCCGCGATAGAGAATGGTCTTGATGTCCACGACCGTGGGCTCGACGGCTGCCCGGCCGCCCGCGCCGATCAGCTGCTCCAGGGACGCGGGGCCGACTCCCGCGTGCACCATCCGCTGGTAGGCCGCCCACGAGCCGACGAGGTCCGGGGTCTCGGGAACGGCATCGGCCGCGGTGGGTCTGGGCCGCAGTGCCGGGGGCGGGGGCGGTGGGGGAGGTGGCGGGGGAGGTGGCCGGGGCGCCGGTGCCGCGCGGGGGGCCGACGGGACCGAGGGTGCGAGCGCCTCGATCGACACCACGGGCGCAGCGCCGCCGAGGGCGAGCGCGCGTACCCGTCCGACAAGCGGAGCCAGCTCTGTCGCGAGCGCCTCCTCGTCGCCCGAGCTAGAGCGGGCGAGCAGGTCTCCCACCTGCCGCAGCTCGGCCGCGAACGCGGCCGGCTGCCGCGCGGCGACGCCGGCCGACACCGCCTCGCGCGCTGCGATCGCGAACTGCGCGACCTGCTCCGCGAGGACACCGCCGGCGGCGTTCGCGAGCGCGCGGAACGTGCTGCCGAGCGTGTGCGCTCGCAGCTCCCGCTGCGTCGCGCTTGGCGCGCGTTCGAGCGAGTCGGCCGCCTGCCGCAAGTGCTCACCGTGGCTCACCAGCTCGAGCCGGCCAAGGCTGGACGGGCGGGCCGCGGGCACGCCGCGGGACACGATGTGCGGCCCCGAGTCGTGGTAGTACAGCGACCCGATCGACACGACATCGGGCTCGCTCTCCATGGACTTGACCAGGAGCGCGGCGAACGTTCGGAACTCCGCGCCCTCGGGGTCAGGCCGCCCGCGCTCGGCGACGTCGCGCGCCGAGCGCGCGATCGCGGTGGCGCCCGCTTGGAACAGGTCGCCCATGCTCGCGGGGGGCTCGAGCCCGGAACGCGACAGCTCGGCGATGGCGCGCTCGATCCCCTCGAGCAGGTCGGGGAGTGGCGGGAGGTCGTTGATGGCAGCGAGACCGCGGAGTGGTTGGAGGGCGCGCAGCACCTGTTGCAGCGGATCGTGCGCCAGCGGATTGGCCCGCAGCGCCTGCGCGGCGCGGTCGAGGGCGCTCGCGATGGCCGCCCCCTCGCGCGCGACGAACGCGCGCGCTCCGGCATCAAGCCCGAGGGCTTCCACCGCCCGGAGGTGCGCCGACGGGCGGCCCGCGAGCTGCTCGAGCTCGTGCGCCAAGGCTTCGGCCTTGGCCGTGTCCGCGTCGTTCCAGCTGGCCGCTCGCCGCACGAAAATCTTGAGGTGGTCCACTGCACGCACGCCGAGCTGCTGGGTCTGAGCGTCCCACCCGCGGCGGCCCTCGCGCACCGCCCGCGCCAGCGATTCGAGCCCGGCTGCGGCGCGGGCGATCGCGTGCTGGTTCGCCATCAGCGCGCTGCCGCGCAGGGCCCGGGCGAGGCGCACGAACTCGTCGCCGCTCGTGTGCTCGGTCTTGGAGAGCACCGCATCGAGCCGCTCCAAGTACTCCCCCGCCTCGAGAGCGAAGAAATCGGACATGCCGAGCGGTTTCGCGGGCGGGGTCATGGCGGTCTACAACTTAAGCCATCAGCTATCGGCCGTCAGCAGTCACGGTTCGGATTCTGCTGACGGCTGACAGCCGACGGCGCCTCATCAACGAGCTTTCGCATCCTTCTCACCGCATCTTCGAGCCCCCAAAACACGGCGTTGCTCACGATCGAGTGCCCGATGTTCAGCTCCTCGATGTCGGAGATGGCCGCGACAGGCTGGACGTTGTCGTAGGTGAGGCCGTGGCCTGCGTGGACCGCGAGGCCGAGCGCCTTCGCGTGCCCGGCGGCGCGCTGCAGGGCGCGGAGCGCGGCGTCGCCGCCTCGCCAGGTGCGGGCGTAGCGGCCGGTGTGCAGCTCGATGGCGGGGACGCCGAGCTCGGCCGCGCGCTCGATGATCCTCCGGTTCGGGTCGATGAAGAGGCTCACGCGGATGCCGGCGTTAATGAGGCGCCGGATCGCCGCGCCGACCTTACGGTCGGCGCTTTGCAGCGCGAGACCGCCCTCGGTCGTGATCTCCTGACGTCGCTCGGGGACGAGCGTCGCCTGGAACGGCTTCAGACGGCACGCGAACCGCACGATCTCTTCGTGCGCCCCGAGCTCGAGGTTCAGCACCGTGCGGATCGACGCTCTCAGCCTGCGGACGTCCGCGTCCTGGATGTGGCGCCGGTCTTCACGCAGATGCACCGTGATGCCGTCCGCGCCGCCGCGTTCGGCCGCGTCGGCGGCGCGCACCGGGTCGGGCTCATCGGTCTTGCGAGCCTCGCGCAGCGTCGCGACGTGATCAATGTTGACGTAGAGCCGCATGCCGTCTTACCTTCGGTTCACTCCGTTCACCCAAGGGAAGCATCCGTGAGACCACGACTGGTGCCGTTCCAGCTTGCTTCCCGGGTCACCGCGTCTTGGGTCAAACATGTTGGAACGGCACTGGCCGTGCTCGCCGCGCTGGGCAGCTTCGCGTGTGGCGGGGGGAAGCCGGGGACGCCTGCGCCGCAGTCGCTGAGCGAGGCGCTCGCGCAGTTCATGTCGGCTGTGAAGGCGAACGACATCCGGCGCCTGGGCGCGCTGTGGGGCTCGGAGCGCGGACCCGCGGCCGCCTGGATGAAGTCGGACGACCTCAACCAGCGGCTCACCGTTATCCAAAAGTACCTGAACCACCAGAGGTACCGTGTCGTCGAAGGCCCGCTGGCGGTGCCGGGCAAGGACGAGATGCGGACCTACCGGGTCGAGCTGCACCGGGCCAGCGGCTGCAGTGTCGTCCTGCCGATAGATCTCGTGCGCGCGAAGGCCGGCAGCTGGCTCGTTCTCGACGTGCACCTCGACGTGGCCGGCAACCCCGCCAGCCCGTGCCGGCCGTGACGCTCTGGGGAACGCTCGCCGGCCGTCCGGCGTTACGCTACTCGGTCAGTTCGAGCAGGATGCCCGCCGTCGCCTTCGGATGAACGAACGCGATACGCCGGCCCCCGGCGCCACGGCGCGGGACGTCGTCGATGAGCCGATACCCCGCCGCCCGGCAGCGCTCCAGCGCGCGGTCGAGATCGGGTACGCGGTAGCAGAGGTGATGGATCCCTGGGCCGCGCCGGGCGAGGAACTTCGCCACCGGACCATCGGGATCACGCGGCTCGAGCAACTCGACCTGGACGTCGCCCAGCGTCAAACCGACGATCGTCGTGCCGTCGGCAAACTCGGGGCGTCCCGGCTCGAGGCGCAGGACGTCCCGGTAGAACGCCAGCGCGTCCGCGATGCTGGGCACGGCGACGCCGACATGGGCGAGGCGGGCGGTGTCGTTCGTCATCTCGCCCGTCAACATAACCGTTGCATGAGAGGGAGTGGAGGGTCATGACCGAAGTACTTTCCGTGGCGGTTACCGACGCCACGTTCGTTGAGGAGGTCGAGCAGCACCGAGGGCTCGCCATCGTGGACTTCTGGGCGGCGTGGTGCGGCCCGTGCCACATGGTGGCTCCCATCTTGGACCAGCTCGCCGGGCAGTACCAGGGCAAGCTCAAGCTGGTCAAGGTGGACGTCGACGCCAACCAGCGGACGGCGATGCGCTTTAACGTGCGCTCGATTCCGAGTATTCTATTCTTCAAGGACGGGCGGCACGTGGACACGCTGGTGGGCGCCTATCCGAAGCCGGTATTCGAGAAGAAGATCGAGCAGCACCTGGCGTAGCACCCTCCCCGGAGGACCATGCGCGCGAGCACCGCTCGCCTGATGAACTCGCCGGTTCGCCTCGCGGACCTGACCTTTCCGCAGGTCAACCGACTGGTTCATCGGACCCGCCTGGCCTTCATCCACCTGGACAACCTGCTGGCGTTTGCCAAGCGCGACCGCGACGGCCGGGTGGACGGCTACATCACCGCCCACCTTCCGGACGAATGCCTCCTATTGCTGTTCCGCAAGGGGGAGGCGGTGAACGCCGCCTCGCTGCACACGAGCGGACGCCAGGTCATCACGATCACGGAGGCCCTGAAGCGGATGCGCGCCGAGGTCGAGCGTGGCGACTTGGCCTACTGCGCCGCGCCGATGGAGCAGCTCGCCTGGATGTATCAGTCGTGCGCCGTCCCGGGCGAGCCGCGGGTCGTGGATCCCGCCAACCCGGCCGTGCTGTTCCCGGCGCTGCAGCAGGTGCACGCGACCGGCGTGCTCGAGCTGATCTCGAACGGGCGCGTATCGTACGTGCGGTTCGAGCAGGGCCGATTCACGGGTGGATACTACTGTGACAAGCCGGACGCGATGCCCGTGGCGAAGTACCTCGAGTCGCAGTTCCGGCCGGGCCCCGACGGCGCGGAACCCGCGCTCTCCGCGACGATGTTCCCGGCCGTGGCGGACCTGCCGCAGCAGGCGCCGAACGCCCTGATCAATACCTACCGCGAGCTGTACTGGCGCATCGTGGACGAGGTCGAGAAGGAGTTCCCCGGTGAGGCCAGGAGACGCGCGCAGAAGGTGAGCACGGGCGTGCGGGACGCCCACAAGGCGATCGCGATCCTCGCCGTGCCACGGGGCGCGGAGACGCCGGACGCGGTGGTCCAGCCGCAAGAGCTGTCGAACGCGCTCACGGATTGGTCGCTGCAGCTGCTCGAGGGCGTCGAGGTATTGATGCCCGGCATCGCGCCCAAGATCCTCCGCGAAGCGACCCGGGAGCACCGCTACGTGCTGCAATCGGCCGGATTCTACGGGCGGCTGCCGTGGCAGGTGACGTGGTGATATGCCCGGGACGCTCTACGTCGTCGCCACGCCGCTCGGCAATCTCGACGATCTGTCGCCGCGAGCCGCCGCGACGCTGCGGGGAGTAGCCGCCGTCGCGGCGGAAGACACCCGCCACACCAAAGCCCTGCTCGTGCACGTCGACTCGCGCGCCGAGCTGCTGAGTTTCCACGCGCACTCCAGCGACGCCGCGCTGCGCCGCATCCTGCACCTGCTCGGCACGGGGAAGGACGTCGCGCTCGTGACCGACGCGGGCACGCCCGCGGTGAGCGACCCCGGCGCCGTCCTCGTCGCCGCGGCGCGCGAGCGCGACGTCCCGGTGGTCACCGTGCCGGGGCCCACCGCGGTCGCCGCCGCCCTCTCCGTCTCGGGCCTTTCCGCCGACCGCTACCTGTTCCTCGGATTCCTGCCACGCAAGGGCGGCGAGCGCCGCCGGCTGCTGGACTTGGTGGCGAAGAGTGAATGGACGGTGGTGTTGTTCGAGGCACCACTGCGCGTCGCGGAGTTGCTCGAGGATCTCGCCGCCGCTTGCGGCGGCGAGCGGCCCGCCGCGGTGGCTCGCGAGCTGACGAAGGTGTTCGAGGAAACACGCGCGGGGACCCTGGCGGAGCTCGCGGGTTACTACGCGCATGCGCCCCCGCGCGGCGAGGTAACGGTCGTGGTCGCGGGCACCGGCAAGCCCGCGCGCGGCGAGCGGCCCCCGGACCCCGAGGAGCGCGCCCGTGCCCTGCTCGCCCAAGGGTTGACCCGCAAGGACGTGGCCGACCGCCTCGCGGCGGAAACGGGGATTACGCGCAACACCGCGTATCGGCTGGTGAACGAACTGTGAAGCGCCTGACGGTCCTGTTGTGCGCGATCACCCTGCCTCTCGCCGGCCGTCCGCAATTGGCGTCTCTAACGATCGGCCGCCTCCACTACGACGGCGGCGGCGACTGGTACGCGGGTCCATCCAAGCTGACCAACCTCCTCGCTGCGATCCGCCAGCGCACCGCGCTCGCTGTCGCCGAGCGCGAGCGCGTGGTGACGCTCACGAGTCCGGACCTGTGGGACATCCCCTACCTCTATATGACGGGTCACGGCAACGTCCGCTTTTCGGATGCGGAGGTGGTGGCGCTGCGCCGCTGGTTGGAGCAGGGTGGGTTCCTGCACGCCGACGACGACTACGGATTGGACAAGTCGTTCCGCCGCGAGATCGCCCGTGTGTTTCCGGACCACCCCCTCGTTGAGGTGCCGTTGACGCATCCCATCTATCACGTGCCGTACGACCTTCCGAGGGGGATTCCCAAGATCCACGAGCACGACGGCCTCCCGGCCCAAGGGTTCGGCATCTTTTTGGGTGACCGGCTCGTGGTGTACTATTCCTATCAGGCGGATCTCGGAGACGGGTGGGAGGATCCCGAGGTCCATCGCGATCCCCCGGAGCTGCATGAGGCGGCGCTGCGCATGGGCGTGAACCTCTTTACCTACGCCGTGAGCTCGACCCGGTGACGGCGACGGCGGCCCGGCTGCGGCAGCTCGGGCTACCGCACGCGCGCGCTCGCGCCGCGGCGGTCCTGCTCGCGGGCGCCGGCGGCGCCTGTGCGATCGCCGCGGGGGGACTGCGGCTCGCGCCGCACGTCGCCGGGGTGCTGGGCGCTTGGGTGGCGATCCTCGGCGTCGTGGGGCTGGCGGCGTGGCTCGCGCGGCGCGCGGGCGCGGACGCCGCCCCGCTGGAGGTCGGTCGGCTCGCCGAGACGGCGGCGCGCGTCCGCGCGGGGAGCGTCGTGGGCTTGCTCGCGCCCCCTCCGCCGGCCGGCGTGAGCGCCGACCTGCTGGCGCTCGCCGACAGGCGCGCCGCGCAGGCGGTCGAGCGTGCGGCGCCCGTGGTGAGCCGGATGCTGGCGCGCGGTACGTGGCGCGGCCTCGTCGGCGCCGGTCTTTCCGCGGCGGCCGGAGCGGCGCTGTTCGTCGCGGCGGCGCCCGGCGCCGGGCGTGCGGCGGCATTCTGGCATCCGCTCCGGACTCTCGCGGATGCGCGGGCGCCGGTGCGCCTCTCCGTCGACCGCGCGACGGTGCGGCGCGGCGACAGCATCACGGTGACCATCGACGTTCCCGCCGCTTCGCGGGCGACGCTGTGGACCCGGGGACCCGGCGAGCCGTGGCGTTCCGGGAGCATGGCGCTCGACTCGGCGGGGCACGGCGCGCGTCGCATCGGCCCGCTGCAGGCGGATCTGTTCCTGAAAGCCTCGAGCGGCGGGCGCACGAGTGGGGAGCACCGGGTGACGGTCGCGCTTCCGGCGTTCGTTGCCGAGCTGCAGCTCACGGCACGCTACCCCGGCTACCTCGGGCGCGCCGACGAGCCGCTCGTCCCCGGTGTGGACACGATCGCGATTCCCGAAGGCACGGTGATCCTCACGAACGGCGCGGCGAGCGTTCCGGTCGCGAGCGCCGCCTGGCGGCATGGGGGGAGCCCCGCGCGCGCCCGGCTCGCGGTCCACGGCTCCCGCTTTTCCGGCCGGCTCGAGCCGCTCGCGTCCGGGAGCTGGCGGCTGGACGTGGCCACCGCGGACGGTGGCCCGCTCGAGGGCGAGGCGCCGGAGCTGCGGGTGCGGGTGGTCCCGGATTCGGCGCCGCTGGTGATGGTGCCGGTGCCGGGGGGCGACACGACGCTGCCGCTCTCGCTGCGCCAGCCGCTCGTGATCGACGTGCGCGACGACCACGGCCTATCGCGGCTCGAGGTGGTCAGCTGGCGCGTGAGCCAGACCGGGAAGGTGGGCCAGCCGCTGCGCGAGTCGCTCGACGTGAGCGGGGTCGGCGACCGCGCCATCGTACAGGGGGAGCTCGACGCCGGGCGCCGCGGGCTGCTCCCGGGCGACACGCTGCGGCTCCGGGTCGAGGCGTGGGACAATGCGCCCACCCCGCACGCGGGGCGGAGCGCCGAACTCGCGCTCCGCCTGCCGAGCCTCGAGGAGCTGCGGGCCGCGACGCGCGCCGCGACGCGTGATCTCGTGACGGCAGCCGACTCGATCGCGGCGTCGCAGCGCGACCTCGGGGATCGCACGCGCGACCTCGCGCAAGAGCGCTCGCGTGAGGCGGCCGGCTCGCGCCGGCAGCCGGCGGGTGCGCCGTCGAGCGGGACGCTCCCGTTCCAGGCGACGGAGCGGGCGCAGGCGGTGGCGCGCGAGCAGGAGGCGCTGGAGCGGCGCGTGGCGGAGCTGTCGAAGGCGGTCGAGGAAATCGCGCGTGCCGCGCAGGCGGCGGGGATCGACGACACGGCGTTCCAGCAGCGGCTGCGCGAAGTGCAGGAGATGCTCCGGCGCGCGGTCACGCCCGAGCTCGAGCAGCGACTGCGTGAGCTGCAGGAGGCGCTGGCGAAGCTCGATCCCGAAGCGACGCGGCAGGCGCTGCAGCGGCTGGCCGAGGCGCAGCAGCAGCTCAAGGCGGAGCTCGAGCGCAGTCGGGAGCTGTTCCGGCGGGCCGCGGCCGAGGGCGCCCTCGCCTCCCTCGCCGCCGACGCCGACGACCTGAAGCGGCGCCAGGCGGAGTGGAACCAGGCGGACGCGGTGCGTCCGGACAGCGCGGCGGCGGCGCGCGAGCGGCTGCTCGCCGAGCGAGCCGACTCGCTGGCTGCGGGCATCGAGCAGGTGGCGGAGGATCTGGGGCAACCGCCGGCCGGCGAGGCCGGCCTCGCCGCTCCCCAGGAGGCGGCGCGCCGCGCGCACGCTGCGATGCGGCAGGCCGCCCAGGCGGCGGAGCAGGGCGAGGCGCCCGGCGCGCGCGCGGCGGGAGCGCAGGCCGAAGAGCACCTCGAGCAGGTACCGGGGGCGCTGCGCGCGCAGCGTGATTCGCTGGCCAGCGCGTGGAGGACCGAGACCCTCGCGGCGCTCGACCGCGCGCTCTCGGAAACCGCGGCGCTCGCCGGGCGGCAGCAGCAGGTGGCGGAGGCGCTGCGGCGCGGCGAAAGCAGCGCGCGGACGCGCTCCCAGCAGGCGGCGGTGGAGGAGGGGACGGCGGCAGTGGAACGGCAGATTCGCGAAGCGGCGGGGAAGCATGCGCTCGTCTCCCCGCAGCTCGAGGCGGCGCTCGGCTTCGCGAAGCGGCAGATGGCGGCGGCGCGCCAGCAGCTCGAGCAGGGCGACCCGAACACCGGCGAGGCCGCCGCGCTCGCGGAGGAGGCGGTGGACGCCCTGAACGCGACGGCGCTGGCCCTGGCGCGGAGTCGCGGCCAGGTGGCCGGGGCACAATCGGGGAGCGGCTTCGCCGAGGCGGTGGAGCAGCTCGCGCGCCTCGCGCGAGACCAATCGGGACTGAACGGCCAGGCGCGCGGGCTGCTCCCCATGATGGGCATGAGCGGCCAGGCCGTCCTCGAGCAGCTGCGCGCGCTCGCGGCCCGCCAGCGCGCGCTCGCCGAGCAGCTCGAGCGGCTGCAGGCGGCGGGCGGTACCTCGGCGGCGGGCCAGCTGGCGCAGGAGGCGCGCGAGCTCGCCCGGCAGCTCGATGCGGGGCGGCTCGATCAGCAGACGATCCGGCGGCAGGAGCGCCTGTACCGGCGCCTGCTCGACGCGGGCCGCACGCTCTCGGGCAGCGAACCCGACGAGCAGCGGGAGCGCGTGAGCCGACCGGCGTCCGGCGACAGCGTGCATGTCCCGGAGGTGCTGAAGGCCGGCGCCACGGGCGCGGGCCCGAAGCTCCGCTACCCCACCTGGGAAGCGCTGCGCAGCCTGACCCCGGAACAGCGTCGGCTCGTGCTCGAGTATTTCCGCAGGCTCAATGCGCCACCGCAATAAGGGAATTGTCGCCTGCGCGCTCGGACTCGCCCTGGCGGCCGGGCCGGGGCCCGTGGCCCGGGCCCAGGCCATCGGCCAGGGCTTCGAGCTGGAGCGCGCGGGTCAGCACCAGCAGGCGGTGAACGTGTACTTGACGACCCTGCGGAGCGATCCCACCAACCTCGCGGCGCTGCTCGGGCTCGAGCGGGTGCTCCCGTCGCTCAACCGCCTCCCTGATCTCCTCCCCCTCGCGCAGCGCGCCGTGGGGGCGAGTCCGCGGAACGCCGCCCTGCGAGGGCTGTTGCTCCGGACCTACGTGGCCGTGAACGAGCCGGACAGCGCGCGGGCGGTGGCGCTGCGCTGGGCAGCCGACCAACCGCGCGACGAGGCGCCGTACCGCGAGTGGGCGATCGCGCTCGACGACGTCCGCCGGCACGACGAGGCGCGGCAGGTGCTGCTCCTTGGTCGCCGCGCACTCGGCCGTCCGGGCGCGTTCGGCGTCGAGCTTGGCGAGCTGTTCAAGCGCGTCGGCGATTGGGAGGCCGCCGCGCGCGAATGGGGCGCGGCGCTGAGCGACGCCCCGGCGCAGCTCCCCAACGCCGCGAGCGCGCTCGCCGAGGCGCCGCCGGAGCAGCGGGAGCGGATGGTTCGGGTCATCGTCGCAGGGGATCCCGGGCTGCTCGCGCGGCGGCTGGCGGCGGAGCTGCTCCTCAACTGGAACGAGCCGCAGCGCGCGTGGGCGCTGTTCGAACCGACGGTGGCGACGCGGTCGTCCGATGCGGCTCACGCGCTGCGGCGGTTCGCCGACCTCGCGAGTGCGCGCAGCACGCCCGAGGCGCGCCGCGCGCGGGCGTTGGCGCTGGCGCGCTACGCGGAGATGATCCCTGAGCCACTCGCCGCGCGGGCGCGGGCCGAGGCGGCGCGCGCGTTCCTCGCGGCCGGCGACCGCGCCGCGGCGCGCGACGTGTTGCAGCGGGTCGCGGCTGACCCGTCGGCCCCGGCCGACGCGCAGGCACTCGCCCAGACCGCGCTCGTCGACGCGCTGATCGAGGACGGCCAGCTCGCCGAGGCGGCCGCGCGCCTGGCCTCCGACGCTCGGCTCTCGGGGGACGATCGCTCCGCACTGCGCCTCAAGCTCGCGCGCGCGCAAATCGCCCGCGGGGAGCTGGACCTCGCCGACTCGGCGCTCGCGACCGACTCGAGCGTGGACGCGCTGGCGGTGAAAGGTTGGGTGGCGCTGTATCGCGGCCAGCTCAAGGACGCGCAGGCGCTGTTCCGGGTGGCCGGGCCCTATGCCGGCGAGCGGCGCGATGCGACCGAGCGCAGCGCGATGCTGGCGCTGCTGCAGCGGCTCCCCCGTGATCACTTCCCCGAGCTGGGCGACGCGTTGCTGACGCTCGCCCGCGGCGACTCGGCGCGCGCGGTGCAGGCCTTGCGGACGACGGCCGAGCGGCTGGAGCGGACGGGGCGGGGTAGCGGAGCGCCGGACGTCCTCCTGCTCGCGGGGCGCGTGGCCGCGCGGCTGGGGGCCGAGCAGCAGGAGGCCGCACTCGCCCTGTTCGCCGAGGTGGTGCGGGCCGACGCCGCGGGAGCGGCCGCGCCCGCGGCGGAGCTCGAGTGGGCGCGGCTGCTGTTGCGCCAGCAGAAGATCGCCGACGCCATCGCGCACCTCGAGCACCTGATCCTCACCTATCCCGAAAGCGCGGTGGTACCGGAGGCGCGCCGCGAGCTGGAACGCGCGAGAGGGGCGATTCCGAAGTCGTGAAGCGGAGAGAGTTTGTTCAGACGGTTAGTCGGTTAGGCGGTTGGGCGGTTAGTGCCGATCTGCTGGGTCTCCATCCGTCTACCCGCCTGACCGCCTATCCGTCTCTTTTGATCCCCATGGACGACTCCCAGTCCGACCACCTCAAGGCCTACGGCGTGACGTATCGCGTCGTCCAGGCCGGCCTCAAGGCCGAGTGGCTGCTGAACTACCGCGGCGGGTCGTTCCTGCTGCCGGACGGCCAGGCGATCCGGCGCGATGCGGCGCTCGCGGGGGTGAAGGTCGAGCCGGCGGACGACGGCCAGGTGACCGCCATCCGGGGCGAGATCGAAGGAAGCAACATGGACGCCGTGCCCCTCGAGAAGGCGCCCAAGGTGGCGGTGTATGTGCCGCCCAACGCGCCCCCGTGGGACGACGCGGTGACGATGGCGCTGCAATACGCCGGCATCCCGTTCGAGAAGGTCTGGGACTTCGAAGTGATGGCGAATCGGCTCCCGACGTACGACTGGCTGCACCTGCACCACGAGGACTTCACCGGCCAATACTCGAAGTTCTACCTGATCTACGCCGGCGCGCCGTGGCTCGCCGAGATGGTGCGGTTCAACAGCGATGCGGCGAAGCGGCTCGGATTCGAGACCGTGCCGGGGCTCAAGAAGGCCGTGGCCCGGAAGATCCGCGACTACGTCGCGAATGGCGGATTTCTGTTCGCGATGTGCACGGCGACCGAGTCGATCGACCTGGCGCTGGCGGCGGAGCACGTCGACGTCGCGGCGACGTTCGCCGACGGCACGCCGCTGGACCCGCAGGCCGACGCCAAGCTCGACTGGTCGAACGCCTTCGCCTTCGGCGGCGCGCGGCTCGAGCCGAACCCGTCCGTCGCGAGCTTCTCCGACATCGACGGGCACCAGGTGAACGCTGGGCCGCGCCGGCAGCCGCTTGGCGCGTTCAAGCTCTTCAACTTCAGCGCCAAGATCGACCCGGTGCCGACGATGCTGGTCCAGGACCACCGCCAAGTGATCCCGGACTTCTACGGGCTCACGACCTCGTTCATGCGGATCCGCCTCAAACCCAGCGTGATCGTCCTCGGCGACGAGGAGGGCGCCCCCTGGGTCAAGTACATCCACGGGGACCACGGCAAGGGCACGTGGACCTTCTTCGGCGGGCACGACCCCGAGGACCAGCAGCACCAGATCGGCGATCCCCCGACCGACCTGTCGCTTCATCCCCACTCTCCGGGCTACCGGCTGATCCTGAACAACGTCCTGTTCCCGGCGGCGAGAAAGCGCGAGCTCAAGACGTGAGCGTTGAGCGGCTGGCGCCCACGGTGCGCGAGCTGGTGCGCGCGGAGATCGCCGCGGCCCACGGGCGCGAAGTGTCGTTCGTCGCGCGTCCCGACGCGAACGGGCTCATCGTCGAAGCCCGGGTCGTGGCGCGCGGCACGGTGGACGCGGTGCTCGCGCTGCCGGGCATCGCCGGCCGGGGCGAAATCTTCATTCACAACCACCCGAGCGGCGTGCTCGAGCCGTCCGGCGCGGACCTGTCCGTCGCAGCCCGGCTGCACGACGGCGGCGTGGGGTTCGCGATCGTGGACAACGAGGTCACCGACTGCTACGTGGTGGTGGAGTGCCCGCGCCCGCGGGCGACCACCCGACTCGATCCCTTCGACGTCGCCGGACTCCTGGCCACGCATGGGCCCGTGGCTCGCGCCCTCGGCAGCTTCGAGGACCGGCCGAGCCAGCGGGACATGGCGGCCTACATCGCCGACGTCTACAACGACGGGGGGGTGGCGCTGCTCGAGGCCGGGACCGGCGTCGGGAAGTCGTTCGCGTATCTCGTCCCGGCGCTCGTGTGGGCGCGCGAGAACGGCGAGCGCACCATCGTCTCCACCAACACGATCAATCTCCAAGAGCAGCTCGTCGGCAAGGATCTCCCGATCCTCGCCCGCGCGCTCGGCACCGGCGACCACTCGCCGACCTTCGCGCTGCTCAAGGGGTGGCGGAACTACGTCTGCCTTGCGCGACTGGAGCAGGCGCGAGCGGCCGAGGGATCGCTCTTCGAGGACGAGCGCGGGGCGGAGCTCGAGGCGCTCACCGCCTGGGCAGGGCGCACCAGCGACGGCAGCCTGGCCGACCTGCCGGACGAGCCGAGCGCCGAGGTGTGGGACGCCGTGGCGGCGGAGTCCGACCTCTGCACCCGCCTGAAGTGCCCCCATTTCGAGCGCTGCTTCCTGTTCCAGGCGCGGCGTCGCGCGGCCGAGGCCGACGTCGTGGTCGTGAACCACCACCTGCTAGCGAGCGACCTCGCGGTCCGCATCGCGTCCGACAACTGGCAGGAAGCCGCGGTGCTGCCGCCCTACCGGCGGCTGGTGCTCGACGAGGCCCACCACCTCGAGGACGTTGCCGCGATGCACCTCGGCGCCCAGGTGAGCACACTCGGCGTCCAGCGCCTCCTGTCGCGGCTCGAGCGGAACGGCCGCGGGCTGCTGCCCACGCTCCGCACCGCGCTCGCGAATCGCGACGATCTGCTTTCCGCGGCGAGCCGCGAGCTGATACAGCAGAGCCTGCACGATGCGCTCGCGGCGGCGCGCCGGGGGGCGGACGACGTGTTCGCCCTGCTCGCCCGGCGGCTCGAGTCGGAGCCGGGCCAGGCCCCCGTGCTGCGGCTGGGGGACGAGTTCGCGGAGGATCCGGTCTGGTCCGAGGGGCTGGGCGCGGCGCTCGACAACCTGCTGCTCGCGTTCTCCCGCCTCTCCGACGGCGTGGAGACGGTCGCGGACCGGCTGTCGCTCGACGATCCCTCGGAGCGTCGTGCACAGCTTGTGAGCGAGCTGCGCGGCGTGGTGCGCCGGCTGGATGCCGTGGCGGCGGGCCTCACCGGCGCGCTGCGGCCGCCGTCCGGCGGCCCCGCGACGGTGCGCTGGCTGGAGCGCCGCGGGCGGAAGATCGCGAATCTGGCGCTCGCGGCCGTGCCGCTCGACCTGGCCCCCGTCCTCAAGGAGAACCTGTTCGACCGCGTCGAAACGGTCGTGCTGACGAGTGCGACGCTCGCCGCCGGGGGTGAGTTCGCCTATCTCGAGGAGCGCCTCGGGCTCGACCTGCCGCCGTCGCGCGTGAAGGCACGCGAGATCCACGCATCACCGTTCGATTTTCCGTCCCAGTGCCTGTTCGGCATCCCGACCGACCTGCCGGAGCCGCGCGACGACGAGCCGGGGCACGATCGGGCCGTCGCGCGCGTGTTGGTCGAGCTGGCGCACGCGTCGGACGGCGGCATGTTCGTGCTGTTCACGAGCCACGGCGCGCTGCGGCGCGCGGCCGACGCGGTGCGGCACGAGATCGGCGGGCGCTGGCCGCTGCTGGTGCAGGGCGACGGGCAGCGCGACCAGCTGCTGCGCCGGTTTCGCGAGGCGGGCTCCGCGGTGCTGCTCGGCACCGACTCCTTTTGGGAGGGCGTGGACGTCCCGGGCCGCGCGCTGCGCGTCCTGATCCTCGCGAAGCTCCCCTTCAAGGTGCCGAACGAACCGCTCACTGCGGCGCGGTTGGAGCGGCTCGAAGCGCGCGGGCTCAACGGCTTCATGCACTACCTCGTCCCCAACGCAGCGCTCAAGCTGAAACAGGGTTTCGGGCGGCTGATCCGCAGCACGACCGACGTCGGCGCCGTGGTGTTGCTTGACCGGCGGGTCGTCACCAAGCGCTACGGGCCGCTTATCCTGGAAGGCCTGCCACCGGCGACGCGCGCAGTGGGTCGGTGGGAGGACGTGCGGCGCGCGTGCGAGGACTTCTTTGCGACTGTGGAAGCGGTAGGGGGCGGTAGGAGGCGGTAGGAGGCGGTAGGGAGGCGGTAAGGGGCGGTAGGAGGGTACATTGAATGCTCCTGGTGCTGTGGATGTTCGAGGCGAAGGCGGGCGCCGAGGACGACTTCGCGCGGGCGTACGGGCCCGATGGCGACTGGGCACAGCTGTTCCGACGCAGCCCCGGATACCTCGAGACGCAGCTCGTCCGGGACGTCGCTGTCCCACGGCGGTTCCTGACGATCGATCGCTGGGCGTCGCGACAAGCCTTCGAGGAGTTCAAGGCGTCCTGCAAGGGCGAGTACGACGCGCTCGACGCGCGTTGCCAGCAGCTCACGCGGAGCGAGCGGCTCATCGGGCATTTCGAGCAGTAGGTAGCTCGTCCGGGTGGGAACCCCGGGGTCTCCCACCGAGGTTACGAACGCATCCCGTCATGCGTAGGATCACATAGGTGACTACGTGACCCACTTCAGCAAGCGGCTCTCCGCCCTCCCCAGCTACCCCATGGCCGAGATCCCGGGCATCAAGCGCCGGTTGATCAAGCGAGGCGTGGACGTCATCGACGTGGGCGCGGGCGACGCCGATTTGCCGCCGCCCAGGGCGGCGGTCGAGGCGCTCGCCCACGCCGCGCGCGATCCGGCGATGAGCCGCTACGCCTTCCAGCTCGGGCTGCCGGCGTTCCGCGAAGCGGCGGCGGCGTACCTCGAGCGGCGGTTCGGCGTGCGGGTAGACCCGTTTACCGAGCTCCAACCACTGCTCGGCTCGAAGGAGGGGATCGCGCATCTCGCGATGGCGGTGCTCGACCCGGGTGATGTGGCGGTGGTGCCCGAGCCGGGCTACCCCGTGTACGAAGGTGGTACGCTGCTCGCGGGTGGCGAGCCGCACCGCTATGCATTGACGCCGCGCACGGGATTTCTGCTCGAGCTCGACGACGTCCCCACCGAGGTGCTGCGGCGTGTGAGGCTCGTCTATCTCAACTATCCCAACAATCCGACGGCCGCGGTGGCGACGCGCGAGTATCTCGAGCGGACGGTCGCGCTGTGCCGCCGGCACGACATCGTCATCGCGTACGACAATCCGTACTGCGAGATCACGTTCGACGACTACGTAGCGCCGAGCATCTTCGAGATCCCCGGGGCGCGGGATGTCGCGGTCGAGTTCCACTCGCTCTCGAAGAGCTTCTGCATGACCGGATGGCGGCTCGGCTGGGCCGCGGGACGCGCGGAGCTCATCGCCGCCCTCACGCGCGTGAAGAACTACGTGGACACGGGCGCGTTCCTCGCGGTCCAGGCCGCGGGCGCCGCGGTGCTGCCCCAGGCGGAGCGCCTGGCGCGTGCGTACGTGGCGCAGTTCAAGGAGCGGCGGGACGCCGTGCTACCGGTGCTCCGGGCGCACGGGTTTGAGCCCGAGACGCCGCGGGCCACGATGTACGTCTGGGTGCCGCTTCCCGAGGGCGTCCCATCGGCAGTGTTCCAGCGCCGCGCGCTGGACGACGCGGGCGTCGTCATTCTCCCCGGCTCGGGCTTCGGCGCGGGCGGGGAGGGATTCTTCCGCGTCGCGCTCACCGTCGCCGCGTCTCGCCTCGTCGAGGCCGCGGAGCGGCTGGGAAAGGTGTTGGCCGCTGTTTGAGCTCCGGAAGGTCCCGCCCGCGAAGTCGCGGCTGTCGTCCCTCACATGGGTCGCGAGCGCCGCGCTGCACGTTGCGCTCATTGCGCTGGTGGCGATCGTGTCGTGGCGCATCGACCGCGATCAGCGGCTCATCATCATCATCCCACCCGAGGCGCCCCAGGTCGCGCCGCTGCCCCCGTTCGGCGGCACCAAGCGCGGGCCGGGTCCGAGCGGCGGGCTGGGGCGGCCGGTCCCCGCCGCGTCCCCGCGGGATACGGTCGTCCCCGCGCCCGCCCCTCCGCTCGCAGAGTCGGACACGGCGCTCGCCGCGAGCTCACTGGCCGTCGGCCCGCACATCGTGAGCGCGCCGCAGGTCGGCGACGGGCGGCTCTGGGTGCTGCCACGGCCCGCGCTGCCGGGCGAGATCGCGGAAGCGCTGTACGGTGAGGAGGAACGCAAGGACACCGTCGCCGTGCAACGGTTGCGGGCGATGGTGGACTCGCTGAACGTGATCATCGACCAGGAACAGCGCGCGCGGCAACGGCCGACGTGGACCACCGAGGTGGCCGGGAAGGTTGTGGGCATCGACTCGCAGTACATTCATGTCGCGGGCATCAAGATCCCCACCGCCGCGCTCGCGCTCCTGCCGATCCGGCTGCCCGAGGGCAACTACGACCAGCAGCGGCGTGCCCGCCACCTCGAGGACATGCGCCAGGACCTCATCCAGGCCGCGCGGCGCACCGCGACGTTGCAGCTGTTCCGGCAGTACGTGCGCGAGCTGCGGGAGCGGAAGCAGGCCGAACGCGACGCGGAGCAAAGGGCGCGGGGGGATACGACGGGAGCGCGGGTGGATACAGTAAGGGTGGTGCCGTGATGGTGTAACCCCGGGCCGCCGGCCCGGGGTCAGCCGCGCGAGACCGAGGCTCCCAGTGCCGCCTTCAGTCTGTTCAGCGCCGCTTCTTTGCCCACCACGTACAGCAGCTCGTTCACCGGCTCCGACACCGTCCCCCCGGTGAGCGCGATCCGGATCGGCTGGAAAATCTTGCCGGCGGCGACGCCGCGCTGCTCGGCGAGCGCGCGCAGCCGTTGCTCCAACGCTTCCGGGGTCCAGTCGCTGTCCCGCAGCGCCGCGAGGCTCGCCTCGAGCGCCGCCGCGTAGCCGGCCGGATTCTTCGCGATCTCCCGCTTCGCCTTGTCGTCGAACTCGACGAACCTCGCGTCGAGCCGTACCGCCACTTGCTTCGCCACGTCGAGCGTGGTGCGCGAGCGGGTCTTCACGGCGGCGATCGCCTTGAGCACCGCGTCCTTCATGCCGTTCAGGCCGAGCTGCTCGAGCTGGGGTGCCACCAGCGGATAGAGCGCGTCCGCCGGCGCCATCGACAGGTACTGGCCGTTCATCCACTCGAGCTTCGTCATGTCGAAGATGGCGCTCTTCTTCTGGATCCCGTCGAACGAGAAGAGCTGGATCATCTGTTCCATCGTCATGATCTCGCGGTCGCCGCCGGGGCTCCAGCCGAGCAACGCCAGGAAGTTGCGCATCGCGGCGGGGAGGATGCCCATGTGCTGGTAGTCGCCGACCGCGGTGGCACCATGCCGCTTCGAGAGCTTCTTGCCGTCCGGGCCGTTGATCATCGGCACGTGGCCGAACACGGGGAGCGGGGCGCCGAGGGCGCGGTACAGCGCGATCTGCTTGGGCGTGTTCGAGATGTGGTCGTCGCCGCGCAGCACGTGTGTGATCTTCATGTCGAGGTCGTCGACCACGACCGCGAAGTTGTAGATCGGCGTCCGGTCGGAGCGCAGGATGACGAAGTCCTTGATGTCTTCGCCCTGGAAGCTGATGCGGCCGTGCACCGCATCGTCCCACGCGATCTCCCCCGAGGGGAGGCGGAACCGGATCGCGCCGTCTTCCATGTACGCCTTGCCCTCGGCCAGCAGCTTATCCGCGACCTCCTGGTGGCGCTGCACCCGCGCGCCCTGGAACACGGGGTCCTCGTCCCAATCGAGGCCGAGCCAGGTGAGGCCGTCGAGGATCACGCGCGTGTGCTCCTCGGTCGAGCGCTGCTTGTCGGTGTCCTCGATGCGGAGCAGGAACTTCCCGCCGGTGCGGCGCGCGTACAGCCAGTTGAACAAGGCTGTGCGGGCGCCGCCCACGTGCAGGTAGCCCGTCGGGGAGGGAGCGAAGCGAACGCGGACGGTGTCGGTCACGAAATGTCGGAAACCGCAGAATGTCGAATGTCCAATGTCGAATTTCGAACTTTATCATTCGACATTCCACATTGGACATTTGCTTTTCTACGGAGAGGGGGGGATTCGAACCCCCGATAAGGCTTTTAGGCCCTATAACGGTTTAGCAAACCGCCGCCTTCAGCCACTCGGCCACCTCTCCAACGTACTGCTTCACTGCAAGTTACGCGGTCGGGGCACCCCGCCGGAAGCGGCCTTGGTCACACGTTTGGACACATGACCTCGGGTTGGCGCGTGACCGGCTTCACGTGGCGCGGAACGTACGCGCCCCCCGACGCATGGGCAAGGCTGTACGACGTATTCCCACGCCGGGCCACGTCTCCTTCTTTCGAAAGAGCGACCACATCCTGATCACAGGCGACGCAGTGGTGAACCTGAAGCTCAACTCCTTGTCCGGTTTCGTGTGGCAGAAGCAAGGCCTCTCGGGACCACCGTGGTACACAACTCGAGCCGAGTGTCTTGGCGGTCGGCCACGGAATGCCCCCGACCGGAGCCGAAACGGCAGTTTCTTTGCGCGCCTTTGCCGATCCCTTCGTCGGCACAAGAGCCGCCTAACACCATTAAGAAGTGCGCCGTCAAGAGGGCGCCGCTGAGTTGCAGCGCCAGCTCAAAGATCGTGGCCTAAACATGATTTCAGAAGCAGACGAAAGCTCTACTGGCCCGGCTAGCTTTATGATTTTTGATCCAGATGGAAACACGATTCTGGTAGATCAACACGTATAGGCAATGTGGCAGTTGGAGGTTCTGTTTGCGAACAGCGACGCATAACAACCGTCTGGCTGCAATCACCACGGACATCCAGATCGATCGGCTGGGTCGGTGTCGCCACTGCGGCGTCCGGTCTCGTAGGCATGTTCCGCAACGTCACCGGCGCCGTGGCTCTGATCGCGGCCCTGAATAACTACCTGCTCCCCGCCTTCATGATCATTCTTGGTATCGCGCTCGTGCGGTGGCCGACGGTCGAGGCTGCAGCGGCGGTCACACACCTGCCAGGAATCGCTCCACGCGAGCCATGAAGCACCCAGCTTCGCCGTTTCGGATGTGCACGTAATCCGCTCCAGCTTGGAACACCCGCTCGACGAGCTCTTCGGCCACTCGGGCTCCGACTCGCTCCTGCGCCACCAGTCTTCCACCCATCTCGTAACCTTCGAGTACCAACGGCAGTGTCCGGAAGTCCGGTGGCAACTCGGCAGCATCGTACCGCCGACACGGCTCCGCGTGGATAAACACCGGACCAGGGGCTGGCAGGCCATCAGGCTCGCTGAACGGCTGGTACGTAAACAGAATCCGGTCCTCCCTCCCGATCTGGAATGTCCGCAGGCACAGGCGGCACGGGCCGTACCCACGAGCCACCTCGCGGTGAGCAGGGTGCCCATACTGTGGTGCTAGCATGGTTCGCCGGACCTCGGTCGCCACTGTCTCGGGAATGCCCAAAAAGCGGAACACGGCCATCGCTTCTCCCAAAAGGGTGATGAGAGAATCGTACGGCCAAGCCGCTGTGCCCGCTATCCGATTCTGCCCGCCGAACTGACGCCGCTGTCTAACAAGGGCATTAACGTAGCGGGCGCGCCCAGGTAGGGTAGACTTGCATTTGTGCACTTCGTGCCTTCCCGTAACTGATCCAGCATCCGCTGCGTCCGCGCGCCTTGCGCCCGCAGCTTAAGCGCGGTCCGTTAGGCAGCGACATCCAGGAGGTCCACGATGCTCGATCAACTGCTAGGGACTCCGGCCGTCCCACGCGATCTTGTAGGAGGCGCGTGGCGCCTCTGGTTGGCGGCGGCAGGTGAAATGCTGCTTGGTAGGCAGCAGAACACAAACGTCATGACCACGAGCGTTGCGAAGCCCGCTAAGGTGGCGATCATCGGCGCAAGCGGAACCTATGGCCAGGGGATCCTCGCTCGGGCCGAGGAGATCGGTGTCGAGGCGGTGGTGATCACGCGGTCGCGCACAAGTTCAAAGACGTGAAGCCGACGACTACGGTGGTCGAGGCGCAGCTGGATGAAGAGGAGGAGTTGAAGGAGGCGCTTACGGGCTGCGATGGCGTCATCTCGGCGCGCTGGCCGTGCTCGTCACCATGTTGTACTGGCTGTGGCGCGTCCGCATCAGGCGGGCATATCGGGGAATCGTTGGCGTCACTGCAGCTGAGGCCGTGGGCGTGCGCATCCCGGAGCACACATGACTCGCCCGATGAACGCAAGAGTCGCCGGCTTCACGTACCTCTTCTATCGCGGTCGGCATCGCCGCAATGTTCGTGGCCAACGGCGCGACCAGCGGTGAGGGGACTGCCGCGAAGCTCGCGAGCATCGCCCAGTCCGCGGCGCAGGTGCGTATCAACGTCGTGCTCGGCCTGCTCACATGCTTCACGGCCCTGGTGCTGGCTGTAGCGCTGTACGGGATCACGCGCGGCGATCAGGAGCTCGCGGTGCTGGCCCTCGCTTGTCGCGTCGCCCTCGTGTTCGAAGTGGCGCTCGCGTTCTGGCTGCTCATCAAGGGCGTCGCCACGCCGGCGACGCGAGGAGCATTTCCGGAGACGACATGGCCCTTCAACGTCATGTATATCCCGCGCCGCTTCATCGTACCGGGGGATGCAACAGCGACAGCGGCCAACATCACCGGCGCCGAGCTCACTTACCGCATTGGCATTTTCAGTGGGCTCGTCGCGGACATCCTCTTCATCTACCTGGTCCTGACGCTGTATCAGCTGTTCAAGGACGTCGACAGGAAGCAGGCCAGGCTCATAGTGATGTTGGTGTTAGTCGGGGTCACCGTCGGCCTCGTCAACCTCCTCAATCAGATCGCGCCGGTGATACTCCTGAGTAGCGCCGATTTTCCTGTCGGTGTTCACCAAGCCGCAACTGGACGCTCTTGCGATGGGCTTTCTCAGATTGCGCAGCAGTGGAAGTAACCTTGCCGCGGTATTCTGGGGACTTTGGCTCTTTCCCTTCGGCATCCTTGTCATCAAATCCGGCTTCTTTCCCAGGGTTTTGGGAGTCCTGCTGTTCGTTGCGGGCGTCGGCTATCTGACGTTCAGCTTTACAGCCCTCGTCTTCCCCGATTACAGGCAGGTTGTTTCCCAGTTCACCATGCCGCTCTACTTCGGGGAGCTGGCGATCATGATCTGGCTTCTCGTGAAGGGAGCGAAGGTGCAACCACCAGATGTTCGGCCTGCCTATGTGAGCTGAGACAGATGATTCGCCGCGACCCTGCTTGCGGCGAGCGTCATCGCGCTCGTGCCCATCGGCACCGTCGCGCGCGACGGCATCACGCACTACGATCTCTCCGGTCGGGACACGGGGCGCACCATCGTCCTCCTCTCCGGCGCGACGGTTCCCTTCTGCATATGGGACCCGAGATATGGGACCCGACGCGCGATGCCCTGGCCGCCAACGGCTTCCGCGTGCTGCGCTATGACTATTTCGGGCGCGGCTTCTCCGACCGGCCGAAGCAGCGCTATGATCTGGCAACCTACGACCGTCAGCTGACCGAGCTGCTCGACACGCTCGACATTCTCAGGAGGGGATATGCGGCGAACGATGTTGTTAACCGCGGCCGGAATCGTCTTCACATCTTGCTCCGGTCACGCGCAGATGGTGAACATTTGGCCCGGCGTCGCCCCGGGTTCCGAGACTTGGACCCAGAAGGAAAGGACGGTGGAGAACACTCCACTCGGAACCGTGGTCTTCAACATCGTAACGCCGACGTTGACGGCGTACCTTCCGGAGCGAACGAGGGCCACGGGAACTGGCGTCATCGTCGCGCCGGGCGGTGCTTTCGTCGCGCTGGCCATCGATTTGGAAGGCCACAACGTCGCGCGCTGGCTTCAGGAAAGAGGCATTGCCGCCTTCGTGCTCAAATATCGGATCATAGAAAAGCGTCAGGAAGGCATTCCGACGATGAACATGGACACGGCTGGTCGATATGGGATCGCCGACGGAATTCAGGCCATCAAAGTGGTGCGACAGCACGCAGCGGAGTGGGGCCTCTCGCCCGACAGGGTCGGATTCCTGGGCTTCTCGGCCGGGGCCATGGTCACCAGCGGAACCCTGCTCCAGGAAGACGCCGCGGCGCGTCCGAACTTCGCCGCCCTGATCTATGGTGGTCCGTTCGGCGCGATGCCGACCATCCCGGCGAAGCTGCCGCCCATGTTTCTCGCGTGGGCGCAGGACGACGCCGTAGCGCTCGACCCCGTGGTCAGGTTTCATGACACGCTAACATCAGCGGGCTACAAACCCGAGGTCCACATTTTCAGCGCCGGCGGCCATGGCTTCGGCATGCGAAAGCAGGGCACGAGCAGCGACCACTGGATCGATGCATTCTATCACTGGTTGGAAGCCCAGGGATTGACCAGACCGGAACGAAGACCCGATCGCTGATGAGCTCGCAGCTGCAGTCGCTTCTGTGGCGCCGCAGCCAGCACGTGCATGCGTTCGACGCCCGCGAATGTGGCTCGTTCCGGATCTCGCTCACCAGCGACGAGCAGACCGGGACCGGCAAGACGACCGCGCACACCGACACGTACCACGGCCGCTTCGTGAAGCTCGTGACGAACCAGCAGGTTGTCGGGGTGGTCGAGTTCGAGACGACAGATCGATCTCCCCCACGGGCCCGACAGCCCCGTGGCTCGCGTGCACGACCTCGACGGCCTTTATCCTCCTGCTGGGCGTCGGCCACGACGCCAACACCACCGTGGATCTCGCTGAATACCTCGCGGGCGTTCGCTACCGGCGCCCAACACGAACGAGACAGCCTTTCTGCACCCGTATGGCGTTGACGCCGAATGCGACGAGGCGCGGAATAGCTTGGCGGCGATCGCCTGAGCCCGCGTTGCGCGGGGCACGGTCGCCGTTAGCGCGGGCGGCGCGTACATTATGCCCCCTTCAGCGCGCGCCCCCGTGGGTGCGTGCGCCAGGCACCGGCCTCTCCGTCCGGCTCCGTCCGCGAGGATGCCCCATATGATTGTCGGCAGCACGACGTTCACCCTGATCCACGTGGTCTTGAGTCTGATTGGCATCGTCACGGGCCTGGTCGTCGCGGGAGGGTTCGTCGCCGGGAGACGGCTCGATCGCTGGGCCGTCGTATTCCTTGTCGCGACCGTCGCGACGAGCGCCACCGGTTTCGGCTTTCCCTTCATCCCCTTCCTGCCGTCCCACGCTGTGGGGATCGTGTCGCTGGTGGTCCTGGCGGTCGTGATCGTCGCGCACTACGTCAAACACTTCGCTGGTGCGTGGCGCCGGATCTACGCGGTCGGCGTCGTGCTCGCCACGTACCTCAACGCCTTCGTCCTGGTCGCGCAGCTGTTCCGGAGGCTTCCGGCATTGATCGTTGCTGCGCCGACCCAGTCCGAGCCGCCGTTTGTGATCACGCAGGGCCTCGTACTGGCGCTCTTCGTTTGGCTGGCGGTTGCCGCGGACAGGGGGTTTCGCGCCGCGCCGGCCGGCACGGCCTGAAGGCGGCGCCTTGGCCGGTTCGTCCCCGAGGGTCCTGCGCCACGGCGGTATCCCTGATGCCCCTAGGACGTTTTGCGTTGCTCGCGCCTGAGCGGCATGACGTTAGGCGCACGCTGCAAGGTGTGGCGCAGACGCACCACTGCGCCGCAATGCACGCGCGCTGCCGCAGTCTACGCGGGCTACGGGGACGGGCCCGCTGTGCACGTGCCGCCGGACCTCGCGGCGCGGTGACGCCGCGGCGAGAGAGGCGAGGGCGCGTCATCACATCTGAGGTTGACGACGTGTCGCAAAGGTCGTAAGTCTCGGGCGAGGCGAACTGCACGGTGTGAGGCAAGTTGCCCTAGGTCAACGGACTGCCTCTGAATAGCGTGGCATCGGCCTTGCGAGGATAGTGGCCCATGGGGCGCACCGCAGTAATCCTGGTCGTGGCCGCAGTCCTCGGGGTAGTCCCCGCTGAGGCAGCCGCGCAGCACGCGGCGAAGCACCTTCGCCTCTCGAGCGCGGCCCACGCCGATCGCCGTCACGCGAAGACGCCGCACCAGACCCCGAACGCCCTTCTGCGGCTCCGTTCGACCGTCGAGCCGCTGAGCACGCGGGCGGCAGCGGCGGTTCCGCTCGAGCTCCGGGCGACACGGACCGTGCCCGTGCGCCTCGGGTGGAGCGCGACCGACGTGACGCTCGCCACTGCCTTCGCCGCCGCGCTGCTGATCGACGCAGGCCAGACGCGCGGGCTCGCCCGCGAGGGCTGGCGCGGGTGGCGCGAAACGAATCCGATTCTGGGTCCGCGCCCCAGCGTCGGGCAGCTGGATACCTACACGGCCGTCACCGGGCTGGCCGTGCTCGGCGCGGCGGCGGCGGTGCCCGCCCGTGTCCGGCCCTGGCTGCTCGGCGCGGCGTTCGCTGTGGAGGCGTTCACCATCGCCGGCACCGTGCAACGGGGCGTCGCCATCCGGCTCCCGTAGACAAGCCCTCCCCGAGGGGGTCGGGTCATGGGGCGCGCGCTAACTTCCAGCGTGCCCACGTCCCTCCGAGTTCTCAACGATACGATCGTCTCCTGCAGTCGCTGCCCGCGGCTGCGCGCCTACTGCCGGCGCGTGGCCCGCGACAAGAAGCGCGAGTTCCGCGATTGGGGGTATTGGGGGAAGCCGGTGCCCGGGTTCGGCGACCGCGAGGCGAGGCTCCTCGTCGTCGGGCTCGCGCCTGCCGCGCACGGCGCGAACCGCACCGGCCGAATGTTCACGGGCGATTCGAGCGGCAACTGGCTGTACGAGGCGCTGCACCGCTACGGCTTCGCGAGCGAGCCGCACGCCGTCTCGCGCGACGACGGGCTGACGCTCACGGACTGCTACATCACCGCCGCGGTGCGGTGCGCGCCTCCGGGCAATAAGCCGAGCCGCGACGAGCTGGCGCGCTGCCGTCCATACCTCGAGGCGGAGCTCGGGCTCCTGAAGCGATTACAGGTCGTAATCGCCCTCGGCCGAATCGCGCATGAGAGCTGGCTCAAGGCGGCTGGCTGGTGGGCAAAGCTCGCGCCCCGGGAGCGACCGCCGTTCCGGCACGGCGCGGTGACGCGGCTGCCAGATGAGACGGTCCTGATCGCATCGTATCATCCGAGCCGGCAGAACACGAATACCGGAAAGCTCACGCGCGCCATGTGGCACGCGGTGTTCCGGCGCGCGAAAGCGATCCTCGATGGACGTCCCCCGCTCAGCCTTCCCGCGCGCCTTCGAGGCCACGGCGCTCGTTTACGGTCGCGAGCAAAAGCCCGCCCACCACGAAGAAGGCGATGACCGTCGCTACCCCCGCGCGCTGGGAATCGAACAGCTGCGCCACCGTGCCCAGCAGGAGCGGGCCCAGAAACGACGTCGCCTTCCCCGAAAACGCGAAGAACCCAAAGAACTCGGCCTGGTGGCGCTCCGGCACGAACCGGCCCATGAGCGAGCGGCTGGCCGCCTGGTTGGGCCCGACAAAGAGGCCGATCAGGATCGCGGCGATCCAGAACCACAGCCGGGTCGGCGCCCATACCGCGATCGCCGTCGCGATACTCAGGGCGACCAGCGAGACGAGGATTGTCTTCTTGCCGCCGATCCTGTCGTCCACGAAGCCGAAGACGACGGCGCCCACACCCGAGGCGACGTTGAGCACCACCCCGAAGAGGATGACGTCCGAGAGGCTCATGCCGAACGTTCCGGCCGCGTAGATCCCGCCGAAGGCGAACACCGTCACGAGGCCGTCGTTGAAGACCAGCCGGGCAATCAGGAACTTCACGATCTCCGCATAACGCCGGATGGCGCGCACCGTCTGGGCCAGCTCCCGCAGGGCGGCCCGCGGATCCACGCGCACGCCGGCGACTCGCCGCTCGGGCACCACCAGGAACAGCGGGACCGAGAAGACCAGGAACCAGCCCGCTACCAAGAAGTTGGTCGCCCGGACGTTAAAGCCCGCTTCGGTCGACAGCCCGAACCACGGCGCTTCGGACCGGACGAATCCCATCAGGGCGATTCCCATGCAGACGAGCCCCCCCACGTAGCCCAGCCCCCATCCGTAGCCGGACACGCGGCCGATCCGTTCGGGTGACGCGATCGTCGGGAGGAACGCGTTGTAGAACACGTTGCCCGTCTCGAACGAGATGTCCGCCATGACGAACAGGATCAACGCGACGAGTCCCGCGTTGGCCATGCCTGGGGGCACCAGGCCCAGCAGCGTAGTGGCGCCGATGCACAGCGCGGTGGCCACGGCGAGGAACCGTTTGCGCGCCCCCGCCCGGTCGGCGGCCGCGCCGAGGATGGGCGACAGCACCGCGGTCAGCAGCGCACTCACGGCGACTGCCCGCGACCACCAGGCCGTGCCCGTCACCTCGTCGGGTGCCATGGCCTTGGTGAAGTACGTCGAGTAGATGAAGGTGACTACGAGCGTGGTGAAGGCCGAATTCGCCCAGTCGTAGAAGGCCCAGGACCACACGACCCTGGGGTTGTCCCGGGCTGAGGCGGGCGCTGCTGCCGTGCTCACGCGGCGCTCCGCGCCGCCGTGTCGTCGGCGCGGCCGGGGGGTAACGGGAGCAGCCACATGGCGCACCAAACTGTCACCACATCTCGGCGCGCGATAGCCGGAGGCCACGCCAGGATCGACGCCCTGTGCGCGCCGCCTCCTCGCCGGTGAGACGATCGGTACCTAATGCATGGCCGTGTGACCCATCGCGGGCCCGGTCTCGATCCTTCCGCTCTCGAGCGCGGTCGCGTGGCCACACGGCTCGAGCCGGGCGAGGGCGTCGAGGGTGCGCGCGAACCGGGTGGCGAGCAGCCCCGTCATGCCCACGGCCAGGATGCCGAGCGTCGCCGTGGCGACCGTGCGCGCCATGGGCGAGGGCACGGGACTGAGGACGGCGAGCAGCGCATTGGCGACGACCATGATGATGCGAACCTCTGTCGGGCCGATGCGGTTGTACGCGAGCCGAAACACGCCCAGCACGGCCGACTCGAGGTACACGTTGATCGACAAGGCGAGATACACAATGACGACGCCGAGGGCGGCGCCCAGGTGCACGTAGGGAGAGAGTCCGATGCCGAGGCCGATCACGGCCGTCGAGAACGCGTCCACCACGTGGTCGAGATAGTAGCCGTAGCGTGGACGCTCGGCCCGCCGCACCCGCGCGAGCGTGCCGTCGAGCGAGTCGCCGAACCACTGGACCACGAGCATGGCGCTCGCCACCCACAGCCAGCCGGGGCTGACGCGCGACAGCGCGTACGCGGCGCCCGCGCCGAGTGCGCCGAGCACCCCGAGGGCGGTCAAGTGGTCGGAGCTCACGGCCGCGGGCAGCCGCGCGGCGAGCGCGCGCAGCAAGCGCCGCTCGGGCTCCGCGAGGAAGAACGTCAGCTCGCGCGTCGCCGCGGCCATGC
>DASUAL010000084.1:0-20331 GCA_035763805.1 Gemmatimonadales bacterium
TGACGACGGCGGGCCCGAGACCGCCGAGCGCCAGGGCGGGCGTCAGGAGCGACCAGCAAGCCGCCGCGACCATCACGCCGCCCGCGAAGCCCATCAGAGCGTCCATCAGCCGCCGCGGCACCGACCGGAACCACAGCACGGGCAAGGCCCCGAGCCCGGTCACGAGCCACGTGCCCACCCCCGCGAGGGTCCCTTGTGCCACCGGGGACAGCGCAGCGAACTCGCCGGCCATGGTGGACCGGATCTCCTACAGGTCGCTTCGCGCGAACCGCCGGCCGGCCAGGGCGAGCGGTATCGCCGTCCAGAGGGCAAGCCCCCCGGCGAGCGCCCAGGCGCCGACGCCGCCGAGCACGCGCCGCAGGGCAGCCCCGGTCGGCCCGGCGATCGCATCCGCCCGGAACAGTCCGAGCCCCAGGGCCCGGGCGCTGTCCACCGGATCGGCGAGGAGCAGGAGCGAGAGCCCCCATCCGGCTTCCCCGGGCGGGAGGATCGCGAGCACGGCGATCGCAACTAGGTCCACTCCGACGGCCAGCACGAGCCACGCGACGACCGCGGTCCCCACGGCGCGCGCCCGCGATCGGACGGCCACGCCCACCCAGAGGCCGAGGGCGAGCGACGCGGCGAGCAAGAGCCCGGCGACGCCGATGAGCGCGAGATAGCGTGCGCCGTCGGCCGCACCGGCGAGCGCACCGATGATGATTCCCGCCGCGCCGAACCCGACCATGATGCACGCCCCGAGCACGATGAACCACGCGGCCCAGCGAGCGACGACGATCCGCGCCCGCGGCAGCGGTAGCGCCGTGAGAAACTCGAGGTCGTGGCACTCCGCGCCGGCGACGGCGCCGGTGAGCAGACCGAGCAAGGGGACCACCCAGAGGACGAGCTGCAGCAGGCTGACCGACGTGCGGGCGAACCCCTGCACCGCCAGGGTGCCGCCCGCGGCGAGCCCCGCGAGGGCAACGACCACACTCGCCAGTGCGAACCCGACCGCGAAGAGGACCGCCGTCCGGCCGCGGTAGACGGCGGCGAGCTCGAAGCGGAGCAGCGCGCGCCCTGATGTCACGCCGCGTCCTCCTCCACGAGCCTCAAGGCCGCCCGCCCGCGCGTGACGAGCACACGGTAGATCTTGTCGATCGGCGCCTCGGAGGCGGCGTCACCGCGAGGCAGGCCCGCCGCGGTCGCGAGCTCATCGAGGGTCCCGTGAGCGATCGCGCGCCCATCGACCATGACGACGATGCGGTCCGCGAGGGCCGCCACGTCGTGCAGGTGGTGCGACGCGAACAGCACGGCGACGCCGCGCCGCCTGGCATCCCGGATCGCCTGCCGGACCTCCTCCGCTCCGTCCACGTCGAGGCTGATGCTCGGCTCGTCGAGGAGCAGTGCCGTCACCGGGCCAAGCGTCGCGAGCGCGAGCATTACGCGCTGACGCTGACCGCCGGAAAGCTGGGCGAGCGTCGCTCCGAGCCGGTCTCCCAGACCGAGCTCCGCCAGCTGGCGCACGGCGTCCGCACGCTTCACGCCGCGAACCGCCCCGAAGAGCGCCGCGAGGTCTCCGACGACGGTGGCCGGCGGGATCCCGAGCTTCTGGGGGAGATAGCCGAGCTGCCGTCTGGCGGCGCTCGCGTGGCGGACCACATCCCAGCCCCCGATCGCGCCGTCGCCTGCCGTCGGCCGGATGACGCCCGCGAGGATGCGCAACGCGGTCGACTTGCCCGCGCCGTTCGGGCCGACGAGCGCTACGACCTCTCCCGGGCCGACCCGGAGCGACAGCTCGGCGAGCGCGAGGCGGTCACCAAAGCGCTTGGCGACGCGGTCGAGGACGATCACGGCCGCCTCCGACGGGCCAGCACCAACACGAGCAGCCCGGCACCGAAGACCACGCCGCCGGCGATCTGTTGGCCGCGCGTCCCCCCGACGCTGCCCGAGGGGGCCGGGGGCAGCCGGGCCAGCATTTCGGGCCGCGGGGCGCGGGCGAGCGGGCAGGCGTCCACGACGCCCGCGACATCGAACACCGGAAACGTCCGCTCCGCCCATTCGAGGGCCCGCGCAGCAGGGCTCGAGAGGAACAGGCGCAGGCTGCCGCGCGTGAGCGCCAGCTCCGCGATCGGCGAGCTCGCCGCGTGGGGCCTGTCCAAGACCCCGTTGCCCTCCAGATCGTAGCCGTCCGCCGTTGCGGCCGCCCAGTAGTTCCCGCGCCCGTCCGCGCAGAAGTGGTATTGGCCGGGCGCCCCCCCGCCGCCCGCCACGTCGAACGTGTTGCCGACGACGGCGTTGCCGGTGACGCGCGTGTCCTCGCTGTTGCTGAAGAGCTGCATGCCCAGCCAGTTGCCGGCGACCACGTTGCCGGTTACGGTGCCGCGCACCACGTTGTCGAAGAACACCCCGACGCCGTTGCCGACCAGCAGGTTGCCCCGGACGGTCGGCCCGGTGGCCGTCTGGAGCACGAGCCCGTAGGAGCGACCGCCGGCGTTCCAAGCGAACACGTTGTCCTCCACCACCACGCCCCGTGAGTTCATGATCACGGCGCCTGCGGCGTTGTCGCTGAAGACGTTGTGCGCGAACCGGTTCTCGTGGCTGAACATGTAGTGCAGGCCGAAGCGCACGTGCGACACGCGGTTGCCCGTCACCTGGACGCTGTCCGTGTACGAGAAGTAGATCCCGTCGCGCACGTATGCGATGCGGTTCGAGTCCGCGACGAGATCGCGCGCGTAGTAGAACAGGATGCCGTCGCCCATCTCGCTCTCGCGGAGACGCCGTGGCCCCTCGATGTCGAGCCGGCGCAGGATCACGTGACGGACCTGTTCCACGTAGACGCCGAACAGCACGTCCCGAATCTCGAGGTCCTCGAGGGTCACCGAATCCGCCCGCACGTGCACGCCCGCGTCGTAGTGGTCCGGATCGCGCCCGCTCCCCTCGATGCGCAGCGATCGCACGGTCGTGCGTGGCGCGCGGATCTCGAGCACGCTGCCGCGCCCCGTTCCGCGGAGCACGGCGCCCGGAGCGCCCAGCACGACCGTAGCGCGCTCGATCACGAGCGGCCCCGCGTGCACGCCCGGCGCGAATCGGAGCGTGTCCTGGGCCGTCGCCGCGGCGAGGAGGGCGACCAGCGCGATCACAGGCGTGCGAGCGGATTGCGCCGGGCTTCGAGCACGAGCAGCGTCACGAGGCCCAGCGCGAACGCGGCGAGCAGCACCGTGCCGAGGCCCGGCGTCGAGTAGACGTCGAAGTTGGCGATGTGCTGGTGGCCGAGGAGCGGCGGCGTGAACGGCGCGACCTTGATCGGCGCCTCCGGGCTCAGCTGGTGACCGTAGGTGTACATGCGGTACCAGAACACCCCGACCGAGAACGCGGAGAAGTAGACGAACAGCACCGTCAGGTCCACGAGGTCGCGCATTTTGGCGAACACCGCGGCTCGCAAGGTCAGCAGAAAGAACACCCCCAGCGCGAAGGGGATGAACTTCATCTCCACGAAGTCGGCCGCCTGGATCTCGTGCATGCCGATGTAGTGGTTGAGAATGTTGATCCCTTGCAGGTCGGCGCCGCCATTCCCGCCCACGAGCTTGTAGGCATAGATCGACAACCGGATGCCCTCCGGGAACTGGTTGGCGAACATGGTGATCTGCCAGAGCGGGAAAAACAACGCGATGACGAGGAACGTCCCCGCCCCGAGCACGGCGAGCCGTGCCCGGGGGGAGAGGACTTGCTCGAGCCAGCTGGTCAGCGACATCTCACCGGCCGCCCGACTGCGCGGCGGATGCCGACGCCCCCGCGCCGCGCGGCTTCACGAGGAGATAACCCTGCATCTCCTGGTGCATCGCCGAGCAGAAGTTCGTGCAGTAGAACGGATAGACGCCCGCGTCCTTGGCCCGGAACGCAACCGTCTTGGTCTCACCGGGGTCCATCACCAGGTTGATGTTGTAGCTCGCGAGCCCGAAGCCGTGCAGCATGTCACGCTCCTGCTCGGCGTTGGTGACGTGGATGATCACCGAGTCGCCCTGGTTGACCTCGATCGCGTGGGGCGTGAAGTAGGACCGGATGCTGTAGAGCTTCACCTCGACGACGTTACCGCGCCGGGTGATCTTCCCGTCGCTCGCCGCCCAGATGGCATTTGGGTTCTTGTTTTCGGCTTTCGGGTACACCTCGATCGGGCGGAGCACGTCCGCCTTCACGAGCTGCGCGAAGTGGGGCTCGGGCTCGGTGTAGGCCTCGTACAGCGTCTTCATTCCCGTGCCTGTGATGTCGATCAGCTCGCTCGATTCGGGCTGTGACGGACCCACGTTCAGGTGACGGCCCTTCGAGAGCTTGTTCATGGAGATCAGGTATTTCCCCCAGGGATGCCGCGTGTCGCCGCCGGCGACCACGATGTGGCCCACCGAGAAGTGCACGGGCACCTTAGCCACCACCAGCGCCGAATCGTGCCCGTCGAAGGGCCCGAGCTTCCACTTGGCGACGGCCGACTCGACGAACAGCGACGTGTAGGCGTAGCCCTGGTCGTCGAATTGCGTGTGCAGCGGCCCCAGGCCCACCGGGACTTCGGCCACCCGGATCGACTCGTAACGCAGCACTGGAATGCCTTCGTCGCTACCGGTCGTGTCGTTCGCCTCCACGGCCTTGAAGAACTTCTCGAAGTCGTACACGGTCACGTACGGCGCGAGTTTGCCGCCGCCCACGACGAAGCGCCCGTCGGGGGAGATGTCGGCCCCGTGCGGACTCTTCGCGAGCGGCACCAGGTACATCATGCCGGGGACCTCACGCGGCTCGAGCACTCGCACGCCACCGATGATTTTCCCCTTGCCTGCCGCGGCCGCTTCCGCTGCCTTCTTCCAGTTCACGAACGCGATGTAATCGCGATCGCGCTGGCTCGCGGTCACCTCGAGCCGCCCCGTGGCACGCTCCGTGTTGTACGAGCTCCACACCGCCCAGTCGCGGGAGATCTCGCGGCCCGTCGCGGCGAGGTCCCAGTCGAATGGCGGGGTCACGATCTGCCAGCCCATGCTCATCGTGCCCGTTGCGCCGTCGATCTGGACGCCCGACAGCACGCCGTGATACTGGGTCGCGTACTTGGCGAGCGGCGCGTACCGCCCCCTCGGGATCGGGATCGAGAAGCGACTCGCGACGAGTGCGTACTCGGTGTTCTCCGTCACGAACGCCGAGCCGTGGTTGCCGCTCGAGTTGGCGATCGGCCCGAAAATCTGGCGTGTCTTGAAGTCGCGCAGGTCGATGCGCGCCAACCGGTTGTTGGCGTTGTCGTTCACGAACAGCCAGCGGCCGTCGTAATCGCCCTTGGTCTTGGACATCGCCGGGTGGTGCACGTCGCCCCACGTGTATTGGCCAAGCATGTGCTTCGTCTCCGCGTCGAACCCGTACCCCGTGGCGGGATATGGTGCGAACACCGGAATCGTCATGATGTGGCGCATCGACGGGACGCCGGCGACGTACACATTGCCGGAGTGCCCGCCCGAATAGAACAGGTAGTACTCGTCCAGCTTGCCGGGCTCTACGTAGGTGCGCAGCGCCGCCTCGCGCACGTCGGCGAGCTTGGCGCCCTGCCCGCCGGACGGCGCCTTGGAAGGGGCGCACCCAGCGCCGGCAACGAGCGCGGCCACCGGCAGCCAATGTCGGAGCGTCATGACAGTCTCCTTGGAGGTCATTGCGAAGGCTCCCCGCGCTCTTCGCCTTCTTCGTGAAGTCGCTTGAGGATGTGGATGATGGAATCACGCTCGGCCGGTGTCAGCTGGATCAGCTGCCCAAGCACCATCTGCATGGTGCCGGTCGGAGCGTGGAGGAACTCCTCGAGCTTCACCCCGAACCGGTTGTGCACGTCCGAGTAGGCGAGCGTGAGGTCCGGCCCGACCTCGGCCGGCGACTTGACGCCCAGCGCGGAGATCGAATGGCACTGCGGGCAGCCCTTCGCGATGAAGATGGCCGCCCGCGGATCGGCGGAGGTCACCTGTACGGCCTCCGGGGATTCCGACTTCTTGCCGTCGCCGCAGGCGGCCCAGAGTGCCAGGGCCGCGAGCAGCGAGGCCGTTCGCGCATGAGAAACCACGGCACGCCTCATGATCAAGTCGAGGTGCCAGTCTAGCGGACGCGCATCTGACGCTTTATGAGGATTTCTTGAAGAATCCCTCACGTAATGACGAACCCCTCTGGCGGATCTCAGCGTGTCTTCACGTCGCAGCGGCGATGTTGACTTGCGAGCACATCGGCCTGGACTTCCGAGTCAGGAGGCGGTCTATGTCGTGGAAACCCATTGTCGTAGGCGTGGATGCCTCGGAGGCCGCGGCCGGGGCGGCGGCGCTCGGGCATCGCATGGCTGTAAACGCGGCGACGCGGTGTCAGTTGGTGCATGCCGCGTCCGAGGCATGGACGGCGCTCGCCGCCGCGCAGCTGCCCGACCACGTCGAGAAGTTGAAGCAAGGCCTCGCCGAGCAGGCTCGGCACCAGATCGGGAGCATGTTGCAGAGCAGCGTCCCAGCCGATCTCCTGCAGGGGCTGGTGCTCCGATTCGGCCGGGCACCGGTGGTCCTGCAGGATGTGGCGCGCGAGCTCGACGCCGAGCTGGTTGTCCTCGGCGGCAAGCGGCACTCGCTGCCGGGCCGATGGTTCGGCGGGAGCACCTGTCACAACGCGATACGCACCGTGCGGGTGCCCGTGCTCGTCAGCCGGGGGGCGCCGACGGGCATCCGCCGCATCCTGGTCGCGGTGGATCTGTCGGGCGTGGCTCGTCCCACACTAGCGGCCGCGGAGCGCTACGCCGCCTTGTTCGGCGCCGAGCTGCGCGCGCTCAATGTGCTCGAGCCGCTCCCCGTCATTCCCGGCGCGCCCCCGGTGTACGACATGGCAGAGTACTACGCGCTCACCGAGGAGCTGCTTAGACGCGACATCTGGCCGCTGATCCAGACCCAGGGTGTCGAGAAGGTGACCCGGCACGGCATGGCCGTTGAGACGATCCTGCGGGAGGTCACGGAGTGGCAAGCCGATCTGCTCGTCGTCGGGTCGCACGGCAGGGGCTGGGCGGAGCGCATGCTGCTCGGGAGCGTGACCGAGCTGCTGCTCAACCACCTCCCCACCTCGCTCGTCGTGGTACCCGTCCCAGCGGCGCCGGAAGCACTCCAGTCGGCTGAGGCCGGCCTCGCGGCGGGCGTCGCATAGCGGCCGGGTCATGTCGATCTGGCTCAACCTCGAGGTGGCCGCGCGGCTGGATGAAGTCGCGCGCCTGCTGGAGCAGCAGGGTGCCAACCGGTTTCGCGTAGAGGCGTACCGGCGCGGTGCCGAGACCGTGCGGCGGCTGCAGCAGCCGGTGTCGACGATCCTGCGCGACGAGGGGCTCGCGGGGCTGGAGCGGCTCTCCGACATCGGCACGAGCCTGGCGCGCGCCATCCGCTCCCTGGTGGAGACCGGACGGCTGCCGATGCTCGAGCGGCTACGCGGTGAGAGCGACGCGGTGTCGTTGCTCGCGTCCGTGCCCGGTATCGGCCCGGTTCTCGCCGAGCGGCTGCATCACGATCTCCGCATCGATACGCTTGAGGAGCTCGAGGCCGCGGCGTACGACGGGCGGCTCGCGGACATCGCGGCGATCGGCGAAAAGCGGCTCACGGGCATCCGGGACTCGCTCGCCACGCGGCTGCGGCGGGTGCGCGCGCGGACGGAGCCCGCGGCCGACGAGCCGCCGGTGGCGGAGCTGCTGGACGTGGAGCGCCAGTACCGCGAGGAGGGGGCAGCAGGGAAGTTGCCCCGCATCGCGCCGCGCCGCTTCAACCCCACGCGGCAAGCGTGGCTCCCGGTACTGCACAACCAGCGCGGCGATCGGCAGTACACGGCCCTGTTCTCCAACACGGCGCGGGCTCACGAGTTGGGTCGCACCCACGACTGGGTGGTGCTCTACGCGGACGGCGAGCACGGCGAGCGGCAGTACACCATTGTGACGGCGCTGCGGGGCGTGCTCAGAGGGAAGCGGGTCGTGCGGGGCCGCGAGGCGGAATGCCTCGCCTACTATCGGGAGCGGGGGGTCAAGCTGCCGACCGGGGCGCCGGAGTTCAGCGAGGCGTGAGTCCGGAGTAGCTCAAGCTTTCGACGGACCCCTTTTTTGCCAGCTGGCCCGTGTCACTCGTGCACCAGCAGGTCCCCGAGCGAGCGATCGTGGTGCAGGCGCGAGACGGCCTCTGCGAGCAGCGGGGCCACGCTCACGACCCCGACGGGGAGCGGCTCCACGGCCGGCAGCGCAACGCTGTCCGTGACGAGCAGCCGCCGGAGCCGAAGCGCCCGCAGCCGCTCCACCGCCGGCCCAGCGAACAGACCGTGGCTCGCCACGACGGTGAGCTCCGGCTCGGACCCGCCCGCGATGAGCGCCGCGGCGGCCGCCGCCACGGTGCCGCCCGTGCTGATCATGTCGTCCACGATGACCGGCGCTCGGTTTCGCACGTCGCCCGTGAGGCCGCGCACGGCCACTTCGGTCCCGCTCACCCGCACCTTCTGCACGATCGCGAGCGGCAGGTGCAGCGCCTTGGCATATCGTTCGGCCAGCTTCGCCGCGCCCCCGTCGGGCGCGACAACGACCCCGTTCGCGGCCCGCTCGCCGCCCAGCACGTCCGCCAGCGTGGGAACGGCGGTCAGATGCTCGACCGGCGCGCCGAAGAAGCCCTCCAGCGCCGCGGAGTGCAGGTCGAGGACGACGACGCGCGCGAACTGTCGGGTGCCGATGAGGTCCGCGACGAGACGAGCGCCCACCGCCTCTCGACCACTCGCGCGGCGATCCTGGCGGGCGTAGCCGAAGTAGGGAAGCACCGCCGTGACCCGCGCCGCACCCGCGCGGGTACACGCGTCCGCCAGGAACAGCAACTCGAACAAGTGTTGCTCCGCCGGCGGTGCCGTGGGCTGCACCAGATACACGTCGTGTCCGCGGACGCTCTCCCGGACCTCCACGTGCAGCTCGCCGTCGGGGAACCGCCCCACCTCGCAGGCCCCGAGGGCGACGTCCAGCGCCCGCGCTACCGCGGCTCCGAGCTGCGGGTTGGCGGTCCCGGTGAACAGCGTCAGCGTCACGGCCGGGCGGGGAGCTCGAGATGGTGGCGGGCGACGGCGATCCGCACCCCGCCCGACTCCACCTGTGCCACGGTCCCCAGCTCGGCGCAGTGCGCCCGGAAGCGCTCCACAAACCAGTCGCGGTCCCGACCTCGGGCCAGGTTCACCTGCAGGTCGTCGATGCGCACCGGAACCACCTCGATGTCCTCAATCACGGGCGGTCGCACGCGCACCAGGAACAGGGCGGACAGGTCGTTGCGCAGGTGATCGTCCACCGCGTAGTCGTCCACCAGGTCACCCGTGTCATACAGGATCGGCCGCTGGTGCCGAACCTCGACGCCCTGGACCACATGCGCACTGTGCCCCCAGAACACGTCGGCTCCCGCGTCGATGACCGCGTGCGCGAACTCGCGGAACTCCCGGCTCGGCCGCGCGCACATGTTCGGCCCCCAGTGCATCGAGAACACCACGAGATCGGCGTGCTCGCGGGCCGACGCCAGGGCACGCGCGATCTCGCCGAAGTGCTCCGGCGCGAGCGAGACCGGAGTGTAGTTGACGCCGGGCGCGGTCGGAGTGGCGCTCCATTCCGCCGGGTAGTCGGCCCACGCGACGACCGTGAGACGGCTGCCGTCTGCAACCAACCGCGCCGGCTCGCGCGCGCTGGAGCGGTCGAGCCCCGCCCCAGCGTGGGCGATCCCCGCACCGTCGAGGACAGCCAGCGTGTCGCGCAGCCCGTCCGGGCCGAAGTCGCCGATGTGGTTGTTGGCGAGCGACGCAAACGCGACGCGGCCGAGCCGGAGCGTCGTCACGGCCTCGGGGGCCGCGCCGAAGTAAAAGGGCTTGTACCCGCCGTCGCGCCAGCGCTCCGTCCGGGCGGTGAGCGCGCACTCGAGGTTGACGAGGAACAGGTCCGCGGTCCGGAGCAGGGGGAGCACATCACCCCAAGGGCGGGCGTAATCCCCGCGGGCCAGAGACTCGTCCACCAGGCGGCCGAGCATGACGTCGCCGGCGAACGCGAGCGTCAGGGAACGCTGCACGGCGAACCCGGCTCGGTCCGGCTCAGCCGGCGCTGGGAGCCGGCGCGAACTCGTCGAGCAGCCGCTGAACTTCCTCGTCCTGCGTCTGCTCGAACTCCCGATAGAAGCTCCCCACCGCTCCGAAGAACTCGGGCTCGTGCAGGCACACGACTTCATCCGCTTCGCCCCGCAGGGCGGCGCACGCCTCCCGTGACCCCACCGGCACGGCAACCACGAGACGGCCCGGCGCCCGCTGCCGAACCGAGCGCACCGCTGCTCGCATCGTCGCTCCGGTGGCGAGTCCGTCGTCCACGATGATCACCGTGCGGCCGGCGACCTGCAGGGGGCCCCGCCCTTTGCGGAACCGCGCCTCGCGCTCGCGGGCCTCCGTCATCTGCACCGCGGTCACGGCGGTGAGGTAAGGCTCCGAGACGCTCAGCTCGCGCATGATCTCCTCGTTCAGGAAGCGGCCGCCGTTGGCCGTCACCGCTCCGATCGCCAGCTCGGCGGCGATCGGCGAGCCAAGCTTGCGCGCCACGACGACATCGAGGTCGGCGTCGAGTCGGCGGGCGACCTGCGCCGCTACCACGACGCCGCCGCGCGGCAGGCCGAGCACGAGCACGTCCCGCCCCCGATAGCCGGCGAGGCGTTCGGCCAGCGCGTCCCCGGCATCCCGCCGATCGCGGAACAGCGGGTCGCGTTCGACCAACTCCAGCACCTGCTCTTCATCCCGTTTCATGGCTCCCCCTCCCGGACGCCTGCAGCTCGTCGACCATGGCGAACCGCAGCCGACGCAACACGTCCCCCTGGCTCACGATGCCCACCAGCACGGGGAGGCCGCTGCGCCGCTCGACCACCGGCACGCTGCGGAGCCGCGTCTCCACCATGAGGTCTCCAACCCCGACGATCGAATCCCCGGGCTCGAGCGTGATTACGCCCGGGCGCATGATATCCCGCACCCGCGTGGACGCGATCGTGGCGAACGCGGGAATCCGGAACCGCTCGTCCGGCCGGAACAGCCGCAAGACGTCGAGCTTTGCCACGATCCCCCGCAACACGCCCTGCCGGTCGGTAACGGGGAATGCGCTGAAATCGTGCCGGTCGAACAGCGCCATCAGCTCGCCGACGGTCGTGTCGGGCGTCACGCTGATTGGCGACTGCGTCATGACCTCGTGTACCGGGGTCGTCGGGGGCGCGTGGTTCATGTTTCAGAACGTTAGTCCCGGCGCCTGAGAAGGCCGTGAAACACGCGTGAAGCGCCCGTCACGGCACGGGGCTGAGCGCCGGAACGATCGACAGCGCGATCGAGAGCGCGATCAGGACGATGATGATCCACTCCAGCGTCTCCATCCGCCGGGTCGCCGCCCGCTCCGCCATCTTGGCGTAGATGCTGTCCATCGTCTGGAGCTTGCGCGTGATGCTCGCGTCCCACTCGGCGAGGTGGAAGCGCCGGGAGGCGAGCGAGTATACCCGCGCGAGGTACTGGTCGCCGACCAGCTTGAGGGCGTTCGTCACCTGCTCGAACAGGATCGCGCTGTCGAGCTGCAGCCGGGCGAGCCGGCGCAGGTCGGGACCCCACCGGCCCAGCGTGACCAACCGCGCCGGGCGCCGCATCAGGGTCTCGTAGGCCCGCTCCAGCGCGTCGTCGAGCTGCTGGTCGAGAAAACGCATCTCGAGCAGCTGGGTGTTCGCGAACTCGATCACGGCGCGCACGTCGTCGCCTTCGGGGTCAAAGAGCAGCGCCGCATCGGTGTCGATGATCGTGGCGTCGTTCGGCCCGAACGAGAGCCGGAGGGCCGTCGCATCGCTGATCTCCTGCTGTGACAGCGTGTGCGTTTCGGCGCGCAGGATCTGCGCGACCGTCGGGGCCTGCTCCATCCAGAGAGCCGCCGCCTCGCAGGGCGCCGCGAACGCCTCGACGTGGAAGATCGAGTAGTCCTCCACGAAGTCCGCGATTTGGGGACGCACCGCGGCCTCGCCGAGGGTGCGGAGCAGCTCCTCGACGTGGCGGCGCGAATCCACGAGCAAGCCCTCGTTGCCCCAGAGCTCGTAGGCGAGTTCGGGCAGTCCCGCGAGCGGGCCCTCGATCGGGACGGCATAGCTGACCGAGACCGCGCCGAAATCGTACAGCACCACCTCTACGCCCGGTGCCGTACGGTAGCCACCGAGCACGTGCGCCTCGCCGTCGCGCGTCACGCGCAACGGCGCCGGCCGGTATTCGAAATGCGCTGGTGCGCGGCGCTTGTATTTGATCGTCTGCCGCTCGGCGGCGGCCACGAGCTGCCGCTCGGCCGCGACCAGGTCGATCGCCTGCGCGACCTCGTAAGCGAACAAGGGAAGGCACGTTCCCTTCGCGATCACCAACCCCGGCAAGAAAGTTTCCCTCCCGTCTCAGGCTTCCTTCACGCCAAGCTCACGAAATTGGCAAGTGGTCGAACAATACCAGTGAGGACCGCGATGCTGCCACTCCAGATTGCCATGCGCAACGCGACACTGACGCCCGAGATGGAAGCCGACATCCGCGAGCGCGCCGAGCGACTGGCGCTCTACTACGACCGGATCATGGGCTGTCGCGTGGCCGTGCAGCTGCCGCACCGCCGACGTCACGAGGGCATGCGCTACTACGTGCGCATCGACCTCACCGTGCCCGGCGGCGAGCTCGTGATCCGGCGCCGGCCCCACGAGGAGCTGCGAACCGCCGTGCAGATCGCCTTCAACGCCGCCCGGCGCAGGCTCCAAGACTACGCGCGGCGCCGGCGGGGCACGGTGAAGACCCACGAGCCGCACCCCATCGCGCGCGTGAGCCAGTACTACCCGCTGGGCGGCTACGGCTTCCTCGAGACCGCGGACGGTCAAGCGGTCTATTTCGACCGCAACAGCGTGCTCGACGGCGGCTTCGACCGCCTCGACGTGGGCTCGCAGGTGCGGTTCACCGAGGAAGAAGGTGAAAAGGGGCCGCAGGCGTCCAGCGTCGTCCCCCTCGGCACGGAACGGGTGGAAGAGGAGGTCTAGGGTTCATGGCACACAAGCAACTGATTTTTCGCGCGGCGGCCCGGGAGAAGGTTTTGCGCGGCGCGACCGCGCTCGCCGACGCGGTCCGGGTGACGCTGGGCCCGAAGTCCAAGTGCGTGCTGATCGAGAAGAAGTGGGGCGAGCCGCTGGTCTGCAACGACGGCGTGACGATCGCCAAGGAAGTGGACTTGAAGGACCCGGAGGAGAACCTCGGCGCGCAGGTGCTGCGCGAGGCGGCCGCGCGGACCGGTGAAGCGGTCGGCGACGGCACCACCACGTCCACACTGCTCGCGCACACGATCTACGCGGAAGGCCTGCGCAACGTGGCGGCGGGGGCGAGCGCGATCGATCTCAAGCACGGCCTGGACCGCGCCGTCGGCGTGGCCGTCGCGGCGCTGCGCAAGCTGTCGCGCCCCGTCAAGACCAAACGGGAGAAGGCCCAGGTCGCGACGATCTCCGCTCACAACGACTCGTCCATCGGCGAGCTCGTGGCGGACGCCGTCGAGAAGGTGGGTGCCGAGGGTGTGATCTCGGTCGAGGAGGCGAAGGGCACCGAGACGGCGCTCGAGGTCGTCGAAGGGCTGCAGTTCGACCGTGGCTACCTCTCCCCCTACTTCATCACCGACCCGGCGAAGATGGAGGCCGCGCTCGAGGAGCCGTTCGTGCTCCTGCACGAAAAGCGCATCGGCACGATGAAGGACCTGCTCCCGCTGCTCGAGGAGGTCGCCAAGATGAGCCGGAGCCTGCTCGTCGTGGCCGAAGACGTCGAGGGCGAAGCCCTCGCCACCCTGGTCGTCAACAAGATCCGCGGCACGCTGTCGTGCGTGGCGGTGAAGGCCCCCGGGTTCGGCGACCGCCGCAAAGCGATGCTCGAGGACATCGGCATCCTCACGGGCGGGCGGGTGATCGCCGAGGAGATCGGCGTGAAGTTGGAGCACGTCACGGTGAAGGACCTCGGCCGGGCGAAGCGTGTCATCGTGGACCGGGAGACCACGACGATCGTGGGCGGCGCAGGCGACAAGCAGGCGATCGCGGGACGCTGCGACGAGCTGCGCAAGCAGATCAAGGAGGCGACGTCCGACTACGATCGCGAGAAGCTGGAGGAGCGGCTCGCGAAGCTCGCGGGCGGCGTCGCCGTTATCCGCGTAGGCGCGCCGTCGGAGACGGAGCTGAAGAGCCGGAAGGAGGCCTTCGACGACGCGATCGCCTCCACCAAGGCGGCCATCGCGGAGGGCATCGTCCCGGGCGGCGGGCTCGCCCTGTTGCGCTGCATCGACCCCGTGGAGCGCGAGGCCGAGAAGGCCGCGGGCGACGAGCGCACGGGCATCCTGATCCTGCGGCGCGCACTGGAAACGCCGACCCGGCAAATCGCTGAGAACTCGGCCGCGGACGGCGGGGTGGTGGTGGACCGGATGCGTGCCGGAACCGGGAATTTCGGGTTCGACGCGGCGCGCGGCGAGTACGTCGACCTCGCCGAGGCCGGCATCATCGACCCCACCAAGGTCGTCCGGGTCGCGCTCGAAAACGCGGTCTCGGTCGCGAGCGTGCTGCTCCTCACGGAGGCCACGCTGACCGAGCTGCCAGAGCCGAAACCGGAGACGCCGACGCCGGGGGAGGGGCTGTGACATGAGCAGCCTGACCGAGCGGCTCACCGCCATCAAGGCAAATGGCGGCCAGGTCGTGTCTTGTTACGTGAGCCTCGAGCCCGAGGATCGCAGGCGGGCCAAATACCTCATCGAGCTGAAGGACGCCGCCAAGGCCATCCGCGAGCGGCTCGACTCGCTCATGCCCGAGCGGTCGGCCCGCCGGGCCGTCGAGCGCGACCTCACCAAGATCCTCGAGTACGTCGGGCATTCGAGCGACCTCCCGGCGGCCCGGGGGGTCGCGATCTTCGCCAGCACGCCCCTCAAGCTGTTCGCCGCCGTGCCGCTTCCACAGGTGTACCACACCCGGCTCGCGCTGGACCGGGCGCCCCAACTCGAAGAGTTGATCGCCACCGAGCAGGAGTTCGGGCGCCTGCTGATGGTGGTGGCCGACCGCATGCACGCCCGGTTGTTCGACGTCACCGCGTTCGAAGCCGTGGAGCTCCCCTGCTCCCGCTCAGCCGGGATGCGCGGCGGCAAGTACCACGGTGATCGCCAGGGGTCGCCCGGGTGGGGCGAGGCCGACTACCACAACAGGATCCGCGAGGAAGAGCACCGCCATTACGACCTGGTGGCGCGGGAGCTGGCGGCCCGAGAGCGGGAGCGCCCTGCCCGCGACATCATCCTGGCCGGCCCGGGGACGGTCCCCACGACGCTCCTCCGGTTCTTGTCGTCGGCGCTGGCCGATCGGGTGACCGGCACGGTCAGGCTCAATCCGCCCGAGGTCACGCCCGCGGCGGTTTATCGCGCCGCCCTCGACGTACGCCGGAAACGGGAGCGAGTCGCCGAGCGCACGCTGGCCACCGCCGTCGAGCACGGGCTGACGGCCGGCTGGACCGTCAACGGCATCGAGCCGACCCTGGGGGCTCTCGCGAAGGGACAAGTGCGAGTGCTGCTCGTCCGGGCCGACACGCACCGGCAAGGCTACCGCTGCGCCGCATCGGGACGACTGGCGGCGTCCAAGGCCGAGTGCTCGGGCGAAGGGGAGCCGATGCCCGTTCCGGACCTCGTGAGCGACGCGATTCAGGAAGCGCTGCGGCAACACGTATCGGTAACGGTGATCCGGGACCGGAAGCCGGCGGACGCGATCGACGGGATGGCGGCGCTGCTACGGTTCCGGTGACCGCCGGGCTTCACGGGGCTCAGAGCCGGGATTCAACTGGGAGGTAAACATGTCTGCGGGACGGATATGCAGCCGGGTCATTGCCACGGCTTCGCCCGATGAGAGCATCCGGGCGGCTGCACGCCGCATGGCGGAGTACGACGTGGGGACCCTCGTGGTCCTGGAGGGAGATGGTGTAAGCCGCGCGATCGGCGTGGTCACGGATCGGGATATCGTGATCCGCTGCGTCGGGACGAAGCTCGACCCCGACCTGACACCGGTGTCGGCCCTCATGACCGCGCCGGCGCAATCGGTGAGCGAGCACACGCCGATCGAGGACGCGATCTCCAGGATGGCGAGCGCCGGCACGCGCCGCTTGGTCGTGACGGGCGACGGGGAAAGGGTCGTCGGGATACTCAGTCTGGATGACGTCCTCGATCTGCTCATCGAGGAGACCGGAGCCATCGGCCGGCTGCTCGAGAAGCAGAAGCCGCGCATTCCGGTGTAGCAGTTTCCAGCCGGTGTGCGCGGAGCAGGAGGCCATGCGCACGGCAGCCTTGCGTCACGCATTGTGCCGCACGTCGTCTTCAACCGCCTGCTGCAAGGCGACCAGGCGGTCGCTGAAGCGGACCGGGTAGCCCGCAGCCCGCGTCAGCCGTCGCACTTCTTCGCGTAGCGCGGCGAGCTGAGTCGCGCAACGGTCGCGCACCACGACCAGCGGTGGCGCCGGCTCCAGGATGCGGCCCGACCGCATCACCGGGCGGAGCAACGCCTCCGCCGCCCCCGGATCGGGAGCTGGCTCGTCGTGCAGCGCGACGAGATCGTGCGCGAAGCGAGCATCGGGCCCGCGGAACCGATAGACCTGCTTCTCGCCGGTCCACGTCTTTTTTCCCTCGCTGGTCTTCAGCACGTGGCGCCCGGCGTACTTCACGAGCTTGTACGCCATGTCGAGGTACGGCGCGTCGGCGGAGACGTCCATCCGAGTGCCTACGCCGAAGGCGTCGATCGGCGCGCCTTGCTCGAGGAACCGCTCGATCTGATCCTCGTCCAGACCGCCGCTCACGAAGATCTTCACCTCGCGGAGGCCCGCCGCGTCCAGGATGCGGCGTACCTCCTTGCTCAGGGCCAGGATGTCGCCCGAGTCCAAGCGCACGCCGGCGAGCCGCTCGCCCCGAGCCGCCATCTCCCTACCCACCTGGGCCGCCCGGTGCGCCGCCGCAAGGGTGTCGTAGGTGTCGATGAGGAGAATCGTGTCCTGCGGGAAGCCCCGGGCGAACGCGCGGAAACTCTCGATCTCCTGCGGAAAGGCGGTGACGTAGGAATGCGCCATCGTGCCCGTGGGTGGGATGCCGTAGGTGAGACCCGCGAGCACGTTGCTCGACATGGTTGCGCCGGCGATGAACGCGCACCGGGCCGCCTTCATCCCGCCGTCGAGGCCGGGGGCCCGCCTGAGGCCGAACTCGACCACGGGCCGGCCGCGCGCAGCGAGCACCGACCGCACCGCTTTGCTCGTGACCACGGTCTGGAAATGACACAGGTTGAGCACCGCCGTTTCCACGAGCTGCGCCTCGGCGATCGGCGCCGTCACCTCGAGCAATGGCTCGTCGGCGAATACGACCGTCCCTTCGGGCACGGCCCGCAGGTCTCCCGTGAACCGGAGGTCTGCGAGGTGGGCCAGGAACGCCCGATCGAAGCGGCCGAGGGAACGGAGGTAGTCGAGCGCGGTCCGGCTGAAACAGAACCCCTGAAGGAAGGCGAGCACGTCCTCCAGGCCCGCCGCTACCAGGAACGGCCGCCCGGGCGGCAGCCTCCGCACGAACAGGCTGAACGTGGCTGGGCCGGTCATCCGCTCCCGCCAGTACGACGCGGCCATGGTGATCTCGTATAGGTCGGTGAACAGCGCGGCGTCGCGCAGGGCGAGCGGTCCCGAGGCGAACGTGCCGGGGTCCATGGGTTCGTAAAATAGCTCCCGTCGCACCTGTCGCTCCGGTTGCGAGGTCGGGCCATCGACGCCAGATTGAGTCAGTAGTTCGATCAGGGCGAAGCCGGCGAACGCCCGAGATGCAGAGCCCCTCGCCTCTTCCGCCACGTCCGCCGTCACGCTCCGAAGGATTCACGATCGCCGGGCTGCCGAAACATGCGCCCAGAGGAGCGACCGGTCATTGTCCGAGACGGAGAGCGAGGGCCCAGGCCATTCTTCGACGCCGCTCCTTATCAGGGGCGACCGAAAGCGTCGTGCACCGGACCGCTTGCGTCAGCACGACCGGTTTGAGCGCCTCCTCGCCGCCGGCCTAGCGATCTTCTCCGAGCACGAACTCGAGGTGGTGCTGCAGCGCGTCACCGACGCGGCGCGAGATGTCGTGGGCGCGCGGTATGCGGCTCTCGGCGTGCTGAACCCGGAGGGAACCTCCCTCACGCGATTCGTGACCTCGGGCCTCTCGCACGCCGAGCGAGCACGCATCGGCGAGCTGCCACGCGGGCGAGGGTTGCTCGGGCTCGTGATCCGCGAGGCGAGAGCGATCCGCACGGCGGACATCAATCGTCACCCCCAGCGCTACCGCTTCCCACCGCACCACCCGCTCATGAAATCCTTCCTCGGCGTGCCGATCGTTGCGCGCGACCGAGTGTTCGGGAATCTGTATGTGACCGAGAAGGTTGGGGCCGACGAGTTCGACGCCGAAGACGAGCGCATCGCGGTCCTCCTGGCGAAGCAGGCCGCTGTCGCGGTCGAGAACGCCCAACTCTTGGAGCGGTTGCGCGAGTTCCAGGCCTCGCGTGATCGCTTCTATGCGATGATGAATCATGAGCTGCGGAACGCATTGACCGGAGTCTATGGCTGGCTCGACCTATCGGTCCGCGGCAGGAAAAGCGCTGCGCCGCCTGCCGTGGTCCAGGCGTTCGCAGCGGCGGAGCAGTCGGTCCAACTCCTCAACGACTTGCTCGATCTCTCCCGCCTGGAGGCCGGGCGGTTCGAGGTCACGGCGCAAGAGGCGGCGGTGGAGGCCATTCTCGGGGAGGCATTGCAGAGCGTCGAGCCGATGGCCCAGGCTGCGGGCGTGCAGCTCGAGATCCCCGACATGCGTCCTCGGACCCCCGCCCGCACGGATCCCAAGCGGGTGCGGCAGATCCTGGTCAACCTGCTGCGGAATGCCATCCAGCACAGTCCGTCGGCAGACGCGGTGCGTGTGACCATGGGCGCGGATGACACTCTCGTGTCGTTCTCGATCTCCGACCGCGGTCCCGGGATCGATGCGGAGCAACAGAAGAATCTGTTCGACGCGTACACCAGCGTCAGCCAGGAGCGAGCGGGAACGGGGCTCGGCCTGACGCTCTCACGACGGCTTGCGCGCCTGCTCGGCGGCGATCTCCAGGTGCAAAGCCGAGCGGGCCACGGGGCCACCTTCGTCCTTTCGGTCGCCCGCTACATCGGTGCGCGGGGCTGAGCGTCTCACGCTATTCTCACCCCAGGCTCATACGAAATGGCTTAGGCTGAAGGGTGAAGCTACTTCTGGTCGAACACCCCCACGTCGCCGGCTTCATCGTGGAGGGCCTGCGCGACGCGGGACATGGGGTGGACGTCGCCTGGGGCGAGGACGAGGCCCTCACGCTCGGACTCTCTGGCGACTACGACGTCATCCTCCTGGCGCTCGTCCTCCCCAACAGCGACGGCGTTCAGGTGGCCTCAGAGCTCCGGCGCTCGGGCCAGTCAGCTCCGATCCTCCTTCTCACCCCCGATGAGCACGAGGCGGAGCGCTTTGTGCGCGAGGCCGGCGCCGATGGCTATCTGGCCAAGCCCTTTCGGTTCGAAGCGCTGCTCGAGCGGTTGCGTGCGCTGAGACGGCTTGGCACTTGAACGCGGGATCGAGTCGTTGCGTTATTCCTGAACGCCCATCTCCCACTGCCACGTCTCCACGTCCTCGGGGCACGCCGGTCCCTCTCCGGCCCCCGTGTCCCTGATCGCCGCGGCGAGCTCCGCCATGTCCACGGCGGTCAGCTGCAACGTCGCTGCCTTGATCCAGTCGTCGACCTGGCGCGGCGCGCGCGCGCCCACGATCGCCGCGGTGACGCCGGGCCAGCTGGTGGTCCAGGCCACGGCCACCGCCCCGACCTTCACGCCATGGCGTCGCGCGATCGGCCGCAGCGCGTGCGCGAGGGCGAGATTGCGGCCAAGGCGCGGGGGCTGGAACTCCGGGGACGTCCGCCGCCAGTCGTCGCGCGCGAGCCGCTTCATCCGCGCTACCGAGAATGCGCCGCTCAAGAGCCCCGACTGCATCGGGCTGTACGCCAGCACCGCCGTCCCCCGCTCTGCGCACCACGGAATCTCCCCGAGGGCCGCGTCCCGGTGGATCAGGGAGAACGGCGCTTGGAGCGAGTCCACGTGACGGCGTTGCCCACAGATGGCAAGCAAGCCCACGTCGAAGTTGCACACCCCCGCAGCCCGGATCTTGCCCTCGTCGAGCAGCCGGATCATCGCCTCCCACGAGTACTCGACCGGCGTGCCGGTATCGTCGGGCTGGTGGAACTGGTAGAGATC
>DASUAL010000085.1:0-2343 GCA_035763805.1 Gemmatimonadales bacterium
CCCGGCAGCCGGGCGAGGATGCGCTCGGTCAACGGAGCGTCCTGGGCGCGCAGGGCCGCCTCACTCCGGCCTGACCCCTTCATCGCACGCGAGGGCATGACCTCTCTGGTTCTACCGCTGCCGTCCCTCGCTCCTGCGCGCCAACGCCTCTGCCCGCGGACCGGCTCCTCCTGCCCGGCGTTTGCAGAATTGCTGTGAGGAATTGCTATAATGACTTGAACGCGGAGGGGTGCCGGGAACCTGGCTATCCGCGCGGTCTTGAAAACCGCTGGGCCGCAAGGCCCGTGTGGGTTCAAATCCCACCCCCTCCGCCATCTAGGAACCTTGCATCTCGTCCGTGGTTTGGACAATCCCGGGTAAGCACGAAAGCCGGTGCGCGAGCCTGGTTCTTCTACACGGTCTGGACGCGGGGGAAGTAGCGGATCACGAAGAGCACGTACACCAGCCAGAGCACGAACCAAGCAGACCCAACGACAAGAAGCCCGACCGTGAAGAGGATCATGCTCGGAACCACGAACAGCAGGGTGTATCCGAGCAGCCAGAAGCGATCGCCTCGACGAGAGTACCGGGCCCGCTCGGCACCGTCGATCCGGCCGCCAAGCGATGAGCCGTAGTAATGGATGGACGCGAACACGAAGGAGAACGTCGCGACGGCCATCACGGTCAACGTGGCTTGGAACAGCAAGTGGTTGACCTCGCCATTCGCGAACCTCGGATACAGAAAGATCAGCATGAACGTGAAGATCGCGATGCTCGTCGCGGCGAGCGAATACGAGCGATTGACGTTCGATGCTGCAAGATCGTCTCCCATGCAACTGCCTCCTCAGTTCGTCACCATGTACAGCGCGTGTGAAACCTCGCGTGACACTCGGCCAGCCTGTCCCGCCACCCCCGTGCACCGCGGGGTGGGCACAGGAGCGCTCGCACAAGGAGTCTGACGACTCCTCAACGACGGCCGAGTAGCGCGTAATCCATGCTGCTCTCGATAAGAGGTTGGTGCGACCATGCGAATCCCACCCCCTTCGTCATATCCGATTCCTCCCCGGCTGAGCGTCGATTCGCGTGGCTGAGCAGCTGCTGGCCCCCCGATGGGCGGAACGCGTGCGGCGAGACGTCGTCCGCCGGGAGCCCCTGCGCGCCCTGCCGGACGGCGCCCGCATCGCGATCCTCTCGGACGCGCATGGCAACCTCGGGGCACTCGAGGCCGCAGCGGCGGATGTCGAGCGCCTGCGGGCGGACCTCGTGCTCGTGGGCGGCGACATGACGCAGGGCGGGTGCCGCCCCGACGGCGTGGTCGACTTCCTGACGGCGCGAGGCTGGCTGGTGGTCGTCGGGAACAGCGACGCTCTGCTGCTCGACCTCCACGAAGGGCTGATCACGCTTCCCGAGCGCTTCACCTGGGCCGGTATGGCGGCGCACTGGTCCCTGGAGCAGCTCGGCCCCAAGAGGATCGAGGCGATGCGCGCGTGGCCCGCCGCGCTCCGGTACGAGCTCCCCGGCGGGCGCAGCCTGACGCTGGTCCATGCGACGACGTGGAGCCTCGAGGACATCATCTGGGCGGACACCGAAGACGCCCCGCGGGAGCGGATGCTGCGCGAGGCCGACTCGGACCTCGTCGTGTACGGCCACATCCACAACGCCTATCACCGCGCGCTGGGCGAGGGGCTGGTCGTCAGCGTGGGAGCGGTGTCCGGCTCTAACGACGAGGACACCCGGCCGGCCTACACCCTGCTCGAGGTCACGCCGGACGGGCTGACGCTCGAGGTGCGGCGGGTGGCGTGGGACGTCGGCGCGGAGCGCGAGGCGATCCGGGCCTCCGGGATGCCCGATCAGGAGCGGGTGCTGAGCCTCATCGCCCGCCCCGGACCGTTCCCTGTCCGCTCGCCGAGCGGTCCCGGCGCCGCCGTCCATCTGCCCTGGGCGGGGACAGCGGGCGGCGCGCCGCTATAATGTAGAGAGATATCCCCGTCCCGATCGCACGCACATCGCCGGAGGTGCAGCCGTCATGGCGCTGCCTGAGTTCCGCAACGAGCCGTTCACCGACTTCACGTCCGAGCCCGGCCGCTCGGCGATGCTCGCCGCGATCAAGAAGGTCGAGGCGGAGCTCGGCAAGGAGCTGCCCCTGGTGATCGGCGGCAGGCGGGTGACCACCAAGGACAAGTTCACCTCGATGGACCCGTCGCAGAAGGACCGCGTGGTCGCAACCTGCCAGAAGGCGACCCCCGATCACGTCCAGCAGGCCGTCGCCGCGGCGGATGAGGCGTTCAAGACCTGGTCCCGCGTTCCCGCGGAGGAGCGCGCCGCCATCCTCCTCCGCGCCGCCGACCGCCTGCGCCGCCGGAA
>DASUAL010000086.1:0-14844 GCA_035763805.1 Gemmatimonadales bacterium
GTCTGATGTTAGGAGAACAGGCGGGTTTCCCTAGAACACGCCGGGCGGAGCGTGGTTCCCGAGGCGCACGGAACCACGCCTCCCCCCGCGGACGTCCCCGCCTACTGGAACCGGAAGACCTGTCCCCGGATTTCGCCGCCCACGTTACAGCCCGGCGTACCAGGTGTGCAGCCGGGACTCGTGGTGTGAACGTTGACGTACGCCTGTCCGCCGCGCATATGAGTGAGAACCGAATCCACAACGACAACGGTATCCTCGACCAGGACCCCGCTGAAGTCCACCGCCGTCGCTGGTCCGCCGAAGAGTGGTACCATCACCCCGCCATTCTGGCCCGCGAACCCCTTGTGAATGTGCGCCGCAGTCGCGTTGTCAATGTTCGAGACGTCGATCCGATAGATGAGCGAATTGCCGTCGACCGTGATCACCGCTTGGCCTAGCGCGGGTGTGGCGACCGCGGTCGGTTCGTTCGCCCCGTTGAGGAAAGCAATGAAGCGCTCCGGATCCGGCGGTATCGAGGTCAGCCCCACGTCGTCCTTGCAGCTGCCGACGGCCAGCACTGCAGCAAGCGTCAGCGTTCCCAATACCAGACGTTCCCGCATGACCTGCCTCCTTTGGTGTGAGAGGGCCCGCACGCCCGGACGATCTAGGCATACCCGCCACACGGCGATTGTCAAGCCTACATTAGCAATAGAAAGCATTATCACGAAGAAAGCCCCGACCCACTGGCGGTCGAGGCTTCTGTCGTGACGACACCCAGTCATCCGCTCGAGGCTACAATCTCCGCGCGAGCGACGCGGCCCTGGCGCGAAGCGCCGCGTCGATGTCACTAAGCGACACCTTCGCCGGGACCGTCCAGCTGCCCCGCTGCGTCGTGGGGACACGGATCGAGGCCACCTCGCCGTCCGGCCCGAGGTCGACCACCGCCGTGGCGGCGTCGTCGGGGCCCTGGTTCACCTTGATGACGAGGGTCCACGTGCCCTCCGCCGGCCACATCCGCTTCAGCGCGAACACCCCCGCGCGGGCGGTCTCGTCGAACTGGAGCTTGATGGAGCGCCGCTCGCCGTTCACGATCCCTTCGGCCGTTCCGGTGACGAGGAACCCCATTGGGGTCCCGTGGTGGAACGCGTGCACCAGCAGGAACGCTCCCCGCATCGACTGGTCGTAGGGGTTTACGGGCAGCTCGATCGAGATCCACGGCGGCCCCGCCAGCGCGGGGGCCGCAAAAATGGCGCTCGCGAGCACCGCGAGGCCGAGACTCTTCACGCTGCTCAGCATGGCATCCTCCAGGAGGGTGGTTGCCTGTGAGATGCCGGTGAGCGCGGGAAGGTTTAGGGGCCTGCCATGCCTCTATCCTGTTCTTCCCACGCCGCAGGCGTGGGCCCGGGACGGCACTGCGCTTCAAGCGCAGTGCTACGGTGGGCCCACTCTTTCAGGGTGGGAATGACGCAGGCAGCTGGCGAGCCATGCTCCCGTTGATGCTGAGTTGACCAAGCACACGTAGCCTCCGCCTAAGCATCCGGGCGAGCCATGCCAGCGCACCGTATCTACTTTCACCTGACCTGGTCCACACTGGCGCGGCGGCCGATGATCGACGCGCACACACGTGCCTTTCTCGACGAGTATTTCCGGAAGGTAGCCATCCAGGAACGGGTAACGATCGTCTCCCTCGGCTTCCTCCAGACGCACGTGCACCTGTTGGTGCGAGCGACCCCGCAGTACGACCTCCCCCGGCTGGTCCAGTTGCTCAAGGGTGGAAGCAGCTACGCTGCAAGCCGGCAACCCGGCAATGTGCTCGGCCTCCGCTGGAATCGGGAGTATTCGGTGACGAGCGTGAGCCCCAAGGTCGTCCGGCGGGCGGTCAGGTACATCGAGGGTCAGAACGAGCGGCACTCGGCCGAAGCAATCCGGCGCTGAGGCGGTGCGGCCCGACAATCCTGCGCTTCAGGCGCAGTGCTACAAGGGGCCCACTCTTTCAGAGTGGGCATAACGAAGGCAGTTGGCGAGCCAGGCTGTCCGGATGGGAGTACGGACACCAGGGAAACGGGGACGCGAGCCGGCTATGTCTCCATCCTGGTCTTCCCACGCCGCAGGCGTGGGCCCGGGGACTGCACTGCGCTTCAAGCCCAGTGCTACAGGGGCGCCCACTCTTTCAGAGTGGGAACAACGCAGCCAGTTGGCGAGCCCTGCTCTCCGGGTGAGAATAGGGACCGGGGAGACTGGGAAGCCGGCCGACTTAGGGAGCCGGGGCGATCCGGTACACGCGGCCGCCGCCGGTCAGCACGTACAGCTCGCCCGCTGCGTCCTCGCCCAAGGACAGCACGTTGCCGAGGCTCACGTTCAGGTTCCAGCTGGTCCGCTGTGCGACGGCCCCGCTCGCGTAGGTGAAGCTGCGGATCCAGCCAGCGCAGTAGTCCGAGTAAAAGTAGTGCCCGACGAGCGACGGCCAGCGACTGCCCCGGTACACGAACCCGCCGGTGATCGAGCAACCGCTCCCGTGGCCGTACTCGAGCGCCGGGAGTACGAGGCCGGCGGTGCTGCACGGGTTGGGATTGTAGCAGTGGGCCCCTTCCATCATCCGCCAGCCGTAATTCAGGCCCCCCTGGCGCGCGGGCGCCACGTTCACCTCTTCCCACGCGTTCTGCCCGACGTCCGCGATGTAAAGCAAACCCGCCCCCCGGTCGAAGGCAAAGCGCCACGGGTTCCGCAGGCCGATTGCCCAGATTTCACCTCGGCCCCCGCCCCCGCCGGTGGCGTACGGATTGTCGGGCGGCACTGCGTAGGGATCGCCGGCGTCCACATCGATCCGGAGCAGCTTGCCGAGCAGCGAGTCCGCGTTCTGGGCACGGTTCTCGGGGTCGCCGCCCGACCCGCCGTCGCCCATTCCGATATAGAGCTTCCCGTCGGGTCCGAACAGCACCAGCCCGCCGTTGTGGTTCGCGTACGGCTGCGGGACGAACAGGATGAGCTTCGCCGAATTGACGTCGGCGACGTCGGGATCGGCGCTGACGGTGTAGCGCTCGATGCGCGTGTCGCCGTTGTTCTCCGTGTAATTGACGTAGAAGTAGCCGTTCGCCGCATAGTTGGGGTGGAATGCCAGGCCCAACAGGCCGCGCTCGCCGCCCGCGCCCACCAGCGCCGTGAGGTCGAGGAACGGCGTGGCGAGCAGCAGGCCGTTCCGGACGATGCGGATCCGCCCCTCCTGCTCGACGATGAAGAGGCGCGCATCGCCCGCCGGCGCCGTGAGGTGGAGGGGATCGCTCAGCCCGCTGGCGACGAGCTGCAGCTCCAGGTTCCCCGTCTCTCCCGGCGGAGGAGGTCCGGGCGGGTTTCCCGCACAGGCGACGAGCGCGCAGGCGACGGCGGCGGCGAGCCTCATTTCGGTGTTAATACGATAGCCCCCTTGAAGTTCCGCACCGTGACCTGCGCTCCACCTGTTCCGGTCGAGAAGTGCAGCTCCTGGCCGACGCCGGCCGCTCGCGTTGCGGGCGGCGTCTTGTCGAGGGCGTTGGTGATCGTGCCGCCGATGGTGACGGCGTCGAAGTCGGCGACGGTCTGCGCCGGGACACGGACTTCGATGTTGCCGCTCTGACTCTCGATTTCGAGCGCGCCCCCGCGGCCCAGCTGGCCGTCGAACCGAATGTCACCCGTGACCGACTCGAACCGGCCGCGCTGCACGCCGGTCCCGCCGCGCTGCCAGCCCGCGGCGCGGACCACGATCGAGCCGCTCAGGGTCGAAGCGGCCAGCTCCTGACTGGCGCCGCGCAGCAGAATGCCGCCGCTCACCGTCTTCACGCGGGCGCGGCCCGTGCCCCCCGCGATCTCGATGCTCCCGTTCATCGACTCGGCGGTCACGTCCTGCGGTGTCCCCAGGACCAGGATCGTGCCGCTCACCGCGTTGAGATCCAGAACGCCGTCCACGCCGGTCACCTCGATGTCCGCCGCTGCCGACTTGACCCATACGCTCGCCCGCCGTGGGACGTACACCTCGAATTTCGCGCGGCCCGTGTCTCCCCCCCGTGCCCCCGCCGGCGTCTCCACGCCCAGCTTGCGCACGCGGTGGTCCCCGACGCCGTAGAACCGGCCGGCGCCGGGAGCCAGCGCCGCCACGACCTCCAGGCTGTCCTTGTCCCAGCCGAAGACGTGGACGGATCCGAAGGGCACCGCGATGCGGACCGAACCGCCGGGGTCGAATGCCCAGCGCTCCGCGATCCGCCCCTGGCCGGGCGCTGCCCCCGCCCCCCCCGTGGCGAGGCTCAACCCCAGGGCCAGCAAGCCCACCCTGCTCATGGTGTTCGCCATTGGCGTGTCCACTTCAGCTCGTTGGTGTCGCAACGCGCGTCGCCCATTGGAGCAGGTCGACTTTCTGCCGGTATGCGGCGCTGACGAGCGGCCGCAGCTCGGCGCTGTTCGGGTCGCGAGCCAGCGCCGCGCGCGATTCGCGGATCGCGGCATCGATGATCCGGAGATTGCGTTCGATCACCTCGACGGTCTCGGGCCGCAGGGTGCCCCGCTGTGCCTCGAGCGCCAGGGTGAGGTCGTCGACTGCCTGCCGGTACTCGGCCTCGACGGCGACCCAACCCTGCGACCCTTCCCCCGGGCGGTCGGGCGGTCGGGCGGTCAGGAGATACAGTCCAAACGCGAGTACCAGCACCGCGGCAGCCGCCATGACGCCGCGCCAGAACGCCCGTCGCAAGTCGCCCGTCGCGCGTTGCCCGATTCGCGCCTCGATGCCGACCCAGAGATCCCGGGCGGGGACCATGGCTTTCGGCAGTCCGGCGGCACTCGCCAGGAGCCGCCGTAGCTCGCCCACTGCCGAACGGCACCCGGCGCAACCGGCGAGGTGGCGCTCCACCGCGTCGCGCTCCGCCGCCGCGAGAGTGCGGTCCACGTACTCGTTGATCGGCCTTGCCCAGTCCGGACACATCATTTGTTCAAGGCCTCCCGCAGGAGTCTGCGCGCCCGAAACAGCTGGGCCTTCGAGGTTCCCATCGCGATGCCGGTCAGCTCGGCGATCTCTCCGTGCCCGTATCCTTCGACGTCGTGCAGCACGAACACCTCGCGGGCTCCGGGCGGCAACCGCGCCACCGCCCGCTCCAGGTCGAGCCCCAACCCGGCCGGCGGCTCACGACCGGGCGGCTCCAGGGCGGCCGGATCCTCCGTGGACACGACCCGCAGCGCACGCCGTCGCGCCGTCCGCCGGCTCATGAACACCACGTTCACCGTCAGCCGGTACAGCCACGACGAAAACGCACTCTCGCCGCGGAAGCTCGCAAGCCGCTCCCAGGCGCGAACGAACGCGTCCTGCGTCAGCTCCCCGGCCTCTACGGGGTCGGCGCTGAGCCGCAGGCAGAGCGCGTACACTCGCCCGACGTGCTCCCCGTAGAGCGCCCGGAACGCGGCCTGGTCGCCCTGCTGCGCTTGCCGGACGAGGTCGCTCACGCTGAGGCGAGGCCGCTGGTACCTGCGAGCACACGCGCACTGGTCCGGGTCATGTTGACGGGTCGACTGGCTCCGGGTTGCACAAGCCGGCACGCCTATACGATGCCGCGGGAGGCCTAGAGGTTGAAGCAGTGCCCGCGCGGGGGGCGGGGGCCCTCACGGTCACGGCAGCCGGATGCCGGGGAGCCTCGTGAGCTCTTTCAGCCGCTTCTCGAGCGCCTGCCGAGCCTGGTCGAGCTGGGCCCGCTGGCCGCCGAGCCGCTGAGTGATGTCATTCGTGAGCGAAGCGACTTGAGCACGCGCCGGCCCCGCCTCCCGCTCGACCATCTCGTCCACCTGTGCGCGCACACGGCGCTCCGCCGCCGCGATCTCCTCACCCGCGACTGCGCGGATCCCCTGCGCCAGCGCGCGGTCGAGGTTCGAGCTCACCGCGAGACTCGGGCGCGCGAGCGTGCCGCTCAGGCTCGCCGAGATGTCAAGGGTGGAAATTCCGGAGACCACGCGCCAGACGAGGTCTGGGAGCCCCGACCCCGCGGCGGCGGCGGTATCGCGCGTCCAGCGCACCCGATCGGACCGGACGCTCCAGCGGGCGCGCAAGCTGTCACCGACGAGGGCGAAGCTGAGCGCGACGGCGCCCTCCCCCGGGTCGAGCCGGACCGGGAGGGACGGCACCCGGAACTCGGGTAACACGACACCGGCGACGGTCGCCGCCGCCGTGTCGCGGGGCGTGCTTCGCACGTGATCGAGGAGCGCGGCGACGCGCACCTGCGGCGCCGACGCCGCGAGGGTGATCGGCCGGCCGTAGAGGGCCGGGTCGCTCGTGAGGCCGGTGAGGGTGGCTGTGTAGGTTCGCGCCGCGGCATCGCCGCCGGGCAGCTGGAACGACAGCTCACCCGTCTTGAGCAGGAACGCGGGGTAGGCTCGCTCCTTCGGAAAGCGCACCGTGGTTCCCGAGCGCCGGGCGCGCCTGGGGCCCGGTGTCGGCTTGGGGAGGAGGCCGGGGGGCAGGTAACGTCGACCGAGCTCGGCCCAGTACAACGCGCGCTGGAAACGGTCGATGGCCGCGCGGCCGAACAACGCGGCGCCGATGTCGGGGGCGTCGAGACTCGGCAGCTGGAGCAGCCCGCGCGCTAGCGCGTAATCGCGCTGCTTCGCGTCGTTCAATGCGGCGACGCCCGCTCGCAGCATCGCGACGCCGGCGTTGACGCTGCGCTCAAGCCCAGCAAGCCGGTCGCGCGTCTGCTGCACGTGCCCGAGGGTTCGCCGCGCGTCGCCGAGTAGGGGCGCAGCATGCTGCGCCTCTACGAGATCCGTCGGTTTCGCGCCGCGCAACCGATCGATCATGCGGTTCGCCGAATCCGCCGTCGCGACCACGTCGAGCCCCGCGAGCGCGGCGTTCCAGGCCCGCTGCGCCGAGTCGACGCGCGCCGCGAGCGCCGCCGCCGCGCGCGGCGCGTTGAGCTGTGCGGGATCGAGCCGGCCGACGCTGATCTTGCCCGTTGCGAGCTGCAGGGCCGGGACCTCGAGCTGGGCCGACCAGCGTTGCACCTGTCCCATCAGCCCCTCCGACGGTCCGCCCGTCCGACCGTCCGTCGCTCGGGGCGTGCCGAACCTCAGGCCTTTCGCCGCCAGCCGGTCGATCACGACTTTCTTCTCGAGGAGCGGGAGCGGGTCCACGTCGGCGACCAGCTCGTCGGCCTCGAGCACGTTCTTCAGCGCCTCGAACGGACTGGCCACGGTCAGACCGCGGACTGCCACGCGGGCCCGCCGCGCATCGAGGTGGAGCGCCCGGATCTCGACCTTCGCCCCGATCGCCGTCGTTCCCACGGACTCGACTGTGCGCTCGGCGAGACGATCGGCGAACAGAATCCACGCGAGCAAGCCGAGCACCCCGAACACGAGCAGCGGCCCGACCGCCCGCCAGCGGAACACGGCGATGCGCACCTCAGGTCTCCGGCCGGAAGAGACGGTAGAGGTTGTACAGCTTCGAGGCGGTGACGGCCCGGTACCACTGCGATTGCCGCACCCGCTCCGCGACCGTGGCGCGGTAGCGCTCGACCCCCCAGCGGCTCGCGAAGAACAGCGGCAGCCAGAGGGCGAGCGAGGCCACTACGCTGCCCAGGACGACGGTGTTGTTGAAGTTTGTGAGCGGCGCAACCGGCGCGTTATGCAGTGACGTCCAGAGCGGCACGAGCGCCGGCGTCTCGAGCAGCAGTCTAGTGCCGATCCAGTCGAACGCCGGATCGAGCAGGAATCCGACGGGAACGAACAGCACCCAGCCAAACATCGCCCCCGGGAACGAGACGTTGAGGACCACGATCAGCGCGAACACGAGCAGGTTGTGGAGGTTCACGAGCGGCGTGAGGCCGAGGATCGAGCCCAGGGCGATCCCGGCCGCGACCTGGCCGGGAGTGCCCTCGGAGTGGAGGGTCTTGATGAGCGATTGGATGAGCTTCAGCACGAGCATGCGTGGCACGGCCTCCCTCAGGGCGGCGACGAGCGCAGTACGGGTCGCATCAGCAGGCCCGTCGTGGAGACGCGAACCTCGTACTCGGCCGGCCGCGTGCCAGTGACAAACGCTGCCGAGCCGTACTCCGCATCGACCAGCGGCGTGAGCAGCCGGTAGCGGCGCGCCAGGCTGAACAGGTCCACCGGCCTCTCCCGCCCGAGGTCATACACGGTGTGCGGCCCGGAGCGCTCGTCCGTCACCGCGTTGTAGCGACCGGTGACGCGGTCCAGCTCGTACGCGGTGTGCAGGCCCAGCAGGTTCGCCCAGGGATGCCACTTGAGGATGTGGGCGTCCACGTAGAACGCGTCGCCCGCAAGCTCGTACATCGCGAGGCGGCGGTCGGGAAGGATGATCGTCGCTCGAAAGCGCTGCGGCCCAATCGGCTCGGTCTTCACCGTTGCGGCGACGACCTCGTGGGTGAGGGCCCGGTAGCCGCGGACGCCGATCGTGACGGTCGCCGCGAGCGCGGCCAGCGCCAGCAGGAGCAAGCCTACCAGCCCGCGGGCGGCGCCCCCCAACCAGCGCCGGCCGCGCACGGCCGTGGGGACGGCGCGCAGGCACAGGGCGCCCGCGAGGAGCAAGGCGAGGCCGACGACGACCAGGGTGCCGGGCATGTCGGTCGTCTAAGCTACGGTGTTCGATTAGTCTTAGGTATGCCCGTCACCGAATCGGCCGTGCGGGTCGTGAAGCCGCCGCCCCCCGACTGCGAGGGGATCCTGAGTCCGGCGGCGCTGTCGTTCCTCGCCGCGCTGGCGCGGCGCTTCGAGCCGACGCGCCAGGATCTGCTCGAGCGCCGGCGGCTCCGCCAGCAGCGGATCGACGCGGGCGAGCTGCCGGACTTCCTGCCTGAGACCCGCGACATCCGCGAGCGCGACTGGACGGTCGCCCCGATCCGGCCCGACCTGCTCGACCGCCGCGTGGAAATCACCGGCCCGGTCGACCGGAAGATGATGATCAACGCCCTCAACTCCGGGGCCAACGTCTTCATGGCCGACTTCGAGGACGCGAACGCTCCCACGTGGGAAGGCAACCTGCGCGGCCAGCAGAACCTCCGCGATGCGGTGGCCGGCACCATCTCGTACGCGAGTCCCGAGGGGAAGCGCTACGAGCTGGAGGCGCGGACGGCGACGCTCGTCGTGCGGCCGCGGGGCTGGCACCTGGTGGAGAAGCACCTGCTGGTGGACGGCCGGCCGATCTCGGCATCGCTGTTCGACTTCGGGCTGGCGTTCTTCCACAACGCGGCCGCGCTCGTCTCGAAAGGCTCCGGCCCGTACTTCTATCTCCCCAAGCTCGAGAGCCACCTCGAGGCGCGTCTCTGGAACGACGTCTTCAGCTTCGCCCAGGACGCGCTCGGCATGCCGCGCGGGACCGTCCGAGCCACGGTGCTCATCGAGACCATCCTCGCCGCGTTCGAAACCGACGAGATCCTGTGGGAGCTGCGCGACCACGCAGCCGGCCTCAACTGCGGACGCTGGGATTACATCTTCAGCTACATCAAGAAGTTCCGGCACCGGCGCGAGTGCGTGCTGCCCGATCGCAAGCTCGTCACCATGGACAAACCGTTTCTGCGCTCGTATGCGGAGCTCGTGATCCGCACCTGCCACCGGCGTGAGATTCATGCCCTTGGCGGGATGGCGGCGCAGATCCCGATCAAGCGTGATCCCGCGCGCAACGCCGAGGCGCTCGACAAGGTCCGCCAGGACAAGCTGCGGGAAGTTCGCCAGGGCCACGACGGCACCTGGGTGGCGCATCCGGCGCTCGTGTCCATCGCGCGGGAGGTCTTCGACGCCCACATGCCGGGGCCCCATCAGATCCACGTGAAGCGCGAAGACGTGCGGGTGACGGCGCGCGATTTGCTGGCCGCGCCCGAGGGTGAGATCACCGCTGCGGGCTTGCGCACCAATCTCGATGTGGCGCTCCGCTACCTCGCGGCGTGGCTCGGAGGGATGGGGTGCGTCCCGATCTACGATCTGATGGAGGACGCCGCCACTGCCGAGATCTCCCGGGCGCAGGTGTGGCAATGGCTGCGACACGAAGTGCGACTGCGAGACGGGCCCCGGGTCACTGCGGCGCTGGTGCAACAAGTCCTGGCCGAAATCGTGGAGACCCTACCCGAACGGGTGGCTGCGGAGGGTGCGGTCCCGGATAAGTTTTCGCTTGCGGCGCGGCTCTTGGCCGAGCTCGCGACCGGCCCGGAGTTTGCAGAGTACCTGACGACGGTCGCGTATGACTACCTCGACTAACGCATCGGACAGGCACGGCATGGACAAGCACGAGTTTATCGGCGCGCTCGAGCGCGAGTGGGCAACGGACGGCCGCTGGGACGGCGTCAAGCGGCCATACTCGGCAGGCGACGTGTGGCGGTTGCGGGGGACGGTGCAGATCGAGCACTCGCTCGCGAAACGCGGCGCCGCGCGCTTGCGGCAGCTGCTGCAGGACGACGAGCCCATCACCGCGTTGTCCGCCATCACCGGCGCCCAGGCAGTGCAGTGCGTCAAAGCGGGGCTCAAGGCGATCTATTGCAGCGGCTGGCAAGTGGCGGGCGACATGAACACCGCGCTGCACACCTACCCCGACCAGAGCCTGTATCCCGCCGACTCGGTCCCCCACCTCGTCCAGCGCATCAATAACGCGCTCGTGCGCGCCGACCAGATCCATCACATGCAGGGTGACGACTCGGTCGATTGGCTGGTGCCGATCGTCGCCGACGCGGAGGCCGGGTTCGGCGGGCTGCTGAACGCGTACGAGCTGATGCTCAACATGATCGTGCACGGGGCCGCCGGGGTGCACTACGAGGATCAGCTCGCGTCGCTCAAGAAGTGCGGCCACCTCGGCGGGAAGGTGCTGGTCCCGACGAGCGAGTTCGTCACCAAGCTCGTCTCGGCGCGGCTCGCAGCGGACGTCGCGGGCGTCGACACGGTCCTCATCGCGCGCACCGATGCCCTGGGCGCGACCATTCTCGCCAACGACATCGATCCCTACGACCACCGATTCATTCTGGGCGAGCGCACCACCGAGGGCTTCATCCGCGTGAACCCCGGCATGGAATCGGCCATCGCGCGTGGCCTCGCGTACGCGCCGTACGCGGACCTCCTCTGGTTCGAGACCTCGAAGCCCGATTTCAAGGAGGCGAAACAGTTCGCCGAGGCCATCCGAGCCAAGTATCCGCGCAAGCTGCTCGCGTACAACTGCTCGCCGTCGTTCAACTGGCGGAAGCACCTGAGCGATGCCCAGCTGCTCTCTTTCCAGAAGGAGCTGGGCGCCATGGGCTACAGATTCCAGTTCGTGACGCTTTCGGCGTTCCATGCCTTGAACCACAGCATGTTCGCGCTGGCGAAGGACTATAAGGAAAGGGGCATGGCCGCCTACGCCGACCTGCAAACCCGCGAGTTCGCGTCCGAGGCGGACGGCTACGAGGCGATCCGGCACCAGGAGTTCGTGGGCGTCGGCTACTTCGACGAGATCACCCAGATCGCGACGGGTGGCCTGTCGTCGGTGACGGCGATGGAGGGCTCGACCGAGCAAGAGCAGTTCCACGAGCCTCCCTCCCCGCGTCGGCCGGCGGCGGCCGGGGGACATTGAGCGGGGAACACCGGGCGGTGTCACCCCAAGCACGAGAGCCGAGCGGCCAGGCGCCGCTCGGCTCTCGACCTTTCCGGCCGGCGTTCCTACCTTAGGGCCATGAAACGGTCTACCCTGTACAGCCTGGCGGCCGTGTTCGCCGTCGCCGCGCTCTTCTTTTTCATGACCACGTCCCGCGCCAAGGTCGAGTGCCGCGTGTGTATGGACTTCCGTGGTCGCACCAACTGCGCTACGGCCGTCGGGCCCACCGAGGAGGCCGCCCGCGAGGGCGCGCAGACCACCGCCTGCGGCCCGATCGCGAGCGGCATGGACGAGCAGATCGGCTGCGGCCGCACGCCGCCGGCGTCGGCGCAGTGCCAGCCGCGCTGACCCAGCCGGTGTCCGACTTCTCGCTCCCCCGCACTGCCGTGCCCGCGCACGTCCTCCTGACGCAGGGCGTTTCCCGTCCCGGACAGGTTTACGTCATGGAGCGCGTCCCGCAGCACGACGGGCCCGAAACGGTGCTGGAGATGCTCAACCGGCCGGAGGGTTTCTTCGCGTTTCGCCCGACCGAACCCGGCGACGTACTGCTCGTTTCCAAGGTGCACACCATCTCGGTCTCGGTGGACCGGCAGGCGCCGATCGCGGATCCGGCGCGGCTCTCGGCGGCCAAACTGCTGGGCGCCGAGATCGTCCTCGCGGGCGGCTCGACGCTGGCCGGCTGGGCCAGCGTCGAGCTCCCTTCCCACCACTCGCGATTGCTCGACTATCTCAACGCGTCCCACGATCCGTTCTTCGCCGTGTGGACCCACGCGGCCACTCACTACGTCAACCGCGCGCATGTGCTGTACGCGCGCCCGCTGGATTGACCGATGCCCTCACGGATCGATCCCTTCGTCGATGTTCTGCTGCGTGAAAAGGGCGACCAGCTCTACCTGCTGCCCGACGAGCCGGTCACGTTGATCAAGGACGGGAAGACGCGGAAGGTCAGCAGGCAGCTGCTGACCGACCGGCACATCTACGCCCTGCTCGTCGAGGTGGCGCCCTCCGAGTCCGCAAACCAGATCGATCAAGGGGCTGAGACCGAGTTCGAGTACGTGGCGGATCGCGGCATGGTGCGGGTGCGGATCGTGCCGGAGATGGGGCGGCTCACGGCGGTCGTGTCGCCGATCGATCGGACTGCCCCGGCCGAACCGCTCGCAGCGGGGGCCCGCGCTCCAGCAACCCAGCGGGCGCCCGCTGTCGCGGCGGCGCCCGCCCCGAGCGCGGGGGCGCCCCCTCCGGCAGCCCAGCGGGCACCCGCCGTCGGGGGAGCCCCCGCGCCCGGGGCCGCTACAGCAGTCGGCGCACCCCCCGCCGGCCTGCCCGCCGACTTCGCCGCCCCACAGCACCAGGCGGCCGAGCGGGCGCTGGGCGAGCTGCTCAAGGCGCTGGTGCAGTCGAAGTCGTCGGATCTGCACCTGCGGGTGGGCGAGCCGCCGATCTTCCGGACCCACGGCGAGATGGCGCGCCAGTCCGCGGCGCCGCTCACCACCGGGCCGCTCGAGCTGATGCTGCTCGCCATCATGCCCGAGCGCAACCGGGCGGAGTGGAAAGAGACGGGAGACTCCGACTTCGCCTACGAGATCGGCGGGCTGGCGCGCTTCCGGGTGAACGCTGCCCGCGATCGCAAGGGCCCCATGGCGGTGTTTCGGGTGATCCCGGCCCAGGTCGTCACCGCGGAGCAGCTGGGGATCACCAAGGAAGTCCAGCAGCTGTGCTATCTGACGAAAGGCCTCGTGCTCGTGACCGGTCCGACCGGCTCGGGCAAGTCCACCACCCTGTGCGCCCTGGTCGACCTGGTCAACCGCACCCGCACCGATCACATCATCACGATCGAGGACCCGATCGAATTCGTGCACGAGAACAAGAAGTGCGTCATCACGCAGCGTCAGGTGGGCATCCATACCGACAGTTTCAAGTCGGCGCTGCGCGCGGCGCTGCGCGAGGACCCCGATATCGTGCTGGTCGGCGAGATGCGCGACCTCGAGACTATCGCGATCGCGATCGAGACGGCCGAGACCGGGCACCTCGTATTCGGCACGCTGCACACCACCACCGCCGCGTCCACCGTGGACCGGATCATCGACCAGTTCCCGGCCGACCGGCAATCGCAGATCCGAGTGATGTTGTCCGAGTCGCTGAAGGGCGTGATCTCGCAGACGCTCTGCAAGCGGATCGCCGGCGGTCGCGTCGCGGCGCGGGAGATCCTGCTCACGACGCCCGCGATCTCCAACCTGATCCGCGAAGGGAAGACCTTCCAGGTCCCGTCGATCATCCAGACGTCGAAGCAGCTGGGCATGGTGACGCTCAACGACGCGCTACTCGAGCTGGTCGAGAAGAAGGAGATCAGCCCGGACGAGGCCTACATGAAATCGGTCGAGAAGGCGGGCCTGGTGGCGTCCTTCAAGGCGAAGGGTCACAGGTTGACGATTACGGCGTGAGGAGAGCCACCGGTCGGATTTGAACCGACGAGGGGCTAGAGGGCTCCCTCGAGCGGGCAGGAGAAGCCGGGGACCACGTCCTCGCCGTCCAGCGCCTGGTCCGCGGTGACGAGCGTTTCGCTGCCGTCGGAGCGGTAGACCCGGGCCACGCGGCGGGCGGGATCGATCACCCACACGAGCGTGGTCCCGGCGGAGAGCCAGTCGGCGACCTTGGCCAGCACGGCGCCGGGCCGATCATCGGGCGAGAGCACTTCCGCGACCAGGTCGGGGGCGAGATCGGGGAAGCCCGCGGGCTCGGGATCGGGGAGGCGCTCGCGGCGCACGAAGGCGATGTCGGGGGCTCTCACCGTGTCCGGCCCGCGAGCCAGCGTGAAGCCTGTCTCCGCGGCGAAGAGCTGGCCAGCACCGGTGCGTTCGAGATGGGCGCCGAGTTTGACCGCGAGGTTCATCGCGACCCTCCCGTGTATGTATCCGGCGGGCTCGCGAGCGACCAGCACGCCCCTGACGAGCTCGACGTGCTTGTCGGGGACACGGACGTGTAGCAACTCCTCCGCGGTCATGGACCCGGAAGGTGACATGGTCGGAAGGTAGGCGCGCTCGACGGGCATGGCAACGGAAAGGGGTACGTGGCGCGTCAACGCGCCGTCAAGAGCCACCGGTCGGATTTGAACCGACGACCGCTCGATTACGAATCGAGAGCTCTACCACTGAGCTACGGTGGCATGGAACCAAACCTAGCTGGTTGCGACCCCATCCGGTACTCACACGGGAGGCTCCGTCGGGGTCCGTCGACCCACGGGTACGCCGTCACTCCTGTTTCCATAAATTGAAGTAGGCAAGGAGCGCATTACG
>DASUAL010000087.1:0-43354 GCA_035763805.1 Gemmatimonadales bacterium
GCGCGCGCCACGACCAACGACCAAGGTGACTACGAGCTCCGGGCCGTTCCGGCGGGGACGTACACGGTACGGGCCAGACTGCTCGGCTACGTGCCGCAGACCACCCGGGTCGCCGTCGGCGAGGGGCAGGTGGCGCGGCAGGACTTCACGCTCGGCACCCAGCCGATCGGGCTCGCGCCTGTCGATGTGATCGTCGGGACCCGGGCGCGACACACGGCGGCGGACGAGCTGGCCGTGCCGGTGGACGTCTTTACGGCCGAGCAGCTCGCGCAGCAGGGCACCACCGAGACGAGCCAGATTCTGCAATCCCTCTCGCCTTCGGTCAACTTCCCGCGCCAGAGCGTTACGGACGCCAACGACATCGTGCGGCCCTTCACACTGCGCGGCCTCAGCCCCGACCACACGCTGGTGCTGGTGAATGGCTGGCGCCGCCACCCGACAGCCCTGGTGAACAACTTCGCCTACGGGATGGGCCCCGGCTCGAGCGGTGTGGACATGAACACCATCCCGCAGAGTGCTCTCGACCGGATCGAGGTGCTGCGCGACGGCGCCTCGGCCCAGTACGGCTCCGACGCCATCGCGGGGGTGGTCAACGTTGTCCTGAAGGAGGGGCGGTTCACCCCGTTCGCGAACATCACCTCCGGCCGCTACATCCCCGACGACTATCCCGACGACGGGACGAGTGTGAACGTGAACGGCGGCTGGGGCATCGGGCTGGGACGTGGCTCGCTCGGGCTGTTCGCCGAGTTCCAGGACCGCCAGCCCACCAATCGGGCTTGGGCCGATTCGTTCGACGTGAGCGGCAGCGGCCTGAACGACGTGGTCAACAGCAAGGGGCAGGTCGTGCTCAAGCGCAACCCGGTGCCGCAGCCGAACCACCACTGGGGCGACGGGCTCGAGAAGGACCTCCTCACCATGGCCAACTTACGCATGCCGTTGAACGAGGCCCGTACCAGCGAGTTCTACGGCTTTGGTGGCTACAGCTTCCGCCGAGGGACGGGGAACGGATACCGGCGCTACGCGGATAGTGATCGAAACTGGCCCCAGATCTACCCGCTGGGTTTCCTGCCCGAGTTCCGACCGGACGTGACTGACTTCTCGGTCGCCGGCGGGTTCCGGGCTGCCGCCGGCGGCTGGTCGGTGGACATGGGGGCCTCCTTTGGGCACAACGATTTCGAGTACAACTTGCGGAACACCCTCAACGCATCGCTGGGGCCGTGCCTAGATGTTTCGCAGTGTGCACCAGCGGACATCCCTCCGGGGCCGGATGGGACCGTCGGCACGTCCGACGACCCCGGCCCGAACAAGACCTCGTTCTTCACAGGACGGCTGGAGCGCGAGGAGCTGGGGGCCGGAATCAGCGCGGCCAGGGCACTGGATCTCGGGCTCCCGGCGCCCGTGAACCTCGCCGTCGGCGCAGCGGTTCGCCGGGAGCGCTACCAGATCACCCGCGGAGAGTACGCCTCGTACGTGAATGGGAAGCATTTGAACCAGTTCGGCGACAGCGCCGTCCCCGGATCGCAGGTGTTCGCGGGCTTCAAGCCGACCGACGAGACCGACGCGGACCGCACGAACTTTGGTGTGTACGCCGACCTCGAGAGCGAGCTCTCCCCGAAGTTCTTGGCCAACATCGCGGGGCGGTTCGAGAGCTACAGCGACTTCGGCGAGCGGGTGACCGGCAAGGTAGCGGTGCGCTACCAACCCTCGCCGCAGCTCACGCTCCGCGCGGCCGGGAGCACGGGCTTCCGCGCTCCGGGACTGAGCCAGATCCACTTTAGCAAGGTGGTCACGAACGTCATCGCGGGTGAATTCAAGGAGATCGGGCTGTTCCCTGCGTCACACGCCGCCGCGCTCTTGCTCGGGTCGAAGCCGCTCCAAGAAGAGACGTCGGTGAACGTGAGCGCGGGCCTCGCCGTCAGCCCCCGGGACAACCTCACGATCACGGCGGACTACTTCTATATCAACATCGACGACCGGATTCTGCTCAGTGCGACGTTCGACGAACCCGCGGTGCAGACGATCTTGGCAGGGGGCGGGTTCACGGACATCGCCGGGGTACAGTACTTCACCAACGGGCTGGACACCGAGACCAAGGGCGTCGACGTCACGGCGAGTCTCCGGGTGCCGGTGGGAGCGGCGGGCACGCTCGACCTCACCGGCGCCGTCAACTGGGCGGAGAACAAGATCGTCCGGGTCGATCCACTACCGGCCCCGCTCCAGGGCTCCGGTGAGGCTGGACTGCTCGATGAGGTGACGCGAGTCGGAATCGAGGAAGAGCGGCCGGACTGGCGAGGGACGTTCACGGCCCAGTACTCCACTGGCCGCTTCCACTCGCTTGCGCGCGCGTCGTACTTCGGAGAATTCGCCTCGTCTCAGCCGTGCTTCGCCGATGGCTGTCGAGAGACCTACGGCGGGAAGGGGCTCTTCGACGCGGAGCTGGGCTACCGCTTCAACCAGGTGGATCTGTCGGTCGGTGTCCGGAATCTCTTCGACACCTATCCGGACCAGCCGAAGGACGACTTCAACAACAACTTCGGGACGTTCCCCTGGGCGGCGGCGTCGCCGTTCGGGTACAACGGGCGCTACATCTACACACGAGCGTCGATCCCGCTGACGCGGTAAACGGTGGGAGGCGGTAAGGGGCAGTAGGAGGCGGTAGGGGGCGGTAACCGGCCGCAGTTGTTACCGCCTCTTACCGCCCCCTACCGCCCCTACCGCCTCTTGTTTCACATCTCCTTATAGATGGAGGCTCCGACCACCCCGGCCACGGGAATCTGGATCAGGGCCACGATCGTGCCGAGCGTGTACATCTTTTGGGGGAACAACCCCATGGGCGCTTCGCCGATCGCATGCATCAGACCGATCAAGAACCACACGCAGAGCCCGGCGATCACGGCGGTTCTCGGGCCGGGGCCGAACCGCGGGCGGATCGCCGCATAGAGCCAGATCAGCGCGATGCCGAGGACGAAATCCCACGCGACGTACAACCAGATCATGCTGTCCGGCATCGGCGGCTTGCCCAGCGCCTGCATCGCTGCGGCGATGTCCTGCTTCAGCAGCACCCCGTATAGGACGAAGTCAACGACGTTCAGCACCACTCCCGCCAACAGCCCGCCCATGATGACGCGACCCCAGTCGATCTTGCCCATAGTGACCTCGCGGAGGGAGAGCACGGACCTGCACGCGGCTCCGACACTACCGGGTGACCCGATGGCCGTCAAGCAACCCTACGCGCCTACGCGCCTAGGTGTCTGTGCGTCTAGCAGTTACGGCACAGGCAGCACGCCGACCATCCCGCCCAGGCCGTCGGATACCGTGGCGACGCCGTTCGGTACCACCCACTCGGTGCCGTTCACGAGGATGTTGAAGTGGTGGATCCCGCGGGGCAGGGCGAGCACCACCTCCCACAGGTCTCCGCCGAGCGCGCGAAGCGGCAGAGGTTGCCACTGGTTCCAGTCCCCGGCGATCGCCAGCGAACGGACGTTGTCGAACCGGAAGCGCACCACCAGGCTGTCACCGCGACTCTCCGTGACCAGTGGCGATCCGCCGGGGCCTGCTCGGGGGAGCGCCGTAGTCCGGGACCTGCCGTGGAGCCGCACTCCCAGCGTCACGAACCCGGCGCGCGGCAGGCCCTGGTACGGATCGGGGAGGTAACTCCCCCCGCTGACCTCGAGCGCCGCGTGTGACACGAGGAAGAACTGGAGGAAGGCGCTGGCCGCGCCTTTCGAGCCGTAGACGCGCGACACGCGGGTGGCGGTCCAGAAGGACGCGACCACCCGGCCGCGCTCGACGGTCGCGCCGACCGTGACGTCCGTGAACCAGGCGCCTAGGAACCGCGTCGGTTCCACGCTCGCACTCCAGTCTGTCCGCCACCTGCCGGCGTTCGAGTGCCACCAGGCGCGCGCGCGCGTGCGCAACGCGGTGACCGAGGGCTGGTCCGCGATCCAGCCAGCCGAGGGGCCGGCACCAGCGCCGAAGCCCCACCGCGCCTGAGACCAGAGCAGTTCGCCCAGCCCGTGCGCCGCGGCGGTCCACCCGCCGTCGCTGCGGCCGGTGCCCGCGAGCGCGGCCTCCCCTCCGAGTCGCCATCTGTCGGCGATCGGCGGAGATGCGAGCCACAGATCGCCGCGCCCTTGGCTCGACCACACCGCGTCGGGCAAGGAGGCGAACGAGCCCGAAACGCCCGTCACGAAAGTCGGTGTCACGTGCTGAAGCGCGGGGGACAACGATGCGGAGCTGAAGCTCGTCCCACCGGGGTAGCGCACGGTGCCGACGCCGATGCCGAGCGACGCCCGCGCCTGCGCGGACGCGGGCGCCGCGCCGCAGCTCACGGCGAGCAGCACAACCAGAGACGGGCGTCTCACGGCGGGAAAGCTATCTCGAGGCGGAGGGCGCGGAACAGGCGCAGAAATGCGTAGGGGCGCCGCATGCGCCCCTACACTACGTGCACGGCGATGATCTTGTAGTGCGTTACGGTCGGTGACTTCCTGACTGCCCCGGGCTCTCCGGCTTCTGGGCTGGCGGGGGCGGCAGGACCGGGAGCGCCGGCTGCGGCGGACGAATCGCGGGAGGCAGGGCGACTGTGGCAGCGCCACCGCCTTGAGGCTGGGCCCGCTGGGCAGGCGTCACCGGGATCCAAGTGGGTCGACGCTCGAGCCCCACGACCTCGCCGCGGCGCTGCGTGGCTCTGCGCTCGGGCACTTTCGACCTGGCGACGTCCGAGGCTTCAGGCGCCGGCACCTGCGGGTTCTGCCGATGGCGGTCCACCTTCACCTGGGCGGTGTCGGATGCGTGCTCGTCGGGGTTCGGCGGCGTCTGCGCCACGAGGAGCGCGGGCAGTGCCAGGGTGACGGCTAACCCGAGAAGCTTGCGGATCATAAAGCCTCCTCTCGCTCTAGAAGACTCCTCGCCGGGCCAGCCGGTAACGCCGGGTGCCGGAAGTCCCGGCAGCACCGAGCGTTACCAACTCTGCCCACGGCGACTCTTTATGCTTGAGCCGGCGTTGCCCGAGCCCACGCGCTCGCCTAGCATCTTGTCCAATACTTGGGTCGGCGAGGTGCTCGGTTGGGTCTCACAGAAGAGGCGACGGACGCCGAGGTTGTACGGGCGGTGTTGGCGGGGGACGCGGAGCGGTACGCGGTGCTGGTGCGCCGCTACCGCGATCGCTACGCCCGCTACGCCGCGCGGATGCTCGGTTCGATCGACGCCGCCGAGGACGCTGTGCAGGATGCGTTCGTGCGGGCGTTCGAGCAGTTGGCGCAATGCCGGGACCCTGACAAGTTTGCGGGGTGGCTGTTCCTCATACTGCGCAACCGGTGCTTCGCGGAGCAACGGCGCCGGAGGCGTGAGGGGCGGTCGCTCGAGCCCGGGGACGAGGCCGTGGCCTCGCCAGATCGGCCCGACGGAGCGGTGGTGCAGGCGGACCGGACGGGCGCGCTCGAGCGAGCGCTCGAGCGGCTGACGCGCGAGCAGCGCGAGGTGTTCGTGCTCAAGCACGTCGAGGGATTGTCGTACGAGGAGATCGCACAGCTCACCGGCGCGACGGTCGCGTCGCTGAAGATGCGCATGCACCGGGCGTACGACCGGCTGCGCGAGTTGCTGAAGGAGCACGCATGAGCGAGCCATTTCATCCGCTGGTGAAGCGCCTGCTGGACGGCGAGCTGTCGCTTTCCGAACTGCCGCCGGAGCTCGTCGCGCAAGGGGCCGAAGCGTTGCGGCTGCTCGGCGCAGTCGACCGCGCCCCCGTGTCGCTGCCGGCGGCGCTCGAGGCCCGGGTGATGGTCGAGGTGCGGCGGCGCGCCCGGTCGCGGCTGCGGCGCGCCTGGCGGTGGTTCGTCGAGCCGCTGGACGTGGAGGTGCGTCTGCGCGTCCGGCCGTGGGCCGTGTGGGGTGGCGCCCTCGCGGCGGCTGCCGCCCTGGCGTTCCTGCTCGCGCGGCCCACCGCGTCGCCGGACGGCGCGCGGTCGGTTGAAGCCGCCGCGCGCGACAGCGTGTCTGTGCGATTCGTGCTGTTCGCCCCGAGCGCGAAGCATGTCTCGGTCGCTGGCACGTTCAATCAATGGGACCGCGACGCCGCGCCCCTGATGCGCGCCGGCGCCAGCGGCGTGTGGACCCTGACTCTCACTCTCCCCGTCGGCCAGCACCAGTATGCCTTCGTCGTCGACGGAGAGCGCTGGGTGGCCGACCCCGCCGCCCCGGGCGTGGACGACGGCTTCGGGCGGCAGAACAGCGTCGTCGCCGTGATCGCGCAGGGGGCGCGGACACTGTGAGGGGCGCGTTCGTCGCGGTCGCGCTACTCGCCGGCGTGGCGCTGCGGCTGGCGGCCCAGGAGGATGTGGCGACCCGGCTCGATCGGCGAGTCCCGCCCGCGGTGGTCCGCGAGGTGGAGGAACTCGCTTCATCGGCGGTGGCCCGCGGGCTTCCCGTCGAGCCGCTCATCCAGAAGGCGATCGAAGGCGGCGCCAAGGGCGTGCCGGCGGAGCGCGTAATCGCCGCGGTGCGCGCCCTCGCGGCGCGGCTCGAGGCGGCTGCCGGCGCCCTGCGCTCGAGCGGCATCGAGAGCCCGGCGGCCGACGTGATCGAGGGCGGCGCGTACGCACTCGGGGCGGGCCTGAGCGCGGACGAGGTGGCTGAACTCGCCCGCTCCAGCCACGAGCCGCACGATCCGGGGTTGACTCTGCGTGTCGCAGCGACGCTCGCGGCGCTTGGCGTGCCACCTAAGACGACACTTGAGCTGGTCCGGGACATGATCAGGGCCGGGCGTGCGCCCAATGACATCCTTAGCCTGCCCGCGCAGGTGCAGGCAGGCATGGCGCGCGGCGCGACCCCTGCCCAGGCGGCCCAAGGTCTCGGTCGTGCGGCGGCGCACCGGCCGCCGGGCCGTCCCCCGGACCGGATCCCGCCGGGGCAAGCGAAGCCGAAGCCGCACAAGCCCTGAAGCGTCGCGCCGGGTCGAGGAGTCCATCCGGCGCATCGTTCTTCTTTCCCGACCCACTCCCCACTCCCCCACTCCCCCGGCGTGGGTAGATTCCACTTCCCATGCCCATCGCACACAACCTCGGGTTTCCTCCCCTCGGCGCAAACCGCGAGCTCAAGCGCGCCACGGAGGGCTACTGGAGCGGGAAGGTGGCCCGCGCCGACCTGCTTCGCACCGCCTCGGAGTTGCGCGCCGCGCATTGGCGGCTGCAGCGGGACGCCGGGCTCGACCTGATTCCCTCGAACGACTTCTCCTGCTACGACCGCGTGCTCGACACCTGCGCGATGGTGGGCGCGGTCCCGCCCCGCTACGGCTGGGTCGGGGGGCCGGTAGACCTCGACACCTACTTCGCCATGGCGCGGGGCGTTCAAGGGGGGGGGCGGGACCTCACGGCGATGGAAATGACGAAGTGGTTCGACACGAACTACCACTACATCGTGCCCGAGTTCGGGCCGGGGCAGAGCTTTCGCCTCTCCTCGACGAAGGCGATCGACGAGTTTCAGGAGGCGAAGGCGCTCGGCTTCCACACCAAGCCGGTCTTGGTCGGTCCGGTGACGTTCCTCATGCTCGGGAAGACGCGGACGGCGCGCTTCAACCGGCTCGACCTTCTCGACGCACTTCTGCCGGTGTACGGCGACGTCCTCTCCCGGCTCGCGGCAGCTGGCGCGACGTGGGTGCAACTGGACGAGCCGTGTCTGGCGCTCGACCGCATGCCGGACGAGCGCGCGGCCTACGCGCGGGCGTACCGGTTCCTGGCCGAGCGGGCACCGAAGATCCGGATCCTGCTCGCGACGTATTTCGCGGGATTGGACGACAACCTGGCGACGGCCCTCGAGTTGCCGGTCGCGGGGCTGCACGTCGACGTGGTGCGCGGGCCGGGCCAACTCGAGCCGCTGCTCCAGACGTGGCCGGGGGGCCGCGGGGGCCGGGGGGGCGGGGGGGGCGGGGGGGGCGGGGGGGACCGTCGAGTGCTGTCGCTGGGCGTGATCGACGGGCGCAATATCTGGAAGGCGGACCTCGCCGGGGCGCTCGCCCTGCTCGAGCCGGCCCGCGGCCGCGTCGGGCCGGACGAGCTGTGGCTGGCGCCGTCCTGCTCGCTGCTGCACGTCCCGATCGATCTCGATCTCGAGCGCCGCCTCGATGGCGAGCTAAAGAGTTGGCTCGCGTTTGCGGCGCAAAAGCTCGCGGAGGTGGTGACGCTGACTCGGGCGATCCGCGACGGTCGGCACCAGGTGGCGCCCGAGCTCGACGCGAACGCTCGAGCGATCGCCGCGCGACGGTCGTCCCGCCGCATCCACAACCCCGCGGTCAAGCAGCGCGCCGCAGCGGTCACGGAGCGGGACATGCGGAGAGTCTCCGCGCACTCCGAGCGGCGCAAGCGGCAACTTCGCCTGCCCGTGTTCCCGACGACCACGATTGGGTCGTTTCCGCAGACGGCGGAGGTGCGCGCCGCGCGGAAGCAGCTGCATGACGGCAAGCTGTCGTCGCAGGAATACGAGGCGTTCATTGCGGACCAGATCACGCGCACGCTCAAGCTTCAGGAGGAGCTGGGGCTGGACGTCCTGGTCCACGGGGAGTTCGAGCGCAACGACATGGTGGAGTACTTCGGCGAGCAGCTGGACGGCTTCGCCTTCACCGAGCACGGCTGGGTGCAGTCGTACGGCACGCGCTATGTGAAACCGCCGATCATCTACGGCGACGTGGCGCGCCCGCGACCGATGACTGTGCGCTGGAGCACGTTCGCCCAGTCGAAGACGGTCAAGCCGGTGAAGGGGATGCTCACCGGGCCGGTGACCATCCTCCAGTGGTCGTTCGTGCGCGACGACCAGCCGCGCTCGGAGACGGCGAAGCAGCTCGCGCTCGCCATCCGCGACGAGGTCAAGGATCTGGAGGCCGCTGGCATCCGCGTAATCCAGATCGACGAGCCGGCCCTGCGTGAGGGGATGCCGCTGCGGCGGACGGAGTGGGCGGCCTACCTCGAGTGGGCGGTGAACGCCTTCCGCCTCGCCACGGCCGGCGTCCTGGACGCGACGCAGATCCACACCCACATGTGTTACAGCGAGTTCAACGACGTGATCCGGGTGATCGAGAAGATGGACGCCGACGTGATCTCGATCGAGAACGCACGCTCGGGCTCGGAGCTGCTGGACGGCTTCAAGGAGTACCGGTACCCGAACGAGATCGGCCCGGGCGTCTACGACATTCATTCGCCGCGCGTGCCCGCCACCCAGGAGATCGTGACCGCGCTCAAACGCATGCGGGAAGTGCTCGACGACCGACAGATCTGGGTCAACCCGGACTGCGGCCTGAAGACGCGCGGCTGGGAGGAGACGCTGCAGTCGCTGCGAAACATGGTGCAGGCGGCGCGACAGCTGCGGCCCATGCCGGCATCGGCCGCCGATTGACCCGCGCGAGCGACCACGGCATACTTCGCGCTATGGACGCCGCCGAGATCAAGATCACCGCCGAGCCGATCGACAACGCGCGCTGCAAGTTCCTCGTGAGCGTGCCAGTGCACTCCGCGGGCGTACGGCGGTTCTCCTCGCGCGAAGAAGCACAGGGCTCCCCGCTCGCCGAAGCGATCTTCGCGATCCCGGGGGCCGACGTCACCGAGCTCATCGTCTCCGGCAACCTCGTCACGGTGGTGAAACGGAACCCCGCCCCGTGGCAGGCGATCGGCAAATCGATCGGTACGGCGATCCGCGCGGCGGTCACGAGCGGGGAACCGGCCGTGGCCCCCAAGGCGGCCGCGCCCGTCGCAGGCGCCGCCGGGCTCGACGATGACGCCCTCTACGACCGGGTCGCCGATCTCTTCGACACCCAGGTGAACCCCATGGTCGCGCGGCACGGCGGGCGGGTGGAGCTGATCGACGTGCAGGACGCGGTCGTCATGCTGCGGATGGCGGGCGGGTGCCAGGGATGCGGGATGGCGGACGTGACCTTGCGCCAGGGGATCGAGGCCATGCTCCAGCAGCACGTCCCCCAGGTCAAGGGGATCGTCGACATCACTGACCACACGGCGGGCACCAACCCCTACTTCGCCGCCGCCAAGAAGTAACCTGTCCCACCGGCTACTGCTGCTGCTGCCGACCGCCACGTATCGGACCACCGCGTTCGTGGAGGCGGTGCGCCGGCTTGGCGTCGACCTGACCGTCGCGTCGGAGCGGCCCAGCACCTTCGAGCAGGCCCAGCCGGAACGGCTCCTCACTCTCGACTTCCCCAACCCGGAGCTCGCTGCCGAGCAGACGGCCCGGTTTGCGCAGCAACATCCGATCGCCGGCGTCGTGGGAGTGGACGATGACACGGCGGTCGTCGCGGCCGCCATCGCCGAACGGCTGCGGCTCAGGGGCAACCCGCTGCCGGCCGCCCTCGCAGCGCGCGACAAGCACCTCCAGCGAATGAAGCTCGCCGAGAAGGGTGTCCCGGTGCCGCGGTTCCAGCTCCGCATGGTGGGAGGGGACGTGACCGACCTGGCCACGCACGCGCGCTATCCCTGCGTGCTGAAGCCGCTGCGGCTCTCGGCCTCGCGCGGCGTGATTCGCGCCGACGACCCGCCGGGGTTCGTCGCCGCGTTCGAGCGACTGAAGCGCATTCTCGAGCAAGCGGGATGCGAGATGCGGGATGCCGGAGGCTTGGGGGGGGACGCATCGCGCATCGCGCATCCCGCATCCCGGTCTGTTCTCGTGGAAGAGTTCATCCCCGGTCCCGAGGTCGCGCTCGAGGGTCTGGTCACCGGCGGACGGCTCCACGTGCTCACCCTGTTCGACAAGCCGGATCCGCTCGACGGCCCGTTCTTCGAGGAAACGATCTACACCACGCCGTCACGCCTGCCACAGCAGGCGCAGGGCGCTATCGCGGGGTGCGCGCAGGCGGCCGTAACGGCGCTCGACCTACGGGAGGGTCCGATCCACGCCGAGCTCCGCTACAACGAGCGGGGACCGTGGCTGATCGAGCTCGCCGCGCGGCCGATCGGCGGCCGGTGCAGCGGCGCGCTCCAGTTCCGCGACGGGGCGTCGCTGGAGGACGTCATCGTGGGCCACGCGCTCGGGATGCCGCTGCCGTCATTGGAGCGCGAGCGGCAAGCCGCCGGCGTCATGATGATCCCGGTGCCGGGCGCGGGGGTGCTGCGCGAGGTGCAGGGCGTCGCTGCGGCGCGTGCCCTGCCGCTGATCGACGACGTGATGATCACGGCTCATCCCGGCCAGACGCTCGTGCCGTGGCCGGAGGGGTCGCGCTACCCGGGGTTCATCTTCGCGCGAGGGGAGACGCCGGAAGCGGTGGAGACGGCGCTACGCGCCGCCCACCGCCGCCTCGGCTTCGTCATCGACTAGCCGTCCCGTCGGACGCCACCGCCACGCACTCGAGCCAGTTGCGGGGGACCGTCGTCAAGCCCGTCTCGTCGAGGGTCCGCTGCAAGCCTTCCTGCAGCGCGTCGGACGCCTGCTCGAGCGGCACGCCGGGCAGCGCCCCCTCGATGAACAGCGAGAAGCGGCCGATGTCGCGAATACTGTCGGGCGTCATCTCAACGCGCACCAGCTCGGCGCTCGGCCGGGTGAACCCGGCCTGAACGCACAGGTTCGCGTACTCCTCGGCGGAGAGAAACTCGCGGGCGACCGCGTGGGCGCTGTGCTTCACCTCCAGACCCCGCTCCCGAAGCACCTGCACCGCCCGGACGATCCAGCGCCGCCAGAACCCCGACGTGCCCTCGACGTACGCGCCCTTGAAGAAGGTCGTGTTGAAGGCGAACACGCCGCCGGGCTTGAGCGCCTTGCGGATCTCGGCGATGACCTGGGCCTTGTCGGGCACCAGGTGGATGGCGTTGAGGAAGACGACGGCGTCGGCGGAGGAAACCAGGCGCGAGACCCACTCCGCACTGCCCTCGACGAACTTGACCCACTTGGACTGAATCGCGGCCCGGGCCTTCGCGAGCGCCGACTGCGACGGGTCGATGCCGATCACCTCGGCATTCTTGGCGTCACCGCCGAGCCGCTCCAGGATGAGCTTTGTGACCGCACCCGGGCCGCACCCTAGGTCGACGATCTTGCGGCGACCCGGGCAGATCACGCGCTCCACGATCCACCGGTTGACCTCGGTGAAGAATGGGTGACGCGCATAGGCCTCGAACGAAAACCGCTCGGCCGCTTCCTCGTGAACTGCCATGCTGCCTCCTACGTTCTACAGCCTGTGGATGCCGAGGGAGCTGAGGTGCACGTCGAGGTTGTGATTCACTCGATAGCCCACGATCCCCTGCGTGTCAAGATCCGCGGCACTGGCGGAGTACACTTCCTTGCCGTTGACTTGGAATCTAACCTTGCTGCCCTGGACGAGGATGCTCAGTTCGTTGCTCGCCTTGCCCTCCGAGTCGGCCTTGACCACCGCATCGCTCTCGGTCCAGCCCTTGCTCACTTCGACCGTCGAGTCGCCGGCGACCCGACGCTTGATCAGGAACTTCCCGTCCCCGCGCACCAGGAAATAGGTGTAGCGGTTCTCGGCATCGGCGAGGTGACTGCCGCCGATGAACAGGCCGTACGCCTCCGGGTGGCGGGGATTCTTGGTTTGCCTGAACGTCGCGACGACGTGGTAGGCGCCGCTCGCCTTGTCCGACTCGCGCCACAGGACGACCGCCGGCCCGAGCGTCACATGCAGGCCGCTGCCCATGGTGACGATCTTGGCGTCGGTGAGAGGCTTGCCTTTGTCGGTGCGGGCCTGCCAGCCTGCGGGAACCGTGCCGCCCCCCGCGACCCTGGCATCCGGGTCGCGATCTTGGGCGGACAGGTGCACCCCAGGAAAGAAGGAGAGCAACCCTACTGCAATCGGAAGGTACAGAGCACGCATGGTCCTGCCGCCTCGGGAATCGGGAACGGGGCTAGACAGACCCTGGATCGGCGCTATATCGCAATCTAAGTGATCCAGCCAAAACGTCTTAGTCAAGGGGAGGAGCGCTCCCTGCTCCGCCGCCTCAAGGCGCGGGACGAGCGGGCACTGGCCGAGCTGTACGACCTGCTCGCTCCGTGGGTGCTGGGCCTCGCGTTCAGGATCCTCCAGGACGAGGATGAGGCAGAAGAAGTGGTCGAGGACGCGTTCGCCCGGGTGTGGCGGCACGCGGACCAGCACGACGCGCGGCGCGGTCCCCTCGTGCCGTGGATCCTCTCGATCGCGCGGAACCGGGCACTCGACGTGCTGCGCCGGCGCTACAGGTGGCGGCGCAAGGCCGCGCGGTGGCAGCACGCGCGATCGGTGGAGGCCGGGGACCTGGAAGCGTCCCCCGAGGCCGGAGAGGCCTCCGTGCCGGGGTGGCCCGTGCACCGGGAAATCCATGCGGCGCTCGCGGCGTTGCCTGCGGAGCAGCGGCGCGTCGTGATGCTCGCGTACTTCGAGGGGCTGACGCACAGCGAAATCGCCCGGCGGACGGGCGAGCCGCTCGGTACGGTGAAGACCCGGATGCGAACCGCGCACCAGAGGTTGACCGAAGCGCTGCGACACCTCAAGGATTGGTGGGAATGACGGACTGGCTGGGCATGCTTGCGCGTCCGCGGACCCCGCGCCACGAGCTGAAGGCGCGAGTGCTCGCGCGCGCGGTCGCACGTCGCGCCCGGCGCTGGCCGCTCGCCGCGGCGGCTGCTCTCCTTCTCGCCGCCGTCGGGGGCGGCGCGTATTGGTCCTACCGCACGGTGACGGCGTTGCGCGCCGAGCGCGACCGACTGGCCGCCGTCGTCTCCGCGCTTGAGGACACCCTCCAGTTGGTGAAGAGTCCGGCCGCGAAGGTGGTGTGGATTCCCGTAACCACGGGCGGCCGGGTCGGCGGGGTGACGATCTTCGCCGACACGGCGCAGCATCGCTGGCTCGTGCGGTGCGACGGGCTCGCCGCCAACGCGCCCGATGAGGCCTATCAGATCTGGTTCATCACGGAGCAGGGGATGAAGAGTGCCGCGGTGATGCCGATGGACCACGAGCAGCCGATGGTCATGGCACTCGACATGCCGAAGGAAGGCGGGCGAGTGATGGGGGCGGCGATGACTATCGAGCCGCGGGCGGGCTCCCCGACGCCCAAGGGGCGGGTCGTGTTCCAGGCGAACCTCTAGGCCGCCTACGCTTTCTTCTCGGCGAGATCGTGGACCGTCTCGAGCACCACGATCCTCAACCGCCGCGTTCCCATCGGTAGCGTGATCGTCACCCGCTGGCCGACTTTGCCGCCGAGCAGTGCCTTGCCGAGCGGCGAGGCCATCGAGACGGGCATCTCGTCGGGGTTGTCGTCGCCTTCGATGAACTCGCCCAGGGTCAGCGCGTAGGTCTCCTTCCGCTTGGTGTCGACGTCCTGCACCGTCACGCGCGAGCCGAAGCCCACGCGGTCGCGCGGGATCTCTTCCTCGCGGACGCCCGACAGCTTGGAGAGCCGGAGCCGCAAGTGTGAGAGGCGGGCCTGGGCGAACTGCTGTCGCTCGAGCGCCGCCTTGTACTCGGAGTTCTCGCGCAGGTCGCCATGGGCGCGCGCCTTCTCGATCTCCTGCGGCAGCACGAAACTGATCTCGTGGTTGAGGCGCTCGACCTCGGCCTGGAGCTTCTTCCTGAGTTCGTCGATCATTGAAGGATGGTGAAACTAGGCACATCTTTGCGCATATGCCACTGAAGATCCGGACGTACCACGACCTCACGGAACCGGACCGCTCGGGCCTGGTCGAGCAGATTGGCGTCCAGCGCCGCCGCGTGGCAGACCGCTTGGCAGCGGTGGGCCGCGTGGTAGCCGTGATGAGCGGCAAGGGTGGCGTGGGCAAGAGCTTCGTGACCGCCGGGATCGCCCGCGCGGCGGCTCGGGCCGGCCGGACGGTCGGGGTGCTCGACGCGGACCTGAACGGCCCCACCGCCCCCCAACTCCTCCGCCTGCCCGTTGCCAGTTGCGCGGTGCACGACGGGGTCATCGAGCCCGCGGTGAGCGCAGACGGGGTCCGATGCTTCTCCATGGCGCTGCTCGTCGAGGACGGTCGCCCGCTCGCGTTCCGCGGCCCCGAGAGCGAGAGCTTCGTGTGGCGTGGGGCGCTCGAGGCGGCGGCGCTACGGGAGTTCCTCGCGGACGTGGCCTGGGGCCCGCTCGACCTGCTGCTGGTCGATCTGCCGCCGGGGCTGCAGCGCTTCGCGGAGCTCGTCGACCTGCTCCCGGCACCGCCCGTCGTGCTGACCGTCACGATCCCGACGGTGGAGTCGCGCGACGCGGTGCGCCGCGCGCTGCGGGCCGCGGTCGAGCGCGGCGCGACGCTCTTGGGCATCGTGGAAAACATGGTCGGTGGGCCACTCGCGGGAGACGCGGCTGACGCGCTGGCGCGGGAGTTCGACATCCCGGTGCTCGCGCGCATCCCCTGGCACCCGACACCGGACACCTGGGATCCTCTGGCAACGCGCGTATGAAGTTCCTGTGCGTGGAGTGCGACCAGCAGATGAGCTTCGAAGAGCGCCAGCTCCCGGGGGACGGCACGCTCGCCGCGGCGTTCCGCTGCCCCACCTGCGGCCGTGTGGTCGCGATGCTCACGAACCCGATGGAGACGCAGCTCGTCGCGTCACTCGGCGTAAAGATCGGGGGAGCGACTCTCCCGCCCCAGCCCCTCGAGACGGTGCGAACGATGGTCGCGACGGGGAAGGACGACGCGTTCGACGACTCGGGCGGTCAGGCGGACGGGCGGTCAGGCGTTCCCCACTGGTCGGCGTCGGCCGAGGAGCGGCTCGGGCGCGTCCCGGCGTTCGTGCGCGGGATGGTGAAGAAGATCTACAGCGACTACGCGAAGGAGCACGGCATCGCGGAGATCACGCCGGCCGTGATGGACACGGCGCGGAGCGCCCTCGGGCTGGAAGGAATGTGAGCAATCTCCGGGAGCTGGTGGTCCACGGGCTGCGCGTGGTCATCGATCGCGACCAGTGCGTCGGCTTCGGGGACTGCGCTAAGGAGGCGCCCGAGGCCTTCAAACTGGACGACGACACGGTCGCGGTGTTCGTGAATCCGGAGACGGTCGAGCGCCAGCGACTGTTGCGCGCGTGCGATGCCTGCCCGGTGGATGCCATCACCGTGTACGACGAGTCGGGTGTGCAAATCGTCCCCGGACCGACTTGACAGCCCCCCCGGCGGCCCGCATACTCGCCGCACAAGCAGCACCGGAACCGAATATCCTGGCGGGCTTCGCCCGCCGTGACGGTCGGACAACACTCTCGAGCCTCTGTGCATATCGGCACCGAACCCGGCGGTCGTCACCGGGCCCGGCGAGAGGGGAGTGCATGCCCGTCCGGCCCCCTCGAGGGAGGTGCCGGTGTACCGCGAGATCTTCATGCCCGTCGACAACTCCCAGCACTCGGACTGGGCCGTTGACCGGGCGATCGAGCTGTGCCGTAAGTCCGCCGGCCGGGTCACCGGAAACCACGTCTACGCGGCGCGTCTTCATGACGTGCGGTTCCGCCAGTTGGAGACCGGCCTCCCCGCCCGCTTTCAGACCCCCGAAGAGATCAAGAAGCAGCGCAAGATCCACGACAAGCTGATCGAAAAGGGTTTACAGCTGATAGCTGACAGCTTCCTCGATCAGCTCGGCCAGCGGTGTGAAGCCGCGGGTGTCCCCCTGACTCGCCAGCTCCTGGAAGGCATCAACTACGAAGAGATCGTCAACGAGGTGAACCGCGGCGCCGGCCGGCTGCCCGGGCTCATCGGCTTCGATCCGAACCGCGCGGCGCGCTACGACGGCGGGGAGACGGTGCGCGGCGACGTCAAGGTCGGCGAGGACGGGCGTCTCGTGGCGGAGGATGAGGACGCCGCGGCCCGCCTGGTGGGCTCGTCCGGGCGAGCGTACGACCTCCTCGCCATCGGCGCGCACGGCCTCGGCCGCCAGTCCTACTCCCAGCTGGGCGGCGTCGTGTCGCGCGTGCTGCGCGGCGTCAAAAAGGACGTCCTGATCGTGCGCGACGACCGCCCGCTCGATCACGGCCGGTACATGGTGTGCGTCGACGGATCGTCCTACAGCTACAAGGCGATGAAGGCGGCGCTCGAACTGGCGCACGCGTTCGGCGGCTCGCTCTTCGTGTGTAGCGCGTTCGACGTGGAGTACCACCACGTCGTGTTCCACAACATCAAGGACGTGCTGTCTTACCAGGCGTCGAAGGTCTTCAAGTTCGAGGAACAGGAGGAGCTGCACAACAACATCATCGACAAGGGGCTCCTCAAGCTGTGCCAGGCGAACCTGAAGCGCGCCCAGGTGATGGCGCAGGAGCACCCCGACGTCCCGCTCGAGACGCAGATCCTCGTCGGCAAGCCGTTCCAGGTGATCATGCAGTGGGCCGAGGAGGTCAAACCGTCGCTGCTGGTGCTCGGGCGGCATGGGGCGCATCGCATCGAGGACACCGATATCGGTTCTCAAGCCGAAAATCTCGTGCGACTTGCGGCGTGCAACGTGCTCGTGGTGGAGGCAGTGGGGGTGAGGCCGGAGGACATCCCGTGGATCGAGGAGGACGGCGTCGCGGGGTTGCCATGGGCGCCGGAAGCCGAGGTGCGGATCCTCCGCGTGCCGCCGTTCGCGCAAGGAATCGCGCGCCGGGCGGTCGAGGAGTACGTGCTCGAGCGCACGCACGGGGAGTCGGCGACCGTCACCAATAGGTGGCTGGACGAGGCGATCCAGACGCTGCTCCCCACCCACATGCAGCTGATCATGGGGATCGGGACCGCCGAAGAGATCGCGCTGGCGGAGGTCAAGGCGGAGGAGCAGCTGAGGAGCACGAAGGTCCAGGGCTCGGACGCCGACCCCGAGCCCGCCGTGGCCGAGATGGAAGTGAAGTGCCCCGTGACCGGCGTGGCCTCGAAGCGGGCGCGGGTCGCGACGGATCCGATCGTCTGGACTGAGGAGGCGTGGCAGCGGCTGCAGCTCGTGCCGCTCATCGCGCGCCCGCTCGCGCGCAATACGGTGGAACGGTTCGCGCGAGGCCACGATATTTGGCGCATCACGACCCGCGTGATGGACGACAACAAGCAGGCGATGATCGCGGCGGACGAGTTCGACGTCGAAACGATGATGGTGATGTTCACCGAGCTGCGCGCCAGGCAAATCCGGGCGGAAGCCGAAGGGGGGAACAGCCTCTCGCCGGAGATGCGCGCGTTCATCGAGGAAGCGAAAGCGCAGGGCATCACCCGCTGCCCCATCCGGGATATCGAGGCGAAGATGAGGAAGTGCCCGGTCGACTTCAAAGGCCTGACGCCGCAGGAGGCGAAAGACGCGGTGGACCGGCTGCTGCAGGAGCAGGCGGGCGACTGACGTGGGCTACGTCCCGCACGTCGTCGCCTGGAACCTGACCCGGCGCTGCAACCTGGAGTGCGCGCACTGCTACATCTCGGCGGGCCCCCGCGAGAGCGCCACCGTGGAGCTCGGCACGGTGGCGTGTCTCGGCATCGTAGACCAGCTGCTCGCCGTCAATCCCGCGCCGATGCTCATTCTGTCGGGCGGCGAGCCCCTGTTGCGCGAGGATCTCCCGGAGATCGCGCGCCACGCGTCGGCTCAGGGCGCGACGGTCGTCGTGGGGACGAACGGGACGCTGCTGACGGACGAGTGGATCGCGGCGCTACAGGCGGCCGGCGCGCGCGGCGTGGCCGTGAGCGTCGATTCCCTGCGCCCGTCCTACCACGACAACTTTCGGCATGGCCGCGGCGCGCTCGCCGACACCCAGGGAGCGTTGGCCCGGCTGCGCGCGCGCCGGCTCGATTTCATCATCCAGACGACCGTGACGAAGGGGAACCGCGCCGAGCTCCGGGCGCTCGCGGAGTGGGCGGCCGGGCAGGGTGCGGTGTCGTTCAATTGCTACTTCCTCGTGTCGACGGGGCGTGGGGCCTCGCTCACCGACCTCTCACCCGCGGACTACGAAGGCGTGCTCGCCGACCTCGCGCGCTGGCAGCGGGAGTACCGGGGGCGGATGCTGGTGCGCGCCAAGTGCGCGCCGCACTTCATGCGCCACGTGCATCAGACCGACCCGGAGTCGCCGATCCTGAACTACGAGACGCGCTGTCCCTGCGGGACGCAGTATTGCCGCATCACGCCGGACGGGAAGGTGACCCCCTGCCCCTACCTCCCCGAGGTCGCCGGGGACCTGCGCACGCAGAGCTTCGCCGACATCTGGCGGTCGTCCCCCCTGTTCCGGCGGCTCCGCGAAGGGGCGCTCGGCGGCAAGTGCGGGCGCTGCGAGTACCGCCGGCTGTGCGGCGGCTGTCGGGCGCGCGCATTCGCGCTCGAGGGCGACGTGCTCGCGGCCGACCCGTCGTGCGCCTACGAGCCGCCGACGGGACGCGACGCGGCCGTCATTCCTTCGGTGCGCGAGGTGACGTACGGCGCGGAGTTCCAGCCGGCCCTCACCTGGACCCCCGCGGCGCAGGCGCGGATCGCGCGGATCCCGTCATTCGTGCGCGGCGTGGTCATGCAGCGCGTCGAGGAGTGGGCGCGTCGCCACGGACGACACGAGATCACGCCCGAGCTCCTGGCGGAGGTGCGCCAGGCGATGCCGATAGACTTCTCGAAGCGGCAGCCCTTCTTCATGGCTGACGGCTGATGGCTGGCGGCGCCCTACTCCTGCTTCAGGCCGCAGCGGACACCACGCGTGCCTACGGCGAGTTCCCGTTGATCGGCTCGCGGGCGGCGGTGTGGATCGCGGCCGAGGTGCACCTCATGTTCGCCGCGTTCGTGCTCGGCGTGCCGATGTTCGCCGTCGTCACCGAGGCGATCGGCATCTTCGGCAAGGACGAGCGTTACGACCGCCTCAGCAAGGAGTTCACCCGTCTCCTGCTCGTGGCCTACAGCGCGACGGCGATCTGGGGCGCGATCCTCGTCTTTTTCCTCGCGACCCTGTATCCCCGGTTCTGGGCCTACCTCACGACGATCTTTGGACCCTCGATGTGGGTATACGCCTCGCTGTTCTTCGTCGAGTCGTTCACCCTGTACCTCTACTACTACGGCTGGGACCGCTGGAAGCGGGGGCGGGCCAAGCTGGGGCACTGGACGTTGGGGATTCTCCTCAACGTCTGGGGCACGATCGTGATGTTCATCGCGAACGCCTGGCTCACGTACATGATGTCGCCCCCCCGCGACGTCACGCCCACCACCGATCTGACGACCATCAAGCTGTGGCACGCGATTGCCAATGCCACCTGGATGCCGATCAACGTGCACCGGGTGATCGCGAACGTCGTGTTCGGCGGGGCGATCGTGGGCGCGTACGCGAGCTACCGCTTTCTCGCCGCGAAGACGGACGAGGAGCGGGCTCATTACGACTGGATGGGCTACGTCGGGAACTTCATCGCCATCGCGGCACTGATCGTGCTCCCCTTCGCGGGCTACTGGCTGGGTCGCGAGATCTACCAGTACGACCAGTCCATGGGGATCACGATGATGGGCGGGTTCATGAGCTGGCTGTGGGTGATCCAGGCGTTCCTGATCGCCGTGCTGTTTCTCGCCGGGAACTACTACCTCTGGGTCGGGATGGGCCGCATCCCCGGCGCCGAGCGGTTTCGCCCCTACACGAAGTGGCTGCTCGTGGTCCTCGTGCTCGGCGCGATCGTGTGGGGCACGCCGCATACGATGATCGCCGACTCGCGGGAGCTGGCGGCGATGGGCGGGTCGCACCACCCGTTCCTGGGCGTGCTGGGCGTGATGAGCGCCAAGAACACGGCCGTGAACCTGATGATCCTCACCACGTTCCTGTCGTTCCTCCTGTACCGGCGCGCCAACAAGCGACCGATCGTGCCCTGGGCGCGGATCGGGACGCTGATCCAAGGAGCGATGTTCGCGATCGCGGCGGGCATCGTGCTGTTCTATGGCATCCGGGGCTACTTCGTCGAGGCGATCGTCCGGATCGGCTACAGCGTCTATCAGGTGCTCGCCGTGCTCGCCTGCATTGCGTTCGTCACGGTGATCGACGTCCTGATGGCCCGCGGTGCGCAGTCGCTCGGCGCGATTCAGTGGGGTAGGATGCCGCCGCGCTCCCAATACGCGCTGTTCATCCTCGCCGTGACGTTCACGTGGCTCATGGGGCTCATGGGGTTCGCCCGCTCTGGTATCCGGCAGCACTGGCACGTGTGGCAGGTCGTGCAGGACACGAGCCAATACGCGGCGACGCCGGCGCTGGGCTACGCCTCCCAGATGATCAGCTTGTGCGTGCTGATCTACCTCGGGCTCGTGGCGTTCGTGTTCTGGCTGGGCGGGCTCGCGGAGAAGTCGACGTACGTCGCCGTGGGCGAGGGGAGGGGGGGAGCCCGGCATGTGGGGCACTAACCTGAAGATCGTGGGCGTCGTGCTGGGCACGCTGGCGGTCTACACGCTGATCGCCAACGAAATCCCCCAGGTGCAGTCCGAGGTCCCGCAGGCGCTCGCCCTCGGCGCGAACGTGACGCCGGAGCAGCTCGTCGCGGCGGGGGAGAAGGTCTACAACGGGATCGGTGGCTGCACCACGTGCCACGGCCTCGGCGAGCGCGCCCCCAACCTGCTCACGGACGAGAAGGGCGAAGGCCCGATCGGCGTGCGCTGCGCCAAGCGCGAGCCCGGGAAGAACTGCAAGGAGTACCTGTACGAATCGCTCGATCAGCCCGCTGCCTACGTCGTGAAGGGCTTTGCGCCTATCATGCCCGTGGTCACACGGCAGCTGTCGCCACAGCAAGTCTGGGCGCTGGTCGCGTTCCTGGAGGCGCAGGGCGGGACGGTGGACGTGACCGCGGCGGACATCCCCGCGGAAGGCGCCTCAACAGCCCCGGGCGTCAGCCCGGGGCCCCCGGGCGCGAGCCCGGGGTCCCAGGGGTTCGCGGGAGGGTCGACCGATCCCAAGGTGATCGTCCAGGCCGCGGGCTGTCTCGCGTGCCACAAGCTCGACGACCAGGGGCAGGCCATCGGCCCGGATCTCACGCACGTGGGCTCGCGCCGCAACGCCGAATCGATCCGCCGGAAGATCCTCGACCCGGCCTCGTCGATCGCGATGGGATACGAGAAGTTCGCCGGCATCATGCCCAAGACGTTCGGCGCCATGATGAACGCGGCGCAGCTCGAAGCGCTGGTCCAGTATCTGGCCGCCCGCAAATGAGCGTGCCTCCCGCCCTCCGGCGCTACGCCGGACATCCGTTCTGGCAGGCCGTCGGTATCCTCGTCCTGGCCTACGTCGTCGTCGTCTACCTGGTGCCGCTCATGCCGGGGAGCGCCCCCGTGCCGAAGAGCGTGGTGCTCCAGTACATGGCCACGGTGCTCGTGGGCGTGCTCATCTACGTGAGCGACAATGAGGAGCGCTGGGCACGTTTCCGGGAGCCGATCACCGCGGTGCTGGTGGAGCCGCGGCTCCGGGCGGTGCGCACCGCACTGCTCGGCGGGGTGACGGTGCTTGTCGGGCTCATCACATACGGTCAGGTCCGCACCACCGTGGCAGCGCCGCCCAGCCTGCGCTCCATCCATCCGGCGCCGCCTGCGGAGATCACGTTTCGTGGGCGGACGATGACGCTCACCGGGCTCGACAACCCGTTGCGCCAGCACCCGGAGTCGCTCGCCGTCTACAGCGCCGAGGGGAAGCGCATCTACTACCAGAACTGTCTCCCCTGTCACGGCGACCACCTGGATGGCCGGGGGCACTATGCCGCGGGCTTCAACCCGCTCCCCGCCAACTTCCAGGACAACGGCACGATCGCGCAGCTCACCGAGAGCTTCGTGTTTTGGCGCGTTGCGAAAGGCGGGCCCGGGCTGCCGCGCGAGGGGGCCCCGTGGAACTCGGCGATGCCGCGCTGGGAGGACTTCCTCAGCGAGCGCGAGATCTGGTCGGTGACCCTCTTCCTTTATGATCAGACGGGGTGGAAGCCGCGGACGTGGGAGACGCATGAATAAGGCGGTTAGCCGGTTAGTCGGTTGGACGGTTAGTGTCGCACTGCTGGCCGTCTACCCGTCTAGCCGCTTATCCGCCCAGGACAGCACCGCTGGCAAAGCAGTCTACGACACGTGGTGCGCCGGCTGCCACGGCGATGCCGGCGCCGGCGACGGAGCGGCGGCGGCCTACATGCTGCCGCGGCCGCGCGACTTCACGGGCGCGATCTACAAGATCCGCAGCACCGCGAGCGGCCAGCTCCCAACCGACGCCGACCTGATGCGCGCGATCGACAACGGTCTCCCCGGCACCGCCATGCCCGAGTGGAAAACCCGGCTGTCCGAAACCGAGCGGCGCGACGTGATGGCGTACCTCAAGACGTTCTCGGCGTTTTTCGCCGACACCAGCCTGCAGGTGGAGCCGCTCAACTTTGGCACGGCCCCCGGCGGCGGGACGAGCGCTGAGGCCCTCACGGCTGGGCGGCAGTTTTACGACTCGATTGGCTGCCACAAATGCCACGGCACCCAGGGCCGCGGCGACGGCCCGTCGGCGCCGACCCTCAAGGATGACGCCGGATTTCCGATCTTTGCAGCCGACCTGCATCAGAACTGGCAGTTCCGCGGCGGCGGGACCGTCGAGGACGTCTACCGCCGCTTGCGCACCGGCCTCGATGGCACGCCGATGCCGTCATTCTCGGAGCTCATCGATCAGAAGTTCCTGACAGACGAGGAGCTGTGGCGACTCGCGCAGTACGTGCGCAGCCTGTCGCCTGCCAAGGAGCCGACCGTGCGCGACGTGATTCACGCGCCCCAGCTCGAGGCCGGGCTGCCGACGTCGCCCGACGATTCGGCATGGGCGCGGGTGGAGCGCTACTGGTTCCCACTGGTCGGCCAGATCATCCGCAAGTCGCGCTGGTTCGCCCCGGCGGTTTCGGGGGTCTGGGTGCAGGCGGCCCACGACGGCAAAGATCTCGCCCTGCGGCTCAGTTGGGACGACCGCTCCCAGAGCCCTGACACGGCATGGCTCGCGTTCGAGGAGCGCGTGCTCGAGACGATGGCGAGCGACGACTCCCCGAGGCCGCGGGCCGGGCTGTGGCCGGACCAGGTAGCGGTGCAGTTCCCCCGTCGCATACCGGAGGGGATGGAGCGGCCGTACTTCCTCATGGGGACCGGGACGGAACCCGTTTACCATTGGCGCTGGAGCAACGGGGGGGAGGCGGCAGCGGGGCACGCGCGCGGCCTCGAGCGGTTCGACGCGTTGCCGGAGGCGCCGGCGGCGCGCGCGGTCTACGATCACGGGCAGTGGCGCGTGGTCTTTACGCGCTCCCTTGCCACGCCCGACACCGCGAACGAACTTCAGTTTGCGCTGGGCCGTGCCATTCCGGTGGCCTTCTTTGCCTGGGACGGCTCCAACGGAGAGCACGGCTCCCGGTTGGCCGTAAGCACGTGGTATTTCCTCGCGCTCGACCAACCCACGCCGCCGGGGGTGTTCATCTCCCCCGTCGTGGCGATGGCGCTCACGTTGGGACTGGGTTTCACGGTGGTGTGGCGGGCGCAGCGCCGCGGTGCCGCCGGTTCGCGGGGGTGAGCGGGGTATAGGTGTTGGATCCTTTACAGGAGGCGTGATGCGCAAGCTCGGTTCCGTAGCAGCGGTCGCGGTGGGCGTGGTGGCGCTGGGACTCGCAGCCTGGTCCCGGCAGCCCGCGGACCAGGGGAGCGGGGCCACCGTCACCGGGAAGACCAAGTTCACGGGGACGAAGCCCGCGATGCCGAAGATCGACATGAGCGAAGAGCCGAAATGCAAGGCGAAGTACACCGCGCCGCCGACCGAGGAGGCCGTGGTGGTGAACCCCAACGGCACGCTCGCGAACGTGTTCGTCTACGTGAAGTCGGGTCTGCCGGCGGGCTACAAGCCTCCCGCGCCCGCTGGCGCCGTGCTGGTCGACCAGGATGGCTGCCGCTATCGCCCGCGCGTGCTCGGGGCCATGGTGGGCCAGACCATCACCATCAAGAACTCCGACGGCATCCTCCACAACATCAAGGCGAAGGCGAAGGCGAACCGCCCCTTCAATATCAGTCAGCCCACGGTCATGTCCTCGACAAAGTCTTTCGACAAACCCGAGGTCATGGTGGCGTTCGAGTGCAACGTGCACGGCTGGATGCGCGCCTGGCTCGGCGTCCTGCCGCACCCGTTCTTCGGCGTGAGCGGCACAGATGGGACCTTCAGTATCAAGGGACTGCCGCCGGGGGCGTATACGATCGAGGCATGGCACGAGAAGTACGGCCCGCAGACGGCCACCGTGACGGTGACGGGCACGGAGACGAAGACGGCCGACTTCACTTACGCCGCTAAGTAGAGAGGGACCCCCTATGAGCTGGTGGCTGCCTCCCGCCGCGTCCACCTTCGCCGGCGACATCGATTTCATGTTCACCCTGATCCTCGTGATCACGGGCATCGCGCTGGTGGTCGTCGAGGCCGGCGTCATCTGGTTCGTGATCGCCTACCGCGCGCGTCCGGGCCGGCGGGCCTTCTACACGCACGGCAGCACCAAGGCCGAGGTGGTGTGGTCGGCGGTGCCCGCGGTGACGGTGGTGATCCTCGGCATCATGAGCAACGGGCTGTGGAACAAGATCAAGGGCCGGGAGAGCGTGCCCGCGGGCGCCTACCCGATCGGCGTGCACGCCAAGCAGTTCGAGTGGCAGATGACCTACCCGGGGCCGGACGGCCGGCTCGGCACGGACGACGACTTCACGGCCCGCAACCAGCTGCACGTGCCCGTCGGCCGGCCGGTGGCGGTGCATTTGAGCGCTGAGGACGTGATCCACTCGTTCTTCGTGCCCGAGTTCCGGCTCAAGCAGGACGCGGTGCCGGGGATGGACATCCGGGCTTGGTTCGAGGCGACGAAGGTCGACTCGCTGGAGCTGGGGTGCGCCGAGCTGTGCGGGATGGGACACTACCGGATGCGGGCGCGGGTGTGGGTGTGGCCCGCCGACAAATACGACGCCTGCGCGAAGCAGACCGCAGACGAGTTCATCGACTGCCTCCGGCCGTCACCGGCGCAGGCGCTGACAGGGGGGACCGGCTCATGACGAGCGTCGCCGCGACCGCGCCGGCTCACGGGGCGCATCACGCGCCGCTGGGCTTCTGGCGGAAGTACGTCTTTTCGACCGACCACAAGATCATCGGCATCCAGTTCCTGTTCGTGAGCCTGTTCTTCCTGCTCGTGGGCGGGCTGCTGGCGATGCAGATGCGCTGGCAGCTCGGGTTCCCGGGTACGCCGATGCCCGGCGGCGGGCTGCTCCCGGAATCGCGGGCCTCGGGCGGGGTGATCCTCCCCGAGTATTACATCGAGCTGGTCACGATGCACGGCACGTTCATGGTGTTCTTCGCGATCATGCCGCTGCTCGTCGGGGTGTACGCCAACTTCCTCATCCCGCTGAAGATCGGGGCGCACGACATGGCGTTCCCGCGCGTCAACATGGCGTCCTTCTGGACGGCGTTGCTGGCCGGGCTCATCATGCTCGCCAGCTTCTTCGTGCCCGAAGGCGCCGGGCGCGCGGGGTGGACGATGTATGCGCCGCTGTCGGCACGGCCCGACCTGTCCGGTGTGACCCTGGGGCAGATCCTGTGGTGCATCTCGATCGTCGTGCTCGGCTTGTCCTCGGTGATGGGGTCGGTGAACTACATCACCACGATCATCAATCATCGCGCGCCCGGGATGACGTGGTTCCGCATGCCGCTCTCGGTCTGGGCGCTCTTCATCACGGCGATCCTGGGCGTCCTGGCGCTGCCGGTGCTGCAGGGCGCGGCGATCCTGCTGCTGTTCGATCAGACGATCGGCACGCACTTCTTCGATCCGGTCGCGGGCGGCCAGGCGCTGTTGTGGCAGCATCTCTTCTGGTTCTTCGGGCACCCCGAGGTCTACATCCTGATCCTGCCCGCGATGGGGATGGTGTCCGACATGATCGCGAACGGCAGCCGCAAGCCGATCTTCGGCTACCACTCGATGGTGTTCGCCATCATCGGGATCGGGTTCCTGGGCTGGATCGTGTGGGGCCACCACATGTTCATGAGCGGCATGAATCCGACGCTGGGCTCGTCGTTCATGATCTCGACGCTGGTGATCGCGGTCCCCTCGGCGGTGAAGGTGTTCAACTGGATGGGCACGATGTGGCGGGGCAACCTGCGGTTCCACGTGCCCATGCTCAACGCCGTCGCGTTCGTCGCGATGTTCACGATCGGCGGCCTGTCGGGTGTGTTCATGGCGGCCACGCCCGTGGACATGCAGATCCACGACACGTACTTCATCGTCGCCCACATCCACTACGTGCTGTTCGGCGGCAGCCTGTTCGCGCTGTTCGGCGCGATCACCTACTGGTACCCCAAGATGTTCGGCCGCCTGATGAGCGAGCCGCTGGGCAAGGTGCACTTCTGGCTCACGTTCCTGTTCTACAACCTCACGTTCTTCCCGATGCACGTCATCGGCATGGGCGGCCAGATGCGGCGGCTGTACGATCCGACCCAGTACGACTTCTTGAAGCCGCAGCAGCCGATGAACGAGTTCATCTCGTACTCGGCGTTCCTGCTGTTCGCGGTGCAGATCCTGTTCGTCGTCAACTTCCTGTGGAACCTGAAGCAGGGGAAGAAGGCCGGGCTGAATCCGTGGGAGGACAACGGCCTGGAATGGTCGTTGCCGTCGCCGGCGCCGCACGGGAACTGGGAGCGGCCGCCGACGGTGTACCGCGGGCCTTACGAGTTCAGCGCGCCCGAGGCCGGGAACCGCGACTATCTGCCGCAGCACGAGAAGCTGCCCACCGACCGCGAGCCGGCCTCGGCGACCGCGCCGGCCGCGGGTCACTGACCGGGAGAGGGGAGACCGAGGCGATGACCCACGCGACAGCGACCGCCGACCTGATGCGACCCCCGTTCCCGGCCGAGCCGGGCGCGGGCGTCTACAGCAACAAGCTCGGCATGTGGGTGTTCCTCGCCAGCGACGTGATGTTCTTCACGGCGCTGATCGGGACCTACATCATCCTGCGCTTCGGCGTCAGCGAGCCCTGGGCGCAGCCGGGCACGGTGTTGAACGTGCCTCTCACCGCCTTCAACACGTTCCTGCTCATCTGCTCGTCGGTCTCGATGGTGAAGGCGTACGCGGCCATCGCCGACGGGAAGAAGTACTTCCTCCGGACGATCCCGGGAACGACGCGGCGGGACGGCGGGCTCAAGTTCTGGCTGCTCGTCACGATGATCTGCGGCGCCGCGTTCGTGGGCGTGCAGGTTTATGAGTACATCAAACTCGTGGGTCACGGCTTCACCCCGGCGGGCTACCGCGAGGGGTCGCTGCTCGCCGAGCACGCGGCGGCCGACGCCGTGCGATACGGTGCCGCGACGGCGGGGCTGTACGGGTCCACCTTCTTCTCGATGACCGGGTTCCACGGCTTCCACGTGACCTGCGGGGTGATCTCCATGACGTACCTCTACTTCACGAAGGTCCTACCGGAGAAGTACTCGTCCCAGGACTACCGCGGGATCGAGGTCATCGGTCTGTACTGGCACTTCGTGGACCTGGTCTGGATCATCCTCTTCACGATCGTCTACCTGATCTGAGGGCCCGAATGGAAACCGTCGCGCACAAGCGCCCGAACTACATCGCGATCTGGGGCTACCTGTTCGTCCTCACGGTGATCGAGGTGGCGGCCGCGTTCCTGTCGCACATCCCGAAGCATTGGCTGATCCTGATCCTGCTTTTTCTCGCGATCTGGAAGGCCCTTCTGGTGGCGATGTACTTCATGCACCTGAAGTTCGAGCGCTGGCGGCTGCGCACGGTGTTCCTGATTCCGCTTCCGCTCGCCGCGATCCTCGTGCTCGCGACCATCACGGAGAAGATCTGGTAGCCTTCCTCGAGCTCACCAAGCCTCGCATCACGCAGCTGGTGGTGCTCACCGCCGCGGCCGGGTTCTATCTCGGCTCCGGTGCGGCGGTGGACCTGCAACTGCTCGTGCACACGCTCTTGGGCACGGCGCTGGTCGCGGGCGGCACCAACGCGTTCAACCAGCTGCGCGAGCGCGACGTCGACGCGCGGATGCAACGCACCCGGGGCCGCCCGCTGCCGTCGGGGCGCATCACCGCGGGTGCGGCTGCCGCGTTCGCGGCGGTCATCTCGCTCGCCGGTGTCGGGTACCTCACGCTCGCCGTCAACTTGCTCACGGCCGGGCTCGCCGCCCTGACGCTCACGAGCTACGTGCTGTTGTACACGCCGCTCAAGCGCAAGACGTCGCTCAACACGCTCATCGGTGCGGTGCCGGGCGCCTTACCGATCGTGGGGGGCTGGACCGCGGCGGGCGGTGAGCTCGGGGCCGCCGTGTCCGCCTTGTTCTGGATCCTGTTCCTGTGGCAGCTCCCGCACTTTCTCGCCCTCGCCTGGATCTACCGCGAGGACTACCAGCGCGGCGGGCTCGCAATGCTGTCCGTCGAGGATCGCGACGGGCGCCACACCGGCCGGATGGCCCTGCTATATGCGATGGCGCTCTTGCCGGTGAGCCTGCTGCCGACGCTGCTCGGCGTGACCGGCCCGCTGTACTTCTTCGGGGCCCTCGTCCTGGGGCTCGCATATGCCGTCGTGGCGGCGGTGATGTTCGGCGCCGCGACCAGGCCGCGGGCGTGGCGGCTGTTTCTGGTCTCGATCGTGTACCTGCCGGCGCTGCTCACCCTGATGGTGCTGGACAAGGTGACGGCTTAGGAGGTCCGTGATTCCCTTCCATCGCCTCCTGATATCGACTGCGATCGCGTTTTGTGCCGGATTCGCGGCCTGGGCCGGCGTGAGCTACTGGGAGTCGCGCAGTACGGTCGCGTTCGCGCTCACACTCACGTTCCTCCTGTTCGCGGTCGGGCTGTCGTACTACCTGCGCCACCTGAACCGCTTCCTCGGCCGATGATCCACGACGGTCGGCTGGACCTGGCGTACTTCTGGAGCTCGCTGCTCATCGTGCTCCTCCCTGCCACCGCCTTCGTCGTGCTCGCGTTCCTCGTCACGCGCGGTTATCTCCGGCGCAAGGTGCCTGACGGCGGCGGGCCGCCACCGCACCGGAAGGGGGGAGCGGGGAGAGGTACCTGACGATGCGCGTCGCAACTTCCTGATGCACCGGGCGGTAGCTCTCCCTTCTCCCCTCTCCCCATTCCCTTCGCGAACGCTAGATTGCGCGCCATGACCTCCAAGGCTCCCGAACGCCGCCAGGTCGTCCGCTTCGCGTTCTACCGCCTCGACAGCGCATGGCGCCGGCTGTCGGCCGAGCGCCAGGCGAGCTCGAAGATCGAGTTCGGCGAGACGATCGAGAGCTTCCACGGCCGTCTGCTGCTCCGCCCTTACGGCCTCGTCGGAATCCGAGGCGACTGCGACTTCCTGCTGTGGCAGGTGGCCGAGGACCTGGACTCGCTCGTGGCCCTCCAAACGGCGCTCAACCGGACGGATTTGGGTGCCTATCTCGCGATCCCCTACAGCTACCTTGCGATGACGCGACGGTCGATCTACGAGTTCCCGGAGGATCCGAGCCAGCCCTCCCGGCTCGTGATCCGGCCCAGCAACGCGCGCTACCTGTTCGTCTACCCGTTCACGAAGACGAGGGGCTGGTACGCCCTCCCGATGACGGACCGCCAGGCGATGATGGACGAGCACGTACGCGTCGGCCGCAAGTACCCAACCATCCGGCTGAACACGACGTACTCCTTCGGGCTCGACGATCAGGAGTTCGTCGTCGCGTTCGAGGGGGACAACCCGGCGGACTTCCTCGATCTCGTGATGGAGCTACGGGAGAGCAAGGCGTCGTCGTACACACTACGCGACACGCCGACCTTCACGTGCGTGCAGATGGCGTTGTGGGACATGCTCGATACGTTGGGTGGGGCCGGGTCGGTGCAGGCGGTGGCGCGTCGCCCCGCGCGCGCCGATGGGTACACACCGGTGGCCAGCGTTGCCGAGCTCCCGCCGGGGTCGACCAAGCGTGTCTACGCGGCCGGCGAGGCGGTGGCCCTGTTCAACGTGAACGGGACGCTGTACGCGATCGCGAATCGCTGCACGCACGCGCGCGCCAGCCTCTCGGAAGGGACGGTGAACTCGGCCCGCTGCACGGTGACCTGCCCGTGGCACGAGGGCGTGTTCTCGCTCGAGACCGGTCAGGTGCTCGCCGGCCCACCCTCGCTGCCGGTCGTCACCTACCGGGTGAAGCTCGAGGGGGACACCGTGCTCATCGCCCCTGCCGAGGCGCGCGAGCCGACGGTTGCCCCCAACCCCTGACGACAGCCGCTTCCTGAAAGCCTGCCGCTCGCAGCCCACCGACGCCACGCCGGTGTGGTTCATGCGGCAGGCGGGACGATACTTGCCGGAATATCGCGCGCTCCGGCAGAAACACTCGCTTCTCGACCTGTGCCACAGGCCCGAGCTCGCTGCGCAGGTGACGCTGCAACCGGTCCAGCGGCTCGGCGTGGACGCCGCGATCCTGTTCGCCGACCTCCTGCTCCCGTTCGAGCCCCTCGGCCTCGGTCTGACGTTCGCGGCGGGCGAGGGGCCGCAGATCACCCGGCCCATCCGCGAGGCTGCGCAGGTCCTGGCGTTGCCCCCGGTGGACCCGACGGCCGATCTCGGGTACGTGCTCGAGACGGTACGCCTCGCTGGAGGGGCGCTGCCTCCCGACGTGCCCCTGATCGGCTTCGCCGGAGCGCCATTCACCCTCGCGAGCTACGCCATCGAGGGCGGCTCGACACGCACCTTCGTGCTCACGAAGCGCTTCATGTACTCGGAGCCTCGGGCCTGGCACGAGTTGATGCGGCGCCTCGCCGAGCTCGCGGGAGCCTATCTCGCCGCGCAGGCCCGCGCGGGGGCGCGGGCATTGCAGCTCTTTGACTCCTGGGTCGGCTGCCTCTCCCCCGCCGACTACGTGACCTACGTCTTCCCGCACAGCCAGCGGGCGCTCGAGCTCGCCCGGCAGTCCGGCGTCCCTGTGATTCACTTCGGCACCGACACGGCGGCGTTCCTGGCGGAATTCTCCCGCGCGGGCGGCGACGTAATCGGAGTAGACTGGCGCATCCCGCTCGATGTCGCGTGGGAACGGATCGGTGTCGCACGCGCGATCCAGGGGAACCTCGACCCGGTGGCGCTCCTCGCGCCACGGCTGGAGCTCGAGAAGCGCGTGCGGGACGTGCTGGAGCGCGCCGGCGGACGCTCCGGGCACATCTTCAACCTCGGTCACGGCGTGCTCCCCGAAACTCCGGTCGAGGCGGTGCAGGCGGTCGTGGAGTGGGTGCATGGTGGCTGAGGCCCCCCCGGTTGCCGTCCTGCTGATGGCGTACGGCGGGCCTCGTAACCTCGACGACGTCGAGCCGTACCTCCGCGACGTGCGCGGCGGCCGACCCACGACCCCGGAGTTCGTGGCCGAGATCAAGTCGCGCTACGCCCAGATCGGCGGCCGCTCGCCGATCCGCGAGCTCACCGAGGCACAGGCGGCCGGCGTGCGGCGCGAGCTTGGTGAGCGGTTCGCGGTGTACGTCGGGATGCGCCACTGGCACCCGTACATCAAGGATGCGGTGGAGCAGATCGTCGCGGAGGGTCACACACGGGTGGCCGGAATCGTGCTCGCGCCCCACTACTCGGGCGTTTCGGTCGGCGCCTACGAGAAGCAAGTGCTCGAGGCTGCCGGCGGGCGACTCGAGCTCGCCCTCGTGCGCAGCTGGGGAGACCACCCGACGTTCGTCGAGGCGGTCGCCCGGCAGGTGACTCAGGCGCTGCACCGGTTCCCGACGCCGGACCAGGTCGCTGTCATCTTCACCGCGCACAGTCTCCCCCAACGCATCCTGGCGGCGGGCGACCCATACCCGGACCAGCTCCGCACCAGCGCAGCGGCGGTCGCGCAGCTCGCCGGCCTCGCCCGATGGCGCTTCGCCTACCAGAGCGCCGGCGCGACCTCCGAGCCCTGGCTCGGTCCCGAGGCCGGCGCGCTGCTGACCGAGCTCGCCGAACGAGGCGGCCAGAATTTTCTCATCGTCCCCATAGGATTCGTGTGCGACCATGTCGAGGTGCTGTATGACGTGGACGTCGTGTACCGCGCGCTCGCCGCGCGGCTCGGCGTCCGCCTCGAGCGCACCGATTCGCTGAACGACGACCCCCTGCTGGTCGCCGCGCTCGCCGACATTGCCCGGAGAATCGCAGCGGAGCGAGGGTGGACATGACAGCCATCGTGATCGGGGCGGGCCTCGCTGGTCTGTCGGCCGCGTGGGAGCTGCGGCGGGCGGGAGCGGACGTCGTGGTGCTCGAGAGCGAGCGGCGGGTCGGCGGTGTCGTCGTGACGGAGCGTTTCGACGGCTTCGTCGTCGAAGGCGGTCCGGACGGATTCCTCGCGGTGGAGCCCGACATCCAGCAGCTGGCCTGCGAGCTTGGACTCGAGCACCGCCTCGTCGACCAGATCGCGAGGGGGTCGATGCTCTGGACGGGTCAGCGGCTCGAGTCGCTGGCGGAAGGGCGGGCGGCGCAGCTGCTGGGGATCGATCTGCAGGGCCGTTCGGACGACGAGCTTGACCGGGGGTTCCGGAGCTTTGCGGGCGGGATGGCGGAGATCGTCGACGCGCTCACCGCTCAGCTCGGCCCCGCGGTGCGTACCGCGCAGGGAGTCGCGGGTATCGCACCCAGGGGGGCGGGGGGCGGGGGGCGCGGTTGGCGGATCGCTGTATCGGGGGGCTCGGTGCTCGAGGCGGGGGCGATCGTCCTCGCGGTGCCGGCATGGGTCGCCGCGCGGCTGCTCGCCTCGATTGGGGTGCCGGGCGCACGCGAGCTGGACGGGGCGATTTACTACCCGAGCATCACGGTCTCGCTCGCGTACCGGGCGGAGCAGCTCACGAGGGCACTCGCGGGGGCGGGCTTTGTGTCCGCGTGGGAGTCGGGCGCGGCGGTCCGCGCCTGCACTTACGCGTGGCTCAAGTATCCTGGCCGGGCGCCGCAGGGGCACGCGCTCCTCCGGGCGTTCGTCGGGCCCGTGGATGGAGACCCCGCGGCGGTGGCACACGCGGAGCTCGCGAAGATCATCGGCGTGTCGGGGGCACCGGTCTGGGCCCGTGCTTTCCACTGGGTCCGGGGCCTGCCGCGCTACAGGCCTGGTCACGCCGGGCACGTGGCGATGGTGCGAGAACGCTTCGATCGGTTTGCCCCGCTCGACGTCGCCGGGGCCGGCTTCGACGGTGCGGGGGTCTCGGCGTGCGTGAAGTCGGGGAGAGAGGCGGCGAAGAGAGTGCTTAGGCGGTTTTAGACGGCTAGACGGTTAGTAGGCACCCGTCTGACCGTCTAGCCGTCCAGCAGCTGGTTCGCTGTCCGTACCACGTTTTCCACGGTGAACCCGAGCTCCTGATAGATGCGCTCGTACGGTGCCGAGGCCCCGAAGCGCTCGAGCCCCAGCACCGCGCCGCGCTCACCCACCCAGCGATACCACGGCTGCGGGCCTGCCGCCTCGACGGCGAGGCGGGCGCTGACCGCGGGCGGTAGGACCGCATCGCGGTACTCCGGCGGCTGCATTGCGAACAATTCCATGCACGGCATGCTCACGACGCGTGTCGCGATCCCCGCCGCCGTCAACCGCTCGTGCGCGCCGAGCACGAGCGCCACTTCAGAACCCGAGGCGATCAGGATGATCGCCGGCTTGCCGCCGGATGCGTCGGCGAGCACGTATGCGCCGAGCCGGAGGCCGTTCGCCGGCGCGTACTTCGCACGGTCGATTACCGGCACCTTCTGGCGGGTGAGCACGAGCGCGACCGGCCCGTGGCGGTGCTGGAGCACCGCGCGCCATGCCTCGACGACCTCGTTCGGGTCGGCCGGGCGGATGACGGTGAGATTGGGAATCGCACGCAGGGCGGCGAGCTGCTCGATCGGTTGGTGCGTGGGCCCGTCCTCGCCGAGCCCGATCGAGTCGTGGCTGAACACGTAGATGGCGGCCAGGTCGCACAGCGCGGCCAGGCGGATCGGCGGGCGCATGTAGTCGGAGAAAATCAGGAATGTCGAACCGACCGGGCGCACGGCGCCGTGCAGGGCGAGCCCGTTCAGGATCGTTCCCATCCCGTGCTCGCGCACGCCGAAGTGGATGTTGCGCGCGCCCCAGCTCCCCGCGGCCACATCGCCGCCGTTCTTGAACACCACGTGGGTCGAGCCGGCGAGGTCCGCCGAGCCACCGATCAGTTCGGGGACTTTTGCCGCGATGGCATTGAGCACTTTTCCGGACGCGGCGCGCGTCGCCTGCGCGTCCTTCAGGCTGAACACCGGCAGGTCGGCGTCCCACCCCTGGGGAAGTCGTCCCGCGAGGCGCCGCTCGAGCTCGGTCGCGAGATCGGGGTGCGCCTTCCGATACGCGTCGTACCTCTGCTGCCACTCGGCCTCGAGCCGCGCACCCCGCTCCCGCGCCCGACGCCAGTGGGCGAGCGACGCTTCGGGGACGTGAAACGGCTCGAGACTCGGCCACCCGAGGCGCTGCTTCGTCAGCTTGACTTCTTCTTCGCCCAGCGGCGCGCCGTGGGCTTCCGGCGTGTCCTGCCTGTGCGGGCTGCCGTACGCGATGTGAGTCCGCACGATGACGAGCGACGGCCGATCCGTGGCGCGTCGCGCCGCGGCGAGCGCCGCGTCGAGCGCGCCCAGATCGTTGCCGTCCGTCACCCGCTCCACGTGCCAGCCGTAGCCCTCGAATCGCCGCGCGGTGTCGTCCGAGAACGTGAGGTCGGTCTTGCCGTCGATCGTGATGCGGTTGTCGTCGTAGATCCCGATCAGCCTGCCGAGCCGCAGGTGGCCGGCGAGCGAGCAGGCCTCGTGCGACACGCCTTCCATCAGGTCGCCGTCCGAGCAGAGGAAGTACGTGTGGTGGTCGACGATCGCGTGGCCGGGGCGGTTGAACAGCGCGGCGAGGTGGGCTTCCGCGAGCGCCATCCCCACGGCGTTCCCGACGCCCTGGCCGAGCGGCCCGGTGGTCGCCTCGACGCCCGGCGTGAGGCCGTGTTCCGAGTGGCCCGCTGTGCGGCTGCCCCATTGGCGGAACTGCTTGATGTCGTCGAGTGAGAGATCGTACCCCGTGAGGTAGAGCACCGAGTAGAGGAGCATGCAGGCGTGTCCCGCCGAGAGGACGAGGCGGTCGCGCGCGACCCAGTCGGGGTTGACCGGGTTGTAGCGCAAATGGCGCTGCCATAGCACGTAGGCGAGCGGCGCGAGCGCCATCGCCGTCCCCGGGTGCCCCGAGTCCGCCCTCTGCACCGCATCCATCGCGAGCGTCCGGATGGTGTTGATGCAGAGCTGGTCGAGCGTCGCGTCGCGGGCCGCGGGGGTGGGTGCCCCGGTCGTGCGCGCGGTCACAGCAGGCCGGACTTGGCGGCTTGCCACAAGCCGACCAAGCGGTCGAACCCGTTCACGAGCAGATCGACCTGCTGCGGGCTGGGGGAGGCCTTGGCTGCGGTCTTCAACTCCTCGCAGATCCTCGGCATTTCCTTGCGCCCCTGCTTCGCGCTCTCGGCCGCGATCTGGTCGATCACAGCCAGAACCCTCTGGCGCACACCGGCGTCGTCGGGAACCTGCCAGAGATAATCGGCCAGTTGTTTTCCCTCGGTGCATAGCCGCCCGAGGGCGTCCATCACGGGGGGCTGGGGGCGGCGCGGCGCGGGGGGCTCGCTCATGTGAGCCTCAATTATACCAAGATCGTCGTCGACCGGGGATGTTGCCCGAACTCTCGGGCCCGTCTAGCTTGCGGTTTCCATGTTTCCATTCCTCGCGCTAATGACGGTCGCGCAGGGTTCCGTGCCTGCGGAGCCGGGCGAGGTGCACCTCGCCAACGTGCGCCAACTCACCTTCGGCGGGCAGAATGCGGAAGCGTACTTCTCCGCGTCCGGGCGGCGCCTGATCCTGCAGCGCCAGGGCCCTGACGAGCAGTGCGACCAGATGTACGTGATGGGAATCGACGGCGGCGGCCTGCGCCGCGTCTCGTCCGGCCGGGGTCGGACCACGTGCGGGTACTTCTACGAGCGCGATCAGCGCATCTTCTACTCGAGCACCGAGCACGGCGGCGCCGCATGTCCCCCTCGCCCGGATTACTCCCGGGGGTACGTGTGGGGCCTGTACGACTACGACCTGTACACCGCGGCCGCCGACGGCTCCGATACGCGCCGCCTCACGGCGAATCCGGGCTACGACGCCGAGGCCACGCTCTCGCCCGACGGCGAGACGATCGTGTTCACCTCGCTGCGCGAGGGCGATCTCGATATCTACACGATGAGCGTGGACGGCACGAGGTTGAAGCGTCTCACGACCACGCTCGGGTACGACGGTGGTCCGTTCTTCTCGTTCGACGGCAAGCTCATCGTGTACCGCGCCTACCATCCCGCGACCGCGGTCGACTCGGCGGAGTATCGCGGGCTGCTCGCGAGGCAGCTGGTGCGTCCCGTCAAGATGGACCTCTGGGTGATGAACGCGGACGGGACAAACCAGCGACCAGTGACCCGCCTGCCCGGTGCCAGCTTCGCGCCGTCCTTCCACCCGGACGGGCGGCGCATCATCTTCGCCTCGAACCACCGGAACCCCGAGTCGCGGAACTTCGACCTGTACCTCGTGAACGTGGACGGCAGCGGGCTCGAGCAGGTCACCACTTCCCCGGAGTTCGACGCCTTCCCGATGTTCTCGCCCGACGGCAGGCGGGTGGTGTGGGCGTCGAATCGCCACGGCACGGCGCCGCGTGAGACCAACGTCTTCATCTCGGACTGGGTGGAGCGGCCGTAATGCGCGAGTGGCTGCGGGCATTCCACGCGCGGGCCAAGGGGTGGGACACCTCGATTCTCGTCGCGGTGGTCATCTGGATCATCCTGCGCTCGTATTTGATCGAGGCGTTCCGCATTCCGTCCGCGAGCATGGAGAACACACTGCTGGTCGGCGACTTCCTGTTCGTCAACAAGGCGGCCTACGGCGGCCAACTCGAGATCCCGTTCACGGGGATCCGTTTCTGGCGCCTGCCGGGCTACTCTGACCCTCGTCACAGCGGCATCGCCGTATTCTGGTCGGTCGAGGACTCGACGCCGAACCTGAACATCGTCAAGCGCGTGATCGGGGTCCCCGGGGACACGCTGCAGATGGTGCGCGACACGATGTATCGCAACGGACAGCGTCTGGACGAGCCGTACGTGCTGCACTTCGGCGGAGGACAAGACGCCACCTCCGAGCTGCGCAAGTTCCGGGCGTGGCAGCTGCGCTACTATATCGGGCGCGACACGGCGACGTACCGTCCGACGAAGCACGACTGGGGTCCGATCGCGGTGCCGCCCGGCCACTATTTCGTGATGGGCGACAACCGGGACGAGTCGTACGACAGCCGCTTCTGGGGCTTCCTGCCACGCTCGCACATCGTGGGGAAGCCGCTGTTCATCTACTTGAGCGTCGCGACCGACCCGCTGCGCATCCGGTGGAACCGAATGCTGCGGCGCCCCTCCTGACGGGCAAAGCCGCTGCCGTAGCGCAAGTTCCCTTGTCCCTTGACGCGCCCGCGCGGAGCGGTTAAAACCCATCGCTTGCTCGCTCACACTAGGAATCGATTGGTGTCCCGCGTCGTGACGATGCGCTGCGTGGCGGTCGCCGCCATGTGCTGCGGCATGCTCCCGCGGATCGCGTCCGCGCAGCAGCGGGATACTACGCCGCCGCATGACAGCCTGACAGTCTTCACGCTTCCACCCGCCGTGGTGTCCGTCACCCGCACCAACCCGCCGATGAGCAAGGTTCCGCTCGCCGTTCAGCTCGTCGGAAAACAGGAAATCAGCCGGGCGCGTCAAACGCTGGGCCTGGACGAGGCGTTGTTCACCGTGCCCGGGCTCTTCATCGCGAACCGCTACAACTTCTCGCTCGACCAGCGGCTGTCGATCCGGGGGTTCGGCAGCCGGTCAGCGTTCGCGGTGCGGGGCGTGAAGGTGCTGCTGGACGGGATCCCTCAGACGCTCCCGGACGGCCAGGGGCAGCTCACGAACCTCGAGCTTGGGGCCGCCGATCGGATCGAGGTGCTGCGCGGCTCGTCATCGGCGCTGTTCGGCAACGCCTCGGGCGGAGTGATCAGCATCTGGACTGATCCTGTGGCGCCCAAGCGCTCGGTCGCCGGCGACGTGCGGATCGTGGCTGGCAGCTTCGATCGGGATCTTGGGCGTACCTGGACCAAGTGGCAGATGAGCCCGCGGATCCGCGTCGGCAGGGGCAGCCTGCTGCTCACGGCGTCGCGGCTTGTGTACGAGGGAGAGCGCGATCACAGCGACGCGGATTTCCGCAACTACAACGGGCGTCTGCACCTGCCCCTGTCACCGCGGACGTCGCTGGCCGTGATCGCCAACTACGGCGACCAGCCGGTCGCCGACAACCCCGGGGCCCTGACGTGGGACGAGCTACGGGCCAACCGGGACTCCGCCCCGGCGATCAACCTGAGTAGCGCCGCGGGGAAAGACGTGGAGCAGTTTCAGGGGGGCGTCACGCTGCGGCGCCAGTTCTCCAGGGGCGGCGAGGCGGCTGCGACCGCGTTCTACTTCGCGCGGGACCTGAAGAACCCGACCACGTTCGCCTACATCGACCTGAACCGTCGGGCCTATGGCGCCCGGTTCACGGTCACGCAGCCCGTGTCGCTCGGCTCGTTGCCGCACCGGCTGACCGCGGGGCTCGATTACCAGGGCCAGCGTGACGACCGGGTGAACTTCGGCAACACCGGCGGGTCGCCCGACCCGGGCGTCCGGACATTGGACCAGCTCGAGCGCGTGACGGAGATCGGGCCGTTCGTGCAGAGCGCCGTGGAGCTATCGCCGCGGGCCACGGTGACTGGAGGGCTGCGCTACGACCGGGTGAGCTTCCGGGCCGAGGACCGGCTGGTCACGAGCACGAATCCGGATGACTCGGGCGAGCGGGTGATGGACGCCGTCAGTGGCTCCCTTGGCGTGGCGGTCACGCCTGGGGACCGTGTGACGGTCTATGCCAACGTCGGCACCTCGTTCGAGACCCCGACCACGACGGAACTGACCAACCGGCCGACCGGGGCGGGCGGATTCAACCTCGATCTTGAGCCGCAGAAGGCGACCAACTACGAGGTGGGCGTGCGCGGCAATCTGGACGGCCGGCTGGGCTATTCCGTCGCGGTGTTTCAGGCGGACGTCCGGGACGCCCTGATCTCGTTCGAGGTGCAGGACCCGACGTTCCCGGGCCGCCGGTTCTTCCGGAACGCCGGGAGCTCGCGCCATCGCGGCATCGAACTCGGGGCCGACCTGCAAGTCGTCCCAGGCCTCACCGCGCAAGTGAGCTGGAACTACTCCGACTTCGTCTACACCGACTATCGGGTGGTGACTTCGACGCGGACGTTCATCCTGGATGGAAACGCGCTCCCCGGCATTCCCGAGCACTGGTTGCGCCTGGGCGTGCGGGCGCGCCCCGCGTTCGCGCGGGGTGCTTGGGCGGACGTCGATCTGACCTATGCGTCGTCGGTGCTGCTGGACGACACGCTGGACACGAGCGGTCCGGCGGGTCCCGTCGCATCCCGCTGTGATCGTGTCCGGTGCCGAGCGTGGGAGATCGTCAACGTGCGCGTCGGGTGGGAGGGGGTGGTGGGCCGCCTACGGCTGAGTCCTTTCGTCGCCCTGAACAACGTGTTCAACCAGCATTACGTGGGCTCGGTCGTCATCAACGCTGCACGGGGGCGCTATTATGAGCCCGCTCCCGGCCGCAACATGTATGTCGGACTCTCCTTGGGTGCAGGGCAGTAGTCGTCGACCTTCAACGGAGGTGGGTATGACGCATTGGGCTCGATGGTGCGCGGCCGTGGCCGTGACGTCGCTGGCCGCCGCACCGCTGTGCGCGCAGGGGTCGGGCGGAGTCGCAGAGCCCGCCGCAGCGCCGCACACCGTCGTCACGAACGACATGCTGCTCCAAGCCGCGGGCAGCGGCAACTGGGTCATGTACGGGCACAATTACTGGAACAACCGCTTCTCTCCCTTGAAGCAGATCAACACCTCGAACGTCAAGAACCTCGTCGCGCGGGCGGTCTATACGCACGGGGCCGAGCGCCTGGGCAGCTTCGAGAACACGCCGATCGTGGTCAACGGGATCATGTACATCACGTCGCCGGCGACGCCGAACAACATCGTGCGGGCGTTCGATCTGCGGACCCAGAAGCTGCTGTGGCAATACGAGCACAAGAACGCGCCGGTGAGCACCGCGTGCTGCGGGCCGAACAACCGCGGCGTAGCGGTGGCGGGCGGCCTGGTGTACGTGGCGACGCTGGACGACGAGCTGGTGGCGCTCGACGCGACCAACGGTAAGGAGAAATGGGTCGTGAAGGTGGGCGGCGGTCCCGCGGCTGGCTACACCCAGACGATGGCACCGCTCGTGATCGGCGACAAGGTGATCATCGGGACCTCGGGCGCGGAGTACGGAATCCGCGGCCACGTGAAGGCCTTCAACGCGGCGACGGGTGCGCCGGTGTGGACGTGGTACACGATTCCGTCGCCCGAAGAGGGTGGCTGGTGGGGCAAGTGGTCCAGGACCACGCCCGAAGGCGACGACTTGAAGCGCAACATCGCGCAGGAGAAGGCCGATTCCGCCAAGTACGCCGACGCATGGCAGCACGGCGGCGGCTCCATGTGGATGACGCCGGCGTACGACGATGCGACCAAGACGCTGTTCGTCGCGATCGGCAACCCGTCGCCCGATCTCGATGGCTCGATCCGCCCGGGCGACAACCTCTGGAGCGAGAGCGTCGTTGCGATCGACGCAAACACCGGGAAGTTCAAGTGGGGATACCAGGAGGTGCCGCACGACGTGTGGGACCTCGACGCGGTGAGCCCGCCGGCGATCGCCATGGTCGGTGGCAAGAAGGCCGTCGTCCAGGCGGGCAAGACCGGCTTCGTGTACGTGCTCGACGCGGCCACGGGCAAGCTGATCCGCCGGTCGGTGGCGTTCGTGCCGCAGCAGAACATGTACACGCAGCCGACCGCCGAAGGGGTGTTCATGCTCCCGGGCGCGAACGGCGGGCAGGAGTGGTCGCCGATCGCCATCCACCCCGATCTCGCGTACGCGTACACCGTGGGCCTGCATCAGCCGATGCACTACAAAGTCCATTACGCGCCGTGGGAGAAGGGCCGGCTGTGGCTCGGCTCCGCGTTCGTGCGGATCCCGGATGAGAAGGGCGGCTACTCGGGCGAGTGGGGCAACGTCAACGCGATCGACCTGAATACCGGCAAGATCGCGTGGACCGTGAAGACTGAGCTGCCGATGATGGGCGGCGCGACCGCCACGGCGGGCGGCCTGGTGTTCACGGGCGAGGGCAACGGCTGGTTCAAGGCGTACGACGCCAAGACCGGCGCCGTGCTGTGGAAGTTCTACTGCGGCGCGGGCGCCAACGCGGCGCCCTCCGTCTTCGAGGTGGACGGCGAGCAATTCGTGGCCGTCGCCGCCGGCGGGAACTTCCAGATCAGCTACCCGCTGGGCAACTCGGTCTTCGTCTTCGGGCTCCCCAAGGCGGGGATGTAGCGTTTAGCTTGCCGAGAGGGTCTCTCCCCGGCCGCTGCAGACCCGGGGAGAGACCCCCGTCGTCTTTCCCCCAACCGAGGTTGCGATGCTCAAATCGTTGTCGGTCGCAGGAATGCTGGCTCTGGCGGCGGGTACGGTCTGGCCGCGTGGGCTGTGCGCCCAGGGAACGAGGACGGTGGCGAGCCAGATCATCGATCCGTCCTGGCTGCACGCCGATACGGTCACCAAGACGGCGACATTCGAGCTCGTCGCGGGCCTGACGGGTCTGAACGGGGCGCTCAATTTCAATGGGTTTCGCGACGGGGAGCTGACCCTGATCGTGCCGGTCGGGTGGAAGGTGGTGATGCACTTCCGGAATCACGACGGAATGCTCCCCCATTCTGCGGAGGTCATACCCGACACCCATCCCGTCCCCCTAGAGCCGGTTCCACCCGCCTTCGCCCGCGCCGTCACCGTGCGGCTGGCGGAAGGGCTGGTCTCGGAAGGGCGGGATGACATTGTGTTTATTGCGGATAAGGGGGGGTCCTACCTAATATTTTGCGGTGTTCCGGGCCATGGGGCGGCCGGCATGTGGATTCGCCTTGAGGTTGCGGAAGCGGTCCAGAAGCCATCCCTAGCGGTCACCCCCGTCCGCAGGTAGTATGGCGCGGGGGTGAGTAGTGGCGGCGAGCCTGGCTGTGCGGAAGGCTCTGCCGTATTGCGGATCACGATCGACTCGCTGGCACGAGGAGGTGGGTTCCGCGTCCTTTCGGTCACAACAGATCTCTTCAGACGCAGCTTGACGAGTCTTACTGGTGGGAGAACCACGTTCCCACGCGGCTGTACCTGGCGCTTGCGCGAGTGAACCGGCGCCTCGCAGGGCACGAGCAGTAGGGTGTGAGCAGGTAAACTCCCTAAGGAGGGATTCTCGTATGAAGCGTCTTGCGCTGTTGTTGGTGGCTGTGGCGCTCTGCTGGCCCGCGGCGGCCAACGCTCAGCTCACCATGCAGATGTCCAACGGGTGG
>DASUAL010000088.1:0-50300 GCA_035763805.1 Gemmatimonadales bacterium
CCTGCCGTCCGCCGCGCCTCCCCGAAGGTGTCGGCCACAACGGCCTCAACCGCTTCGGGATCGGTCAGGACGCCGTAGGCCGTCGCGTACACGGTGCTGCGGTAGCGGGCGAGCAGTTCCCAAAAAGCACCCTCGTCGCCGCTGTCCATACGCTGGACGAGCGTGCGATCCGGCGTCCGGCCGGCTGACCCCCTGCGCAACGCGACGTGTGCCATACTCCCTAAAGAGCGTCCCGCGCGTGCGGCGTAACGTCACAAGTCGCCGGCGTCCCCGCCTCTTGCCGCTGGCTTGTGGAAGTGTAGGCGTGAGGCGAACTTTGGTGCGTCCGACCCGGTAGCTCAGTTGGCAGAGCAACGGACTTTTAATCCGTAGGCCGCGGGTTCGATCCCCGCCCGGGTCATGACGGGGGAGTGGGAGGGGGGCGGCGAGGGGGTCCGAGAATCGTCGATGAAGGCCCAGTGACGGAGACCATGCCAGCCACCATCTGGATCGACGGCGAGTACTATGACCGGGCGAGCGCTCAAGTCTCGGTGTTCGACCATGGCTTGCTGTACGGCGATGGCGTGTTCGAAGGCATCCGCGCCTACAACCGCCGCGTGTTCCGGCTGGACAGACACGTGGACCGGCTGTACGCATCGGCGAAGGCGGTGTGGATCGAAGTCCCCATGGCGAAGGACGCCATGCGCCGGCTGGTGCAGGAGGTGGTGGCGAAGAGCGGGCTCGACGAGGCGTATGTCCGGCTCCTCGTGACCCGCGGCGTGGGCGACTTAGGGCTCGATCCCCGCAAGTGTCCAACGCCCTCCGTCATCATCATCGTCGACTCGATCCGACTGTGGCCCGCCGACCGCTACGAGAAGGGCCTCACCGCTCTGACCGCCGCGACGCCCATCAATCATCGCGAGAGTCTCTCACCTCGCATCAAGTCGCTCAACTACCTCTCGCACATCCTCGCCAAGGTCGAAGGCATCGCAGCGGGGGTGGACGAGGTGATCATGCTCGACGCCGGAGGGTACGTCGCCGAGGCGAGCGGCATGAACCTGTTCGCCGTGACCAACGGCACCCTCAAGACCCCGCCGGCGTACGCCGGGATCCTGCGCGGCGTGACCCGCGACGCGGTGATCGAGCTGGCGCGCGAAGCGACCTACGGGGTCGAGGAGGTGCCGATCAACCGGTACGATCTCTACACAGCCGACGAGATGTTCTTCACCGGCACGGCGGCCGAGGTGGTCGGCGTGACGAAGCTCGACGGTCGGGTGATCGGCGCGGGCGTGCCGGGCCCAGTGACGAAGGAGCTCGCGAAGCGGTTCAAGGCCCTTGCCACGCGAGGCGACTGATTCCCACCCGCGGGCCGATCCGGCCTGAAACGCGAGCTAGCGACTCAATTATTGACGGGACTTGAGGTTAGGCCCATATTGTCGGGCCCCAGTTCCGAGCGAGGTGATCCATGCCATGGAGAGTGATCGCCCTGGGCGATCAAGTTTGGCACGTGGACGCCTTAGCTGAGCGGCCGGCTAACGCGGAGGCCTGGCAGCTGGTGCTGTCATTCCGCTCGGCCTCGGGAGGGCCTGGAGGGTCGTTCTGGACCCTGTATCCGCTCGAGGCGGCTTCGAAGTCATCGCTGTTTATTCAGGCGGAGCGCATCCCCGACACCGCTCTCTCGCAGCTGTTGTCCGAGCGGCTCGCGTGAGCTCGCTCGAGCTGCAAGAGCTGCGCCGGATCGTCGGCGCGGTGGCGAGGCTGCGCGGCGAATCCGTGCGCCACGTGACGGTGCGATCGGATCTGCGCCAGGTGAAGGTGGAGCTAGAGAGTGGACGGGTTCTGGTGGTGTCCGCCGAGCGGGATGCGCACGGCCGGCCGCGGCTGGAGGTGGACGTGGTGGAGCTGCCGCGGGACGCATCGGCGAAGCAGCAAATCGAAGTGCGGTTCGACTGAGGGGAGGCTGTGGCGGCGCCAATCGGGGAACCGCTGAGCGGCGAGCGGTTGCGCTTCAAGGACTTCGAGTTTCAGCGCCTGCCGAGCGGCCGGTGTCGCGCCAAGGTGGTCCTCACGTGGGCGGACGGGCGGCAGTTCACGGGGGAGTCCGAGGGCGTGATCTCGCAGGCCGGGGAGCTGCGCTGCTGCGCGGCGGCGACCGTGCGCGCGCTCGAGCGCGTGGTGCAGCCCAGAATGGGCTTCGAGCTGCTGGGGGTGAAGGCCGTGCGGGCGTTCGACGCCATCGTAGTCATCGTTTCGCTATCGGCGCGGCAGGAGACGCGCGCCTCGCGGCTGGTGGGCGCGTATCTTGCGGAGGATGATCCGCCGCGGGGGGCGGCCCTCGCCGTGCTGAACGCCACGAACCGTATTCTGGGGAACTTTTTCGCGACACGATGAGACCGCAACCGACTGTCGAGGTGAGGCTTAAGGCGCCGGCGCTGACGCTGCTGAGCGCCCTGGCGGCCGCGGGTTGCGGGGGACACGCGGAGCCTGCGATTACACCGGCGCCGGTCGTGCGCGATACCGCCGCGGTCGAGTCACTGGGAGTAGCGATGGCCCGGGCGGAGCAGGATTCCGCCGCGGACCAGGAAGTCCTCGACAGCCTGCACCGCCCCCAGGTGCGCGACACGATGCCCGGCCGTCTCGACGGTGCCGTCACGACCGTGAGGGGTGAGGAGGTCGAGCGCGAGGCGGAGCGGCTGTTCGGCGCCGAGGGCCGCGCCGTGATCGGGGCGGAGCCGTCGCCCGAGCCGACATTCGACATCGACGTCTCGAGCTTCGCCACCAACCGCCGCGTGCTCCAGTACCTGCAGTTCTTCCAGGTGGACTCGCGGGATCGGTTCGAGATCTGGCTGACGCGGCTGGGCCGCTACGAGGGGATGATCCGCGAGCGGCTACGCGCCAAAGGACTCCCGGAGGACCTCGTCTACCTCTCCCTGATCGAGAGCGGGTTTTCGAACACCGCCGTGAGCCGGGCGAAGGCGGTGGGGATGTGGCAGTTCATGGCGAGCACGGCCCGCCTGTACGGGCTCGCGGTGGACCCGTGGGTGGACGAACGGCGCGATCCCTTCAAGGCGACCGAGGCGGCGGTCAACCACCTCGCCGATTTGCGCGAGCGTCTGGGGAGCGTGTATCTCGCGGCGGCGGCGTACAATGCGGGCGTGGGGCGGGTCGAGCGCGGGATCGGCCGCCTGCCGGGCGCGCGCGGGGGCTCGAACGGAGAGGGGGACGGCGTCGGGGACCACACCTTCTTCCTGCTCGCCGACCGTCGCTATCTGCGCCGCGAGACCCGCGACTACGTGCCCAAGCTCATCGCCGCGTCGCTCATCGCCAAGCAGCCCGAGCGCTACGGCTTCGACGAGGTGAAGCCGCTCGCCCCTCTCGTCTTCGACGAGATCACGATCCCCGACGCGACCGGTCTCGACGTCGTCGCGCGCCTCGCCGATACGGCAGTGGCGGCGATCCTGGAGCTGAACCCGCAATTCGTCCGCGGCATCACGCCCCCGGGGCGGAGCGTCGTGGTGCGGGTGCCGCGCGGCCGCGGCACGCTCGTGGCTGAGCGGCTCGACAGCCTGCCGGTCAACGAGCGGGTCACGTTCATCGACCATTACGTGTCGCGGGGCCAGACCCTCTCCGAGATCGCGAGGCGATACCGCGTCAGCTTGGCCATGATCGAGAGCGCCAACCCCCGCGTCCGGGCACGCGCGCTGCGGGTGGGCCAGCGGATCATCATTCCCATGAGCGGGCGCGTCGTGCCGCCGTCGGCGTGGTCGGTTCCGCCCGAGTCCCCCCGCTACCGCCGCGTGAGTCGCACGGATGCGAGCGCCGGGCGCCACCGCGTCCGCCGCGGCGAAACCGCGAGCGCCATCGCGCGCCGCTACGGCGTGCCGCTCACCGCCCTGCTCAATTACAACGGGCTGACCGTCGGGTCGATCATCCGGGCGGGGGATATCCTCAAGATTCCGGGGAGATAAACAACAAACAACTAAGAGGCGGACCACACAATCCGTTGCACAGACTGCGTAGCACAAAAGGCGTGGGATCGTGCCCACGCCTTTCGTGTTACGCCTTGTTGTGCTACGCCGCTCGTGTTACGCCGTTCAGCTTTTTCGCCTATAGCCCTTCATCACTGCCTGCGCGTACCCGTTCTCCGGATCCCGGCCAGCATCCAGCACTTCTTGCACCTTGCTGGGCCCCCGGTTGTAGGCGAGCAGCGCCAGGCGCAGCTTCGCTTCCGGATTGCCCTCGTAGCGCTCCAGCAGGTCCCGCAGATAGCGGAAGCCGAGGCGCAGGTTGGTGTTCCGGTCATACAGCTGCTTCACCGTGAGCCCGGGCTCGTACAGCCGCGCCGTGCTCGGCAGCACCTGCGTGTACCCGATCGCGCCGGCCTTGCTCTTCGCCTTCGGGTTGAAGCTGGACTCCGCCTTGACCAGGCGGAACGCGAGCGCCGGGTCGACGCCCTCGGCAAGTGCAACGTCGTAGATCGCCGCCGAGACGTCGGCGGTGATGTGGTAATGCGTCGAGTAGTCTATGATCGCGTTGGAACGCTCGAGCTGTAGGCGCGCGACCGCGAGCTCGCCCCGCGTCGCCTCGAGCGCCTGCTCCAGGGCACGCAACTCGCCCAGCAGCGCGGGCGCCGTCACCGGCGTCGGCTGGTCGTCAGCGGTGGCGCGTCGAGCCCAACCCCCAATGCTGCTGACCACCAGGGCGGCAACCAGGATCAGCCCGCCCTGCAGCATCAGCTTCTGGGTTTTCGTGTTCATAGCCCTCTCTTGTAAGTCCGTGCGGCCCAATGCTGGCGCCGCCCCATCAAGGCTCCGTCAATTTCCGTCAATCGACGGCGCCCCGATACCAGTCACCGTGCGTGCCCCCGGTCTTTTCGAGCAGCCGCACGCGTTCGATCGCCATTCCCCGGTCTGCCGCCTTCACCATGTCGTAGACCGTCAGCAGCGCCACCGACACGGCCGTCAGCGCCTCCATTTCCACTCCGGTGCGTCCGACGGCCTTGGCCGATGCACGCACCCGCACACCCGGCAGGGCGTCGTCGAGGCTTGCTGCGACCTCGACATGATCGAGGCCGAGGGGGTGGCACAGGGGGATGAGCTCCGCCGTGCGCTTCGCCGCTAGCGTGCCCGCCACCTCGCTCACCGCGAGCACGTCCCCCTTCGCGACCGCGTGGTCGGCGACGAGGCGGTACGCCTCGGGCGACATCCGGATCGCTCCCTCCGCCACCGCCGTGCGGACAGTGATAGGCTTGCCGCCCACGTCCACCATCCGGGCCCGGCCCGCCTCGTCTACATGCGACAGCTTCATGCCGGCTCCGCCAGATCGTCCGCCAGTACGGCCGCGAGCAGCTGCGGATTCACGTTCCCCTGCGCGAGCGCTCGTGCGTCGAGCACCTTGGCGATCGCCGCGACCACCCCGCCAGTCTCACGACCCGCTCGTGCCTCGTCCCGCAAGTGCTCCAGCAGCTCGTCCAGCATCTCCGTGAACCCGCCTCGGGCCTGGAACGGCTGCTGGCGCAGGGCGGAGCTATATCGCTGCGCTGGTCCGCCCCGCACCGACCTGAGGAACGCCTCCGCACCCTCTCCCGTGCCCGTGGCCTGGGCCCCCACCAGTGCAATTAACCTGCCGATGCATCCGTCCGCTGCTGCAACACGTTGCGCCAGTTCATGTTGCTGCGTTACGCCCAATTCGTGCTGCGCGAACGCTGCTACGATGCTGTCGGCATTTCGTGCCACGCGGACGCGCACTACGCGAGACCGAATGGTCGGCACCAGGACGTGTGGCTCCGCGCTGGTCAGCACCAACACTGTGTCCGCCGGCGGCTCCTCGAGGGCCTTCAAGAGCGCGTTCGCCGCCGCATCCGCTCCCGTCTGAGCCACCAGCCGCTCGGCGTCGCCGATGATGAAGATCTTGCGCCGGCCGAGCGCAGGCGTGAGTACGAGGCGTCGCAACAGCAGTCGCACCGACCCGATCCCGTGACTCGCGAGCCCGGAGGGAGGCTCGTACAACGGTTGCTCGCGGCGCGCCGCGATCTCTTCTGCCAAGGCCTCCGCCACGAGCTCGACCTGCTTGTCGGCGTCTGCGCCCTTCCTGGTAAGCTCGACCGGGACGAACCAGTGCACGTCGGGGTGCGATAGACTCGCCACCAGGCTGCAAGGGCGACACGCCCCGCATCCCGCTCCCTTCTCCCCCTTTTCACAGACGAGTGCCTGCGCGAGCCAGAGCGCCAGGCGCTGTTTTCCGACGCCACGAGGTCCGTGAAACAGGAGCGCTTGCGGCAACCGGCCGGAGGCGATCGCGCCTGCCAGCCGGTTTCGGACCCCCTCATGCCCGTACAGGGGGGGAATTGGCATGGCGCAAATCTAGCCGGTGTCCGTTGTCCGGCGTCGTTGTCTGTTGAAACATGTTGCGAGGACGCGACTTACGTGTCTTGCGGGGGGCTTGTGCCTTCCTAAGTGCATGACTTACAAGTGATTATGACAGAAAGTGAGCGCACACTCGCGAGATAATGCCCAATGCGCCTAGTTTTTCGGCGTCTGTTCGCCCCTACCGGATGCCAGCGCCTCCGCCGCGCGGAGCTGGCCGGGTTGGCCCACCACCACAAGGAGGTCCCCGGCAGCCAGTTCGAATTGCGGATCCGGGGTCGCGATACTGTCGGAGCCGCGACTGATGGACAGGACTAGTGCGCCGGTTCGCGTGCGCAAGCCGCTTTCCGCGAGGGTTTTGCCGGCGAGCGCCGAGTCCGCAGGCAGTCGGATCCGTCCAACCGCCATCTGGGGGATGCCCCCGACCGTTCCCAGGTGCAGTCGCTCGGCGCGTTCGCCGCCGCGGAGGGCCTCGTAGTGGGAGGCCCGGATATGATCCACGAGGCGATCGGTCTCCGTCCGATCTACGCCGTAGTACGCGAGCACTCGAGCGAAGATCTCGATCGACGTCTCGAACTCCTCAGGGATCACGTCGTTCGCCCCGAGTCGGATCAGCTCGGGGATTTCGATGACATAGCGCGTGCGGGCGATGATGTGCACCTGCGGGTTGAGCCCGCGCGCCACCCGCACCATGCGCCGCGTCGCGGCCGGATCGGAGATCGCGGCGACCAGCATGCGCGCTCGCTCGATCCCGAGGGCCCGGAGGATCTCCTCTCGCGTCGCATCGCCGTAGAAGGCGGGCTCACCCCGGCCCCGCGCCTGTCGCACGGTCTGAGCGTTCAGCTCCACGATGAGGTAGGGTGCCTGAATCGATCGCAGGGCAGCCGCGAGGTTGCGTCCGTTCAAGCCGTAGCCCGCGATGATCACGTGATCGGTGAGCGGCTGCTCGGCGGTCGTGATCCCCGAGGGCCGGAACCCCGGCAGCAGCCGGTCGAGGTGTACGAGGCGCTCCAGCCCTTCGACGAGCGCCGGACCCCTCTGCAGCAGGAACGGCGTCAGGAGCATCGAGAACACGGCCACGGTGAGGAAGGTCTGATACGTGGCCTCGGAAAGCAGCGCCATTCCTCGACCTTCCCGCGCGAGCACGAAGGAGAACTCCCCGATCTGCGACACGACCAGTCCCGCGAGCAGCGCCACCCGGCCGGCGTACCCGAGCAGGGCGGGGCCGACGGCGGCGAGAAGCGTCTTTCCGCCGAGCACGACAGCGAGGCCGCCCAGTGTCAGACCGACGTGTTCGCGGACATAGTCGAACTGCACGAGCATCCCGACCGCGACGAAGAACAGCGAAATGAACACGTCCCGGAACGGCAGCAGCTCGGCCAGCGCCTGGTGGCCGTAGTCCGACTCCGAGATCACCAGGCCTGCGAGGAAAGCCCCGAGCGCGAGCGATGCGCCGGCCTTGGCGGTGCCCAGTGCGGTGAGGGTGCCGAGCAGGATGATCGCAATCAGGAACAGCTCGCGACTCTTCGTCTTCAGGATCTCGGCGAGCAAGCGCGGGACGATCGTGCGCGCGATGACCGCGACCCCCACCACGATCAGCGCGGCCTTACCGAGGGCGAGGGCGAGTTGAGGGGCGCCGCCCGGCGCTCGCCCGGCGAGAAACGGCAGCACGAGCATGATCGGGACGACGCACAGGTCCTGGAAGATCAGGACGCCCGTCGCGAGGCGCCCGTGCGGGGCGTCGATCTCGCCCTGGTCGGTCAGGCCCTTCAGCACCAGGGCGGTACTGGAGAGGGCGATCAAGCATCCTAGGAACAGGGCGACCTGCCAGCGGAGACCGAGGACCGCGGCGACCGTTCCGGCGACGGCCAGGGTCAGGCCCATCTGGAGACCGCCGCCGAGCAGGACCTGGCGCACCATTTCTCGGAGCCGGCCGAGGGAGAACTCGATCCCGATCGTGAACAGCAGCAGGATGACTCCCACCTCGGCAAGGCCTTCCACCCGGTGCACGTCGGAGACCAGGCGCAGGCCGTTAGGGCCGAGCAGCACCCCGGCTACGATGAAGCCCGGGAGGGCAGGGACCTTCAGGCGGTGGAACGCCAGAATGACGACCAGCGAGACCGCGAAGATGACCGCGAGGTCCTTCAGGACGAGGAGCTGAGCCACGGGTGCCCACCGGTTTTTGGGGTTCTGTGAGAGTTGGGTGAGTCACTGCAACGCGTTGCGCAGCTCACGGTTGGGGCAAGTTCCGTGACCCGGCGCACGACATCGCCGTGCCGCTCACGGTGGAAGAAAATTCAGCCAAACGCAAGGTTGGGCGTCCCCGAATGAGCACCCACAGGTTCCGGCTACTGCGGCCCGACGACCATCCGCGCGACGCGGGTCTGTCGCGCAGCGACGAGACGCTGCGCGCCACGGCGCGCCAGCAGGAGGCGGTCGCGCACCTCGGCCAATCGGCCCTCGCCGGCGCTCCGGTCGCCGAGCTCATGGACGCCGCGGTGGCGCACGCTGCCCGGGTCCTCGACGTGGAGTTCGCCAGCGTACTGGAGTTCCGCCCCGAGAACCGCACGTTGCTGCTGCGGGCAGGAGTGGGGTGGGCGGCGGGGAGGGTGGGCCGCACGGTCGAGCCGGCGGACGCCGACACCCACGCGGGGTATGCGCTGCGGGCGGCAGGCCCGGTCGTGGTGGAGGATCTGGCGACGGACGCACGGTTCGGGAGCGCGCCGCTGCTCGCCACGCACGGGGTCACGAGCAGCTTGAGCGTCCCGATCCACGGCACGGACCGCCCGTTCGGTATCCTCGGGCTCCACACCGCGCAGCGGCGCGCGTTCACGATCCACGATACGCACTTTCTGCAGTCCGTGGCGAACGTGCTGGCGACCGCCATCGACCGGGCGCGGACGGAGGAGGCGCTGCGGCGCAGCGAGACGCACTTCCGCTCGCTGATCGAGAACGCGTCGGACATCGTGACGATCATCGGGGAGAACGGCGTGTTCCAGTACGCCAGCCCCTCCGTCGAGCGGCTGCTGGGCTACGAGCCACGCGAGTTGCTCGAGCGGAATACGTTCGACTTCATCCATGTGGACGACATCGCCCTCGTGGCCGAAGCCCTGGCCCGGGCGATCCAGCGCCCCAACGTCCCCCATTCGGCGGAGTTCCGCTTTCGCCACCGCGACGGCTCGTGGCGAGTGCTTGAGGCGATCGGCCAGGCGCGCGTAGACTACCGGGGGACAAGGCAGCTGATCGTGAACGCCCGTGACGTCAGCGAGCGACGACGGCAGGAGCGCGCCTTGCGGGACAACAAAGAGCGGCTGCGCACAGTGATCGCCGGCGCGCCGCTCGTCCTGTTCGCGTTGGACAAGGACGGCGTCTTCACCATGGTCGAGGGCAAGGGGCTCGACGCGCTCGGGGTGCGGCCTGCACAGCTCGTGGGTTGGTCCGTGCACGAGCTCTACGCCGATGCGCCCCAAGCGCTCGCGGACGTGCGTCGCGCGCTCGACGGTGAAACATTCTCCTCGACGGTGGAGATCTTCGGCTCCGTGTTCCAGGCGTGGTACTCGCCCGTGCGGGACGCCGGAGGAGCCGTCGCCGGCGTGATCGGCGTCGGCACGGACATCACCGAGCGCCGACGGGCGGAGGAGGCGCTGCGGCGCTCCGAGCAGACCAGCCGGGCCCTGGTGGAGCACGCCAGCTACGGGATCTACCGTTCGACGCCGGATGGCAGGTTCCTGGCCGGCAACCCTGCGCTCGTGAAGCTGTTGGGGTACAGGACGGAGGCCGAGCTGCTCACCGTGGACATGGCGCGCGACGTGTACGCCGACCCCGGACAACGCGAACGCATCCTCGCCTACTTCGGTGGCGGCGACAGCCTCGAGGGGGCCGAGGTCGTATGGAAACGCAGGGACGGCCAGCGCATTCTGGTGCGGCTCTCCGGGCGCGCAGTGCGGCGCTCCGACGGCCGGATCGAGTATTTCGAGACGCTCGCCGAGGACATCACCGAGCGCCGCGCCCTCGAAGAGCAACTGCGTCAATCGCAGAAGATGGAGGCGATCGGGCAACTCACTGGCGGGATCGCCCACGACTTCAACAACCTCCTCACGATCATCCTGGCCAACGCCCAGCTGATCGCGAAAGCGCTCCCGGCGGAGCGCACCGACGCGCACGCCGACTTGCGCGATGTGATGGCGGCGGCCCTGCGCGGGCGCGTCATGGTGAAGGAGCTGCTCGGGTTCGCGCGGCGGTCGAGCCTCGAGCTCGCGCCTGTGGACTTGAGCGGCCTGGTCTCCGACCTCTCGGGCTTCCTGCGGCGCCTCCTCCCCGCCGACATCGAGATCGTGATTTGCTGTGACGCCGAGCTGCCGGAGGTGTGCGCCGACGCTCACGCCGTGGAGCAGATCCTGTTCAACCTTGTTACGAACGCGCGGGATGCCATGCCCGACGGCGGTGTGCTGCGGATCGAGACCACCCGCAGCCGCCCGAGCTGGGGCGCCCCGGCAGCTGGCGAGTTCGTCTGCCTGGGCGTCGGCGACACGGGCATCGGTATGGGCGAGGAGACGCGTCGGCGCCTGTTCGAGCCATTCTTCACGACCAAGCCCGCGGGGAAAGGCACGGGTCTCGGCCTGGCCACGGTGTACGGCCTCGTGAAGCAGCACGGCGCTCGCATCGACCTGGACAGCGCGCCCCAGATGGGGACGCGGTTCCGCATCCACTTCCCGGTCGCCGCGGCGCACGCGGTGGCCGCACGGCGGCGCTCGGGCGAGCTCGCGGTGCGTGGGGGGACGGAGACCATTCTGGTGGCGGAGGATGACGACCAGCTCCGGCGCTCGGCGAAGCGCATCCTCGAGGCGGCGGGCTACCAGGTCGTGACCGCGGCGGACGGGCAGGAGGCGCTGGAGGTGCTGCGGCAGCAGACAACGGCGATCGACCTCGTCGTCTCGGACCTGGTGATGCCCCGCCTCAGCGGCCGGGCATTGTACGACGCCGTGTCCCGCCGGGCCGGGGCAGCGCCCCGCTTCCTGTTCGCGAGTGGCTACCCCGACCCGGCGGGTCGCGGCGGCGCACCGCTCGACCCGTCCCTGCCCTTCCTCCACAAGCCATGGACGGCGAGCGATTTGCTGGCTCGGGTGCGGGACGTGCTGGACGGCAGGCGGTAAGAGGCGGTCGGAGGCGCCACGTGGCGGTAGGCCGGCGGCACCCGTACCGCCTCTTACCGCCCCTACCGCCTGCCGTCCAGCACCTCCCGCACCTTTCGAGCGAGGGTTTCCGGCACGAAGGGCTTCTGCAGGAAGGCCACGCCCGATCGCAGCACTCCTTGTCGCACCATGGCGTCGTCGGTGTACCCCGAGGTGTACAACACCTTCATTTCGGGGCGGTGCGGGGCGAGGCGCTCCGCGAGCTCGCGTCCGCTCATCCCCGGCATCACGACGTCGGTCACCAGCACGTCGATCCCGCCGGCGTGGCGCGCCGCGAGGTCGAGGGCGGTCGGCCCGTCAGGCGCGTCCAGAACGCGATAGCCGTAGGCCTCGAGGCCCTTGCGGGCGAGCGCCCGGACCGGAGCAGCGTCCTCGACCAGCAGGACCGTCTCCGATCCGTGCTGCAGATCCCCCCGGGGAAGCGCGGCCCGCAGCGGCTCCGCGGCACCGGTGACGCGGGGGAGGTACACCTTCAGCGTGGTGCCGCGTTCGGGCTCGCTGTACACCCAGATGTAGCCCCCGCTCTGCTTCACGATTCCGTACACGGTAGCGAGTCCGAGGCCCGTTCCCTTGCCGACCTCCTTCGTGGTGAAGAACGGCTCGAACAGGTGGGCCTGCGTGGCTTCGTCCATCCCGACGCCGGTGTCCGACACGGCGAGCAGCACATAGGCCCCCGGGGGCATCCGGTGGTGCCGCTCGGCGTACTCCGCGGTGAGGGCCACGTTGGCCGTTTCGATGGTGAGGCGGCCGCCCCGAGGCATCGCGTCGCGCGCGTTCACGGCCAGATTCAGCAGTACCTGCTCCAGCTGCCCGGGGTCGGCGCTGACGGAGTCGAGATCGGTGGCCAGCTGGGTCACGAGCTCGATGTCCTCGCCGATCAGCCGCCGCAGCATCCTGTCCATGCTCGACACGACGGCGTTCACGTCGAGCACTTTGGGGGCGAGCACCTGGCGCCGGCTGAAGGCGAGGAGCTGGCGGGTAAGCTCGGCCGCGCGGATCCCGGCGTTCTGGATCTCCTCGGCGTCCTCGCGCCGTGGGTCGCCCGGGGGGGTGACGTGCAGCAGCAACTGCGTGCTTCCCAGGATCGCGGTGAGCAGATTGTTGAAGTCGTGGGCGATCCCGCCCGCGAGCTGGCCTACCGCCTCCATCTTCTGGGACTGCCGGAGCTGGTCTTCGAGCTGACGCCGCGCGGTGACGTCGCGCGCCAGCACCAGACGAGCGGGGCGGCCGGCAAACTCGATCGGCTGCGACTCGATGTCCACGTCGATCAGCGTGCCGTCCTTGCGGCGGTGACGGAAGCCGCTGAATGACCCGGCACCCTGTCGCTGCGTCAGCATGTCCTCGAGCTTGGGGAGCTCCGATGCCGGGCGGATGTCGCGGACCGTCATCGCCAGGAACTCCCCCTCGGTATAGCCGTAACGGGTGATCGCCGCCTCGTTGACCGCGAGGAAACGCAGCGTGTCGTAGTCGTACACCCACATCGCTTCCGGATTCGAGCGGAACAGCAGGCGGTAGCGGCGCTCGTTCTCGAGCAGCTGCTCCTCCTGCCGCTTGCGTTCGATGGCCATCGCCACCTGGGTCGAGACGAACTGGAGCATGTGCTGCTCCCGCTCGCCGTAGCGGACCCCCGGGGTGTACGTCTGCGCTACGAGCACGCCGATCGTGCGGTCGCCCGCCTTCAGCGGCACCCCCAGCCAGTCGATCGACGGGGCGCCGATCAGCTCCACCTCGCCGCGCTGCTCGAGCTCCTCATGGATTTCGGGCGTGGCGAGCAGCGGCTGGCCTGTGCGCAGCACGTATTCGGTGAGGCCCTTCCCGAGCTTCTTGGATCGGAAGTCGGAGTCGTATTCGTCCACGAAATACGGGAAGCTGAGCAACGCGGTCGCCGGGTCGTACAGCGCGATGTAGAAGTTTTTCGCCGACATCAGCTCGCCCACGATCTCGTGGATGGCGTGAAACAGGGCCTGGAGGTTGCGCGCGGCGTGGACCGCTTCGGAGATGCGATACGTGGCGAGCTGGATCTGCTCGGCGCGCTTGCGCTCGGTGACGTCGCGGAAGCTCCACACCCGACCGACCGTCTTGCCGCCGATGTACTGGGGCTGGGAGTGGCGCTCGAAGATCCGCCCGTCCTTGAACGTGAGAATGTCGAAGCTCGACGCCTCCGGCCGCGCGTACAGCTCGCGCACCTTGGTCAGGAAGGCATCCGGGTCGACGACTTGGTCGAGGACCCACGCGAGCGCCTGCCCGTCGTCCTTCGCCTCGAGGACCGAGTCGGGGATGCGCCACAGCTCGGCGAACTTGCGGTTCAGGCTCACGATACGACCTGCGAGGTCGACGACCAGGATGCCATCCGCTGTGGACTCGAGCGTCGCGTTGAGCAGGGAGAGGGTCTCCCGCAGGTCCTGCTCCGTGCGCTTGCGCTCCGTGATGTCGCGGTAGTTGACGACGATTGCGCCGATCGCCGGATTGTCCAGCCGATTCACTCCCACGGCCTCGAGGTGACGCCAAGTGCCGTCCTTGTGCAGCGCCCGCACCTCGGCGCGAGCCAAACGCCCCGACCGTTGTAGCAGCTCGCGGAACAGCTCGCGCGCACCAGCCCGGTCGTCCGGGTGGACCAGCTCGAACGCGTTCCGGCCTACGTTCTCGGTCGAGTCGTAGCCGAGCACGGGGGCCGTGGACTCACTCGCGTACAGCACCGTGCCGTCCCGCCCGAGCAGGGTGATGACGTCGCTCGAGTGCTCGACCAGCGCGCGGAAGCGTTCCTCGCTCGCGCGCAGCCGCGCCGCCGCCTTGCGGCCTTCGGTGATGTCGCGCGCCACCCACACCACTCGATCATCCCCGAGCGGCGAGATCGCCGCCGTGAACCAGACGTCCCGGCCGTTGATCCTCAAGCAGTACTCGGTGTGGACGGTGTGCCGGGTCGCGAGGGCTCCGCGAATCGAGGCGAGGAACTCGTCCGCCCGCGCCTTCTCGAACACCTCGTGCAGCGTCTTGCCGAGCAGCTCGGAGGCCGGGCGGTACAACAGCGAAGGGTTGGTGGGGGCGATCTTCATGTACCGGCCGGCAGCGTCGAGCACGAGAATGACGTCGTTGATCGCCGCGAGCAGTGCCTGGAGCTCGGCGTCCGATTCGCGCTGCGCGGTGCTGGCGGGTGGCTTCGTCGGCGTCGTCATCCGGGGCCCCAATACTCACCCCAGGGCGCCTGAGGGCAACCGGCCGCCGGCTCAGATCGGGTGTGACCTACATCACCGGAAGAGCCCCGACCCTGCCGGCCCAGACACGCCCGCGGCTCACGCGTGTCCCGATCGAGGTGGGGGCTCGTTCAGCAGCAGCCAGTACAGCCCCAGCTGCCGGGCGGCCTCGAGGAACTCGGTGAAGTCCACGGGCTTGCGCACATAGCTGTTCGCGCCCAGGCTGTAACCGTTGACCACGTCGCGTTCCTCCTTGGACGACGTGAGGATCACGACCGGGATCAGGCGGGTGCGCTCGTCGGCGCGGAGCCGGCGGAGCACCTCGAGCCCGTCGACCTTGGGGAGCTTCAGATCGAGGAGGATGAGCTGCGGCGCGACGCGGGCGTCCCGGCCCGCGTGCCGGCCGGCGCCGAACAGGTAGTCCAGCGCTTCGGCGCCGTCCCGGGCCACGACGATCTCGTTCGTGATGTTGTTCTTCTTGAATGCGCGCAGGGTCAACGCCACGTCGTCTGGGTTGTCCTCTACCAGCAGGATGACCTTGTCGCTCATGGCAACCGCCTTGAGGTGACCTGGGTCATAAGGTGAAAAAGAAGGTGGCACCGCGCGCCGGGGCACCCTCCGCCCAGACGCGGCCACCGTGTCGGCGCACGATGCGTTGCACGGTCGCGAGGCCGACGCCCGATCCCTCGAACTCGGTCGAGGAGTGCAGCCGCTGGAACGCCCCGAACAGCTTGCCCGCGTACTTCATGTCGAACCCCGCACCGTTGTCGCGCACGAAAAACGCTCGCTCCCCGCCGTGGTCGGTTACGCCGAACTCGATTGCGGCGCGGGGCTGCTTGGCGGTGTACTTCCAGGCATTCCCGAGCAGGTTCTCGAGCAGCACGCGGAGCAGGCGCGGATCGCCTTCGGCCGCCACGCCGGAGGCGACCGTGAGCTCGACCGCCCGCGCCGGGGCCGAGCGCCGGAGGTCGGCCGCGACCTCCTCCGCGAGGGCGCTCAGGTCCACCGGCTCTCGACGCAGCTCGCTCCGGGTCACCCGTGAAAGCCGCAGCAGGTCGTCGATGAGAACGCCCATCCGCTGGGTCGCGGCGCGCACGCGCTCCAGGTGGTCCCTCCCCGCGGCATCGAGCTGGTCGTCGCAGTCCTCGAGCAGCGCCTGGCTGAAGCCGTCGATGCTCCGCAGCGGGGCGCGCAGGTCGTGCGAGACGGAGTAGGCGAATGCGTCGAGCTCCGCGTTCGCGACCTCGAGCTGGGCCGCGTAGCGCCGCAGCGTTTCCTCTGCCCGCTTGCGCTCCGTGATGTCGCGCATGATCCCCGTAAAGGCGATCTCGGTGCCGCCCCTCCAGCTCGCGAGCGACAGTTCCAGGGGAAACTCCGCCCCGTCCTTCCGCCGTCCGGCCAGCTCGACCGTGGTGCCAACCACGCGCGCCTCTCCCGTCGCCAGGTAACGCGCCAGGCCTGCGCGATGTGCGTCGCGGAACCGTTCGGGCATGAGCAGGGTGAGTGGCTTGCCGTTCACCTCCTCCGCGGTGTAACCGAAGATCCGCTCCGCACCCGGGTTGAAGTAGGTGACGTTGCCGCGCTGGTCCGCCGACACGATGGCATCGGTGGCCGTCGCGGCGAGGGTGCGAAACCGCTCCTCGCTGGCCCGGAGGGCTTCCTCCGCGCGCCGGCGCGCCGTGATGTCGCGGGCCAGCACCAGCTCGGCGGGCCGGCCGGCGAACGTGAGGACGTGCGACGTGATCTCCACTTCGATCAGGCTGCCGTCCTTCTTCCGATGCCGCCAGGTGCCGCCGCCGGGGTGTCCCGCGGTGATGCGCGCGACCTTCTCGCGCAGCGCGGCGACGTCCTCCGGCGGGCGGATATCGGCGATGGTCAGGGACAGGAACTCGTCGCGGGTGTAGCCGTAGGCCTGCACCGCCGCATCGTTCACCGCGAGAAACCGCAGGGTTTCCAGATCGAAGACCCAGGCCGGGAGCGGGTTTCGCTCGAACAGGAGCCGATGCCGCTCCTCGGACTCGCGGAGCGCCTGCTGCGCCCGCTGCCGCTCGGTGATGTCGCTGAACGCGGCGACGGCGAAGGCCACGGGCCCCGCCTTGTCGTAAACGGGAGCCGCCCAGACCTCGAGGGGCACGCGCCGATCGGGGCGATGGATCTCGATGTCCGCGACGTACGCGCGCTCTCCCCGCATGGCGCGGACGATCGGCTGGCGCTCGGGCGGGTAGGGGTTCGGCGTCCCAGCGACGAACGCCTGGTAGACCTCCGGGAGGCGCTCGGCTGTCGCGTTCGGCACGATCCCCTTTCCGAGAATGTCCCGGCTGGCCTGGTTCGCGTAGTACGGCCGTCCGGAGGCATCGACGACGAACACGGCGACCGGCATCGCTTCCAGGATCTGGAACAGCCGGTGCTCGCTATCCCGGAGCGCCTGCTCCGCCGCACGCCGCTCGGCGTCGGCCCGGTCGAGCGAGCGGGCGCTCCACCACGCGAGCGCGGCGAACACGGCGACCATGGTCGCGGCGTACAGCGCCGTGCCGCCCGCGGTGTCGTAGAGGCCGGCCCGCTGCCCCACCAGCCGCAGCCACCCGAGCAGCAGCGTAAGCACGATCGTCGCGGGGACGAGGCGCCGCACCAGCACACCCCCTGGCGTGGGGCTCGCGAACAGCGCCGCGACTCCCCGGTCCGGCCGGGACCACAGCACCCCGGCCGCCGCCACGAGGAACGCGAGCGCCGTGTTGAGCGCCATCGCCCCGGACAGCAAGCGGGTGCCGTAGGCGTGGCCGGTCACGCTCACCAGCGCACCGGCGCTCGACGCGAGCGCCAAGAGCTGCACCGGCAGCCGCGCTCGCCTGGTCGTGCGGTGTTGCAGCAAGACGGCCGCCCCCATCAACACGAAGCCCAGCGCGGTATGCGGCGCCATCCGGCTCGGGAGGGCGGTCGTCGTCAGGCGCTCCGCGAACAGCAGATCGTCGATGCCGGGGTCGAAGCGGAGAGCGTAGCCGCTTAAACGCGCGAGACCGATCACAGCAGCGAGGGCGGCACAGGCCTGCGCCGCCCAGTCGCCGGGTCCCGCGCGTGCAGGAGAGAGCAACAGCGCGACCCCAAGCAGGACGAACGCCAGCGCCGCCGCCGGGTTCATCGTCGCCTGGCCCGGAACGAGGCCCGTGAGCCAGGCGACGTCCCACCGCCAGCCCGCCAAGGCGCCGAGGCCGATGACCATGACCGCACCTCCGGCGACGTGCGGTATCCGTGCGGTGTTCAAGAACCCGTTGGAGGACGAGCGTCCAGAACGTCCCGCACCTTGCGGGCGATGATCTCCGGCGTGAACGGCTTCTGGATGTATTCCAGCCCCGGCTCGAGCACGCCGTGTTGCGTTATCGCGTTCTCCGTATAGCCGGACATGTAGATCACCCGTGCCTCGGGGCGAAGCGTCGCCAAGCGGACGGCCAGCTCCCGGCCGCTCATCCCGGGCATCACGACGTCCGTCAACAGCAGGTGGATGGGTCCGGAGTATCGCCCCGCGAGGTCCAGCGCCGCCTCGGCGCTGGGCGCTTCGAGCACGGTGTAGCCGTGGCGCTCGAGCACCTGGCGCGCGACCGCGCGCACCGGAGCTTCGTCCTCGGCGAGCAGCACCGTCTCCGCGCCGCGCGCGACCGGGGTGGTCGCCCCCGAGCGCCGGGAGGGCGCGCCGGGGGGCTCCTCCGCGCGGGGGAGATAGATCTTGAAGACGGTGCCGCGGCCCAGCTCGGTGTACACCCAGATGAATCCACCGCTCTGCTTGACGATCCCGTACACGGTGGCGAGGCCGAGCCCCGTTCCTTTGCCTTTCTCTTTGGTCGTGAAGAACGGCTCGAACAGATGCGCCTTCGTCTGCTCCGTCATGCCCGTACCGGTGTCGCTCACCGCGAGCAGCACGTAGGGTCCCGGCCGGGCGGGGTAGTGCTCGCGGACATAAGGCTCGTCCAGCTGCGCGTTGGTCGTCTCGATGGTGAGCCTGCCACCGTTCGGCATGGCGTCGCGCGAGTTCACCGCGAGGTTCATGATCACCTGCTCCAGCTGGCCGGGATCGGCCCGGACGGGGGCGAGGGCCGGGTGGAGCCGCGTCGCGAGCTCGATGTCCTCCCCCAGCAGCCTGTGCAGCATCTTCTCGAGTTCGCTCACCAGCGCGTTGAGGTCGAGCACCATCGGCTGGAGCACTTGCTGGCGGCTGAAAGCCAGGAGCTGGCGAGTGAGCCCGGCGGCGCGGTCCGCGGCTGTACGGATCTCCACGGCGTCCTGGCGGCGCGGATCCGCGGCGGCGAGGTCTTCGAGCAGCAAGTCGGCGTAGCCCGTGATCGCGGTCAGGATGTTGTTGAAGTCGTGCGCGATGCCGCCGGCGAGACGGCCTACCGCTTCCATCTTCTGCGCCTGGAGCAGCTGCTGCTCGAGCTGCACCCGCTCGGTGACGTCGCGGCCGATGCCCAGGATGCCGGCGAGCCGGCCCTCGTGCAGCTGGGCGGTGGCGGCGAACTCGCCCACCCGGTACTCCTCCTTCGCGGTGCGGACGCGGAGCTGCGCCGTCGGGCGCGACTCGCCCTGCAACACGCGCCCCATGAGCTCGATCCCGGCTGGGAGATCCTCCGGGTGGATGAGCTGCTCGAACGGCTTGCCGAGCCACTCCTCCCGGCGCCAGCCCAGGATCGCCTCGAACGCGGGGTTGAGAGACCGAATCGTGCCGTCGGGCGACAGGGCGAAAATCACGTCCCGTACGCCCTCGACCAGCGTGCGATACCGCTCCTCGGAGTCCCGGAGGGCCGCCTCGGCTTCGTTGCGTTCCGTGACGTCGCGAGCGTTCACCACGATGGCACCGACGGCCGGCTCGGCCAGGCGATTGACTACGACGGCCTCGAGCACGTGCCAGGTAGCATCCCCGTGGCGCACGCGCAGCTCGAGCGTCCGTGGTCTGCCCGGCTGCTGGAGCACGTCGTCCACCACGACCCGAAGCGGGGGGAGGTCGTCGGCGTGGACCTGCTCGAAGCCGCTGCGTCCGACCAGGTCGGCCGGCCGGTACCCGAGGACCCGCTCCGACGCTTGGCTGGCGAACAGCACGGTACCGTCGGACGCGAGCAGGACGATGGCGTCGGCGCCGTGCTCGATGAGCGCTCGGAACCGCTCCTCGCTCTGCCGCCGGGCTTGTTCCGCGCGCAGCTGCTCGTCCCGGGCGCGCTTCAGGTCGAGCGCCCGGAGCGCGGCGGGGCCCAGGCGCTCGAGGTGATGCTTTACGATGTAGTCGGTGGCCCCGGCCTTGATGTACTCGGCGGCCGTCTCTTCATCGAGGCTGCCGGTGACGATGATCACCGGCGTGTCGGGGCTCTCCTGCAGCACGATCCGCAGCGCGTCGCTGGCACTGAACTGCGGCAGGGTGTGATCGGTCAGGATGAGATCGGGGGCGAACGTGTGCAATGCGTCCTGGTAGGCCGCGTCCGAGTCCACCCGACGGATCGTGCAGGAGATCCCGGCACGGCGCAGCTCGTGCTCCACGAGCTCCGCGTCGCTCGCGAGGTCCTCTACGATCAGGATCCGCGCCAGCGGCGGCATGGGCTAGCGGGGAGGCTCGTTCAGGAACACCCAGTACAGCCCCACCTCCGACACGGCGCGGGCGAACGCCTCGAAGTCGACCGGCTTGACGATGTAGCTGTTCGCGCCGAGGCGGTACGCCTCCGCGATGTCGGGCTCTTCGCGCGACGAGGTCAGCACGACCACGGGCAGGGAGCCGGTGCGCGCATCGGCCCTGAGGCGCCGGAGCACGTCGAGGCCGTCCACGTTCGGGAGCTTGAGGTCGAGCAAGGCCGCCTTGGGAGCCACACCGCTGTCGCGCAGCGGGTGCTCCACGTCATGGGCGTCGCCTTCGACGAGCAGGGTCTCGACTTGTTGAGGAACGTTCATGCGGTGCTTCGGCCCCCCTCGTTGTCCTGGACATCCTACACCGCTCCGTCTCCTTCACCCATGGAAAGGCGGCAGGCCAGGCGCCCGATGACGATCCAGCCCCCCGCTCCGGGAGCATGAAATATTGGGCCGTGGCTACTTGCGAGGAACAACAACTAATGGGCGCAATCGGGCCCCGGGCATAGGGCGTTTTTGCGGCATCGCGGGGTGGTTTTGCGGCACATTCTCGTCCCGGGAGTTCGCCCTGTATAGCCCCCCCGACACCTGGCGCGCCGGGGCCGTGTCCCCCGAGCGACAGCGCGGTCGCCCCCGGGCGCCTCTCTCGTGGCCCCGATTTGGAGGTGCACGCCCTCACCAACGGCCGGACATCACGGTTGGACCTGCTGTCGAGCGAGGTCGCCGGCTTCGCCGGCATCGAGACACATACGTACCCGGCGGGCGAGCCGATGCGCCCGCTTGAGCGTCTGAAGCGTCTACATCTCTGGATCGTGCGCGGCGGTCTGTCGATTCAGGTCGAGACCGCGCCTGGCATCCGCTCCATCATCGAGGTGTTCGGTCCCTGCTCGTCGCTTGATCCCCGGCAGCTGTGCCTTCGCGACCCGCTGCGGCGGGTGTCGGGAGCGCTGCTGCAGCTCGCCGAGCGGCTGGGCTCGTCGACTCCCTCGGCGCGGGGCTCGCGGCTCGAGCTCACGCAGCATCTCATCGCGGCGTTCGCGGACTTGAGCCGGCAGACGACAAACCGTCAGTTACGCCGCCTGGCGGCCGTGCAGCTGGTGGATCTCAAGCGTGGGCTGGTGAGCGTGTGGGACGTCGCAGCCCTGGCGGAGGTGGCGACGGGCCGGCGGCAGCTCTAGCGGGCCTCCGGCTTGAGCTCCCACAGCACGTTCACGATCACCCACCGGCCGTTCCACTTGGCGAGGTGCAGGTAATCGATCCAGGTCGCCGCTACGATTCTGGCGCTGGCGGCGTTCTGGTAGGTGTCCAGGATCGTGACGTCTTTCTGTTGCCGCTCGGGGGGGATGTCCCGTCCGCCGCCGGCTCGCGTGCCCTGAATCAGGGTGAGTGCGCTCATCTGGCCCAGGCTCGACCGGCCCTGAGCATTGGTGCGTACAATGCGCTTGGCGAGCTCGGGGTGCAGGGCGCGTTCCATGCGTTCCCCGTTGCCTTCATAGTATCCCTCGATGTAGTCGAGGGCGGCGGCCCTGATGGCGGCAGAGTCGGCGGCGGACTGGGCCGGCGCGGCGACCGGCGTGAGCAGAACCGTGATGACGACCGCAACTGGAATACGCATGAGCGTCCCCCACAGATTTTGAGCGCATCTCGTGGCCGCACCCGCCACCCGTACAGCCATACGGCGGCCTTGAACGGCGGTTTCGTGGGACGACCGTCCCGCGGCCGAAAAATCTCTCCCGCGTGTCGATCGGGCTCGATCTCGTTCGTCGCCACGTTGGAGAAGGCAGGCGGTCGCCACGCCCGGCGACCCCCTCCAAGACCAGGAGAGCACCATGCGCGTGATGGTAATCGTCAAGGCAACCAAGAACTCCGAGGCCGGCATCCTGCCGGGCGATCCGAGGGCGCCGGCTGGCTATGACAAGCTGTTCGAGCAAATGGGAAAGTTCAACGAGGAGCTGGTGAAGGCCGGCGTGATGCTCGCGGGCGAGGGGCTTCATCCGAGCGCAAAGGGCAAGCGCGTAATCTTCTCGGCCGGCAAGAAGACCGTCATCGATGGTCCCTTCGCCGAGACTAAGGAGCTCGTCGCCGGCTTCTGGCTCTGGCAGGTCAAGTCGATCGAGGAGGCGATCGAGTGGGTCGGGCGCTGCCCGGACCCCATGCCTGGCGAGGAGTCCGTGATCGAGATCCGGCCGGTGTTGGACGTCGAGGACTTCGGCAAGGCGCTCACGCCCGAGCTGCGGGCGCAGGAGGAGCGCCTCCGCGCGCAGGTCGAGCGGCAGCGCAAGTCGTGAGCGCTCACCCTGTCACCAAACCGTCTCGAGCACGGGGCCCGGTTTGCCAGTTGTTGGGGGAAAACTCCCGAGGCAGGACTCGAACCTGCGACCCGCCGGTTAACAGCCGGCTGCTCTACCAGCTGAGCTACTCGGGAACGAGAGCCTCTGGCCGTCGGCCTTTGGCCGTTGGCTTCGGCCGGGAATATGGCCAGCCGCCGCGGAGACTTCAACTCGTGGGCTGACGGCCCACGGCTGACAGCCGACGGCTCAAGGGCAGGTCTGCCACCACCATCCCTCCGAGAATCAACGCGCCGCCCAGCCACTGTATCGCGGACAACTGCTCGTCGAGCACCGCCCAAGACGTGATCGCGGCGAACAGCGGCTCGAAGCAGAAGATGAGCGCCGCTCGTGCCGACGACATGTGGCGCTGCGCGCGCATCTGCCACAACAGTGCGACCGCCGTCGGGAACACGGCGCAGTACACGAGCAACCCAGTGAACGCAGGTGTCCAGCGGATTCGGGACGTCTCGAGCAGCAGCGCCGCGAGGCCGACGGCCAGGGCGGTACCCGCGGTCTGCAGCCACACCAGTCGCCGAGCGTCGTAACGGACCGCGAGCTCGCGCACGGCAACGATCTGCGCGCCGAATACCCCGGCGGTGACGAGGGTCCAGAGGTCGCCGCGGTTGAGCCCGCCCGCGTCCGGCGCGGTGAGCAGGTACACCCCGAAGCCGGCCAGGGCGAGCGCGCCCACACTCAACCAGCGGGTGCGCTGCCCAAGCCCAAAGAAGGCGATCGGCGGCGCGAGCACCGACGAGATCGCCACGATGAAGGCCGAGCGCGAGGGCGTCGTGTAGACGAGGCCGATGTTCTGGGTGGCGAACCCGATTGCGAGCAGGCTCGTGAGCAGCAGAGCCGCGCCTAGCTCCCCGCGACTGGGTAGCGGAGAAAATCGGGTCCCGGGGGTCACCGCCAGCGCCGCAAGCGCGAACCGCACGGCTACGAAGGCCAGTGGCGTGGCGTATGCAAGCGCCGCCTTCACGGCAACGAAGCTGACGCCCCAAATGGCGGTGGCGGCGAGCAGCAGCGCGTCCGCCTGCCGCTGCGTCACGCGAGGTCCAGCAGATACCGCCCGGTAGCGGACCCCGCCGCGCGGGCGACCTCCTCGGGGGTCCCCTGCGCAACGACGCGCCCGCCCGCATCACCCGCACCCGGGCCCAGATCGATGATCCAGTCGGCGCGCTTAATCACGTCGAGATGATGCTCGATCACGAGCACGGTGTGCCCAGCGTCCACCAGCCGGTCGAGCACGCGGCACAGCGTGCGCACGTCGTCCACGTGCAGGCCGGTGGTGGGCTCGTCGAGGACGTAGAGCTTACGTCCTCCTGCCCCCCGGCCCCCGCGCCGACCATTGCCCCCCGAGAGGGCGAGCTCGCGCGCGATTTTGAGACGCTGTGCCTCACCGCCGGACAGCGTCGTGGCGGGCTGGCCGAGGCGCAGGTAGCCAAGCCCGACCTGCTGCAGGTGCCACAGCGCGCGGGCGAGTCGCGGCTGGCGGTGGAACCGCTGCAGCGCCTGGTCCACGGTCCACTCGAGCACGTCGTGGATCGAGGCGCCCTGTACCTTCACGTCGAGCACGTCCTGCTTGAATCGCTTCCCCTGGCACATCTCGCACGGCACGAACACGTTGGCGAGGAACACCATCTCGACGAGCACATGGCCCGCGCCCTCGCATGCCTCGCACCGGCCGCCCGCCACGTTGAACGAGAACGTGCTGGGCGCGTAGCCGCGCGCCCGGGCGAGCGGCTCCGCCGCAAACAACGCCCGCAGCTCGTCGAACGCCTTGATGTAGGTGATGGGGTTGGACCGCGGCGTGCGCCCGATCGGCGCCTGGTCCACGAGCACCACGTCCGCGATCGCCTCCCACCCCTCGAGGGCGCGCACGTCGCCCACGGGCTCGCCGAGATGCTGCTTGGCGCTGTGCATCCCCGCGAGCCGGGTTTCCAGCTGGCGGTACAGCACGTCGTGTACGAGCGTCGACTTGCCCGACCCGGAGACGCCCGTGACGGCCGTCAGCGTGCCGAGCGGGATGCGGACGTCGACATCCGCGAGGTTGTGCAGCCGCGCGCCGCGCACCGTGAGCCAGCGTCGCGCGGCACGGCGTGCCGAGGGGACGCCGATGCGCTTCTCCCCGGAGAGATACTGCCCGGTGAGGGTGCCCGCCTCGCGCACGCCCGCCGCCGGGCCCTGGTAGACCATCTCGCCGCCGGCTGCACCGCTCCCGGGGCCGAGCTCGACCATCCAGTCGGCAGCCCGCATCGCGGCGGGGTCGTGCTCCACCACGACCACCGTGTTACCCGCGTCGGCGAGGCGGCGCAACAGGGCGAGCAGCCGGTCGATGTCCGACGGGTGCAGGCCGATGGACGGCTCGTCGAGCACGTACAGCGTGTCCACGAGGTGCGCGCCGAGCGCGTTCGAGAGGGCGATGCGCTGGGCCTCGCCTCCCGACAGCGTGCGGGTCAGACGGTCGAGCGTGAGGTAGCCTAGGCCGACGTCGTTCACGAACGCGAGGCGTGCCGTGAGCTCGGCGAGGATGTGCACCGCCACCGCTTGCTGGAACGGTGTGAGCTCGAGCGCAGCGACCCAGTCGCGCAGCGCGGCGGCAGTCAGCGCGGCCGCCGCGGCGATAGTCATGCCACCCACGCGCACCGACAGGGCCTCGGACTTCAGGCGGGCGCCGCCGCACGTAGGGCACGTCTTGGCGAGCTGGTACTGCCGCAAGAACACGCGAATGTACTGCTTGTAGCGCTTCGCCTCGAGGCGCTGGAGGAAGGGGAACATGCCGAGGAACCGGCCGCTCGCGCCATGAAGGAGGAACTGGCGGCCACGCTCGGGGAGGTCCCGCCACGGCGTGTCGAACAGGATGCCCCGGGCCCGCGCCGCCTCCCGCAGGATGCGCCGCCGCCCCTCATAGCGCGGCTTGGTCCACGGGTCGAGAGCGCCGCGCGCGAGGCTCTTTCCGGAGTCGGGGACGATGAGCGACTCGTCGTACTCGAGCACCGCCCCGAAGCCGTTGCAGCCGGGGCAGGCGCCGCGCGGGTTGTTGAACGAGAACAGGGTCGGTGAAAGCGCCGGCGCCGGCGTGGCGCAGCTCGAGCAGGTCGGCTGCTCCGAGAAACGGCGGCGGTCGCCGTTGTCCAGCGCGACTGCCACCCCTTCGCCCTCGTTGAAGGCGGTCGCGATCGCGTCGGCGACCCGGCCCCGATTCGCCTCCGACGCGGCCACCCGGTCCACCACCACGAGCACTTCGGTCGCCTCACGGACCCGCCGCTCGGCGTCCGCCTCGTCCAGCCGGATTACGACGCCGTCGAGCTGCGCGCGCACGAATCCCGCCGCGCGCAACTGCGCGGCGACCTCGACCTCGGGCCGATGGGCGCTGGGGGGCAGCGGGAACGTGACCAGAACCGGGCGGTCAGGCGGTCGGGCGGTCAGGCGCTCGGGGGCGACGAGCTCGTCCGCCGCTTCCTGCACCGTATCGGCCTTCACGATGCTGCCGCACTTCACGCAATGCTGCGTGCCCACCCGCGCCCACAGCAGCCGGAGAAAGTCGTAGATCTCCGTCGCCGTCCCGACGGTGGAGCGGCTGCTGGTCGTGGGATTCTTCTGCTCGATCGCGACTGCCGGTGAGATGCCCTCGATCGCGTCGACCAGAGGCTTCGGCATCCGGTCGAGGAACTGCTTCGCGTACGTCGACAGCGACTCGATGTAACGCCGCTGGCCCTCGGCGTACAGCGTGTCGAAGGCGAGCGTGCTCTTCCCCGACCCGGACGGCCCGGTGATGACCGCGAGCGCGCGCCGGGGCAGCTCGACGGTGATGCCCTTGAGGTTGTGCTGTCGCGCGTTGCGGATGATGATGCGGTCGGGGGAGGCGAACATAACCCTCTAACATAACAGTGTCAGGTGCCGGGTGTCTGGGTGTCCAGGTTTCACACCCCCGCCACCTGGCACCCGGCCCCTGACACCCGTAGTTTCGCCCCCACATGGCTCTCGCCCTCACCCCGCGCCTGCTGCGGCGCGGGCTGGAACTGTTCGCCGTCATCTCCCTCGCCGGCGTCGTCGTCGTACTGGTCGCTTTCGGGGAAAACCTGCAGGCCTTCGTCACCGCGCTGGCGAACCTGCGCTGGGGGTGGATCGTGGTGGGCCTCGCGCTCGCCTCGATGGACTGGATCGGCGGCGGCGTTCGGTTGTGGGTCGTGGCGCGGCACGTGCACCCCGGCGTGCGGTTGCGCGACATGGTGATCGCCGGCGGGATGAGCGCCTGGGCCGGGTATCTGACGCCGTTTCAGAGCGGCGCCGGCCCCACCATGATGTGGGCGATGCGCCGCGCCGGCGTGCGGCTCCCCGAAGCGATGACGTCCACGTTCATGACCTTCGTCGCGACCGTCGCCTTCTTCGCGCTGGCAGGCCCGCTCGCCATCTACCTCGGCGCCGGCAAATCCCTCGCCGGGCATAACGTCGTGCTGGGCATCACCTACTACGACCTGTTCCGCACCAGCCTCACGATCTTCGGAATCCTGGGCGTGCTGATGCTCCTCGCTATGGTGTTCCCCGTGTGGCTGCGCGACGCGGTGCATTGGCTGGCGACGCGGTTCGAGCGGCGCAGCGCGCGCGTCGCCGCGCGGATCGAGCATCTGCGGGCCGGGATCGACCGGGCACACGAGTGCCTGGTGGCGTTTGGGAGTCCGAGGGGATGGCTCGCCCTGTTCTGGGCCGTGCTCCTCTCCGGGCCGTCCCACGCCAACAAGCTGCTCGCCGGCTACGTGGCGCTGCGCGCGCTCGGGCTGCTGCCCAATTTCGTCGACATTCTCCTGCTCCAGACGTTCATCACGTTTCTCCTCTACTTCGCACCGACGCCCGGATCGTCGGGCCTGGCCGAGTTGCTCTCGGCCGCGGTGATGAAGATCTACGTCCCGCCCTCCGCGCTTCCCACGTACACACTCATCTGGCGCTTCACCAACAGCTACGCGACGGTGATGGTGGGCTCCCTGCTGTTCTGGCACTGGCTGCGGCGGGGCTTGGTGGGGCGCGAAGAGGTGGTGACGCTGGAGGTAGAGTCCTGAGGCTGCGAGGTCACGTAACCTGTGTTTCCTTGCGCGGTTACAAGGCCGGGCGTAACTTCTGGCGCTGACGCTTTCGTTGGGGGGTTAGCGCGCGATGCCGCTGCTCGAGCTCGGTCAGACGAAATTCCCGATCCCGGTCGGGGAGGTGGTGCTCGGCAGCGACGCGTCGTGCACCATCGCGCTCACAGGGGTCGGCATCCTGCCGCGACACGCCCTGCTCCAAGGTCAGGCCGACGGACAGGTGGTCATCCGCAAAGCAAGCCCCGCAGCCGAGGTGCTGATCAATGGCGTTCGCCTGGGCGCGGAGCCCACGCCGCTGCTGCACGGTGACAAGGTCGAAGTCGGGGGCCACGAGCTGACGTACGTGGACGAGCGCCGCTCGGGGAGCACGCAGTTCATGCAAAAGGTGCACATCCCCGAGGCGATGGCGCAGGCCAAGCCCGCCGCCAAGCCGGCCGCCACCGGGAACACCGGGGGGCGGGTCGTGAGCCTCACCGACGGCCGCGAGTATGTGATCACCGGCGCGTCACTCGTGTTCGGGCGCGAGGCGGGGTGCGACGTGGTGGTCCCCGGAGACGACGTGTCACGGCGGCATGCCGAGATCGTCCAGACCCCCAGGGGCTACCTGCTCGTCGACTCGAGCACCAATGGTACGTTCGTGAACGAGGAGCGAGTGCAGGGCCAGCGCATCCTTCAGCGGGCGGACGTGTTCCGGATCGGGGACGAGAACTTCCGCTTCTACGCGGACATCCTTCCGGCCGAGGCGGGTGGTCCCGTGCCCCCCAACCCGAAGGAGGCCGGCGTGCCGGCCGCCCCCCGCGACGCAGCCCCCGAGGGGCCGCCGCCGGGTGCCGAGCAGCGCCTGAAGCACACGCTCCACGGTATCGAGGCGGCGCCGCGTCCCTCAGGCGCGCTGGCCAACTTCCTCGTCAAGAGCGGCGTCATCAAGGGTCAGCGGGTCTTCGTGCGCGCACCGGTCGTCAATATCGGCCGCGCCGACTACAACGACATCGTCCTGCCGGATCCGTCGGTCTCGACCGCGCATGCGAAGCTCCAGCGCCGTGAGGGCGTTTGGGTGCTCGTGGATCTCGATTCGACCAACGGGACATTTGTGGACGGCGAGCGGGTCAAGGGCGAGGGGCCGCTCGCTCCCGGCGCGATCGTCCGCTTCGGAGACGTGCAGCTCGTCTTCGAGCCGACGGACGATGCGGTCGGCGTGGCGCTGGGGGGCGGCACGCAAGTGCTCAGGACGCCACACTCCCTGGTTCCGCTGCCCACCCCCGCCGCTGCCGCCCCCCCCGCTCCCCCCGCACCCCCCGCCCGGCCCGCTCCGCGCCGTGGCCCCACGGCACCCAAGCCGGCGCCGCCCGCCAAGGGCACGCCGGCGGTGAGAGCCAAGCCCGGCGTGCAGCGGCCTACCGCCCGGCAGGTGCCCGAGAAAAAGGGTAAGGGTTGCGGGGCAGGGGCTGCGGCGCTACTCCTGGCCGCAGCGGGCGTCACGGCTTTCCTCTACCGGTTACTCGCGTAGCGCTCCGTGCACATCACCTGCGCCGGTCGCACGGATGTCGGCATTATCCGCTCCGGGAACGAGGACAGCTACCTCATGGTGCCCGATCGCGGGATCTTCGTGGTGGCGGACGGGATGGGCGGCCATGCGGCGGGCGAGGTGGCGAGCGAGATGGCCGTGCGATTCGTGGCACGAGAGCTCGGCTCGCTCAAGGGACTCTCGGACGATCAGGTGGCCGACCGGATGCGGCTGGCGATCCGCGCGGCGAACGGCGCCATCTTCCAGCGGACCCTCACCGAGCACGACAAGCGCGGCATGGGGACCACCGTGACGTCGCTCGTGCTGTACGAGACCCGCTTCCTCATCGGGCAGGTGGGCGACAGCCGGGCGTACCTGTTCCGCGAGCGCAACCTAATCCAGCTCACCAAAGACCACTCTTACGTGCAGGAGCAGGTGGACGCCGGCTACCTGACCCCTGAACAAGCCCGGTCCCATCCGTACAGCAACGTGATCACGCGCTGCGTGGGTGCCAACAGCGACGTGGTGCCGGACATCTACCTCGGCACTGTGAAGCCGAACGACATGTTCCTCCTCGCGTCGGACGGCCTCACCGGGATGCTCGAGGACCAGCGCCTGGCGGAGATGCTCTCGTCCAGCCGGATGCCGCAGGATCAGGTGGATGAGCTCATCACCGAGGCGAACCGTCACGGCGGGCTCGACAACATCACGGCGATCGTCGTACGGGTCGACTCCGTGGACGCGCCGGTAGGGGACACGACGCAGATCACGCAGCCGGGGGCGCGGCCGGGGTAGAGGTTCCCCGACCTGCATCCGGTTCAGCCGCGGATCAGCAGGCGCTGCTCCTGCAGTCTGTCCATGACCTCCTCCCGCGGCAACATCACGAGTTCCACGATCGCGTTGGCCTCCACCCGCGCCGTCCGCAGCACGAACACCCGCAGGCGCCGCGCTGACCGGTAGAGCTCGCCCGCGAGCCGCGGCAGGCCGAGGTGAGCGGCCGCCTCCGCCCCCGCGAGCTGGGTGACCGTGCCGTCGCGCTTCACGAGCGGCAGGTCGAGCGCGAGCATGCCGGTCTTGGTCGGGAAGTCGAGGAACAGCTCGCCGGGCTCGAGCCCTACATTCCGGGCGAGGCGGTCCTCGACCCGCTCCAACAGGTCGGGGTCGTCGGCGGCCCAGGAGGGCGTGTCGGCAGGGAGCTCGGTGGCCGGCAGGTCGAGGGCGCGCTTTGCGAGCCGGCGTTCGCGCAGGGCGCGCGCGAGCCCCGTCGCGTCCTGTCGCATCAGCTCGTGGATCAGCCCGTCGTCCGTCGCGACCGCCACCGCCTCGGCCGCGAGCCGCCCCGCGGCGATCGCGTGTCGCACGAGCCGCTTGAACATTGCGGTCGCGCTCCGCACCGCGTGGTGCCAGTACACGTTCCGGTACATCTGATATTTCGCGAACAACAGCGACTCGAGCGCGGCGAGCCCTTTTTCGTGCAGCGCGAGCGTCGGCTGGCCATCCGCGCCGGGGGCGATGGTGAGCGATGTGAGCAGCCGGTCCACGTCGATCATACCGTACGGCACCCCGCACATCCACGCGTCCCGCGACAGGTAATCCAGCTTGTCCACGTCGAGCGAGCCGGACACGAGGCCGGCGAGCGCATCGGCGCTCCGGCCTTGGATCAGGGCGAGGAGCTCGGCCGGCGGCGTGCCCAGCGCCGCGAGCCGGTCGGCGAGCTCGCCGCCCGACAACTGGCGCTCGGCGAGCAGCTCATGGTGCGGGAGCCCCGCCTCCTCCAGTGCGTGGGAGAAGGGGTAGTGCCCGATGTCGTGCAGCAGCGCGGCGAGCTTGAGGCGCGCGCGGTCCGGAGGCCCGAGGCGGGCGTCGCCCGCATCTTCGAGTTGGGAGAGGGCGCGACGGGAGAGGTGATAGGCACCGAGGGCGTGCTCGAAGCGGCTGTGCGTGGCACCCGGGTAGACGAGGAAGGCGTGCCCCAGCTGCCGGACGTAGCGGAGCCGTTGCAGGGTGGGTGTGTCGACCACGGCGAGCGCTTCGGGGTCGAGCCGGATGTTGTTCCAGAGCGGGTCGCGGACGACCTCGAAGCGGGTCAACCGGGCGGGCCCGCGTCCCTGACGGCGGCGTGCGCCCGCTCTCGGAACTGCTCGAAGTTCTCGCGGAACATCTGGACCAGCCGGGCCGCCTGGGCGTCGTACGCCGCGGCGTCACTCCACGTCCGGCGAGGCAGCAGGACCTCGTCGGGGACGTCCGGCACGCGGAGCGGCACCTCGAGCCCGAACACCGGTTCGGGCGCGGTGGGGATGCGGTCGAGCTTCCCGGCGAGCGCGGCGCGCACCATCGCGCGCGTGAGGCCGAGGCGCATGCGCTGTCCCGCGCCGTACGGCCCGCCCGTCCACCCGGTGTTCACCAGCCAGCACTGCACGCCGTGCCGCGCGATCTTCTCGCCGAGCAGCGACGCGTACGCGTTGGCGTTCAACGGCAGGAACGGGGCGCCGAAGCAGGCGGAGAAGGTCGCCTTCGGCTCGGTCACGCCGCGCTCCGTGCCCGCAACCTTGGCGGTGTACCCCGACAGGAAGTGGTACATCGCTTGCGCCGGTGACAGCCGCGCGATCGGCGGCATGATGCCGTAGGCGTCGCAAGTGAGGAACAGGATGTGGGAGGGGTGGCCGGCGATGCCGCCCGGCACGTGGTTCGGGATGTAGTGGATCGGGTAGGAGGCGCGTGTGTTCTCCGTGATCGCGTCCGAATCGAGGTCGATCGCCCGCGTTACGGGGTCCACCATCACGTTCTCGAGCACGGTGCCGAACATCCGGGTGGTCGCGTAGATCTCGGGCTCGCCCTCGCGCGACAGCCGGATCACCTTCGCGTAACAGCCGCCCTCGAAGTTGAACACCCCCTGGTCGGACCAACCGTGCTCGTCGTCCCCGATGAGCGCGCGCTCCGGGTCGGCCGAGATCGTGGTCTTCCCCGTTCCCGAAAGGCCGAAAAACACGGCCACGTCGCCCGCCTCGCCGATGTTGGCGGAGCAGTGCATCGAGAGCACCCCGCGCTTCGGCAGCAGGTAGTTGAGAACGGAGAACACCGATTTCTTGAGCTCACCCGCGTAGCGCGTGCCGCCGATCAGGATCGTCCGCTTGCCGAAGTGGACCACGATGAACGTGCCCGACCGGGTGCCGTGGGCCGCGGGGTCGGCCTGCAGGTCGGGCGCGTGCAGCACGTGCCAGGCGGGCGTGAATTCCGCGAGGTCGGAAGCGGTGGGGCGCAGGAACATGTTGTAGACGAACAGCGCGTGCCAGGCGTTCGGCGTCACGAACCGGATGCCGAGGCGGTGGTTGGGGTCCGCTCCGGCGAACAGATCCCGCACGAACAGTTCCTGGCCACTCAGGTGCCGGACTGCGTCGGCGTGGAGGCGCTCGAAGTGCTCGGGCGCGAGCGGCTGGTTCACCCGGCCCCACCACACGTCGCCCTCCGACGTCGGCTCCCGCACGATGAACTTGTCGTTCGGGCTCCGCCCGGTGTGGGGCGTCGTGACCGCGCAGAACGCGCCGCCCTCCGCGATGAGGCCCTCGCCGCGGCGTGCCGCGTGCTCGTAGAGCGCCGCCGGCCCGAGATTCCAGTGCACGGCGTGCTGCGGCTCGAGCCCGAGCGCCTTGAGGCCTCTGGAGCGCAGGTGGCTCTCCTGCGCGTGGCGGGTCGCGGGCGCCCTCATGCGATCGTCCCCGGAAGCTCAGGCGCGCGGCCGGCGCCCGTGCTCCTGGGCGTCCACCGCGGCGATGACGGCCATGTTCACGATGTCGTTCACCTCCGCCCCACGCTGCAAGACGTGGACCGGCTGGGCCATGCCCACGAGAATAGGCCCGATCGCCTGTGCGCCCCCCAACCGGTCGAGCAGCTTGTAGCTGATGTTCGCGGCGTCGAGGTTGGGGAATATCAACACGTTCGCCGGGCCGCGCAGCTTCGCGAACGGGTAGCGCTCGGCGAGGATGCGCTCCACGACCGCCGTGTCGGCCTGCATCTCGCCGTCCACCTGGAGCACGGGCTCGCGCTCGTGCAGCAGTGCGACGGCCCGTTGCACTTTTTCCGCACCCGCGTGCCGCACCGAGCCAAAGTTGGAGAACGACAGCAGCGCCACGCGCGGCTCAACGCCGAGCCGCGAGACGAACTCGGCGGTGGCGGACGCGATCTCCGCGAGCGTCTCGGCGTCGGGGTCGATGTTCACCGTGCAGTCGGCGAAGAAGAACGTCTGCTGCGGGAACACGAGCATGTAGATCCCGCTGACGTGCCGGCGGCCCTGGTCGGCGCCGATCACCTCGAGGGCGGGCCGAATGGCGTCGGGATAGTGCATCTCCACCCCGGCGACGACCGCGTCCGCCTGGCCACCCCGGAGCATGAGCAGGGCGTGGTACAGGGGATCGAGCACCCGGGCCCGCGCTTCCCGCAGCGTGATGCCCTTGCGCCGCCGGAGCTCCCACAGCTGCTGCGCGAACGTCTCGCGGTGGGCGCTCGCCCCCGGGTTCGCGAGCTGGATCTCCTCCAGCGTCACGCCGGCGTCGTCCGCTTGGCGGCGGATCGCATCGGGATCGCCAAGCAGGATCGGCTGGGCGACGCCCTCGTCGGCGAGGATGCGTGCGGCCTTGAGGATCCGGGCGTCCTCGCCCTCGGGGAACACGATCCGCTGCGCCTCCTGCTGAGCGCGGGTCGAGAGACCGCGCATCACTTCGCGGGCCCGGCCCAGGCGTGCGTCGAGCTGGGCGCGGTACTCGTCCACGTCGATCGCGCGCCCCGCCACCCCCGACCCCACCGCCGCCCACGCCACCGCCGGCGCGACCCACAAGAGCACGCGGGGGTCGAACGGCTTCGGGATCAGGTAGTCGGGCCCGAAGCGGAGCCGCTCGAGCCCGTACGCGCGCATCACCGAGTCGGGGACCTCCTCCTTGGCGAGCGCCGCGAGCGCGCGGGTCGCGGCCATCTCCATCTCCTCGTTGATCTTCCTCGCCCGCACATCGAGCGCGCCCCGAAAAATGAACGGAAAGCCCAGCACGTTGTTCACCTGGTTCGGGAAGTCCGACCGGCCTGTGGCGATGATCGCGTCGGCCCGCGCTTGCTTCGCCTCGTCCGGCATGATCTCAGGGACAGGGTTCGCGAGCGCGAACACGATGGGCCGCGGCGCCATCGCCCGGAGCATCTCCCCGGTCACGATCCCGCCCACCGAGAGCCCGACGAAGACGTCCGCGTCCTTCAGGGCGTCGGCGAGCGTCCGGGCCGTGGTGCGCCGCGCGAAGCGGCTCTTGTAGCGGTCGAGCCCCTCACGCTCGGTGTGGATGACCCCCTTCTGGTCGCACATTACGATGTGCTCGCGCTTGACTCCCAAACGCACATAGTGCTCCGCCGTGGCGAGCGCGGCCGCGCCCGCCCCCGCGAACACGACCTTGATCCGACCGACGTCCTTCTTCACGAGCTCCAAGGCATTGAGCAGCGCCGCGCCCGAGATGATCGCGGTCCCGTGCTGATCGTCGTGGAACACGGGAATCGAGAGCGTCTCGCGGAGCTGTTCCTCGATGTGGAAACAGTCGGGGGAGCGGATGTCCTCCAGGTTGATGCCGCCCACCGTCGGCTCGAGCAGCTGGCAGAAGCGGATCACGTCATCGGGACGCTCCGAGCCCACCTCGAGATCGAACACGTCGATGTCCGCGAACGCCTTGAAGAGTATGCCCTTGCCTTCCATCACCGGCTTGCCGGCGAGCGGTCCGATGTTGCCCAGGCCCAGCACGGCGGTGCCGTTCGTGACCACCGCCACGAGATTGCCCCGGGCCGTGTAGGTGTAGACCTCCTCCGGCCGCGCGGCGATTTCCCGGCAGGGCTCCGCCACCCCCGGCGTGTAGGCGAGGGACAGGTCGCGCTGATTCTTGAAGGGCTTGGTCGGCGAGACCTGGATCTTCCCAGGGCGGCCCTGCGAATGGTAGTCGAGGGCCTCCTGGCGGCGGCTGGACATCGAGGAGTCAAGTCCTTTTTGGTGAAGGACTTATGCTATCGGGCCGGCACGACACTGTCAAGGCGGCGGCGGAAACACCGTCGCCTGCGTGTGATACAGCACCTCCACCGTGCGGCGATCCTGCTCGCTGGGCCGGTCCACCGCCAGTGGAGCACTCGGGGAGGGGCCCCACATGAGGTCGCCAGCGTCCGGGCTGTGCTGGAACAAGCCCAGGGCATGGCCGGCCTCGTGGATCGCCGTGGGCCGGAGGCAGGCCGCCACCTGCGCCTCGGTGAACCCCGGCCGCGCCGAGAGTTCGATGTGGAACGGCCCGGTATACCGATCGCCCGCGTCAATCGGCGGCAGCGAGGTGACACCGGTGCAGGCGTACGCGGGCGGCCCCGGGTCTGGAGGCACGTCCGGCGGCACGCTGCCCGACCACTGGACGATCACATCCGCGTCCGCGGAATCCTCGACGAGTGTTGCCTGGAACTCACCGTACAGGAACTGCGCTGCCCACGTGTCAACCGAGCGCTGCACCAGAAATCGCAGGTTCCCCGCCGGTTGCGCATAGAAGCGCACCGGCAGCCGCTCGGCCGGCCAATGGAACACCTCGGGGCCGCCGAAACCGTAGGTCCCGGCGCGGGACGGCGGGGTCGGCTCGCTGCACGCGACCGCGAGCAGGACGGCGGCGAGCGCCCGGCTCAGGGTCCGACCCTCGCGGCGGAGAGTGCCAGCATCACACGATGCACCGTGCGTGAGGACGTGAAGCCCTGACTGCGCAGCGCGCCAGTGATGAACTGGTGCACGTCGTAGCGGGCCTCGACGCCGAACGCCCAGGGGCCGGCCTGTAGGGCGGCGGGCACGTACGACACGGCAGCGCCGCCGAGTGCGAACACGCCGCCTGCGCCCGCGCGGAAGATGCCGCTCTGCTCGCTGGGGAGGTACTTGAGCCCGCCGACGCTGAAGCGGCCCGACAGCCCGGCTGGCAGCTGTCGCCGGAACCCGAACTGCACGGCCAGGGTCGAGAGCCCGCCGAGCTCGACGGTGGCGCCGGCCTCGTGGCGCGCGAGATGGCTCCAGGAGAAATCGACGGTGGCTTCCGCGGACCACCCCGGTTTGATCGGCGTCGCCGCCGTCAGCGCCAGAGCGGGTGCGAGCGCCGGGCGGACGGCGATCGCGCTGACGATCGAGTCGTGGACGAGAGTGGAGGTGTAGCGGAAGCCGAGCGAGGGCTGGAGGGTGACCTGGGCGGATAGGCGGTCAGGCGGACAGACGGTCAGGAGGAGCGCCAAGCAGCTCCCGACCGCCCGACCGCCCGACCGTCTGACCGCCGCGGTCATGACGCAGCGCTCAGCTTGCGGACCGCCCACGCCACCGCCAGCAGCACCCCGTACATGCACACGATCAGCGGGCCCGTCGGCAGGTCAGCCTTGTACGACACCCACAGCCCGAGCAGCGAGGCGAGAGCGCCCGAGCCCCACGAGATGTAGGCGAGCTTGCGCATGTCGCGTGTGAACAAGAACGCGATCACCGCGGGCACGACCAGGAAGCTGAACACCATCAGCACCCCGGCGACCGGCACGGCGAGCGTGATCACCACGCCGAACGACAGATAGAACCAGAAGTCCCACCACTTGATCTTCCACCCCTGCTGCTCGGCCGCCTCGGGATGGAACGAGATCGTGAGGAACCTGTGCCGCAGGACGAACTGGAAGACGCCGAGGGCGGCGTAGGCCACGGCGACCTTCCAGATCGTGGGCCAGGTGACCCAGAGGATGCTCCCCACGAGCGTCCTCTCGACCGCCTCGCCTCCGCCCGGCACACTGTTGGCCACAAGGATCGCGGCGGCCGAGGCCACGACATAGACGATGCCGATGAACGCCTCCTGGGGCACGCGCGCAGTTTCGCGGCTCGTGGTGCGCGTGAGGGCGAACAGGAACGCCCCCACCGCCGTGGCGAGCAGCGCGAACAGGTACGCGAGCCCCGAATCGGGCGAAACGTGCACGAGGAGGGCGCACAGCCCGCCGAGGGCCGCCATCTGGGCCAGCGACAGATCCACGAAGATCACCTCGCGGGCGATCACGTGCAGCCCGAGGTAGGACAGCATGGCCACGAGCACCATGCACGCCACGAACGGCGGGATCATCAGCTGCAAACCGCTCACGCTGCCTCCGCTCGGTCAGTTGGTCGCGGGGCCGCCGCCGCCGAAGGCGCGGACGAGCTCCGTGATCCAGAGGTTCATGAGATCGAAATAGGTCGTGATCCCGGCTTGGCCGCCCGTATTGGACGGCACGATCACCGCCTTGGCGCCGGTGCGCTGGGCCACCTGCTGCACCTGGTTACGGTCGTAGTAGTTGGTCGAGAGCAGGACTTGAATCTTCCGGTCGCGCATCAGGTTCATGACCTCGAGGACGTGCCCCGGCGTCGGCGGGATGCCGGGCTTCGGCTCGATGTAGTCCACGCAGGGCAGGTCGTACTCCCGCGAGAAGTAGTCCCACTCTTTATGGTAGCACGCCACTTCCTTCCCGCGGAACGGCATCGCCTGCTTCAGCCACCCGCCGAGCCGGCTCGCGAGCGGCGCGCCCTGGTACTGTCTGCCGTTGAGGAAGTCGAAGAGCTTCTGCTGGCGGTCGAGGTCGGCGAGCGTTTCCGCGCCAAGCAGCTTCACCAGCTCGTCGCCGAACAGCGCGCGGTAGATGCGGTCCTCGAAGTCCTTCTCGCGCGCTGTGAAGTACTCGGCGTTCTCGGGGGAGACGCGCTTCAGCCCCGTGAGGATGTTGCGCGCGAGCTGGACGGCGTTGAGCGGGTCGGTCCAGATGTGGGGGTTACCGTACACGTGGATGTCGCCCTGGGCGCGCGAGACGGTGGTCGGCACGTCGAGCAAGTCGATGCCCGCATAGGCCGCGATGTAGCCGGGGCCGCCTTCGATCACCTTCGTGTTCCCCGCCTTGTCGAGCAACGCCGGCACCCACAGCTCGAGGTCGAGGCCGGTCGTCACGAAGAGGTCGGCCTTGGCCAGTAGGGGGACAAAGCTCGGCTTCGGCTGCACGAAGTGCGGGTTCTCGTCGCCTGTCGCGATGGCAGCGACGGTGGCGCGGTCGCCCACGATCTCGCGGGCGATGGCGGCGTAGGTGGTGAGCGAGGTCACGACGCGGATCGGCGCCGGAGGAACCATCCACCCATGAACGGCCAGGAATATCGGAAAGAGTCGGAGCATGTTAGAAGATCTCGTCTCGATGGGGTCCGATCGCCCAGAGTGCCTGCACGGAGAACTCGTGGGTCGGGCTCGTTGTGGGTGACCGGGCGTACCGGTATTGCAAGCGAAGGCGCATGAACTCGGATTGCAGGAAGGTGAGCGTCGGTACGAGCTGGCGCGTCACCGTGAGCGGCCCTTCCACGGCCTCGACGTAGTCGTAGCGGAAACTCGCGCTCCAGCGGCGGTTGAACTTGTAGCTCGTTCCCACGTAGCCCCCGTACCGGGTCTCGCCCGAACCGGCGCGTTCCCGTTCGATGGCGAACAGCTCGCCGCGAATCGTCCACTCGCGGTACAGCGCTCGAGCGGGGGGGCGCCAGGTCCAGCGCACGTCCAGGCCTCCCATCCTCGCGCGCAGCCCGGAATCGGGGTTCGTGCCGTAGAGACCCGTGCCGCCGATCTGCAGGTACGTAGCAGGGGTGAGCTGCCAGAAGTTGTTGAGGTGGAGGAGCAGCGACGGCCGGCCGGTCCCTGCGAGCCACACGTCCTCCGCCACCCGGGTCACCTGCGCGTACACCTCATGGGTGCCGACGCTTCCGGTGAAGGGGGCGACCCAATAGAGAGATACGCCGGTCCCCACCAGGCCGTCCTCGCCGGTGTAGGTCGCGAGGGCCAGCGGGTATTCCGTCTCGGGAACGGCGTGCAGATGCCAGCGATTGACCTCGCCGAGCTGCTGGCGAAACTTGCCGAGGTCCACCCGCAGGCGACCCGGGAGCCCCGTCCGATAGATGTACCCTTCCTCGATCGCGACCTCCCCGCCTTCCACGCTGACAAAGATCTTCGTGTAGGAGTAGGGATCGACGGCTGACTGGAAGGAGAACTCGAACTCCCGCGGCTCGAAGCTGTCGTTCCTGCTCCCGTATTGCCGCGTGTAGGCGCGGATGTCCGCGGTCACGCTGAGCTCCGGGTTGAGTTGGCTCAAGTTGCGCGGCCGTCCGGCGAGCTCCCTAATTCTGGCCGAATCGGCGCGGGCAGCGTCGGCAGGTCCGGTGCTGTCGGTCTGCCCGGCCGCGGCGGCCGCCGCCGCGCGCAGCGCCGCGAGCTCGTCTCCCGCGGCCGTGTCCCCGACGGCTGTGGGTGCCGGCCCGCGGGGGTGCGCCAACAGCGCCCCCAGGCTGTCGAGCCGACTCTTGAGCGTCCGGATCTCCGCTGCGAGCGAGTCCATCTGCAGCTGCGTGGGCTGCTGCGCGCGCCCCACAGCCGGCAGCGCGAACAGACAGCCGAGTGCGGCGCGCACTGCAATATGGTATGCGATCATGTCCCCGGTCTCCGTATTGGCGTCTCCAAGCAGGCGCCCCACCTGGCGGCGGGCGCACGTCCGGTGCACCGGCGTGTCGTCACGCCGGCCGGCTAGGAGCGGGCGAGGGGAGGTCCGCGGGGCGGGGCGGTGAGGTAGTCTGCGTTAGCGGGCCGGGCGACCCGCGTATGAGGCGCGCGCTCCGCGGGCACGACCTCGGCGGACTGCAGGCGTACGTGCTGCGGCACGACTCGCGTCCCGGCGTAGTGACACAGCGGGCAACGGAGCGCGTCGTGCAGCTGGACGCAGCTCGAACTGTGCTGCGCCTCGACGTGCGCCGGGGCGTTGAAGCGCTCGGACGCGTGCACGAGCGATACGGCGCCGCCCGCGAGGCCCTGGAGCACCAGGAGCAGCGCGGCGAGCCGTGCGGTGGAGCGGTGACGCTTCGTCCGGAGTGCGATCAAGCCTTTCCTACGGTTTGTCGGGTTCGCGTGGCGGCGCGGGCGTAGGCCCGCAGCCGCCGGAGCATCCGCCGGTCGTGGCGGATCGGGTCGTCGCCCTTCGGCGTCTCGATAATCTTAATCACCCGTGCGAAGCGCGGGTCGCGCATGATGCGCCGGAACGCCTCGGGCCCCATGGTGCCTTCGCCGATCCACTGGTGGCGGTCGAGATGCGACCCGAACGCGCCCTTCGAGTCGTTGAGGTGCAAGCACTTGAGCAACCTCAGCCCAATATCCCGGTCGAACTGCTCCCACAGCGCCTCCGGTGCGGCCGCCACTTCATACCCCGCGGCGTGCAGATGCGCCGTGTCGAGGCAGAAGGCCACACGCGCCCGGGCGGCCGTGGGCAGGGCGTCGCGCAATGCCCGCAGCTCCTCCAGCGTCGAGCCGAGCGCCGTCGCCGCGCCCGCGGTGCCCTCGATCAGCACCCCGACGTCACCCCGCACCGCGGCGAGGCAGGCCGCATATCCACGGGCGTTCCGTTCGAGGCCCGCGCTCCGGTCGTCGATGTAGTTGCCCGGATGGGACACGACCCACGGGATGCCGAGCGCCCGGCAGCGGCGCAGCTCGCCCTGGAAACACTGCACGCTGCGCTGGCGCAGGGCGTCGTCCGGCGACGCGAGGTTGATGAGATAGCTGTCATGCGAGACGACCGCCCGGATGCCGTACGCAACGAGCCCCGCCCGGAATGCCGCCGTCTCGGCGTCGCGTAGCCGCGGCTCACGCCACTGGCCCGGCGTCTTCGTGAACACTTGGATGGCAGTGGCCCCGATCGCCGCGCCGCGCGCCGGCGCCGTGGCCACGCCGCCCTGGGTCGAGACGTGGGCGCCGAGCAGGTCGTCCCTCAGCCCCAATCTCTCTCCGTGAACGCGAGCCGCGAGATCAGCGGCACGAACCGCACGCCGCCGGCGCGCCGTTGCCCGAGGCCCGCCGGCGTCCGCTGCAGAATGACCAGCTCCTGGGCGACGAGGTCGCCGATGGGAATGACGAGTCGGCCGCCCATGGCGAGCTGCTCGGTGAGCGGCCCGGGCACCGCTGGCGCCGCCGCCGTGACGATGATCCCGTCGAACGGCGCCCGCTCGGGCCAGCCGCCGGCGCCGTCGCCGAGCCGTGTCTCGATGTTCGCCAGCCCGAGCCGGCGGAAGCGGTCTTCGGCCTCGACCAGGAGGTCGGGGAGCCGCTCGACGGTGTACACGCGCGCGCCGAGGTGCGCGAGCACCGCGGTCTGATAACCTGATCCCGTGCCGATTTCGAGCACCCGGTCGCCGCGGCGCGGCGCGAGCGCGGCGGTCATCAGCGCGACGATGTACGGCTGCGAGATCGTCTGACCGCTGCCGATCGGGATCGGCGCGTCGTCGTACGCCTGGTCGCAGAGGTGGGGCGGGAGAAACCATTCCCGCGGCACCCACGCCATCGTGGCGAGCACTCTCGGCGCGTTGATCCCGCGCGCCACGAGCTGACTCGACACCATGCGGCGGCGCTGCCGGCGGGTCTCAGGTGCCGGGACGATCACGTACGGCGCTCTGCGGTTGCCGTCCCATAGTGTGAACTATAGCTTGACACCCTCAAACCTGCGGCGAGACGCCTTGCCCGAGCAGCCCCAACCCAGAATCCTCCTCGTCGGTGACGCGGCCGTCCGTCCGGACGGCCTGGAGCGCTTTCTCGTTCGCGGCGGGTTTCAGGTGACCGAGGCCCCCTATCCACCGCCGGGACTGGAGCGCCCGGACCAGAACCCGCCTGATCTGTTGATCTTCGGTGTGGGCGCGCGCGAGGCCCGGCTCGTGGACGCCGTGCGGGACCTCGCGACCCGCCCCCGCTTCGCCGGCGCCCCGGTCATCGTGCTGGTGGCGGATGGCGGCGCCGATGCCGTGAGCGACGCTCTCCAGGCGGGGGCGCAGGACGCGATGGCGAGCCCGGTCCACTTCGGCGAGCTGCGCGCCCGCATCGATGCCGACCTGCGGCTCCGCGGGGAAGTGCAGGAAGCGCGGGAGGCCCTTCGCACGCGCGATCTCCTCTTCGACATCTTCCAGGAGGTCTCGGCCACGCTGCGTGCCGACGAGATCTTCCAGACCCTGGTGCGCCGGGTCGGCCAGGCGTTCGGGCTCACCCACTGCTCGTTCGTGCTCACCGCGCCTGGCGAAGACAAGGGCCGGGTCGTGGCGGTGTACGAGAACCCCGCCATCCGCGACCTGCGCGTCGAGCTCGAGCGCTACCCCGAGATCCAGGAAGCCATTCGTACCGAGCGCCCGGTGATCGTCCACGACGTCCGCGACCATCCGCTGTTCGACACGATCCGCAAGCGGTGGATCGTGCAGGAGATCGACGTGAACGTTCAATCGGCCGTGGCGCTCCCCGTGTTCGTGCAGGGCCGCGCCGCCGGCGTGTTCTTCTTGCGCACCGTGCGGGGCGACCCGCAGCTGCGGCCTCAGGACGTGACGTTCGCGAACACCATCGCCCAGGCGGCCGCGCGGGTGCTCGAGAACGAACAGCGGCGTGCCGCGATCTACCGCCGCCAGATCAGCGCCGGCGTGACCGACGTCCTCACCGGCTGCGGCAGCCTCGACGCCCTGGATCGCCGGCTACGGGACGAGTTCGAGCGTGCGCGCCGCTACTCCCTGCGATTCGCGCTCGTCCTGCTCGACGTGGACCGGCTGCGGGAGGTCAACGAGCGGTTGGGCCAGCAGGCGGGCGACCGGGTGCTCGGAGAGATCGGCGCGATGATGCAGCGCGAGATCCGCGCGCCGGACTTCGTCGCGCGCTACGGCGGCGACGAATTCGCGCTGATCCTCCCGGAAACGGACGCCTCGGGCGGACGCCAGTTCGTGGAGCGCGTGCGGCAGGTGCTCGCCCGTCACACGTTCCCGGACCTGGGTCCGGGCAAGGTGCCGGGCCTCTCGGCCGGGGTGGTCGCGTTCCCCCACTCCGAAGTGCTGCGCCCCGAGGATCTGTTCACGCAAGCCGAGGCGGCGCTCGAGCGGGGGAAGGCGAGCGCGCCGGACCGCATCGGCGTGGCGGGGGACAACTGAAGGTGCCAGGTGTCAGCGGTGTTGCTTGAGCCAGTTGACCGGGTCGAGGGCGATCCCGCCCTGGCCCCGGATCTCAAAGTGGAGGTGGGGACCCTGGTCGCTCGATTCCCCGCCGACCCTCCCGATGATCTGGCCCTTCCCGACGCGCGCACCCTGCGCGACCGCGGCGTCGGCGAGGTATCCGTAAAAGGTGTAGTAGCCGCCACCGTGGTCGATGAGGACGGACGTGAGGTAGGTGCCGAGCGGCCCCGCCAGGCTCACGGTGCCGCTCGCGATCGCCCGCACTGGCGTGCCTGCCGGCGCCGCGATGCCGATGCCGTGCCACGGGATGCGCGTATTGTTCGGCCCGGTGGCGGTGCCGAACTGGTACACGATCCTGCCCTCGACCGGCCAGTCGAGCCGCCCGAGGTCGGCTGTGGTGATCGACGCGGCGGCGGTCGCAGCTCCGCGCGCCTCGGCCTCGCGGCGTGCCCGCTCCAGTGCCGCAATCCGGTCGTTGAGCCCCTTCTCGTCGCGCTCGAGCTGCGACAGCCGCTGCTGCGCCTCGCGGGCGCTCCGGCGGGTTTCGCGCAGGGATCCTTGCCGCTCGTGCTCGAGCTGCAGGTACCGCTGCAGCTCTTCGGTGCGCTCGCTCTTGCGCCGTCCTAGAGCGTCGCGCGCGTCCACTAGCGTCTGGCGCTCGCGCGCGATTCGGCGCTGCAGCTTGAACATGTCGTTCGCGAGCAGGCGGTCCTGCCGGCTCACGAGATAGAGGTACTTGTAGCGCGACAGCAAGTCCCCGAAGCTCTCGGCGGCGAGTAGCACCTGATACGTATACAACGGCCCGCGCTTGTAGATGTCCAAGAGCCGCCGCTCCAGCACCGCGCGCTTCTCTTCGAGCGCGTCCTGCGCCAGCAGCAGGTCCACGGTCGTGCGGTCGATCTGGTTGGAAAGGCTACCGATCTGGCGGTCGAGCTCGTTCACGATCCGGTTAGTGGTCTCCTTTTGCCGCTCGATGTTGGACAACTCGTCGGTGAGCGAATGGGCCTGCGTCCGGAGGCGCTCGAGCTCTTGCTCGACCTGTGTGCGCTCCCGGCGAATGTCCTCGAGGCGACGCTGGTTGTCTCGCAGCTGTTGATCGAACGGCGCCGGCTTCTGAGCGGCTGAAGGGACCTGGAAAAGAAACGTGAAGAAGACGACGTAGAGGGAAATCGTGGAGGGCCGGCGTGGAGGAAATGCGTAGCGCCATACACGGCTTCCCTCCACGGTCTCCCTCAACGTTGTCCCTCCACGTCTCTCCTCCACGTTTAGACCCGCCGCAAATGCCTGCCGACGGAGGCGGCGCTTCCGAAGAAGCCGATGAGCATGCCGAAGCCCACGATGGCGACCGCTTGCTCTTGCGAGAAGAACTCGGCGTGGATGAGCCAACGGTTGATGAGCGCGTACGCCCCGAACGACAACCCGATGGCCACCAGGCCGCCCAGCATCCCCTTGAGCGCCCCCTGGAGCAGGAAGGGGCGCCGGATGAAGCCGTCGGTGGCGCCCACGAGACGCATGATGGCGATCTCCCGGCTGCGCTGCAGCACCGCCATCCGTATCGTCGTGCCGATGATGATGATCGCCACCGCCGCGAACGCCGCCCCGACGACGAGCCCGACCGCGGCCGCGATCTGACGCAGCCGGTCGAGCTTCTCCACCCAGTCGCGGCCGAACCGCACATCGTCCACGAAGCCGAATCCCCGGAGGCGCTCGGCCACGTCATTGACGTGCTCGGCGTCGCGGAAGCGCGGGTTGAGCTTCACCTCGATCGAGGCGGGCAAGGGGTTACGCTCCAGCTCCTGCAGCACGTCGCGGAACTCGACGAGCTCCGAGCGCGCGCGTCGCAGCGCCTGGTCCTCGCTCACGTAGGTCGCGGCCTGCACCTCCGGGAACGCCTCGATGTCCTTTTGGGCGATGGTGATGGTCTCAATGGGGGTACCGGGGAGGAGGTAGGCGACGATCTCCACGCGCTCGGCGACGTCGCGCAGGGCTTGCTGCAGGTTCACCGCCACGAGCCCGAACAACCCCACGACGAACAGCGAGAACGCGATCGTGGTGACGGAGAGAGTGGAGAGCAGGGGAGCGCGCCGGAAGGCGAGCAGCGCCTCGCGGATGACGAGGTTCACGGCGTCGCCGCCTGATCGCGGGGCTCGTCTACGCCGGAGTCGTACACCAGCGCACCCTCCTGCAGCTCGATCACGCGGTACGGCGCCTGGCGCACGAGGTCGAGGTCGTGCGTTGCCATCACGACGGCCGTGCCGCTGGCGTTGATGTCCCGTAGCAGCTGGAACACGCCGCGCGTAGCGCGCTCGTCGAGGTTTCCGGTGGGCTCATCGGCGAGCAGCACCGTGGGCTCGTTCACGAGCGCGCGCGCGATCGCGACCCGCTGCTGCTCGCCACCCGAGAGCTCCCGTGGGTAGGCCTGCGCCTTGGCGGCGAGGCCCACCTGCGTGAGCACGCGCATCACCCGCGCCGGGATCGACGCGCGCCGCGCCCCGGTCACTTCGAGCGCGAACGCCACGTTTTCCTCCGCGGTGCGGTCCTCGAGCAGCCGGAAGTCCTGGAACACGATGCCGAGTCGGCGTCGCAGCATGGGGATATCCCGGTGGCGCAGCTCGGCGAGGTTGAAGCCAGAGACGCGCACCTCGCCGCTGGTCACGGGCTCCTCCGCGTACACCAATCTGAGCACGGTGGATTTGCCGGCGCCGGAGTGGCCGGTGAGAAACACGAACTCGCCCTTGGCGATGTGAAACGACACGTCCTTCAGGGCGAGCCCCCCTTTCGGGAAGGCCTTGAAAACGTTCGTGAACTTGATCACTTACAGCTGCGCCAGGGCCTGGGCGAAGTCCGCGATGATGTCGTCGGCGTCCTCCAGTCCGATGGAACATCTCAGGAAGCCATCGGGAATGCCAGCCCGAGCCCGCTCCTCCGGCGTGAGGCTCGCGTGAGACGTGAGCCGCGGCTCGGAGATCAGCGTCTCCACGCCGCCCAAGCTGGGCGCGTGCACCGCGATCGTCAGGGCGCGCAGGAAGCGCTCCGCCGCGCGCGCGCCTCCCTTCAGCTCCACTCCCAGCATACCTCCGAAGCCATTCATGATGCGCTTCGCGTCTTCGTGATCGGGATGCGTCGGCAGTCCGGGGTAGTGCACCGCCGCGAGCTGCGGCTGCCTGCTGCACCATTCGGCCACCTTGAGGGCAGTGGCGTTTTGCCGCTCGACCCTGACCCCGAGGGTCTTCATCCCCCGCTCGATCAGCCAGGCCGCCATCGGGTCGATCGCCTGCCCCCAGACCTGCATCAGCTTGCGGACTTCCTCGATCACGGACTCGGTTCCCGCCACCGCGCCCGCGATCACGTCGGCGTGGCCGTTCAAGTACTTGGTCGCGCTGTGAATCACCACGTCCGCGCCGTGCTCCAGCGGCCGAAAATTGATCGGCGTCGCGAACGTCGAGTCCACCACGAGCGCCAATCCCTCGGCCTTGCACAGCGCGGCGATCGGTTCGAGATCGAGCACGCGCATTAGGGGATTCGTGGGCGTCTCCACGAAGATCGCGCGCGTGTTTTTCTTGAGGGCGCGCTTCCAGGTGCGCGACTCCAGGGGGCTCAGGAACGACACCTCGATCCCCAGACGCCCGAACTCCTGCGAAAACAGCCGGTGCACACCTCCGTAAATCCATTCGCTCGAGACCAGGTGGTCGCCGGGTCGCAGCATCGCGAGGTGGGACAGCGCCACGGCGCCCATCCCGCTGGCCACGAAGATCGCGGCCTCGGCACCCTCGAGCAGGGCGAGGCGCTTCGCGATCGCGATCTGGTTGGGGTTGTTGCCGTAACGGGTGTAGACGACTTCGGAGGTGGAGCCGATCGGGTTCGTAAAGGTGCTGCTCTGATACAGCGGCGTGACCACGGGCGCCCAGTCGGCACGCGCCTCCGGGTCGCCGTGAATGGCGCGAGTCGAGAAGCCGAGACGGCGCTTCACCGGCCCTCCCCGTTCACGCGAGCGTCAGCGCGAAGGTCCCTCCGGGGGTGCGCGCCGCGAGCCGCCGCGCCACGAGCTCGTCGAGCAGCGCCGCCGCCGCTCCGGGCGCGCCCAGGATGTCGAGCGCGCCGTCAGCCCGCTCGACCAGGACGGCGAGGCCGTGCCCGGCGAGCACCGGCTCGATGCTCTCGCGATGCCCGTCCGAGATTCCCGAGAGCACGAGCACCGCGAGGCGATGGCGGAGTAGCTTGGCTACGATCTCGTCGGCGCAGGAGTAGTCGATGCATCCCACGCCTCCGAAGTCCATCCGCGCGACCACAACGTCTTCCTCCGCGATCGCGCGCTCGATCCGCTCCCGCACCACACGGCCCGTCGGGCGTGTGACGAGATCGGCGTAGACGCCCGGCACGGACTTCTGGAGCACCGCGTGCACGTCGATGTGCTGTATCACCGCTTCGTGGACCCCTGCTCGGGTATGATGATGAGCACCTGGGCGCCCGGGAACGGCGGCAAGCCTTCCTTCAAGGGAACGTCGTCGTCCCATTTGGGCACGATCGCGATGCGCGCCGTCCCGCTCCGAATGGCGATCTTGCCGTCCCAGCGGCCGAGATAGCGCCGAATGCCGGCGAGACCCTGACCGCGGCCCGGGTCGCGGAACCGGCTCACGCCTTGTATCAGGGCGGCTTCGAGTGCCGCCGCGTCTCCCCAGCGGTCGCCGAAGCGCTTGCTCTGCGTCGGCTCGAGAGAATGGCGGAATCCCACGCCGGCGTCTGCGACCGCGATCACCACGACCCGCCGGGCGAGCTTGCGGCGCCAGTGGTAGGCCTGCACCGCCACCCAGCCGCCCGTGCCGGCGTGCTCTACAATATTCTGACACGCCTCCGAAAGCGCCATAGCGAAACCGATCGTCGCCTTCGGATCGAGCCCGAGCTCGGACGCCAGGATGGCAGACGCGCGCTGCTGGATCTTGCTGACGACCGCATGCACGTCTTCTGCCGCGCGCACCGGTGTCACGGGCAACAGCACGTCGCTCTCTTCCCGCGCCTTCGCCCGTGGTACCTTGCCGTGGATTTCGAACAGCGCGGCGGCCTCGCGAAAGAAGCCGGCGCGGACCCAGTAGCCGAGCACGTCGGCATTCGTGGGTGCCGTGAGCAGCGGTTTCTCGGCGACCTGGGCCGCGTCGCCGCCGCCCCCGCGTCGCGCTGCCTCGCCCGCTGCGAGCAGGCCGACGAGGCCGTAGGGCGAGGCCCACTCTGCGGCATGGGCGTCGAACAACAGGCGCTCGCCGTCCTTGCCGGCTTCGGCGAGTGCGCTCACGAACTGATCGAACGAGCGGTCGTCGAACTGCGCCGGCACTTCGACGAGGCGCGTCATGCGGTGCTGAGACGCCCGAGGAGGTGATCCCTCAGGCCCGTCGCGCCGCGGTGGCTGACGTTGCGCGCGGCCATCCGAGTTCCGCGCCGGAGCGCCTCCTCGAGCGGCACCCCCGCCAGGAGCGACGCGAAGACCGTCGCGCCGAACACGTCCCCGCACCCCGTGGGGTCTCCGCCTTCCAGGCCCGGCGCGCCTTCGGCCGGGATGAGTGCGGTGCGCACCGGGTGGCCGGTGAAGTACGCGACCCCCTTCGCGCCCAGCGTGACCACGAGCGTACGGCACCCCTGCGCGAGGACTGTGGCCGCCACGCCGAGCGGATCGTCGCCCAGCTGCTGCATTTCTTCCTCGTTGGCCTGCACGACGTCGAAGCAGCCGCACCAGGCGGGCGCGTTGGGGAGCGGCCGCGGGACCCGCGTGCCGTCCGCCTCCTTGCCCAGAAACAGGCTGTGCAGGTCGGCGTAGATGAAGCGAGGAAAGCCGCGGCGCAGGAACTGCGCCGTGCCCAGGTCCATCTCGTAGCCGGAAATGAAGTTCACGTACAGCGCGTCGAGGTCGGCCACGTGGGGCCCGAGCTCGGGCCAGGTCCACGGGGGCACGCCGCCCGCCATCTGCTCGCAGCGCCGCTCGAGCGCGTAGTAACGCAGCGTCACCCGGTTGTTCGGCTCCGGCACCTCGATGAAGCGGGTGCCGGAAGTCACGTGTCGGACGGTGCGTAGAAAGCCGTCCGCCTTCCGGGCGAGATCCCGCCCCACCTTGACGATGGGAACGATGACCCAGTCGTCCGGCAGCGTGGCGTCGAGGGCGGCGAGGGAATACGCAATGCCGCCCCACTCCTCGATCGCGGGCTGCGCCGGGTCGCGGCCGTAGATCGTGTCCCACACCATCGACCCGACGACGCCGAGACGCTTCACACCTCCCCCCAGGTGCGCTGCATGAACACCGCCGCGGCGCCGTACACGCCGGCCGTGCCCGTCAGCTCCCCCGGCACGATGCGGCACACGTCCACGGCAGGCTTGAAGGCCCGCCGCTTGACCTCGCTGCGCAGCGGCACGAACAGCCGGTCCCCGGCGAGCGTCACGCCGCCGCAAATGACGACGACCTGCGGGTTGAACACGTTGACGAGGTTTGCCACCCCGGCGCCGAGGAATCGGGCCGTGTCCTTCACCACCTCGAGCGCGTAGTCGTCTCCGTCGTGCGCCGCCTCGTACACGACCTGCGCCGTGATCTTGGAGAGATCGCCGTTCACGTACGTGGGGAGCGAGGTCTCGACGCCGGCCTGGATCCCCTCGATCGCCCGCGCCGCGATGGCCGGGCCTGACGCGTACGCCTCGAGGCAGCCGTAGTTGCCGCATTTGCAGCGTCGCCCCGTGGAGTCGATGGTCATATGGCCGACCTCGCCGGCGATGTCCGAGGCGCCGCGGTAGACCTCGCCCTTCAACACGATCCCGCCACCGATCCCCGTGCCGATGGTGAGCCCGACGACGTAGTCCGCGCCGCGCGCGGCGCCACGCCACCATTCGCCGAAGATGGCGCAGTTGGCGTCGTTGTCGAGCGCGGCGGGCAGGCCGAGCGCCTCCCCGATCCGGTCGCGCACCGGGTAGTTGGTCCACCCGAGGTTGGGCGTGAGCAGTACGACGCCGCGCGTGGTGTCGAGGGGCCCGGGCGAGCCGATACCCACGCCGGCGATCTCCTTGCGTCGCGCCGCCGCCTG
>DASUAL010000089.1:0-5203 GCA_035763805.1 Gemmatimonadales bacterium
GTGGTCGGCGGCCTGCACCTGTTCCCGGCGACGGACGCGCAGCTGGTGTGGACGGCGGCCAAACTACGTGAGCTTGGGACCTCCTATCTTCTCGCGGCCCACTGCACCGGCATTGAGGCCACGCACCGCCTGCGCGAGCTCATCGGACTCACTCGCAAGACCGCGACCGTCGGAGCGGTCGGGGCGAGCTTCACGCTCGGCAAGGGGATTGATCCCCTTGCTCTTGCAGGATGAGCCTCGGCACATAGGCGCGACTCACTCCTTGACCGCCAGCCACTCCCGCAGAACCTGGGCGATCCGCTGGGCGGCCGGCGGGTCCAGGTTCGCCATCGCCACCAGATCGAGCCCACCGGGAAGCCCCGCTTCCGCGACGGCGTTCAACCCCGGAGCCCCACCGGCAATCCCAAAACCGCCGGAAGGCCCGGCCGGAATCCGTCCCGTCCGCAGGGCCTCGAGAAACCGCACCAGATCGTGCGCGGTGGAGTACCCGCCCCCTGCCGAGCTCCCTCGGCCCGGCAGGAGTGGGGAATTGCGGCGCAGTGGCGTCAATGGAGCGGTCCCGCCTTGACGCGTGTATCCGATCGCCGTATTCGGGGGCAGCGAGTCAACCGGCCAGTGAGCCGTGCGGGTCATCCCCGCGGGCTCGTAGATGTGGCGCCGCACATAGTCGTAATAGTCTTCACCCGACAGCCGCTCGACCAGGAGACCAAGCACGACGTAGCCGGCGTTTGAGTAGCGGCGGCCGCTGCCGGGCTCGAACTGGAGCGGCTCATGGACGAAGAGAGGGAGGTAATCGCGCAGCCGCCGGATGTCGCTCCGCTTCCCGCCCGCTGGCGCGTCGAAGATGTTGCCCCCGATGCCGGAGCGGTGCTCGAGGAGCTGGCGAATGGTCACACGGCGCGCCACCTCCCGGTTGGGATAGTCGGGCCAGTAGCGCGCCAGCGTCGAGTCGAGGTCGAGCGTCCCCGCGGCCGCGAGCTGACGGATCGCTATGCTCGTGAAGATCTTGTTGATCGAGCCGACGTTGAAGGCGGTCTCGAGGGTGTTGGGGTGCCCCGCCTCGCGGTCGGCCATCCCGTAGGCACGCTCGAAGACGGTTGCACCCTGGCTCGCGAGGACCACCACGCCCGAGAACTGATCGCGCGCGGAGAGACTGTCGAGCACGTGCGCAAGGCGCCGCACGAGCTCGGTGCGAGCAGGGGGCGCGGACTGCGGTGTCTGGGCCCGAGCAGGGAGGGCGGCAACAAGACCGGCTGCGGCGAACAGGCAGAGCGAGGCGCGCATACTACTCGAGATGCCCTGACCACCCGGAAGGTCGCGCTCCGGGCACGGCCTCCGCAAGAACGCATGCCTCGCTGCACATTGACGGCGGTCGGTCGGCGACACAGGGTTGTGCCACGTGACTCCTCTGTTCGCCGCCGTGCTCGCCTACCTGGTCCTGCAATTCGGGATCGGGATCTGGGTGTCGCGCCGCATCCGGAACGAGTCCGATTACCTGCTCGCGGGCCGCCGCCTCGGCTACCCGCTCATGATCTTCTCGATCTTCGCCACCTGGTTCGGCGCGGAGACGATGGTCGGGTCGGCGGGTCTGGCGTACCGCGACGGCGTGTCGCTCGCCTCCGCCGAGCCGTTCGGCTACGCGCTGTGCCTGTTGCTCATGGGCCTCGTATTCGCCACGCCGCTGTGGCACCGCAAGCTCACGACCCTCGCCGACCTGTTCCGACAGCGCTACTCGATCCCGGTGGAGCGGCTCGCTGCCGTCATCCTCATCCCGAGCTCGCTCCTCTGGGCCGCAGCCCAGATGCGCGCGTTCGGCCAGGTGCTCGCGACCACCACAACGCTCCCCGTGGAGGCCGCGCTGCTCGCCGCCGCCGGGTTCTGCATCCTCTACACGGCATTCGGCGGACTGCTCGCCGACGCGATCACGGACCTCGTGCAGGGCGTACTGCTCGTCGTCGGGCTGCTCGTCCTGCTCGGCGCCGTGGTGCTCGAGCTCGGCGGCGTGACGAGCGCCGTGACCGCGGCCGTGCACTCCGAGCGCATCGTGCCGGCGGGAGCCGGGCTTCCGATCTGGCGAACGCTCGAGGCGTGGGCCGTCCCCGTCTGCGGCTCCGTCGTGGCGACCGAACTCGTCGCGCGGATCATCGCGGCGCGCTCGCCGCGCGTCGCGCGGCGCTCGTCGTTCGCGGCCGGCGCGATCTATTTGGCCGTCGGGCTGATTCCAGTGTTCATCGCACTGGCGGCCCCGCGCCTCGCAGGCGACCTCGCCGACCCCGAGCAGTTCCTCCCTACCGTCGCGCGGACGCTCCTCCCCGCCGCCGGCTACGCGATCTTCGCGGGGGGGTTGATCTCCGCGATCCTGTCGACCGTGGACAGCACGCTGCTCGTCTCCTCCGGACTCCTCTCTCACAACCTGCTCGTACCGTTGCTCGGCATCCGCGACCAGGCGACCATCGTCCACCTCGCCCGCGGAGGCGTCGTGGCGTTCGGTCTCGTCGCCTACGTGCTCGCGCTCCGCTCCGAGGGCGTGTTCGCCCTGGTGGAGCAGGCGTCCGCGTTCGGGAGCACGGGCAGCCTCGTGACCGTCTGTTTCGGGTTGTTCACGCGCTGGGGCGGCCCGCGCACCGCCGCCGCCACGCTGGTCGGCGGGATGGCCTCCTACGTCTCGGCGAGCGTGGGTGGTCTCTCCTATCCGTTCCTCACGTCGCTCGCCGTGGCGCTGGGCATCTACGTGACGGGCGCCCTCCTGGAACGGGTGGTCGCGCCGCCGCACGCCACGGCTCCCGCGGCGAACGGCTGGACACGCACTTGAGGCGCCTCTACCAGACCGTACCCGGATCCGCCTGCTAGGCCTCAGTCCCGCTCATCCTCCGGGCCAGGAGGCCGCCTGCCTCTGCGAAGTTCTCCTTCGTGACGGTCACCGGTTTTCCAAATACGACGATGATCCCAGCGAACGGCAACGGCACGAGCTTCTTGTCCCACGATGGCAAGCGGAGCGCCGGTTTCGCGTCCAATCGAACCGGCACGACCGGCACCCCGCTCTCTAGCGCGATGTGGAGCACCCCTTTCTTCAGTACCCGAGCGGGGCCGCTCGGTCCGTCAGGCGAGATGGCAGTCGACCAACCTTGTTTGAGCAGCCCGACCAACGTAGTGGCCGCTTGCCGACCTTCCTCACCTCCTGACCCCAACACAACTCGAACGCCCATCAGCCGAAGGAGAATGTGGACCGGCTTCATGTAGGCAGCAGGATGTTGCATCCACGCGTGCCGCCGGTGCGACCTCACGAATGCCACGAACCAAAGAAACCACAAGTGATGCCACAGGCTGTAGATAAAGCTCTCATGCTCCCCGAGATTCTCCCTCCCCTCGATGCGCACGCGACACGTCCGATGCAGAACATGGAGGACGGCCCACCATCCCAGACCGAGAAGCCAGGAATAGCCCAGCCAAAGCGGGCGCCAGAACCACGGGACATCATCAACGCGGTATCTGTTCATCTGGCCAACGTCGCAGCCGGGAGGCCCCTAGCCGCGGGAGTGGTGGCTCCTCAAGTACTCCCGCGCCGCGACCAGCACCTTCTCTTGCACCTCGGCGATCGAGCCCTCGAGCGAGGCCCCAGCCGCCTTTTTGTGGCCGCCGCCGCCGAATTGATGGGCGAGCTCGTGCACATCTACCTCGCCCATCGAGCGAAAGCTCACCTTCACGCGGCCGTTCGAGATCTGGCGAAACAGCAGCGCAAGCCGCACGCCGGCGATCGAGCGTGGATACTCGACGATGCCGTCCAGGTCGTCAGCGGTGGCGTTGTGGCGGTGCAGGGCGTCCGGCGGCACGGTGACCCACGCCAGGCCGATCTCGGGCTCCACCACGAGCGTCTGGAGCACCTCCGCCATCAGCCGCACGCGCCCCTCTGGCGCGCTCGCGTACACCGACTCGTAGATCGACTCCGGGTCCACACCGCGCTCGAGCAGCGCCCCCGCGATGCGGAGCACCCGCGGCGTGGTGTTCGAGAAGCGGAACGCGCCGGTGTCGGTGAGGATCCCCACGTACAGGGCGCGCGCCGCGTCGGGACCGAGCGACCACCCCTCCGCGCTCGCGAAGTCGAACACCAGCTCGGCGGTCGCCGCTGCGTCGGGCGCGACGAGCCGCGGGCCCTCGGGGAGCGAGCCGCGGCTGACGTGGTGGTCGATGCAGGCCACGGCGTGGGAGTGCTTGATGGCGCGCTGCAGGTCGCCGAGGCGGCTCAGGTCCGAGATGTCGAGCACCACGACCACGTCCGCGGCCTCGATCTCCTTCGCCGCACGGTCGGAGTGATCGGCGCCGGGGGGCACGAGGAACGCGAACCGCTCGGGAATCGGCGTCGGGTTCGCGATAGCGGCAGTGAGGCCGCGCTGCGTGAGCAGATGCCAGAGCGCCACCTCGCTCCCCACCCCGTCGCCGTCCGCGTTCACGTGAGTGGTAAGGGCGACGCGCGTGCCCGGCTGCAGCACGCCCGCCACCGCCCGCGCGGCGCGGGCGCGCTCGGGGGGGACGGGGACGCCGTTCGTCGTCATGTCTGGGAAAGCTAACCCGACCACTAGGGCGTCGTTCTCGTGCCGACGAGGGACAGCTGCAAAGTCCCCACGACGCCGCTCACCGCCAGTGTGTCGTTCCGGAGCCGGAAGGTCCCTGCGAATTGAGCGGGCACGCCGCTCAACGTGACGGTGATGGCTTGTCCGATGGTTGTGTAGGTGCCGCTGATCGCGGTGGGTTGACCCTGAACCGTGATTGCAGCGGTGAAGTCGCTGTGAGTGATGTTCACCGTGCCGGTGGCCGCCGGCGGCACGAGGTTCGGCTTCTGGCCCTGGCAAAACGAGACGAGCTCATACGTCCCGGGCAGGGCGCCGGATACGATGCCGCCGGTGTAGGTGTCACACGGAACGGGTCCTGTCCCGCCATCGCTGCCGCAGGCGACCGCGACCGCAACCACCAAGGGTGCACTACCGCGCCCCACCAGCCACGTCATCGTGCGCTCCTGACTGAACCGCACCGCTCAGCGCGCCGGCGCGCTCCCGACGTCACCACTCGAGGCCAGCTTCGAGTTCCGATACCCGTACGCGAAGTAGAGCACCAGCCCGACCGCGAGCCAGATGAGCAGGCGCTGCCACGTGCGCCAGGGAAGCGAGACCATCAGATAGAGCGCGGAGAGCGCACCCAGCGGTGCCAC
>DASUAL010000090.1:0-6068 GCA_035763805.1 Gemmatimonadales bacterium
TGCTGGGAACTCCGAGTCTGCCCCCGCCTGCGCCCTTCGCCGTGGCGAGCGTCCGCTTCGAGCAGAATGCCACGGACCAGGATGTGGAGGTCGTATTCGAGGTCAAGGGCGGCAAGGACGGACTGGCGAAGCTCGCCGTGGTCGCTCCGGACGGTCGAACGGTCATCGATTTCACGGCTCCCGACGCTTCCACATTGGGAATGCGGCAGTTCCGGTTCGAGTCCCCGGAGCCGCCCGATGCGGCGCAGCTGAGGGCGGCCTACCCGGAGGGTGTGTACACCTTCACCGGAACGACCGCGGGCGGCCAGAAGCTCCGGGGCGCGTCCACCCTGCATCACAAGCTGCCGCCTGCGGCGTCCTTCCTCAGACCCGCGGCTGGCGCGACGAGCGTGAGCATCAGGGACCTGCAAATCACGTGGGTCCCCGTGAAGAATCTCGCTGCCTACATCGTTTATATTGAGCAGCATGAGCTGGGCCTCGACCTCACGGCGAGACTGTCCGGGTCCGCGGCGACCTTCGCCGTGCCCAACGGCTTCCTCGTCCCCGGGAAGGAGTATCAGCTGGGGATCGGCACCGTGACGCCCGATGGGAACATCTCGTTCGTCGAGACCACGTTTACGACCGCTGCGACGGAGTAAGGTTATGACTCGACCGCCGCTCGGGGTGAGCCCCGTGGCGCTCCTCGTGGCGCTCGCCGTTCTCCCATCAGGCGCCTCGCTCGCAGCCCAGGAGCTGCCCCCCTACCTGCGCGACCGCGGGGCCGGAGTTCGCACGTCGTTGTTGGGCACCTACGTTCGCCACGGCGAGCTGTTGGTGTATCCGTTCTTCGAGTGGTACGCGGACCGGAACCTCGAGTACAAGCCGAGCGAGCTTGGACACGGAACCTCCATCGTGGACTACCGCGGGCGCTACCGCGCGTCCGAGGGAATTCTGTTCTTCGGGTACGGCGTCTCCCCCGATCTCGCCCTCGAGTTCGAAGGGGCCATCATCACGGCCACGCTGGACAAGGCGTCGAACGATCCGTCCCCCGGGCCGCGCCGGGTGCAGGAATCCGGGCTGGGGGACGTGGAGGGCCAGATCCGCTGGCGCTTTCAGCGTGAGACCGCAACCCGGCCCGAGTTCTTCACGTACTTCGGGACGGTGTTCCCGCTGCAGAAGACCAAGCACATCATCGGCACCCAGGACTGGGAGTTCTTTGCCGGGGTCGGCCTGACCAGGGGTTTTGACTGGGGCACCTTGACCGTGCGCGCAGCGGGGGAATACTCGCCTGCGGCGAGCCCTAAGTTCGACGCCGGCGAGTACGCCATCGAGTATCTGCGACGTCTCTCGCCCGCGTGGCGCGTCGTCGCGGCCATCGAGGGCAATCAGGTCGACGAGGTGTCGCTGCTCACCGAGATTCAGTGGCAGTTCAGCCCACACGCCATTCTCAAGGTCAACAACGGCCTGGGCTTCACCACGAACGCAACCGACTTCGCCCCCGAAGTCGGGCTCATGTTCTCGTTCTGAGACTCAGTCCCCTGCGAGCGGCGGCCTGATCACGCGGCCTGCCGCGTAACGCTCGCGCGCCTCACCGCCTTGAGTGCTGCTCGCTTCCGTCCGTTGCGGTGTATCTTACCCGACGACAGTCGACAGAGACAGGCCAATGCGCGCCTCCACCCCGCTTTTCCTCGCGACCCTCGTCGCGGCCGGCTGCGCCACCAACCCCGCCACCGGCGGGAAGCAGCTCATCCTCATCAGCGAGTCGCAGGAGGTCGCGATGGGGCGCGATTACGACACGGACGTCGTCGCCTCGATCGGGCTCTATTCCGACACGGCCCTGCAACGCTGGATCCAGCAGCTCGGCGCGCGGCTCGCCGCCACGTCGGAGCGCCCCGGGCTCCCCTGGACGTTCCGCGTGGTGGACGACCCGGTGGTCAATGCCTTCGCCCTCCCCGGCGGCTACATCTACGTCACGCGCGGGATCCTCGCCCACCTGGAGTCCGAGGCGGAGCTCGCCAGCGTGGTGGGGCACGAGATCGGTCACGTCACGGCACGCCACTCCGTGAGCCAGATGAGCAAACAGCAGCTCGCCCAGCTGGGCCTCGCCATCGGCACCATCGCGAGCCCGGAATTCGAGCGCTACGCGGGTCTCGCGAGCGCTGGGTTGGGGGTTCTGTTCCTCAAGTACTCGCGCGACGCCGAGCGACAGGCCGACGATCTCGGTCTGCGCTACATGCGTCGCGCCAACTACGACCCCCGCGAGATGCCCGACGTGTTCACCATGCTGGACCGCGTGAGCCAGGCGCACGGCGGCGGGCGCATCCCGGAGTGGCTGGCCACGCACCCGAACCCGGAGAACCGCCGCGGGCGGATCGAGCAGGCGATCGCGGCCCTGCCTCAGGGCTTCGCCGGGACCGCCGTGAACCGGGAGTCCTATCTGCAGCGGCTCGACGGTGTGGTGTTCGGGAGTAACCCCCGTGAGGGATATTTCAAGGGGAGCCAGTTCTTCCATCCCGACTTGCGCTTCCGGATGACGTTCCCGGAGGGCTGGGCCACGAGCAACGGCAAGCAGGCCGTGGTCGCCGTGAGCCCGCAGAAGGACGCGGTGGTCGAGCTGGCGCTCGCAAAGGAGCCGAGTGCCGACGCGGCCGCCCGCGCGTTCGTGTCGCAACGCGGCATCAGCGGCGGCGTGCCCGCCCGCGCGAGCGTGGGTGGGCTTCCCGCCGCGAGCGCCGCGTTCTCCGCGGCGACCGAGAGCGGCACCCTCCGCGGCGCGGTGCTGTGCGTCGAGCTCGGCGGCGCGGTGTACCGCCTCGTCGGCTACGCTTCAGAGGCGCGCTGGCCCACGCACCAGGCCGCCGTCGAGCGCTCGCTCCTGAGCTTCGCGCGCCTCACCGACCCGGCCGCGCTCAACGTGCAGCCGCAGCGGGTGGACATCGTGAAGCTCGACCGGCGCAGCACGATCGAAGAGCTGGCGCGCCAGCGGCCGTCGCCGGTCCCGGCCGCGACGCTCGCCCTGATCAACCAGGTCGAGCCGCAGACGCCGCTCGAGCCGGGCCGGCTCGTGAAGTGGGTCGTCGGACCAGCGCTCCCCTGACCGTCGGGTGGGCTGCCGCAGTAAGGAGGGTCGCCGATCCCTTCCGAATAGGATACAATTCCCGCCTGTGACCGTGCGCCTCGCGCTCGACGAAATCCGGTAGCCAAAGTGCGCGCCGACCTGCTCTCGCTCGCGTCCGACCTGGCCAGGCAGGGAGAAGCATTCGCGCTCGCCACGGTAGTGCGCCGCGAGGCGCCGAGCTCGGCGCGCGTAGGCGACTCGGCGCTGATCACTCGCGGCGGCACATTCCACGGGTGGTTGGGCGGCAGCTGCACGCAGCCGACCGTGGTGCGCGAGGCCCTCCGCGCGTTGGCCGACGGTCAGCCCCGCCTCATCGCCCTCTCCCCCGACCCCGGGTCCGACCGTCGCGCGGGCGTGGTCGCCCTGCCGATGACGTGCCACAGCGGAGGCTGTGTGGACATCTACGTCGAGCCGGTGCTGCCCCTGCCGCGACTCATCGTGTTCGGCCTCTCTCCCGCCGCCCAGGCCCTCGCCCGGCTCGCCAAGGCGATGGGCTACACGGTGGACGCGGTGGACCCCGGGGCCGACCGGGCGACGTTCCCGGAGGCGGACCGGGTGCTCACGAGCCTCGACGCGGCGCAGCTCAAGGCGTGGCCCGGGGCACGCGGCGCCCAGCTGTTCGCGGTGATCGCGACGATGGGCGAACGAGACGAGACGGCGATTCTCTCCGCGCTGGCCCTCGAGCCGGCGTACATCGGCGTCGTGGCGAGCCGCAGGCGGTTCGATCAGATCCGCGCGACGCTGGTCGCGCAGGGCGCCGCGCCGGCAACCCTCGAGCGGATCAAGAGTCCCGCGGGCCTCGATATCGGCGCGCACAGCCCCGAGGAAATCGCCCTCAGCGTCCTCGCCGAAATCGTCCAGGCGCGGCGGGCGGCCCCTGGCGGCCCTGCCACCACCGCGTCCCCCGGGCATCCCGAACCGGCGGCCGAGGCGCTTGACCCCGTGTGCGGCATGCAGGTGACGATCGCGACCGCGCAGCACCGAGCCGAGTCCGGCGGTCGCGCCTACTACTTCTGCTGCGGCGGGTGCCGGGCGCAGTTCCTCGCCGACCCGGGCCGCTATGTGGCCGCGTCGGAGGCGGGAGGCGCGGTGTGAGACCGGAGATCCGCGCGCTGCACCAGGCGATGGAAGCGCAGGGGTACATCGCCGATCCGGCGATCGCCACGGCGGTGTATCTCGCACGGGAGATGCGCAAGCCGCTGCTCGTCGAGGGCGACGCGGGCGTCGGGAAGACGGAGATCGCCAAGGTGCTCGCGCAAGTGCTCGGCACCGAGCTGATCCGGCTGCAGTGCTACGAAGGGCTCGACATCGCGCAGGCGGCCTACGAATGGAACTACTCGCGCCAGATGATCGAGATCCGGCTGTCGGAAGCCGCGGGGGAGAAGTCGAAAGAGAAGCTCTCGCAGGATATCTTCTCGGAGAAGTTCCTCGTCAAGCGTCCGCTCGCGCGCGCGCTCGAAGGCAAGAAAGGCGCCGCGCCGGTGCTGTTGATCGACGAGCTCGACCGCACCGACGAGCCGTTCGAGGCCTACCTGCTCGAAGTGCTCTCGGACTGGCAGATCTCGATCCCCGAGATCGGCACGCTGCGCGCCGCGGAGCCTCCCATCGTCGTCATCACCTCGAACCGCACGCGCGAGATCCACGACGCGGTGAAGCGGCGCTGCTTCTACTACTGGGTGGACTATCCGGACGCCGCGCGCGAGCTGGAGATCCTGCGGCGCAAGGCGCCGCGCGCGTCCGCCGCGCTGTCGAAGGAAGTGGTCGCGTTCGTGCAGCGCCTGCGCGGCGTCGACCTCTTCAAGCTGCCCGGCGTGGCCGAGACGATCGACTGGGCGAACTGCCTGGTGGCGCTCGATCGCATCGCGCTCGACCCGGAGACGGTCAACAACACGCTCGGCGTGCTGCTCAAGTACCAGGACGACATCGAGCGCATGGCCGGCGAGGAAACCGAGCGTCTCGTGAGCGAGGCAAGAGCGGCCGCGACCGCGACCTGATGGGGCCTCGATGAGCGCCTCGTCCTTCCTGCGGCGCCTGTTCGGGCGGGCGAACGGCGAAATCCATCAGCAGACGCAGCACCTCGTTTCCCTCTGCGAGTCGCTGCTCAGCGAGCACGGCGAGATCACCGGCGTGGCGCTCGCCCGCGAAGCCCTCGGCTGCTACCAGACGCTCGGCGAGCGCGAGCGCGAAGAGTTTTTCGATGTGCTGGCGAAGACCTTCTCGCCATCGCCCGACGCCGTCGGCCGGGCTGCAGACGCCTACCGGGCGGACCCGATTCCCGAAAACCTGATCCGCCTGCAGGAATCGGCGGAATCGCTGCGCCCGGAGCTGTTCCGGCGCCTGAACGCGGCGCCTGGCGCGACGGCGGCGCTGGTCGAGATGCGCAGACTCATTCTCAAAGGCATCGCGGCGCACCCGCAATGGAAGGTCATCGATAACGACCTGCTGAAGCTCCTGCGCTCATGGTTCAACCGGGGGTTTCTGAGGATGGAAAGGATCGACTGGCACACGCCTGCGATCGTGCTGGAGAAGCTCATGCAGTACGAGGCGGTTCACGCCATCCAGGGGTGGGGCGACCTGCGGCGCCGTCTGGAGGCGGACCGCCGCTGCTTCGCTTTCTTCCACCCGCAGCTCCCGGACGAGCCGCTCGTATTCATCGAGGTGGCGCTGACCCGGGGGATGAGCGCCCGCGTGCAGCCGCTGCTCGAGGTGGGGTCCTCGGTATCGTCGGGCGACGAGGCGGACAGCGCGATGTTCTATTCGATCACGAATTGCCAGGACGGGTTGCGCGGCATCTCGTTCGGCAACCTGCTGATCAAGCAAGTGGCCGAAGAGCTCAAGCGCGAGGTTCCGCAGCTGCGGACCTTCGCAACGCTGTCGCCGATTCCCGGATTCCGGCGCTGGCTCGAGGAGTCCCGCGCGCGGCTCGCAGTCGGCCCGCAAGGCGAGGAGCGCGTCGCCCTGCTGCAGCGGA
>DASUAL010000091.1:0-10486 GCA_035763805.1 Gemmatimonadales bacterium
GGAACGAGCAACGGCACGGCGCCGTCCATCCGGTGCGACGACGAGTTGCTGATCACGGCGTAGCCAGCTCGGGCGAAGGCCGCCTCGACGTCCCCCGCGACCTCCGCCGGCAGGCTCGAGAACACCGCGTCGCAGTCGAGCACCGGCTCCGGCGCCTGCACGACGAGCGCGCGCACACCGGCAGGCATCTCCCCCGGCAGGCGCCAGGCGCAGGCTTCTCCGTAGGGCTTCCCCTGTGAGCGGTCGGACGCGGCGAGCGCCGTCACCACGAACTGCGGGTGACGCTCGAGCAATGCGATGAACCGTTGCCCGACCGTGCCCGTCGCTCCGAGGATGCCGACCCGGATTGCCGCCATTCCAGTCTCCTTGACGCTTCCCTGCCCCCGCGGTAACTATCAACATACAACCGAACTCCCCGTGGTGATTTGCCGCGTATTGCAGCCACGTTAAACAAGTTGCTAAAAAGCGATCGCCCGCGGCGTATTGCCCGGGCTTTTCTATTCCCTAGACCCGTCGGTGCTGCCATGCGACCGAGCGTGACCGTCAGTGTACCGGGCTCCACGTCGAACCTGGGTGCGGGGTTCGACTGCATCGGGGTGGCCGTCGAGCACCGGCTGACGGTCACCGCCCGCCCCGCATCGGGGTCCGCCGGCGCACCCGTGACGATTGAGCGACGGGGCACGCTGCACGCCGTGGCGTCGCCGCCGGAGCAGGACCTCCTGTACCGCGGGTTCGTCAAGGCATGCCAGGTGGCGGGGCGCAAGGTGCCGCTGAGCCTGGTTCTCACAGCGGAGTCCGACATCCCGGTGGCCCGCGGGCTCGGCTCCTCCGCCGCCGCGACGGTCGCCGGGGCGGCGGCGGCGACCGCGCTCCTCGAGCTCGACCTCGGCAAAGACGCGCTGGCGGCGCTCTGCACCGAGGTCGAGGGCCACCCCGATAACGTGGCCCCGGCGGTGTACGGGGGCGCGACCCTCGTGCTGCGCGACACGGGGGGCGGGGGCGGCCTCACCGTCACACGCCTCGCGATCCACGATTCGCTCGCGCTCGTCTTCGCCGTCCCCGACTTCGTCGTGGAGACGAAGCAGGCCCGCGCCGTGCTTCCCGAGACCGTGCCCCACGCCACGGCCGTGGAGGCAGCGGCGCGGAGCGCGGGGCTCGTGCACGGCCTCACGCACGCCGACCCCAGGCTCCTCGCGGCGGGCCTGGATGACGTGCTCCACGTCCCGTTCCGGCGGTCGCTGGTGCGCGGGTACGACGCTGTCGTCACCGCAGCGCGGGCAGCGGGCGCGTTCGGGGCGACCCTGTCCGGCTCGGGTCCGACGATTCTGGCGGTGGCAGCGGCCGAGCGCGCGCCCGCAATCGGCGCTGCGATGGTGCGCGCCTGGCAGGACGCCGGCGTGCGCGCCGAGCACTTCCTCGTCGCCCGTCCGGCGCGCGGCTACGAGGCCGTGTAGCCCGTCCATGACGCGGCCCACCCGTCCCGCGCAGATCCACAAGTTCGGCGGCGCCTCGCTCGCCAGCGGCCCGGCGATCGCACACGCGATCTCGATCATCCAGAGCCACCGTCCTGGGCCTTTGGTGGTCGTCGTGTCGGCGATGGCCGGCGTCACCGACGCGTTGCTCGAGATCGCGTCACGGGCGGTCCGCGGGGGGGGCGACGCGGCGCATACGCATGCGGCGGCGACACAGCTCCGGGCGACGCACGCGGATGCCGCGCGCGGGCTCCTCTCATCCGGCGCCCGGCTCGATGAGCTCCTCGGACTCATCGACCAATCGTGCGGCGAGCTCGAGCAGCTCGCCGCGGGCCTCGCGACTCTGCGCGAGCTGACTCCCCGCACGACCGACTATCTCGTGGCGCGGGGCGAGCGGCTCAGCGCCCGCCTCGTCGCGGCGGCGCTCGAGGCCGCAGGCTGCCCGTGCGCGTACGTGGACGCCGTGGACGTCGTCAAGACGGACGGCACCTTCGGCAATGCATCGCCCGACCTGAAGCTGACAGAGCGTCACGCGCGCCGGGAGCTGGGGCCGCTGCTGGCCCGGGGGGTCGTGGCGATCGTTCCGGGATTCCTGGGAGCGGCGCCCGACGGCCAGGTGGCGACGCTCGGCCGCGGCGGGTCCGACTTGAGCGCCACGCTGCTGGCGCGCTCGGTCGGGGCACTCTCCGTCTCCCTTTGGAAGGACGTGCCGGGCGTGCTCACGGCGGACCCACGGATCGTCCCTGATGCGCGCATCGTCCCCCAGCTGCACCTGCGCGAGGCCGCCGAGCTCGCTTACTACGGCGCGCGGGTGCTCCACCCGCGCGCGCTGATCCCGGTGATGCGCAGCACCATCGCGGTCCACATCCGGCCGTTCGCCAACCCCGGGTCACTCGGTACGGAGATCTCCCGGCGCCGCACCCTCGACGCCTATCCGGTGAAAGCGCTCTCCGCGATCCCGGGGCAGGCGCTGCTCACCGTAACGGGGAGCGGCATGCTCGGGGTGCCTGGCATCGCGGCCCGGACGTTCGCCGCCGTGCACCGGGAGGGGATCTCGGTCTCCCTCATCAGCCAGGCCTCTTCCGAGCACTCGATCTGCTTCAGCGTACCCGAGGAGCACGCGGAGCGCGCCCGAGCCAGTCTGGTGGACGCGTTCCGGCACGAGATCGCGCGGCGGGAGATCGACGGTGTGGAAGCGCGCACCGGGGTCGCCACGCTCGTGGTGGTCGGCATCGGGATGGCGCGCACGCCGGGGATCGCGGCCCGGGTCTTTTCCGCGCTCGCCGATGCGGGGATCAATATCATCGCCATCGCGCAGGGCTCGTCCGAGTTGAACCTCTCCCTCGTGGTGGACCGCAAGGACGCCGGCCCCGCGCTCCGCGCGGTGCACGCCGCATTTCAGCTGTCGAAAATCGGCGGTGGGATGGTGGGCCATCCCGATCGGACCGACGTCGTGTTGCTCGGGTTCGGACAGATCGGACAAACGCTCGCGCCGCTCATCGCGAAGCTGAAACCTGACTCCGGGCAGCTGCGCGTCGTGGGGATGATCGACCGCAGCGGCTTTGTATTCGACGCCCGTGGCCTGTCACCGCGGCGGCTCGCGGGGCTTGCGGCGGCAAAGACGAGGGGGACGCCGTTCGCAAAGCTCGCCGGCGGCCGCAAGGGAACGGCAGCGGAGGCGGTGGCATTCGTCGCCCGTCACGCATTGGCGAACCCGATTCTTGTGGACGTCACGGCGGACGACACGTCGGAGATTCTCAAGGCGGCGCTCGCGGCCAGGATGCACGTCGTGCTCGCCAACAAACGGCCGATCACGGGGGACAAGCGGAAGTACGAGGAGCTCAAGGCCGCGGCCGCCGCCCACGGCCGTCAGCTGCTGCACGAGGCGACGGTCGGCGCCGGGTTGCCGATCATCGACACCTACTACAAGCTCGTGGACTCCGGTGACCGCGTGTCCAAGATCGAAGGCTGCCCGTCGGGCACGCTGGGGTACGTGTTCGGCGAGCTGGGGCGCGGCAGACCGTTCTCCGAGGCGCTGCGTGGCGCCATCGCGAAGGGTTATCCGGAGCCGGACCCACGCGAAGACCTGTCCGGCATGGACGTGGCGCGCAAGGCGCTGATTCTCGGCCGGCTGCTCGGGTTCGCCGGCGAGCTCGACGACATCGCCGTGGAGTCGCTCGTGCCCAAAGGCGCCGACAAGTTGTCGCTCGAAAAGTTCCTGGGAAGTCTCGAGACGCACGACCCGGGGTGGGAGCGCCGCGTGAACGCGGCCCGCGCGCGCGGCGGCGTGGTGCGCTACCGGGCGATCGTGACGCGACGGGGCATCCGGGTCGGGCTCGTGGTGGTGAACGCGTCGAGCCCGATGGCCTCCCTCAACGGGACCGACAACCAGTTCATCTTCACGACCATGCGCTACAAGAAGCATCCGCTCGTGATCACCGGACCGGGCGCCGGGCCGGCCGTGACCGCGGGGGGAATCGTCAACGACGTGCTCAAGCTCGCCGGCGCGACTGCTTGACAGCAGCCGCGCGGGGCGCAAGCTTTCGCGCTCACCACATGAACCAGCACTCCCACGCTGCTCCCCCGTGCGGCGGTCACTGGGTAGCCCGCCGAAAGCGGGCGTGTCTTCCGCTCCAACAGTCGTAGGCTTCGGGCTCACTTCCCGACAATCGCAGTCGTGAACTATCGCGCGCCCGACCGTTCCGTGGGTGGGCGCGCGCAACAGCTTGTTTCGAGGTCGATGCCGTGAGTCAGCTCACCGTCCTCAAGTTCGGCGGCACATCGGTCGCGGACTCGGTCGCGTTCGAGCGCGTGTCCGCGATCGTGCGAGCGCACGGCGGACCACGCCAGGTGGTGGTCGTGTCCGCCATGGCGGGGGTGACCGACGCGCTGTTCGCAAGCACGGTCGCCGCCACGGACGGCGACCTCGCGGGGGCCCAGCAGGGCTTGCAGCCCCAGCTCGACCGGTACGACGCCGTCGCGCGGGACCTGCTGCCCCCGACAGCGGCGACGGGTTTCCATGACACACTCGCGCGCGCCCGGCGTGAAATCCGCGATCTGCTCGAGCGGCTGCCCGTCGAGTCGGCGGACCGCCCCGCGCTGCGCGACGAGGTCGTGTCGCACGGCGAGCGGCTCTCCGCCACTCTGCTCGCGGCCACGCTGGTAGCCGCCGGGCTCCCGACCCGCCATGTGGACGCGCGCCGCTGCATCGTCACCGAAGATACGCCCGGCGGGGCGACCCCTCTCTTCCCCGAAACGGACCGCCGAACTCGGGCCGAGCTGCTCCCGCTGCTCGACAGTGCCCTCGTCCCGGTGCTCGGCGGCTACATCGCGGGCACCACGGGCGGGAGGACGACGACGCTCGGCCGGGGCGGATCGGACTACAGCGCCGCGCTCGTGGGCGCCGCGCTCGGCGCCGCCGAAATCCAGATCTGGACCGACGTCAGCGGCGTGCTCACCGCCGATCCGCGGGTCGTCCCCGCTGCCCGCCCGATCCCGCGCCTCACGTACCGCGAAGCCGCGGAGCTCGCGTACTTCGGGGCCAAGGTGCTGCACCCCAAGACCATCCAGCCGGCGACCGACCGAGCGATCCCGGTCCGGATCTGCAATTCGCGGGCACCGGAGCACCCCGGCACCCTGGTCGCCGCCGAGCCCGAAGTCTGGCCGGGAGCCGTCAAGGCCATCGCGCACAAAACCGGGATCACCGTACTCCAGATCGCATCCACCCGCATGCTCGGCGCGTACGGATTCCTGCGGTCTTTGTTCGAGGTCTTCGACCGTCATCGCACGGTGGTGGACGTCGTCACGACGTCCGAGGTCAGCGTGTCGCTCACCCTGGACGACGCCGGGGCGCTCCCGCAGATCGTGAACGAGCTACGCACGCTGGGCGAGGTGACCGTCGAGCCGCATCAGGCGATCGTGTGCGTGGTCGGCGAGGGGTTGCGCGCGACACCCGGCGTCGCCGCCCGCGTCTTCACCACGGTGCCGGACATCAACGTGGCCCTGATCTCGCAGGGTGCGTCCCGTGTCAACCTGACGTTCGTGGTCGAGGAGGACCGCGCGCGCGAGACCGTGCGTCGGTTGCACGAGGCGTTCTTCGAACGCGAACGGCCAGCGGTCGCCGCGGACGCGAGCGACGCGGCGGCCCCATGACGGATCCTCTCGCGTTGGCGCGCGAGCTCGTGGACATCCCGTCCGTGTCGGGTGAGGAACGGGACGTGGCGCAGTTCGTCGGGCAGCGTCTGACGGACCTCGGCTACCGGGTGGATATGTTCGACGCGGCGCCGGGCCGTCCGAATGTGCTGGCCACCACGGAGCACGCACCGCGACTGGTGCTCTCCACGCATCTCGACACCGTGCCGCCCCACCTGCCGGCGCGCGAGGACACCGGCGTCCTGTACGGACGCGGTGCCTGCGATGCGAAAGGCATCATCGCCGCCCAGATCGCCGCCGCCGAGCGGCTCCGGGCCGAGGGCGTGAGCGACATCGGCCTGCTGTTCGTCGTCGACGAGGAGATGGGGAGCGTCGGCGCACGGGCGGCAAACGCTCATCCGCGCGCCCGCGAGTGTCGCTGGCTGATCGACGGCGAGCCCACCGACAACAAACTCGCCGAGGGCTCCAAGGGGTCGCTGCGGCTCACGCTGCGCACCACCGGCACGGCAGCCCACTCCGCGTATCCCGAACAGGGGCGATCGGCGATCGACTCGCTGCTCGAAGTGCTCGCCGACCTGCGTCGCGTCGCGTGGCCCACGGACCCGTTCTTCGGCGACACCACGCTGAACGTCGGCGTCATAGCGGGGGGGACCCGGCCGAACGTCGTCGCCTCAGACGCGCGGGCTGATCTGCAGGTCCGCCTCGTGACGAACGCCGAGCCCGTGCAGCGGCTGCTCGAGCGCACCGTCGGAGGACGGGCTCGGATCGAATACCTGACGGCGGTGAACCCGATGCGGCTTACAACCGTACCGGGATGCGAGACATGCGTCGTGCGGTTCACGACCGATATCCCCCATCTCACGAACTGGGGCCGGCCCCTCCTCCTGGGGCCGGGGTCGATCCTCGATGCCCACACCGAGCACGAGCGCATCTCCGCGGCGGAGCTTGTGGCGGGAGTGCAAGCCTACGTGCGCCTGGTCCGCGCCCTGCTCCGGGAGCGAGTCGTCGCGTGAGGCTGGCGCTGTTGGGCTACGGCCGGATGGCTCGCGTGGTGGAGGCGCAAGCCCGCGACGCAGGGCACGAAGTCGGCGCCGTCGTGACGTCTCGGAACGCGGGCGACGCGGGCCGTTTGCTCCCGGGGCACGACGTCGCGATCGACTTTTCGGTGCCGGGCGGGGTGCCGGCGCACGTCGAAGCGTGCGCCGCAGCCGGCGTGCCGCTCATCGAGGGCACCACCGGGTGGCACGCGCAGGAGGCCGCCGTGCGCCGCCTGATCGAGGATCGAGGTGGGGCGCTGGTGTACGGAGCGAACTTTTCGATCGGGGCCAACCTGTTCTGTCGGATCGTGGCACGCGCGGCCGAGCTGTTCCGCGGCGTCCCCGGCTACGACCCGTTCATCGAGGAAGCCCACCACGCGGCGAAGCGCGATGCGCCGTCCGGCACCGCCCTGATGCTCAAGGACATCCTGGTTCGGCAGCTGGGCCGGAGCGACGTTTCCGTCGCCAGCACGCGCGCGGGCAGCATTCCCGGCACCCATCGCGTCGGGTTCGATTCGACGGGCGACCAGATCATGCTCACGCACGCCGCTCGGAGCCGCGACGGGTGCGCCGCGGGCGCGCTGCTCGCGGCCCGCTGGGTGCTGGGCCGGCGCGGCGTGTACACCTTCGCGAACGTGCTGGACGATGTCCTGTCAGGAGAGAGAGAGGCCGTATGACGATACGCGTCGAGTGGCTGCGCGGTTGCGGCACCGCGCTGGTGACCCCATTTACCGCCGCCGGGGACGTGGACGAGTCACGGTTTCGAGCCCTCGTCGAGCGACAGCTGGCGGGCGGCGTGTCGCTGCTCGTGCCCTGTGGCACGACGGGCGAGGCGGCGACGCTGACTGACCAGGAACAGCAACGAGTCGTCGCGCTCACGGTCGAGACGGCGCGGGGGCGAGCCCGGGTGCTCGCCGGCGTGGGCAGCAACGCGACCGCCGTGACGATCGAGCGGGCGCGGGCCGCTCGCAGCGCGGGCGCGAATGCGGTGCTCGTGGTGGCGCCCTATTACAACAAGCCGACCCAGACAGGGCTCCTGGCACATTTCCGGGCGGTCGCCGAGGCCGTGGACGACCTCCCGGTCGTCTTGTACAACGTGCCGGGCCGCACGGCGTCGAACATCGCGGCGGCCACGACGCTGTCGCTAGCGCGTGACCAGGACAACATCGTCGGCATCAAGGAAGCATCGGGGGACTTCGCGCAGATCATGGCGATCCTACGCGACCGGCCGGCGAACTTTCGGGTCCTCTCGGGCGACGACGCGGTGACCCTCCCACTCATCGCCCTGGGGGCGGACGGCATCATCTCGGTCGTGTCGAACGAGGTGCCCGACCTGATGGCCCGGCTGACGGACCTGGCGCTGCGCGGCGCCTGGGATGCGGCCCGGGCCCTGCACTACCGCCTGCTCCCGCTGATGGAAGCGAACTTCATCGAATCGAACCCTGGGCCCGTCAAGGCCGCGCTGGCGCTGATGGGCCTCGTCGAGGAGCAGTACCGCCTGCCGCTCGTTCCGGTCCAGGAGCAGACCCGCGCCCGACTGCGCGCGGCGCTCCAGGAGCTGGGCCTGCTGCCCGGCGCCGCCCATGCCGCTGCGTGAGCGCATCGAGGCGCTGGCCGCCGCGGCGCCACCAACCTCCGACGACGCTCGGGCTCTGTTCGCCGAGTTCCGCGGCGCGCTGTCGCGCGGCGAGGTTCGCGCGGCGGAGCGGACGCCGGACGGTACCTGGTGCGTGAACGCGTGGGTGAAGCAGGGGATTCTGCTCGGCTTCCGCCTGGGGACGATCGTCGACATGTCGGCGCACGAGTCCCTGCGCTTCTTCGACAAGGACACCTACCCGGTGCGGGCCACGACTCTCGCCGATGGTGTGCGCATCGTGCCGGGCGGGTCGAGCATCCGTGACGGCTCGTACCTGGCGCCCGGGGTGGTGTGCATGCCGCCGATGTTCGTGAACGTCGGTGCGTACGTGGATGAGGGGACGATGATCGACAGCCACGCACTCGTCGGCTCCTGCGCGCAGCTCGGCAAACGCGTGCACCTGTCGGCGGCGGCCCAGATCGGAGGCGTGCTCGAGCCGGTCGGCGCCCTGCCCGTGATCGTCGAGGACGACGTCCTGGTGGGCGGCGGGTGCGGCGTCTACGAAGGCACGATCGTGCGGGAGCGAGCCGTGCTCGCCCCGGGAACGATCCTCACCGGCTCGACCCCCGTCTACGATCTCGTGCGAGAGCGGGTGTACCGGCGCTCCGGCGACGTACCGTTGGAGATTCCCGCCGGTGCCGTCGTCGTGCCAGGCGCGCGCGCCGCGCAGGGCCCCGTCGCACGGAGCTGGGGGATCTCGCTCTACGCACCGGTGATCATCAAGTACCGCGACGAGAAGACCGACGCGGCCACCCTGCTCGAGGAGTATCTGCGATGAGGACGCCATGATGAGTCAACAGGTGGCGGTGCTGGGGTTGGGCAAGATCGGCAGTATCCTGCTCCAGGGGCTGCTGAAGGCCGGCCTCCCGGCCGACAACGCCCGTGCCACGGTCCGCCACGCCGAGCGCGCCCGCCTGCTCGGCGACCAGCTCGCCATCGCGGTGGGTACCGACAACCGTGCGGCGGCGCGGGCGGCGGACCTGATCCTGATCTCGGTCAAGCCGCAAAACGTGCGGGAGCTGCTCGAGCAGATCCGGCCGGAGATCACGCCGACCAAACTCGTCGTGTCCGTGGCCGCATCAGTGCCGACCAGTTTCATCGAAGGGCACCTCGACGCGGGCGTGCCCGTCGTGCGCGGGATGCCGAACACGCCGTGTCAGGTGGGCGCCGGCATGACGGGCCTGTGCAAGGGGACTCACGCCACGGACGCGCACCTGGACACCGCCCGCCGCCTGTTCGACACGGTCGGCCGAACCGTCGTGGTGGACGAGAAGCACATGGACGCGGTGACCGGCCTATCGGCGAGCGGGCCGGCGTTCATCTACGTGATCCTCGAGTCGCTGGCGGAGGCGGGAGTCAAGGTCGGCTTGCCGCGGGACGTGGCCACCCTGCTGTCGGCGCAGACGCTGCTCGGGGCGGCGAAGGTCGCGCTCGATACCGGAGATCACCCCGCGCTGCTCAAGGACGCGGTCACCACGCCGGCCGGCTGCACGATCGACGGCCTGCTCGAGCTGGAGGAGGGAAAGCTCCGCGTGACGCTGATCAAGGCGGTGGTGCGAGCAACTCAACGGGCGAAAGAGCTCATGTTCGAGAAGTAGGGGGGTTATCTTCACGCCCATGAGCGCGACCCGGCAGCGCTGCGCGGGCTGCGGCCACGACATCCCGGACACCGACACTCACCCCCGCTGCCCCCGCTGCCAGGGGCTGCTCGAGGTTCGCCACGCGACACCCGCCGTGACGGGCGCCCAGCTGCGCGCGCTGTTCGACGGACGGTTGGGGGGGGGCGCGCGCAGCGGCCCGCATGCCTCGGGCGTGTGGCGCTTCTGCGAAGTGGTGCTGCCGGGCGCCGCGCACCAGATCCTGACCTACCCCGAGGGGAACACGCCGCTCCTCGCGTCCCGCGCGGTTGCCGAGTGGGTCGGGACGCCCGCGCTGCTGCTCAAGCACGAGGGGCTGAACCCGACCGGCTCCTTCAAGGACCGCGGCATGACGGTCGGCGTGACCCAGGCCCGGCGCGTCGGGGCCACCGCCGTCGCGTGTGCGTCGACCGGGAACACCGGCGCGGCCCTGGCGGCCTATGCCGCCCTCGCCGAGCTCTCCGCGCTAGTGGTCGTCCCCAAGGGACAGGTCGCCGTCGGGAAGCTCGCCCAGGCGCTCGCCTACGGGGCTCGCACGCTCGTGGTGCGGGG